>CAYGPR010000015.1:0-75588 GCA_964351985.1 uncultured Maribacter sp. | reverse complement strand
AGATTTTCATTACTGGTATTTACCTTCATAAATGCTGTTACTCCATCATAGTTGAAATCCGTTTTGTTGTTCATTCGGTAATCGGGAACTATAACTTTTATAGTATTACTTTTTGTAGTAACTGGATAACCTGGTGAATCCATATACATGGGCATTCCTGGGTTTGTTGGTGGCAGAACAACTGTTTCATCTGCTTTCTTGAATTGTTTAACAGAAAGACCACCTCTGACTCTTTTATCTTCGTGAAGTATTACCCAATGAGGATGCCAAATAACACCATCGTTATTATATACTTGGTCGTTATTCTCGTCCCACAAAGGTGTATCGTCAAAATCGGGATGAGATGTTAGGGCAAGTGCTACAATACCATCTGTTTGATTAAAACCTACGTCTGTCGGTTTTAAACTAGTTGGAAATACATATCCTAAAACTGGTGCGCCATCAAGTTGACCAACTTTTGTCGGTGTTGTTTTTCCTGCTTTTCCATTGACACTTAGTTCCCAAATAGTAACTCCGAGATTGGGTTCGTGACTTACGCTTACTTCATTAATCTTGAAGTCGTCATTTTTGTATTCATTCTCTTGTGCACAAGATGTACTAGTACTTAGAAGTAATGTTGCTGAAAGTATTAATAATATTGATTTCATTGTGAATTGCTTTAAGAAGTTAGGATTCCATCCTTAAATTAGGAATCCTAACTATATGGTTTAAAAAATTATCCTTTTATGTCTGCCATGGAGGCACCAAAATTGATGTGTAGTGTATTACCATTTGGTGTTACCAATGCTGGTACAGAATTAACACCTGCTTTTTCAGCTTCAGATATTCTTGCTCGGTTTTCGCCAATGTTGACAACTTCAACATTGTCGGCTCCAACTAAATTTATGATGTCGTGTTCTACGCTTACACAAACTGGACATCCTGCGTGATAAAAAATTGATTTACTCATTTTAATATATTTTAAATTAATGCATAATTGCGCCACAAATATAGTAAGGAATCCTAACTATTAAAAATTTATTTCAAAATATTCTAGAAGTGATAAGATTATTTTCTGTCGATAAGTTTATTGTTGTGCGGTCTTTTCAGCTTATGGCTAACTTGGCATATACTTAACTTTTATAGGTATATAACACCAACTTAGGTGCCTATGTAGCTATTTTTGTTTTTTCGTACCCTCATTTACAGCTAGAAATTACAGATTTCCTCTAATTATAGAATCGCTTAATCGCTATTTTTGTACTAATGGATAGTACCCTCCAAAAATACCTGCCCGAAAGATCCGTAGCGCCCTGTCTTGAATTGATAAAACAGACGGGCGTTCACCTAAAAATCGTAAACCAACGGGTGACACGACATGGGGATTATAGAAAGTTGCCCAACGGCTTGCACCAAATTACAGTTAATGCTACCCTGAACAAATATCGATTTTTAATTACCCTGATCCATGAAATTGCCCATTTGGTGGCCTTTGAAAAATACGGTCGGCGCATTAAGCCCCATGGGCTTGAATGGAAGAAAACCTTTCAATATCTAATGCTTCCTTTTCTTCGGCCCGAAGTGTTTCCGTCAAAATTGCTACCGCTCTTGGCACGGCATTTTAAAAATCCTAAAGCGAGCAGTGATACCGATGCTACATTATCTTTGGCATTGAAACAGTTCGATGTACAACATCCAAGTAGATCTTACGTTTTTGAAATACCCCATGGCAGCATTTTCAGACTTTACAACGGAAAGCTTTATAAAAAAGGTAACAAAAGGGTTAAACGGTACGAGTGTGTTGAGGTGAATTCAGGTCGGGTATATCTCTTTCAGCCGAATGCCGAGGTGGAAGTTATAAAAACATAGAGCGACGATAGGCGAATTCCTTCGCTTTGCTCGGAATGACAGATAAAATGAAGAATAAGAATTACTATGCGGTTCTAATGGCAGGCGGTGTCGGATCCCGATTTTGGCCGATCAGTACCAGCGAAAACCCAAAACAGTTTCACGATATGTTGGGTACGGGCGATACCCTGATCCAAAAGACTTTTAAACGACTCAACAAATTTGTGCCTACGGAGAATATCTTGATCCTGACCAACGAACGTTACAATGACTTGGTGCTTGAGCAACTGCCCTTGGTAAAACAAGAACAGGTGGTTCTCGAACCAGCCATGCGCAACACGGCACCTTGTATCTTGTATGCGGCCCTGAAAATTCAAAAGATGAATCCTGATGGAGTTATGATAGTGGCGCCTAGCGATCACTGGATCGAGGACGAAGTTGCCTTTGCGCGTGATGTTACCCTTTGTTTTGAAAAGTGCGAAAGTGAAGAGGTGCTCTGTACCTTGGGTATACAGCCAACTTTTCCGAATACCGGTTTTGGATATATCGAATTTGAGAAAGGAAGTAGCGATGAACTGAAAGAGGTAAATCAGTTCCGCGAAAAACCTGATTATGAGACCGCAAAGGAATTTTTGGCACAAGGTAATTTTCTTTGGAACGCCGGTATCTTCATGTGGAGCGTAAAAACCATCGTAAACGCATTTCAAAAATATCAACCTGAACAATACCAACTTTTTGAGTCCGGAACGGCTTCCTACAATACCGAAACGGAATGGGACTTTATTCAGGAAAACTATGCGAAAGCAGAGAATATTTCTATCGATTATGCCATTTTGGAACCTTCAAAATCCATTTTTGTGCTTCCCGCCACATTCGATTGGAACGATTTGGGCACATGGGGCTCGCTCTATGACAAGCTCGATAAAGACGACAGCAACAATGCGGTGGTGAACGGCAAGGTACTCAGCGAAGATGCGCAGGGCAATATGATCCGTTCCCCAAAAGGTAAAATCATAGTTGTGGACGGTCTCAACGATTATATTATCGTTGATAAAGAAGAAGTTCTGCTCATTTACCCCAAATCAAAGGAGCAAGATATCAAACAGGTTTTGAACAAAGTAAAGGATACCTTCGGGGATCAATATGCATAACCAGCTATGAGCGAAAATCTGAACCAAGATAATATTACCCCTACCGAGGCACCTTCTGAAAGTAAAGAGGAAGTAAAAAGGGATTTTAAGGGACTTCTGGAAAGCACCAAAAAGTTCTTGAAGGAACTTTTGGATATACGCCCCAATACGGATCAAGATGCTACTAAGGAGGCCATTATTGCCGATATTCCCTTCAAAGGCCATACCTCATGGATTTTAATCTGCTCGATTTTTATCGCTTCGGTCGGGTTAAACGCCAACTCCACGGCGGTCGTAATCGGTGCGATGTTAATTTCTCCCTTGATGGGCCCGATATTAGGTCTAGGCATGTCTTTGGCCATTAATGATATCGATACCCTACGGCGTTCGTTGAAAAATTTCACCGTGATGGTGGTATTGAGTGTACTTACGGCATTTTTATTTTTCTATCTGTTTCCGTTAAAAGACGAATCATCGGAACTATTGGCACGTACCGCACCGGACATTCGTGATGTATTGATTGCTTTTTTTGGTGGTTTGGCCTTGGTGATCGCACGGGCGAAAAAAGGAACTATCGCCTCGGTGATTTTTGGTGTGGCGATCGCTACCGCACTGATGCCGCCCCTTTGTACGGTAGGTTTCGGACTTGCCATCGGTAATTACAAATTCGCGTGGGGAGCTATGTATCTCTTTACGATCAATACAATTTTCATTGCCTTGGCAACTTTTTTGGTCATCAAGCTATTGCGTTTTCCGATGGTGCGTTACGCGAATTCGCAACGAAGACGTTTTATCGGTAGGGTCGCTTCTGCTTTGGCCGTTTTGGTGATGATTCCTGCAGGGATTACTTTCTGGGGAGCCCTTCAAGAATCGCTGTTCAGAAATCAGGCCCAAGAATTTATCGAGGAAAAAGTGGCACCGTATCAGTTTTCAGAATCCGGAAGGTTTATGGAAGATTTTACCGACATTGAGTATAGAGAGGGTAAAAACCCGATGATAGAACTTGTTTTTATGGGAAATGAAACTGTGCCCGAGAATGTTATTGCCACATGGAAATCGCAAATGGGCGAATTTTCAAAATTGAAAGATTGTGATTTGAAAATAATCCAAGGAGGTGGCAATGAGGAGCTGGACCAACTTAAATATGTGAACGAACTTTACGAATCACAGAAAAACGTATTGTTGGGTAAGGATGATAAGATTAAGTTGCTTGAAAACGAATTGAACCGCTATAAAAGATATGCCGGAAAACAGATTCCGTTCAGTAGTGTAAGCGCAGAGGCAAAAGCGAACTATGAAAATCTTGAATCGATTGAATATGCCAATGCGGTGCGCA
Source organism: uncultured Maribacter sp. (assembly GCA_964351985.1). Taxonomy (GTDB): domain Bacteria; phylum Bacteroidota; class Bacteroidia; order Flavobacteriales; family Flavobacteriaceae; genus Meishania. The sequence continues at coordinate 71,295 of CAYGPR010000015.1, read as the reverse complement.
CAAATTTCAAAAACACCGATACGCTTACGATTTTTGAGATTAAATGGAACAGTGATTTACAAGCCGACCAAAAGGAGAGGTTGAATAAAAAGATGCTCGATTGGTTGAAAATACGTTTGAACGATAGTACGGTACAACTCAGGGAAACAGCGGGACGATAATTTTCGCACTAAGCTGGGTTTTCGAGTAGTTCTAAGAACATCTCACCAAGCCAAAATAGTTTTGCTAACTGCTTGATTAATTCCGTTCCTCGATATACATCTGGCGTACTTTTTTGAAAAGCTCCGAAGAATATACAAAGTTGGTCACGGCCGCGTTGTCGGTCTTAAAAATTTCTTTGTTCGTGCCCTCCCATTCCTTCAACCCGTTTTTGAGAAAAACTATTTTCTCACCGATTTCCATGACCGAGTTCATATCATGGGTATTGATTACCGTCGTGATATTATATTCATCGGTAATCTCCTGAATGAGGTTGTCGATCAAGATGGCCGTTTTGGGATCAAGCCCAGAATTGGGTTCGTCACAGAAAAGGTATTTGGGATTCATTACAATGGCCCTAGCAATGGCTACCCTTTTTTGCATCCCTCCGGAGATTTCAGAAGGAAATTTATGGTGCGCATCGATCAAGTTTACGCGCTTCAATACGAAATCGACGCGGTCTTGCATTTCAGATTTTGATTGTTTGGTAAACATTTCCATGGGAAACATTACGTTTCCTTCAACGGTCATACTATCAAAAAGGGCACTGCCTTGAAATACCATGCCCATTTCTTGGCGTAGATTGCGCTTTTCATCCCCTGAAAGCTCATCATAGATCTTGCCATCATAAGCGATAGTACCTTCTTCGGGAGTGAAAAGCCCTAAAAGACATTTTAGAAAAACGGTTTTTCCGGATCCACTTTGCCCAATAATAAGATTGGTCTTCCCCTTTTCAAAGGTTGCCGTAATGCCTTTTAAAACATGTGCCTCACCAAACGATTTGTGTATGTTCTTTACTTCTATCATTAGCCCAACATTAATTGTGTAAGAATATAGTTCAGAATAATGATGACCACACTGGTCCATACAAAAGAAGTGGTACTGGCCTTACCGACTTCCAGCGCTCCACCTTTCATATAAAAACCGTGAAATGAAGGTATGGTGGCCAGAATAAAAGCAAATACCAGCGTCTTGATGAACGCATAGGTAATATGAAAAGGAATAAAGTCCAATTGTAGGCCCGTCACAAAATCCGCACTGGTACTAAACCCACCGAAGACCCCGGCGAACCAACCGCCAAAAATGCCTACGTACATTGAAATTGCAATAATAAAGGGATACAAAAGCAGCGCAATGATTTTAGGAAATACCAAATAGTTCAAGGCATTCACTCCCATTACCTCAAGGGCATCTATTTGTTCGGTCACCCGCATGGTACCAATACTTGAAGTGATATAGGAGCCGACTTTTCCGGCCATGATAATCGAACAAAAAGTAGGGGCAAATTCCAAAACAACTGATTGTCGGGTGGCAAAACCGACCAAATACCCCGGTAATAGGGGATTGGTCAAGTTCAATGCAGTCTGAATAGCAACGACCCCTCCGATAAAAAATGAAATAAAGATTAAGATGCCCAGCGAACCATAGATCAACTCATCTATTTCCTTTAGGATCAGTGCCCTCATTATTCGCCACTTGGTGGGTTTTTTAAAAACCTCTCGAACCATAATGGCATAGGCGCCGATCGAAGTAAGGTAGTTCATGTACTAAAGATAGATTTCTGTTGGTAAAAATAGCAATAATGAATGTCTTTTAACCTTCCAATAAACATTAAAGAGTTTATTTATATATTTTTGTGCCTACAAGAATTATAAAATGCAGAAGAAAAATATAACCCTTTTATTAATGGGATTTTCATTGTTTCTATGGACAGAAAATTCCTTAGCCCAAAAAAAATCCAAAGAGCAGAATGAGACTGAGCTAAGGACTACTCCGAAATTAGTAGTGGGCATTGTGGTCGATCAAATGCGCTATGATTATTTGACGCGTTTTTGGAACCATTATGGGGATGATGGTTTTAAACGTTTGGTCAATGAAGGTTTCAATTGTAAAAATAATCACTTCAATTACGCCCCGACGAGTACAGGTCCGGGCCATGCTTCGGTTTATACAGGCACTACCCCGGCGACACATGGTATTATCGGAAACGATTGGTACGATAAAGAATCGGGCCAGTCCGTTTATTGTGCTTCGGATAGTACTTTTACGTCGGTAGGCACGGCTTCCGATGCCGGTAAAATGTCGCCCCATCGTATGAACGTTACGACTATAACCGACGAGCTACGCTTGCATACGCAAATGCGCGGAAAAACCATAGCTGTTGCCATAAAAGACCGGGGAGCCGTGATTCCCGGTGGGCATACCGCCAATGCGGCCTATTGGTTTCAAGGTGCGGATGAAGGGCAATGGATCACGAGTTCTTATTACATGGACGAATTGCCCAAATGGGTTCAGGATTTTAATGCCTCAGATAAGATAAGGCAATACAAAAAGCCTTGGACCACCTTAAAGGATATCAATACTTATTTGGAAAGTGGACTGGATAATAATGCCTACGAAGGACTTTTTGAAACTGAGACCGCCCCGATATTTCCGCACAGCACCCCGAATCTATTGGACAAGACCAAAGATTTTGAATTTATTAAAGCCATTCCGTATGGCAACAGTCTGACGACCGATTTTGCTTTGGCAGCTCTGGAAGGGGAAAGTTTGGGTTCTGATATGATCACGGATTTCTTGGCCATCAGTTTTTCGAGTACCGATTATGTGGGCCATAAATACGGGGTCAACTCCAAAGAGGTGCAGGATACCTATTTACGATTGGATGAAGATTTGGCACGATTGTTCAAGGCCTTGGACAAAAAAGTAGGTAAAGAAGAATATACCGTCTTTCTGACGGCGGATCACGGTGCTGTTGAAGTACCCGCTTATTTAAGAGATCAAAAAATACCGGCAGGTTATTTTGATGGAGAGGCAATGGTCGCCCAATTCAGCGAGTTTCTGAATTATAAATTCGGTACTACGGACTTGATTAAAAATAGCTCAAATTATCAATTGTTCTTGGATCATAAGATTATTCAGAATCTGGATATGGACGTTGCCGAAGTACAACGGACCATAGCCAACGAGCTATTGACCTACGAGAATATCGATAGGGTGTATACCGGTCATCAAATGTGGCAGAACGAATACACCAAGGGTATACCCTATATTTTGCAGAACGGGTATAACCAAAAACGTTCGGGGGATATTCTTCTTGTTCTAAGTCCAGGTTTTATTACGTATACCGAAACGGGTTCTACCCATGGTTCGCCACAAGTCTACGATACGCATTCACCCTTGCTTTTTTACGGAAAGGGAATCAAAAAAGGGAGTACGATCAAACGCACGGAAATTCCAGATATCGCTCCGACCATAGCGGCTTTGTTGGGAATCTCTTTTCCGAACGGCACTACGGGGCAACCGATTCCACAGGTATTGGAATAATACGTCGCATGAAATGAAAGCAAATCCCATTGGTATTTTCGATTCCGGGGTAGGTGGTACTTCCATTTGGAATGAAATCCACACCCTGATGCCCAATGAGGTTACAATTTATCTAGCTGATAGTTTGAACGCACCCTATGGTGAAAAACCAAAGGACGAAATTGTTCGTCTGAGTATTAAGAACACCGAATTTTTGTTGGATCAAGGTTGTAAGATTATTGTAGTCGCCTGCAATACGGCCACCACGAATGCCATCGATTACTTGAGAAAAAATTATAAAGTTCCTTTTATCGGTATCGAACCTGCCATCAAGCCCGCGGCATTACAATCAAAATCGAAAACAGTCGGTGTTCTGGCGACGAAAGGCACTTTATCGAGCGGCCTTTTTCACAGTACTTCGGAGAACCATGCCAACGGAATCAAAATAATCGAACAAGAGGGAAGGGGATTGGTTGAATTGATCGAATCGGGAAAAATAGATGGCACAGAGATGCATTCGCTTTTGGAGAAATTTATAGCGCCCATGTTGGCCGAAGGAATCGACTATTTGGTTTTGGGGTGTACCCATTACCCCTACCTTATTCCGAAGCTAAAAACCATGCTTCCCGAACATGTCAAAATCATCGACTCGGGGGAAGCGGTAGCACGGCAGACAAAGGCTATATTGGAACAAGAAGATATATTGAACGATTCGATTAATAAAGGTTCCGCAATCTTTCGCACCAATGGAAACCTTACAGTTTTGGAGAATTTTCTAAAGGGTAGTGATGTTGTTGAGGTTTCTTATTTGGATTTTTAGGATAATGACCTCCGAACATACGTCAAATACGTAAAATCATATTTGTGCTTTTCATCCTTTGAATGATATTCTTCCTTTACCAATTTCCAGATTTTATCATTGATTTCAGGAAAAAAGGTATCTGCATCTTCAAAGGTGGCATGCACTCGGGTCAATTCGATTTTATTTGCAAAATGTTCACCTTGCTTATAGATTTCCCCGCCCCCGATAACAAATGAAAGTTCTTCGTTTTCAATAAGTTTTATGGCTTCTTCTAAAGAATGGACCACAATGCAATCGTCAAATTGCGCTTGGTATTTTTTATCTCTGGTAATAATAATATGAATGCGATTGGGTAGGGGTTTCGGAAAACTCTCAAAAGTCTTGCGGCCCATGATAATTTTACGCCCTGAAGTCAATTTCTTGAAACGTTTGAAATCGTCGGGCAAGTGCCAAAGCAAGTCGTTGTCTTTGCCTAATGAATTGTCTTCCGCGGCAGCGGCTATCATACAAACAGTGCTCACAGCTCTTTTTTTTTATTGATCTGGGATAGCGGAAATTCCGTTTCGATCTCTTTTTGAATTTCGGCTATTCGATTCTTCTGTTTTAATACGAGCTTTTCACGTTGGGTACGTTCCCATTCCTTGCCCATGAATTTTTGGGTCACGAATACATTGAAGACATGAATTGCGAATAAGAAAGCCCAAAAGGTAATCGCCCATAGGAACCAATCATAGGTTTCCCAATAGTTAAGTATTTTATTGACAAAAATCAAAAAAACGCTCCCGATCAGAAAGATTACAAAGTGCAAGTACAACCTTTTTTTCTGTTTGATACGCGCGTGGGCGGTCTCCAACAAATCGTGCTGTTCCAGATTGACTTCAGATTTTTTCTTGTTCTTCGAGAACATGCGAATACCTATCTTTAACCACAAAGATAAGCGAATCGATAGAGATTAAAATTCAGGGTTAATGCAAAATATTCAAAACGAGTTTCCGATCCTTACTGAATGTATCTATGCCAATACCGCCGCTTCAGGTCTCATGTACCGAAGTCTCACCGAATGGCGTAAACAGCATAGTATCGACTTTCTGAACGAGGCTAGTGCTACACGGGCTGATGCAATGCAGAATTATATTCCCGGTGCGAGAAAAGCTTTGGCTGCTTTTTTGGGCTGTAAGGTTGAAAATGTAGCTTTGGTGCCTAATTTTTCTCTGGGATTGAACTTGCTCTTGGAAGGATTGGATAAAAAAGGCAAAATATTACTACTAGAAAACGACTACCCCTCCGTCAATTGGCCTTTTGAGGATAGAGGTTTTTCTATTGAGTATGCAAAGATAGATTCCCGCTTAGAGGAAAATATTTGGGAAACACTGAGGAACGGAAATTTCTCGGTCTTGGCCTTAAGTCTTGTTCAATGGCTCAACGGAATTAAAATCGATTTGAAATTTCTTAATAAAGTAAAAGAAGAATATCCCGATTTAATAATAATAGCCGACGGCACACAGTATTGCGGCACGGAGCGTTTTGATTTTGAAGATTCGGCAATAGATATTTTAGGGGCTAGTGCCTACAAATGGCTGTTGGCAGGTTATGGTAATGGTTTTCTACTATTCAAAGATCATGTTCAAGAATGCTTTTCGGTAAAGTCGATCGGCTTTAGTGCCGCGAACGCCAATAAGGAAATGCGGAATTTCGTTCGATTCGCAAAACACTTTGAGCCAGGTCATTTGGATACCTTCAATTTTGGAAGCCTGAAATTCTCACTTGATTTTCTCAATGGTATCGGAATAGATAATATCGCAGCGCAGAACAAACGACTCTCTAAGAAAGCAAGGGAGAATTTTACCGACCTTGGATTATTTAATGATGATATCACCCAACGAAAAGATCATAGTACCATCTTCAATGTCAAGGGAGATGATAGTCTATATAATCATCTATCGAAAGAAAAAGTGGTCTGTGCACAACGGGGCGATGGAATTCGACTCAGTTTTCACTTCTATAATACTGAAAATGACATAGATAAAATAGTAGAAATCTTAAAAAAAGGGATATAGAATTTAGCTACTTGAAAATTAAATTGGCTTTTTTTGGAATTCGGTGTTAATTGATGCCAAAATATTGTGAAAATGATAAAAATGACATTAGTCATTGTAAATGAGCATTTTAATGTAGTAGTTTTGCAGCGAATTTAAAAACGACAAAATCCAATTTAATTTAAAATATTTTTATCATGGCTATTAAAAAACAGTATTTAAAAAGCAAACCAGTATGTAAGGTGACTTTTACTGTACCTGCAGAAGAAGCAAAAAAAGTAGCGGTTGTTGGTGATTTCAACAACTGGAAAGCTAACAAGGCAAGTTCGTTGACAAAACAAAAGAACGGAAACTTCAAAGGTACTTTGGAACTTCCTAAAGAAGGTACTTTCGAGTTTAAGTACATTATCGATGGTAACTACGTGAACGAGCCCGAGGCAGACCGTTTCCAGTGGAACGATTTCGCAGGTGGCGAAAACGCTGTTCTTGAGCTTTAATTAGCGGAAAGAAATTTAAAAAGGCCCGAAAGTTTTTAACTTTGGGGCCTTTTTTTGTGCCTGTCATTGCGATCCAGATAATTATCGGGGAAAGCCATCCGTCGAAATTGTCGAAAAGATTCAACGGTTTGCCGTGTCGCCTTTATCTATGAAAGTAGCTTCAATATTTTCAGGCTCTTGCAAAGACTTTTACTTTTCGACCGATACCCCTTTCCAAAAAGCGACCCTGCCTTTTATCGATTTGGCCAATTCGCTAACTTCGGGATAATACCAAGCGGCATCTTGATTTTCTTTGCCGTCTACTTCTAGGGAGTAATATGATGCTTGCCCTTTCCACGGACAAGTGGTGTGGGTATCACTCTCTTTAAAATATTCTTTTTTTATACTATCCGCAGGAAAGTAGTGGTTGTTCTCAATAACTATTGTGTCATCGCTTTCTGCGATTACCGTGTTGTTCCAGATGGCTTTCATATTTTCAAGTTCAAGTTCAAAGGTTTAAAAAATAATTTTGTCTAGCGTCTAGCGTCTAGCGTCTAGCGTCTCTTTTTGAACACATAATTCTTATAATACCCTTCTGAATCCATAAACACGTTTTCAATTTGCAGTCCTGATTTCTCCGCGAGCCATTGTACGGTACGGTCGTCATATTTTTGGGAAATTTCGGTATGAATCGTTTCCCAAGCTTTGAAATCAACTTTAAGGCGCAAGTTCTCTATGTACACGGACTGTTCTTTTTTAGAGACCAAATAACTCTTGGCAGTGCCGGTTTCGGGGTCATATACCTCCCAATGAAGAAATTCATCGAGGTTAAAATCGGCTTTCATTTCGTTGTTGATCCGAGTTAAAACATTTTTGTTAAAGGCTTCCGTGATTCCGGTTTTGTCATTGTAGGCATCTAATATCGTTTGCGGATTTTTCTTCTGGTCAAAGCCCACGAAAAAAAGATCATCTTCTTGCATCAGTTCTTGCACACTTTGTAAAAATTCAATTGCCTGTGGGTGTAGCAAGTTGCCGATATTACTTCCTAAAAAAAGGATAACTTTTTTCGTCCCGTTGTTAGAATTAATTCGCTCCAGCGTTTCAAAATAGGTTCCCTGTTGCGTTTTTACTTGAACGTTTGGAAGCTCTTTTTGTAGCGATTCCTCCAACTGATTTAAAACATTTTGACTGATATCAATGGGTTGGTAGGTAAAATCTATAGTTTTTTCCGAGAAATGCTTTAAAAGTATTTTAGTTTTTTTACCATCACCGGCACCCAATTCGATAAGATTGAAATTTGTATTCCCTAAAGTGAACAGATCTGTGATTTCTTGTTTGTATTCGTCAAGAATTTCGAATTCACAATCCGTTAAATAGTATTCGGGCATGTGCATGATATCCTGAAACAGTGTATCGCCCTTGGCATCATAGAAATATTTAGAGGACAAATGCTTTGGATAATCGGTCAATCCGGTATGTACATCTTTCTCGAACTGGGTTTCAAATAGTGTTGCTATCTGTTTATGCATAAAATATGTTTCGGAATTATCTGGCCAACCGTAACCCGGTAAATTGCCATCTTAAATTTGTTTGAAAAAAATTGCGGTAGGTCGGTCTAGTGTGTTTAGTGGGCGTAGCTACCGAGCCACCACGCAACACTTTTTGGTTGACCATGAATTTGCCGTTGTATTCGCCCAATGCGCCTTCCGCCTTTTGATAATTTGGGTAGGGTAGGTAGGCACTTTCCGTCCATTCCCAGCGTTGGCCCCAGCGAAAATAATTTTGGGCCGCTTCCCACTCGAATTCGGTCGGTAGGCGGCATCCTTTCCATTGGGAAAAGGCAAAGGCTTCAAAATAGGAAATATGGGTAACCGGAGCATTTTCTGCTATTTTTTTTAGTCCGCCCAAAGTGTAATGCTGCCATTGCCCGTCAATTTTGTGCCAATATAAAGGTGACTCGATATTGTTCTGGTTGACCCAATCCCAGCCTTCGGCATGCCAGAGGTTAAATTTTTTGTAGCCTCCGTCCTTTATAAATTCAATGAATTCTTGATTGGTCACCAATTTATTGGATATTTCATACGGATTGAGATACACCTTGTGCCTACTCAATTCGTTGTCGTAACAGAAGTCGTCCGAGTTATGACCAATTTCATAGATGCCTTCTTCGATAGATATCCAATCTTGCACATGGTCTTCGGCCGAGTGCTCTTTAAAATCATTGGAATATACCGGAAGCAGCGGATTGTTTCCCAAAATATATTTGATATCGGTCAACAATAATTCTTGGTGCTGCTTTTCGTGATGTATGCCGATTTCGAGAAGGTCGTGCAATTTTGAATCGGAATTGTCTTCGAATAACGCTTTTATGGCCTGGGTCACATAGTTTCGGTATTCATAAACCTTTTTAACCGAAGGTCTCGAAAGGTTTCCCCTGTCAGAGCGCACCACGCGCTTACCGACTGTCTCGTAATAGCTATTGAATACAAAGCTAAAATCATCATTAAAAAGGATATAATCCCTGGCATGGGGTTTCAAAATAAATTCCTCGAAAAACCAAGTGGAATGGCCCAAGTGCCATTTAGGAGGCGAAACATCTACAATGGGTTGCACCACATAATCTTCGATTTCCAAGGGTTCACAAAGGGCTTCGGTATGTTTTCGGGTCTCAACGAAGAATTCCAAAAGAGAATCTGTCAATATCATAGCAAATGATTATGGAATAAAGATAAGGAATATGAAAACGGAGGTACGGTCGCAAAAAGATTTAACATTGATTTAATCCGTTGAGGTCGGGGTTTATCTGTACTCGGGATTTTCAAATTTCCATCGGGTGCCATCATCCCACGCTGCACGAGAGTTTCCGTATGCAGGATAACCACCGTTCTCTTGGAGCATTTTGGCCAAATACATCAAATTATAAGTCATAAAAGTGGTATTTCGATTCGTGAAATCATTGTTCTTGGCATCGGCTTCCTCATCCAAATAGCTAGGGCCGGGACCTACTTCTCCGATCCAACCCGCATCTGCTTGTGGCGGAATACTATACCCTAAATGCTGTAGGGCATACAACATGCCCATAGCACAGTGTTTGACACCATCTTCGTTGCCGGTAATGATACAACCACCGGCTTTTCCGTAATAGATATATTGCCCTTTGTCGTTCTGCATGCCACTCATGGCATACAAACGTTCGATGAGTTTTGAGGCGATGGACGAACGTTCGCCCAACCAAATCGGAGTGCCGATAACCAATATATTGGCCGCATCGACTTTTTTATAAATTTCGGGCCAGTCGTCTTTCTCGAACCCCTCTTTTGTCATATCGGGCTGTACGCCTACAGGAATATCATAATCCACCAATCGCAACACTTCTGCTTCAACCCCTTCAGATTTCATAATGTCCATGGAAACATCCATCAATCCGCGAGTGTGACTTTTTGTTGGTGATTTTTTAAGGGTGCAATTGATAAAAAGGGCCTTGAGTTTTGAGAAATCAGGTTTTTCTTTGGACATCGAAAATTGAATTTAGAAGGTTCAGCGTATTGGTCGAACGACCAACAGCTTGCTTACTTTTCAATTTCTAAAAAAACCTAATTGGACCTTACCAAAATAGAATTTAATTTTAACCCTTTCGAAATGGAGCACTATTAAACCGCGACAACCCCCTTAATATGTGGATGCGGATTATAGTCCACTAATGTAAAGTCCTCAAATTTAAAATCGAAGATATCCTTGACTTCGGGGTTGAGTATCATTTTGGGCAACGGCCTTGGCTCTCGGCTCAATTGAAGTTCGACCTGCTCCATGTGGTTGTTGTAGATATGCGCATCGCCAAACGTATGAATAAAATCTCCAGGTTCGTATCCGCAGACTTGTGCCATCATCATGGTAAATAGAGCGTAGGAAGCAATGTTAAAAGGAACCCCCAAAAAGATATCGGCACTTCTTTGATAGAGTTGGCAAGACAATTTTCCGTCGGCCACATAAAATTGAAAAAAAGCATGGCAAGGGGGAAGCGCTACCTTACCGTTCGCTATGTTTTCTGCAAACGGTTTCGAAGTATCGGGCAACACGCTGGGGTTCCAAGCCGTGACCATCATACGCCTGCTATTCGGATTATTCTTTAAGGAATGGATGACCTCTTTGATTTGATCGATGTCATCATTGTTCCAGTTGCGCCATTGGTGTCCGTAGACAGGGCCTAAATCTCCGTTTTCATCGGCCCATTCGTTCCAAATACGTACTCCATTTTCTTGAAGGTAACCAACATTCGTATCTCCCTTTAAAAACCAAAGTAATTCATATACAATGGACTTCAAGTGCAACTTTTTGGTCGTGACCATCGGGAAACCTTCGCTAAGGTCAAAACGCATCTGGTGCCCAAAAACGCTAATCGTACCTGTACCGGTGCGGTCTCCTTTTTGGTTACCGGTTTCTAGTACGTGTTTTAGTAAGTCGTGGTATTGTTTCATCGTGGGGTTAAAGGTAAAGGGTTATGGGTAAAAGGTCAAAAGTCTAATGCTTTGAGTTATTATATTTTATTAACGAGGCGATACGCTTTTGCAAAACTTGAATTTTATCTATAATTGGAGAAAGATCTTTGGATTTGATGAATTCCATATCAGTTCAGAGAATTAAATGGGATTCCAATTCGTAAGCTGAACCAAGACTAACTTGTAAAAATCTAACAAAATCTTTTTGTGAATACTTTGATGAACCTTCTGCAATATTCGCAGGTATTGAAATAACACATCGATTTATCTGCGATATCAATCCGTATTTTTCTTCTTGAGGTAATTGTTTTGTGATAAGGTAGATTTCTTTAACCAGTTTTCTTAAATCTTTCCAAACTTCAAGTTCCCTAAAGTTTCTCATATTCTAACTTTAACCTTTAACCTTTAACCTTTAACCTTTAACCTCTGGACCTTGACCTCCCTAGCCCAAGATCATCCCTGCAATGGTAGCCGAAAGCAAAGAAGCCAAAGACCCGCCCAAAACAGCTTTCATTCCAAATTCGGAAAGGGTTTTGCGCTGGCCCGGGGCCAAAGAACCAATACCCCCGATCTGTATGCCGATAGAGGCAAAATTGGCAAATCCGCATAACATATAAGTGGCCATGATGACCGATTTGTTAAATTTCAAATGTGGCGAAGTTGCCATATCTTTTAATTCGGCCAATTGAATATAGCCGACGAATTCACTGGCTGCCAATTTAATGCCCAAGAGTTGTCCCATGAGCATGATATCTTCTTTAGCGATACCGATCAGCCACATCAATGGGGCGAAAATAGTTCCCAGAATGGCTTCCAGCGAGAATTTTTCATAAGCCGTATTTTCAGCGATCCAGCCATTAAAATTCGTCAGGTCGCCGGCATAGCCTAGAATACCATTAATCATGGCGATAATAGCCACAAAAACCAGTAACATAGCACCAACGTTCACAGCTAATTTTAGTCCCTCGGTGGTTCCGTTCGAGATGGCATCGAGGATGTTGGCCCCAATTTTATCGGAAGAAACATGCACATCGGTATTCACGGCTTCGGTCTGAGGATAAAGTATTTTGGAAACGACGATCGCACCCGGTGCCGCCATTACGGATGCAGCCAATAGATGTTTTGCGAAAACGAGACGTAGGGCCGCGTCCTCACCTCCAAGAAATCCGATGTAAGCGGCCAAAACAGCTCCTGCAACGGTCGCCATACCGCCTATCATCACCAACAGTATTTCAGACTTGGTCATTTTTTCCAAATAGGCTTTGATCAATAAGGGTGCTTCGGTCTGACCCAAAAAAATGTTTCCTGCTACCGAAAGACTTTCGGCCCCCGAAATACCAAGACTTTTGGACAACAACCAAGCCAATGCCTTGACCACTTTTTGAATGACCCCCAAATAAAACAACAACGAAGTCAAGGCGGAAAAGAAAATTATCGTGGGCAAGACCTGAAAGGCAAAAATATAGCCAAAAGTAGTGGTGTCGACTACAAGACCTTCGAACAGAAACTTGCTTCCCGCCCTTGTGAAGTCAAGAATACTCACAAAAACCTGCCCCAATTTTTTAAAGATCCATTGTACAAAGGGTACTTTCAAGACTCCGATGGCAATCAGCAATTGAAGCGCAAGTCCAATACCTACGGTGCGCCAATTAATGGCCCTTCGATTAGCGCTAAAGAGAAAGGCAATAAGGATTAAAACGGCCATTCCTAAAATACCCCTCCAAAGACTGGTAATCGTAAACCCCTCGTTGGGCACCATTTCGGAAATAGTTGCGGTAGTTTCGCTGACCGAAATATTATCCAATGCGGTTTGTAAAGTGTCTACGGGGGTACTGTTCTGGGAAAATGCAAAAACCGAAATGAAGAAAACAAGCAATAGAATCCGTAGCTGGCTTTTCATATTGGCTTGTCGGTTAGTTAATTTCGTTTCGAAATTTCGTCACGAAGTTTGGCGGCCTTTTCGTAGTCCTCGTTTGCTACGGCCTTGTCAAGTTCTTTGTGCAGCTCTTCCAGGGTAAGTTCTTTAAAGGCACCGGCAACGCCAGAATCGATTTCTACGGTCTCACCTTCTTGCAAGATTTCATCGACCATGATACTGTCGTCTTTTTCATCCTTGTCTTTGTCCTTGGAAGAGAATTTCAAAAAGATACCGGCCTTGTCCAATATGGTCTTGTAGGTGAAAATCGGTGCATCGAATCGAAGGGCCAAGGCAATGGCATCGCTAGTACGGGCATCGATAATTTCCTCGATTTTATCCCGTTCGCAGATGATACTGGAATAAAAAACGCCATCGACCAATTTATGGATAATGACCTGTTTGATGACGATATCGAACCGGTCAGCAAAATTCTTGAAGAGGTCGTGGGTCAAGGGTCGTGGGGGCTTAATCTCTTTTTCAAGGGCAATGGCAATGGACTGGGCCTCAAAGGCCCCGATAACGATGGGTAGTTTTCGGTCCCCTTCCACTTCATTCAAAATAAGGGCATAGGCACCATTTTGAGTTTGGCTGTACGATATTCCCTTTATCTTTAATCTTACTAAGCTCATATCCTTATAAAAATACAAAAAGCTGTTTAAATATAGGGCATCTCATTCTCTTATGAGATATATTTAAACAGCCCTTACGGAGGCGCAAAATAGCAAATTTTAAGAGTTCTGCGCCTTAAATTCCTTTAATTTTTCGATGAGCTGTGGAACTACTTCGAACGCATCGCCGACGATTCCGTAGTCCGCTGCCTTAAAGAAAGGGGCTTCTGGGTCGTTATTGATTACCACTTTGGTTTTAGAAGCGCTTACTCCGGCCAAATGTTGGATCGCACCGGAGATTCCGATAGCGATATAAAGATTACTGGCAACAGGTTTCCCGGTCTGGCCTACATGTTCTCCATGTGGCCTCCAGCCCATATCCGAAACGGGTTTTGAGCAAGCTGTGGCAGCTCCTAAAATATCGGCCAGTTCTTCTATCATATCCCAGTTTTCGGGACCTTTCAAGCCTCTTCCTGCTGAAACTACAATATCGGCATCGGCAATAGTGGCCTTACCCACCACTTTATCGACTTCAACGGATTTCACGGTAAAATTACTATCGCTTAGGGAAGGATTAAAATCTTCCACAGAAGCGCTTACATTGTTTTCATGAACTCCGTACGCATTATTGGAGACCCCGATTATACTGATATCGGTATTGATTTTGGTATGCGCGAAACCCTTATTGCTGAATGCGGTCCGTTTTACGGTTAGTGGACTCGTACCTTCAGGCGTTTCTACCACATTCGGTACATAACCCGCCTTCAATTTGGCGGTCACGATCGGGGCCAAAAATTTAGAATCGGTACTCGAGCTGACAATAATTACTTTGGCGCCCTCTTTTTCCACGGCCTCGGTGATAGCATGTGCATAGGCTTTGGCATTGAATGTTTTGAGTTTGTCATCTGCAACGTTCAACACTTTAGAAATTCCATAGCTGCCAAGACCGTCGGTGTTATCGGCATTAAAACTGATGGCCGTGGCAGATGTTCCCATTTGTTTGGCGACCGCACTTGCATACGATGCTACTTCGAAGGCACTTTTTTTGAATTTTCCGTTTTCTGATTCGGTATATACTAGGATTGACATATATTTTGTTTTATTTTCCTTGGTTTTGAGACTTTTCTAAAAGCTCGGTGCTCACTGTTGGGTTAAAATTCCAAATCCCAAGCACCAAATTTCAAAACAATTCATTGGAATTTGTTTTTTTGAACTTGTCATCGCTAGATGACTTTGGCTTCATTATGCAAGAGATTCACCAGTTCATCTACTGAATCCACGAGTTTTACCGCTCCCTTGGGCGCAGGTTTGTCAAATTTGGTATCCGCAGTTGCATTTACGGCATCGACGGGTTCAACGACATTCAATTTCTTTTGGCGTGCTTGCATGATTCCCCTCATATTCGGAATCTTAAGATCTTTTTCTTCGACCAATCCCTTTTGTCCGCCAATGACAACGGGAAGGGTAGTACTGATTTTTTCCTTTCCCCCGTCGATTTCGCGTGTGGCCAAAACGTTATTTCCGTCGACCTCTAACTGAATACAGGTATTCACGAAATTCATGTTCAATAGTGTTGCAAGAATTCCAGGAACCATACCACCATTGTAGTCGATGGATTCCCTTCCGCCGATTACGAGATCATATCCACCGTCTTTCACGACTGCGGCAAGTTGTTGTGCGACGAAAAATCCGTCGGTAGGGTTTGCGTTTACCCGAATGGCCTCATCGGCCCCGATGGCCAAAGCCTTCCGCATGGTAGGCTCAACATTTGCTTCGCCTACGGTAGCCACATGCACCGTGGCACCTTGTTTTTCCTTGAACCACATGGCGCGGGTCAGCCCAAATTCATCATTCGGATTGATGACGAATTGCACACCATTAGCATCGAATTTGGTGTCGCCATCGGTGAAATTTATCTTCGAAGTAGTGTCCGGTACATTACTTATACAAACTAAAATTTTCATGCAGTAAAGTCTTTAAAATTGACCTCACGAAGATATGGAAACTTTTTATAAAATACTATGCATGCATAGTAAATTTTGTAAAGTTTTTTAAACGGAACCCGACATTCGTTGACATATATTTTCCTATTTTTGCTTGCGTTTTTAACACACGTGAAAATAGAGACTCCATAATAATATACTTCAAATATGAAGACGTTACAATTTAGGGAAGCCATTGCCGAGGCCATGTCAGAGGAGATGCGCAGAGACGAATCCATTTATTTGATGGGTGAGGAAGTTGCCGAGTACAATGGCGCATACAAGGCTTCAAAAGGAATGCTGGACGAGTTCGGTGCCAAACGTGTTATTGATACCCCTATCTCGGAACTTGGGTTTTCGGGTATCGGAGTAGGGTCTACCATGACCGGTAATCGACCCATCATCGAATTTATGACATTTAATTTTGCCTTGGTCGGTATCGATCAGATCATCAACAATGCCGCTAAAATCAGGCAAATGTCGGGTGGACAGTTTCCGTGCCCCATTGTTTTTCGAGGGCCGACTGCTTCTGCAGGACAATTGGCGGCAACCCATTCCCAGGCTTTTGAAAGTTGGTATGCCAACTGCCCGGGTCTGAAAGTAATTGTGCCATCGAATCCTGCAGACGCAAAGGGATTGTTAAAATCGGCCATTCGCGATGATGACCCCGTTATTTTTATGGAGTCGGAACAGATGTATGGCGATAAAGGGGAAGTGCCTGAAGGCGAGTATACCATTCCGATAGGCGTAGCCGATATCCGTCGAGAAGGTTCTGACGTTACCATTGTTTCCTTCGGAAAAATAATCAAGGAAGCCGACAAAGCCGCCGATGAACTAGAAAAAGAGGGAATCAGTTGTGAGATCATCGATCTTCGTACGGTAAAACCCCTGGATTACGAAGCGATTCTGACATCTGTAAAGAAAACAAACCGACTGGTAGTATTGGAAGAAGCTTGGCCATTCGGAAACGTGGCCACTGAAATCACCTACCACATACAGGCACATGCCTTTGACTATCTTGATGCTCCGATACAAAAAATCAATACTGCAGATACGCCTGCACCCTATTCACCCGTGCTTTTGGCCGAATGGTTGCCCAACCATGAAGATGTGATCAAGGCTGTTAAGAAAGTGTTATATAAATAAGGTTAACGAATTTGTAAGGCTACATTCGCTTCGCTGACCAACGTTCGGCGAAGCATTTTTTATGGTACGCTATTTGCTAAAACCATATCGAGAACATCCAATTTTGATGAACAAATTTTTCTTTCCCGTTTTTCTATTTTTTGCTTTTTTGGTGCAGGCCCAAACCAAAGTGGGTGGTATTGTGACCGATGAAGGCGGAGAGCCAGTGTCGTTTGCCAACATCCTTTTTAAAAATTCCGTGGAGGGTACCATTACCAATGATAACGGCCGGTTTTATATGGAATCGGATGTTACCTACGATACACTTGTAGTCTCCTTTATCGGCTTTTCAGATCTTGAGATTCCTTTGACATCAAAGGTCAACTACGAGATGAACATTCAGTTGAAGGAAGCGACCGAAGAACTGAAGGAAGTTATCTTGATCGCGGGTAAGCAGTCCAAAAAGAACAATCCCGCAATCGATATTCTACGAAAGATATGGGAGAAAAAACGTAGAAACGGTCTGCGGATGTTCGACCAATACAAATACGATAAGTACGAAAAAGTAGAATTTGACTTGAATACCATCGATAGTTCGGTGATAAAAAGCAAGATTTTTAAAGGACTTGAATTCGTGTTTCAAGATTTGGATACTTCCCGAATTACTGGAAAGACCTATCTGCCTATTTTCCTGAACGAGAAGTTTTCCAAAGTGTATGGAGATAATGTTTTAGGGGAGGAAAAAGAAGATGTGCTCGGTAGCAAGAACTCCGGGTTTGAGAACAATCAGGCCATTACCGCTTTTATACAAGATATGTACGCCGAATATGATGTGTACAACAATTACATCAAATTTTTCGACAAGAGCTTTACGAGCCCACTATCACGAACCGGAATCGATGTTTACAACTATGCCCTTCGCGACAGTGCCTTTATCGATAACAAGTGGTGCTACAATATTGTCTATTATCCGCGGCGTAAAAACGAACTGACGTTCAAAGGTGATTTTTGGGTCAACGATTCTACCTATGCGATTAAGAACATCAATCTTGAAGTTACCAAAAGTGCTAACCTGAACTGGGTCAAGGAAGTATATATCGAACAAGATTTCGAGGTGCTGAACGACTCGGTTTTCCTATTGAAGCGAGATTATATGCTGACCGATTTCAGTTATGCGAAAAAAGAAGAATCAAGGGGAATTTACGGGAAACGCACCACGGTATATGATCGACACGAATTCGATTTGAAAAAACCTAAAGATTTTTATCGTGCCGAGCGTAACGCTTTTGACCCGATGGTCATGAACCGTGATAGCACCTTTTGGGGCAATAACCGATTGGAAGCCCTGAACAAAGATGAAAAAGGGGTCTATCAACTGCTCGATACTCTCAAGACGGTGCCCAAGTTCAAATCATATTACAACATTATCAGTATTCTGGGTTCGGGTTATATCGAAGTGGACAAATGGAACATCGATATCGGTGATGTATACAGTGTTTTTGGTTATAACGATGCCGAGGGAATCCGTTTACGAGGTGGTCTACGCACCTATTTCGGTCAGAACGACCCCTGGCGAATAGAGGGGTATATGGCCTATGGTTTTAAGGATAACAAAGGCAAATACGGTATTTCGGGCAAATGGTTGGTCGATCAAAAAACACGATTGATCTTGTCCGGTGGAAATCGGCGCGATATTGAACAATTGGGGCTGAACCTTACGGCGACCAATGATGTTTTAGGTCGGAGCATTGCCTCTTCTTCCATTTTGACGGTAGGGGCCAACAATCGTTTGACGAACATCAACCTCAGTACCTTTAATATAGAGATGGAACCGCTGACCAATTTCAGGGTTCGTTTTGGCAGTTCGTTCCGAACCCTGAGTTCGGCATTGCCCGATGCTTTTAGTTTGGACTATGTAGATCTAGATTCCCCGACCGGTATCTCTTCCGAAATCAAACAATTCGATATTAATACCCAATTAATTTATACCCCAGGTAAAAAAGTCATCGGTTTTGGGGTCGAACGCTATGATATCAATGATGACTACAGTACACTTTTATTGAACTATACCCGTGGATTCGATGGCTTTCTACAGAGTGATTTCAACTATAGCAAACTTCAGTTTTCGTACAGTCAACCTTGGCAATTGGGTGGTTTTGGGCGGTTGCTGAGCACGGTGGAATTGGGCAAGACCTTTGGGGAGGTACCTTTAGGACTTTTGAACGTAATCCCTGGAAACCAGACTCTGTTCTCGCTCTACAATACCTTTCCGAATCTCGATTTTTATGAGTTCGTAACCGATACGTACACCGCTGTTCACTTGGAGCATAACTTCAACGGACGATTATTTTCTAGGATCCCGTTACTTCGAAAACTCGATTTACGAGAAATCATTGGATTGCGAGGTGTCTGGGGCGAACTATCTGATGAGAATATCGCGTTAAGCGCTCCGACAAATATTCCGTTGCAGGCGCCAAGTGATAAAATTTATTATGAATATTCAATTGGGGTGGGAAATATTTTTAAGATTTTCCGAATCGATTTCAACTTCAGGGGTAACTATTTAGATACTCCCGAGGCCCGACCGTTTAGTATAACTGGTTCTTTTGGATTTTCGTTTTAATAATTTTTATTTGTCATTCCCGCCCTTCGGCTCCGCTCAGGGTAAACTCCGGTGAGAATCTTTACTCGAAGACAAGAATCTGCATCCAAACTTGATAATCTTTCAATTTATCGATTCGAGGCTATCGAATCCAATAATACAAGTACATTTGCAATCCCTAAATATAAAAGTTATGAGTGCAGATGAAGTTAAATCGTTCGATGTTTTAATAGAAATCCCTAAAGGAAGCAGAAATAAATATGAATATGATTTTGAGTTGAAGAAAATCCGATATGACCGTATGATTTTTTCCTCTATGATGTATCCCGCCGACTATGGTTTTCTACCAGAAAGTTTGGCTTTGGATGGCGATCCGTTGGATGTTCTGGTATTAGTAACAGAACCTACCTTTCCCGGATGTGTTATGGAAGTAAAACCGATCGGAGTTTTCCACATGGCCGATGAAAAAGGCCCGGATGAAAAAGTAATCTGTGTGCCCGTATCTGATCCAAATAGCGATAAATTGGGCGATTTAAGTGACCTTAATCCTCATTTATTAAAAGAAATCGAGCATTTTTTTAAAGTTTATAAAGATTTGGAAAAGAAGAAAGTCGATGTTGGCGGATGGGGCGATGTGCTCGAAGCAAAAGAAATCGTGGCGAAATGCGTTAGAAGATTCAATAAAAGTGATGTGCCTACGGAAGAGGTAAGTATTAAATAAAAAGAATTCAAGTATAGTTTTGAAAAAGCAACACCTTGAATGTGTTGCTTTTTTACGTTTAAGAAAGTATGCATCAGGGTAAAGGCCGAACCATGGTAATATGATTATTAGACGTCATCAATGTAGGTGTAAATGAAGTTTTTTACTATTTTTGCGCCCAATTTAAACTAATAAACAACTAATCGAATGGAATTAATAGTGAAGTTCTTACCGGTATTTGGGCTAGTTGCCCTTGCCTTTGTTTTCATCAAGAATATGTGGGTCTCCAAACAAGAAGTAGGGGATGCCAAGATGGCGCGAATCGCAAAGAATATCGCCGATGGTGCCATGTCTTTCTTGAAGGCTGAATATAAAATTCTATCCATCTTTGTTATTGCCGTAGCGGTTCTTTTATACTTCAAAGGGAGCAACGAGATCGGTTCAAACGGGATGGTGGCCGTTTCGTTTATTGTAGGTGCGATATGTTCGGCATTGGCCGGATTTATCGGTATGCGTGTTGCTACTAAAGCGAACGTAAGAACGACACAAGCCGCTCGTACTTCATTGGGCAAGGCCCTTGAAGTAGCTTTTGCTGGCGGTGCCGTAATGGGATTAGGCGTTGTTGGATTGGGTGTTTTGGGTCTTAGTAGTCTGTTTTGGGCTTATCAAGAAATATGGCCCGGTGCCGATAACTTAGGTTTGGTACTTAACGTACTTTCCGGATTTTCTTTGGGGGCTTCTTCTATCGCCCTGTTCGCCCGTGTAGGCGGAGGTATTTATACGAAAGCTGCGGATGTCGGGGCGGATTTAGTAGGAAAGGTTGAAGCAGGTATTCCTGAAGACCATCCTTTGAATCCTGCTACCATTGCTGATAACGTTGGTGATAATGTAGGTGACGTTGCAGGTATGGGGGCCGACCTTTTTGAATCATATGTTGGTTCTATAATCGGTACCATGGTTTTGGGTGCTTTCATCATTACTCCTGATTTTGCTGGATTGGGCGCTGTTTATCTTCCATTGGTCTTGGCCGCGGTCGGTATTATAATGTCCATCATCGGTACTTTCTTTGTAAAAGTCAAAGATGGCGGTAATCCGCAAACAGCTTTGAATATTGGCGAATTTGGCTCTGCCCTATTGATGGTCGTTGCTTCTTATTTTATTATTCACGCTTTAATTCCTGAAACGGTTGAAGGATTACCTAGTGGTGCAAACGGAATCTTCTTTGCTACCTTGGCGGGTCTAGTCGCAGGACTTGGTGTTGGAAAGATTACCGAATATTATACTGGTACAGGTACGAAGCCCGTAAATTCCATTGTTAGACAATCTGAAACTGGTGCAGCTACCAACATAATTGCCGGTTTGGGAGTGGGCATGATGTCTACTATGATTCCGATTTTATTGATTGCCGCCGCAATCTTGATTTCACATCATTTTGCCGGACTGTACGGCATCGCCATTGCCGCTGTTGGTATGTTGGCCAATACGGGAATACAATTGGCAGTTGATGCATACGGACCGATTTCTGACAACGCAGGTGGTATCGCCGAGATGGCCGAATTGCCAAGTGAGGTTCGTGAACGCACCGATAAATTGGATGCTGTTGGAAATACAACTGCCGCGATCGGAAAAGGTTTTGCGATTGCCTCTGCTGCTTTAACGGCATTGGCATTATTTGCTGCCTTTATGAAAGTTGCCAATGTGACTTCCATCGATGTATCGAAGCCAACTGTTATGGCCGGACTTTTGGTCGGAGCCATGCTTCCTTTTGTATTTTCTGCACTATCGATGAACGCTGTTGGGCGTGCCGCGATGGCCATGATCGAAGAAGTACGTCGTCAGTTTAGGGATATCCCACAATTGAAAGCTGCCTTGGAGGTGATGCGCGCTGTTGATTCCGATATGTCAAAAGCGACTCCGGAACAACGAAGAATTTTTGATGAGGCTGATGGATATGCAGAATACGACAAATGTGTCGATATCTCAACAAAAGCATCGATCAAAGAAATGGTATTGCCGGGTCTATTGGCAATCGCCGTACCCGTTGCCGTCGGATTTATCGGCGGTGCGGAAATGTTGGGCGGTCTATTGGCGGGAGTTACTTCTGCCGGAGTTTTGATGGCGATTTTCCAATCGAATGCCGGTGGTGCCTGGGACAATGCCAAGAAGATGATCGAATCTGATGGACGTAAAGGTAGTGACGCACATAAAGCAGCCGTTGTTGGTGATACCGTTGGAGATCCGTTCAAGGATACTTCAGGGCCTTCATTGAACATCCTATTGAAATTGATGTCCGTTGTGGCATTGGTCATCGCTCCAAGTATCGCTTTGAGTGTAACCGGAGTGGCAGGTGATATCAATCAAGAGGAAAAAACGATTACCGTGACTATGAATGCCGAGAATACCGATTTGGCAGAAGCAACTATTGCTTACTCTACCGTGATAAACGGGGAAAAGGTAACTGAAGAAAAAATCTTTAAAGGTACTCAAGCCGAAGTCGAGGCCCAATTGAAAGAATTCGAAAATGCTACTATTGATTCAAAAGGCAAAGAGACTGAAATTACCATTGAAAAAATGGAGGTCATAAAAGAGTGACCTTCGATTAGTATACTATTGAAAGAGGCAAACCTATAAAGTTTGCCTCTTTTTTTGTTTTGAATTTATTGCAGCTTAAAGGTAATGGGAATACTGAAGGGGACTCGAACGGCTTTGCCACGTTGTTTTCCGGGAGTCATTTTTGGTAGTTTGTCAATGATTCTTGTGGCCTCTTCGCCCAAGTTCTTATCCGGACTTCTCATAATTCGAATGTTTCCAATACTTCCATCTTTTTGAATGACAAAATTCATGTAAACCTTTCCTTGAATGCCCATTTCTTGTGCAATTTCTGGGTAACGAAACGTTTTTTTAACATGTTTTAAAATCATAGTATTAAAACAAGCTTTTTTGTCAGTTTCTTTTTCGCAGCCAGGGAAGACAGGTACATTTTCGATAACTGAAAAAGGCACCGGTATATCTTCATCAAATTCGTCCACAATAACACTGTCAATAGCAATTGGTACATCAGGAAAAGTTTCGGTTACGGCAATTACAGTTTCTTCTCTCTTATCATTTTCAGGTATTATTTCAATTTTATCGACCATTACTGGAGGGGGCGGAGGAGGCGGGATATTTGGGAGAATTATAGGTGGAATCTCTTCCTCGATACCAATATCCGGATTATTCATCCCAACATCATAGGTTTTTTTATCATACGTTTTCCACTCAAGTGCCACATAGGTTAACAAGAGTACAAGGGCGAGTCCCGCTATAAAATACAGTCCTAGGTTTCGGTTCAAATCTTTTTTCGGATTCTTTTTTGGTTCCATCTTTTTATATTTTGGAGTTTCACATTAATTAAAGTTCAACTGATTTCCATGCGCACGGAATCGGATAGCTTTAGGTGGTTTTACCGTCTAAACCTAGTGCATAAATCATGCTCCTAAAATGAAGAATGAGTGAAAAGCGTCTTTGATCGAGCCAAGTACGTTTATGAATTAGTGTGGTCAATTTTTTGATGCTTAAAGACCATTGTAGCATAACGTGATTCTTTATATTTGGAAACATGGGATTATTCGGTAAAAAAGACAAACTTCAGATTATTGCCTTTCAGACCTACGGCACTAAAACTCATTTGTATATAAGGGGAAGGGCGCTGGAAGACGAGGAAATCGACTTGGCGGATAAGGGACTTTTAAAATTGATTCGTAATACCTATCATCGATTCGATGCCGATGAAATAAGGCATACACCCCTGAATATAAAACTAGCTGATGGTCGCGATGTTACAGGTGAAACCAATGATGAGGGCTATTATTTGGTTGATTTACCAATCGAAAACCTTTGTCCCTTAATCAATGAGGAGGGTTGGATGAAATATGAAATTTCATATTCTGATTTTTCGTTAAAAAGGGAGATTCTACACGAAAACCGTTTTCCGGGCGAAATGATGATTCCGAATGAGAATGCCGAATATGGAATTATCAGTGACATCGACGATACCATTTTGTGGACCGGGGTGGCCTCCTTTTTGAAATGGCGCGCCATTCTCCGCACTTTTTTTTCGAACGTAGGCAAACGAACTCCCC
The DNA here is from genome assembly GCA_964351985.1 of uncultured Maribacter sp. GTDB lineage: Bacteria > Bacteroidota > Bacteroidia > Flavobacteriales > Flavobacteriaceae > Meishania. Next base: position 46,925 of record CAYGPR010000015.1, on the reverse strand, counting down.
TTAAAGGGGCGGCTGAGCTCTATCACCAACTGCATCGTGGGAAATCGGGGAAGGCTGCCAATCCTATATTCTATGTTAGCAACAGCCCTTGGAATCTATATCGTTATCTAGAATTCTTCCTGACAAAGAACAATTTTCCCAAAGGCCCTATTTTATTGAGAAGCTTAAGGGCCGCCTTGACAAAGAATCACGATACGGAAAAGCCTCATAAACAACATGAGGTTCGTAATATTCTAAAAACCTACCCAAAGCTGAAATTTATACTGATAGGGGATAGTGGTGAACACGATGCCGACATCTATAAGGAAATTGCCGAGGAATATCCGAATCGTATATTGGTTATTTATTTAAGGGATGTTGGCCATAAAACGAGAATGGAGAGGGTTCGCAGCTTGTTCGATGAATTTGAAGTTACTCCGGTTATTTTTGCAAGGCATAGTAATCAGGTTAGAGATCATGCCAAGCAAATAGGACTGCTTTGATTTAAAATTTAGCTGCTACCTTGATATGAATGACCTAGAAAAGCCCGTTGATTTCTGCATCAATTTTATTGATGATCGTGCCCAAATCCTCAGGATTGTCAACAAAATCTAGTTTGTCCACATCAATAACAAGAAGATTTCCCTTTTCATAACCATGTACCCATGCCTCATAACGTTCGTTCAATCGGCTTAGGTAATCAATAGAAATAGAATTTTCGTAGTCTCTTCCGCGTTTGTGTATCTGCTTGACCAGATTTGGTATTGAACTTCTTAAATATATCAACAGGTCTGGTGGTTGCACCAAACTTTCCATAAGTTCAAAAAGACTGGAATAATTGGTAAAGTCACGATTGGTCATGAGTCCCATCGCATGTAGGTTGGGGGCAAAAATAAAGGCATCCTCATAAATAGTACGATCCTGAATGATGTTCTTGCCGCTTTCCCTAATTTTTAAGATTTGTCGATAGCGATGGTTAAGAAAATAGATTTGAAGGTTGAAGCTCCACCTTTCCATTTGATTATAAAAATCATCGAGATAGGGGTTGTCGACCACATCTTCGAAGTGGGCCTCCCATTTATAATGTTTGGCCAATAATTTGGTCAAAGTGGTCTTTCCGGCTCCAATGTTTCCTGCAACGGCAATATGCATTTTTGCGCTATTTTATGGTTGGTGTTTTCCTTTGAGGGATGGCGCACAATATACGAAGTATATCGAGTTTTGGAAAAAATAGTAGGTTAAATACGTAATAGATATTCGTGCTTCTTAAATAGTAACCTCAAATTTGACCTTGCACCTAAATATTCCTTTTTAGACAAGTGCATTTCGAAGAACTTTTTACCGCTTTGAACAAAACTTATAAGATTGTCTTTGCTACCAAAACAATTTTCATATTTTTGCGTTCTCAAACACGAGGAGGGATTTGACTGATTGCAACCTCGAAAAAAATGCTAAAGCAGTTGATATTGAGTAAAAAATATCAAGCTTCTTTCGATTACTCCGTCAAATCCCCGATTTATAAAATTAAATAGTATAAGATATGTCATATCTCTTTACCTCTGAATCCGTAAGTGAAGGACACCCAGATAAAGTCGCCGATCAGATCAGCGATGCACTTTTAGATCATTTTTTGGCCTTCGACCCTGAAAGCAAAGTGGCTTGTGAGACACTTGTTACAACTGGCCAGGTCGTTTTAGCCGGAGAAGTTAAAAGTGACACCTATTTGGATGTACAGAACATTGCACGGGATGTTATTAACAAAATAGGGTACACCAAAGGAGAATACCAATTTAGTGGAGATTCATGTGGAGTAATTTCATTGATCCATGAACAATCCCAAGATATTAATCAGGGCGTAGATCGAGGAAAAAAAGAAGAGCAAGGTGCAGGCGATCAGGGCATGATGTTCGGCTATGCAACAAAAGAGACCTCGAATTACATGCCTTTGGCCTTGGACATTTCGCACAAGATTTTACAGGTGTTGGCCGACCTGCGAAGGGCAAACAAAGAGATAAAATACCTAAGACCCGATGCCAAATCGCAGGTGACCATCGAATACTCTGATGACAATGTGCCTCAACGCATCGACACTATCGTAGTCTCTACCCAACACGATGCCTTCGACAAGAACGATGATAAAATGTTGGCTAAGATTAAAAAGGACATTATCGAGATTCTGATCCCGAAGGTGAAAAAGAAACTTCCCAAGAAGATTCAAAACCTTTTTGACGACCAAATAAAATATCACATAAATCCGACAGGGAAATTTGTAATCGGCGGACCACATGGCGATACCGGACTTACCGGAAGAAAAATTATCGTTGACACCTACGGTGGAAAAGGAGCTCACGGTGGTGGTGCCTTTAGCGGGAAAGACCCGAGTAAGGTGGATCGAAGTGCAGCCTATGCTTCTAGACATATCGCGAAAAACTTAGTAGCAGCCGGTGTTGCCGATGAAATTTTAGTACAGGTAAGTTATGCTATTGGCGTAGTGGAACCGACTTCAATTTTCGTGGATACGTATCGTACCGCGAATGTTGATTTGACCGATGGCGAAATCGCAAAAAAGGTCGAGAAATTGTTTGATATGCGTCCGTTTGCCATTGAAAAGAGACTGAAATTGAGAAATCCGATTTATTTTGAATCGGCCGCCTATGGTCACATGGGTAAAGAGCCAAGGATGGTTAAAAGGGTTTACGAATCTCCGTATAATGGGCGTATCGAAAAAGAGGTGGAACTCTTTACCTGGGAGAAATTGGATATGGTCGACAAGGTTAAAAAAGCCTTCAAGATTTAATGGCAAGACGTAACGGGTCTTTCTAGGCGTAAATTATTTTTTCCATAGAATTACTAGGAAAATAAATTTCCATCCTTATATTTGTTTTTCCAAAAGTTCAGACACGTATTGAATTGTTATCAAGAAAGGTGGAGGGAATAGACCCTTTGAAGCCTTAGCAACCCTTTGTTCTCCCGAAAATTGTCGGTAGCAAAGAAGGTGCTACATTCTATCCCGAGTACTCGGGACAGATAACGCAACTAAATTACATTCGTAATTTTCTCGCTTTCTTAATAACTTTTTGATTTAACCAAACTGCAAAGTCCGCAGTTGGAGGTTTGGCTTTTTTAATACTCTTTTGTGGATTTTCTTCCACAAAATAAAATTGTCATTCCCGCGCGGGCGGGAATCTATTAGAAACCAGTATTCAAATACTATTTGGATGCATAAAACCTTAAATCATGAGTGAACACAAATTTTCAACGAACGCATTACATGCAGGGCATGATGTAACCGTAAACGGAGGTACTCGTGCAGTGCCGATTTATCAGAGCACGGCCTATGTATTCAATAATTCCGATCATGCAGCCAATCTTTTTGGCTTGGCGGAATTCGGTAATATTTATACCCGTATCAATAATCCTACAAACGATATTCTGGAGCAACGATTGGCTGCTTTAGAAGGTGGTGTTGCAGCTTTGGTAACCGCCTCGGGTACTGCTGCCATTGCAACTACGCTCATGGTCTTGTTAAAAAGCGGTGATCATATCGTTGCTTCCAACAGTTTGTACGGTGGCACGTATAATCTGTTAAGTGTTACGCTTCCTAGACTTGGAATTACTACAACGTTTGTAGACCCCGAAGACCCGACCAATTTTGGAAAGGCCATAAAAGAAAACACACGGGCCATTTTTGTGGAATCCCTAGGAAATCCCAAATTGGATGTTTTGGACTTAAAAGCAATTTCTTCGGAAGCGAAAAGTGCGAAAATTCCTTTTATCGTCGATAACACTGTAGCCACTCCTGCTTTGTTGAATCCGATTGAGCATGGGGCAAATATTGTAATACACTCGCTAACTAAATATATTAATGGTAATGGAACTGCCTTAGGCGGTGCTATAATAGATGCGGGAACTTTTGATTGGGCCAACGGAAATTTTCCAGAGTTTACAGAACCATCCGCCGGCTACCACGGATTGGTATATCACGAAGCAGTCGGGCCGATTGCCTTTATAATAAAAGCACGGATCGAGGGATTACGTGATTTTGGTGCGGCCTTGAGTCCTTTCAATGCCTTTCAGATTATACAAGGTTTGGAGACCTTAGAGGTGCGTATGAAAAAACACAGCGAAAATGCACTTGCCTTGGCAAAGTGGCTACAAGGCCGTGATGAGGTGTCGTGGGTGAACTACCCCGGTTTGAAAACAAGCAAGTATTTTGCCCAAGCAGAGGCTTATCTTCCAAAAGGACAGAGTAGTATCGTAACTTTTGGCGTAAAAGGTGGTTTCGAATCTGCTAAAAAGATAGCCGACAACACCAAATTATTCTCGTTGTTGGCAAATATCGGTGACACCAAATCTTTGATCATTCACCCGGCAAGTACCACGCACCAACAATTGGATGATGCTGCACAAGAATCGACAGGAGTAACCAAAGATTTGATTCGATTATCTGTCGGCCTTGAAAACCTGGATGACTTGAAAACAGATTTGGAAGCTGCTTTTGCAACTATCGATAAATCGGTTCTCGCTTAATTATTATTTAGAAAAGCTCCTCCCCTCAGATGAGGGAGGTGGCTTTATAAGCTTTGGCGGATAAAGACGGAGGGGTTGAAAGCCCAAGCCATAGGAAAATTATCGAACATAATGTTGAGAGACTTACTTTGGACATCAACATCCCTGAAAAGGAAAAAATAGAAATGCTCAATCACCTACATCTAAAAAAATACACCACCCTCAGCGGAGTCACCCAAGACATTGAACTTTCGTATCAATTATTTGGAAAAGAACTGCATTCCGCACCGATTGTTTTAGTCAACCACGCCCTTACCGGAAACTCAAATGTAACGGGGGATGACGGTTGGTGGTCGGCCCTTATTGGGGAAGGAAAGTGTATCGATACCAACAAATACACCATACTCTCCTTTAATATTCCCGGAAACGGACATGACGGATTTGTAATCGATAATTACAAGGATTTTGTCGCGGGAGATGTGGCAAGGATGTTCCTCTTGGGACTGGAACAACTCAAAATAAAAAAGCTATTCGCCATAATTGGAGGATCTTTAGGTGGCGGTATTGCCTGGGAAATGGCTGCACTCAATCCGAAGATTACGGAACATCTGATTCCCGTGGCATCGGATTGGAAATCCACCGATTGGCTCATTGCGAACTGTCAAATCCAAGAACAATTTTTGGTCAACTCCAAACAGCCGGTACATGATGCTAGAATGCATGCGATGCTCTGTTACCGAACTCCTGAATCGTTCAAGGAACGTTTTAAGCGTAGCACCAACGAAGCATTACAAGTCTTCAATGTGGAAAGTTGGTTGATGCACCATGGCGAAAAACTTCAGGAACGTTTCCAGTTGTATGCTTATAAGCTGATGAACCAGTTATTGAAGACCATTGACATCACTCGAAATGGAGAACAACCATTTATTGACTTGCAAAATAGTGATACGAACATTCATATTATCGGAGTAGACTCAGATTTATTTTTTACGGCCAAGGAGAATAAAGAAACTTTTAGACAATTGGCCCAGGCAAATAGTAACGTGACCTACGGTGAGGTACAATCGCTGCATGGGCACGACGCTTTTTTGATCGAGTTCGAGCAGATGCAAAAATTACTGGACGGGATTTTCAATCAGAACGGAAAATCCCAAAAAGTAAAGGTCCTGAAATTTGGCGGAAAATCGTTGAGCAACGGTGAGGGATTGGGTAGTGTTCTCGAAATTGTGAAGGCCAAAGTGGATAATGGTGAAAATATAGCAGTGGTACTTTCCGCCCGAGAAAAAGCAACGGACCAATTGGAATTCATATTGGATAAAGCGGCAAATGGAGAAGATTTTTCTCAAGATTTCGAAGCCTTTGAAAAATACCAGAGCCATACCTACAAAAATGTAAGCCTTTCAGAAGAGTTTGCGAATCTGTTCAAGTTGTTCGAAGGCGTTTCGTTTTTAGGGGATTATAGCAAGAAAATCAAGGATCAAGTCTTGGCCTATGGAGAATTGATTTCGGCTAAATTGGTCACCAAATTACTCATCGGAAAAGGAATCAAAGCGGTTTTTGTCGATTCTAGAAAACTGATAAAAACAGATGATAATTTTGGGGATGCCCATGTTCTGGAAGCTATTTCCAAAGAAAATGTATTGCGAGAGTTCGCCAAGTTTGATACTGATACCGTTCCCATAATTACTGGTTTTATAGCGTCGACCGAAAAAGACGAGACGACGACTTTGGGAAGAAATGGAAGCAATTATTCTGCGGCATTGATAGCGAACTTTTTGGATGCCGAAGAGTTGCAGAACTATACCCATGTAGACGGAATTTTTACAGCAAATCCTGATTTTGTGGATGAGGCCAAGCGCATTTCAGAACTTTCATATGCCGAGGCGAACGAGCTCGCCAGTTTTGGTGCTAACATTTTACATGCGAAGACAATCATTCCGCTAATTGAAAAAAATATTCCACTTCGTATCCTCAATACGTTTCGAAGAGAAAATGAAGGTACTTTGATCAGTGCAAAGACCAATAAAGAAGGAATTAAATCACTTTCGGTCATTGAAAATGTATCCCTGATTAATTTAGAGGGAAGGGGCTTGTTAGGAAAGGTCGGGGTCGATGCCAGGATCTTTAGGGCTCTCGGCGAAAACAGTATCAGTGTTAGCATTATTTCGCAGGGATCTTCAGAAAGAGGAATCGGATTAGTGGTTAATGCGAATAAGGCGCAACAGGCGAAGAAAGCTTTGCAACATGAATTTAGCAGTGATTTCTATGCAAAGGATATCAATACGATTACGGTAGTAGATCAAGTTTCGGTCATTTCTATAGTCGGCCAAGATCTAAGTTCTTTTCACAAACCTTACAATGCGCTCATTAAAAATCAGATTGTCCCCCTATTGTTTAATAATACCATTACTGGGAAGAACGTGAGTTTGGTAGTCAAGAAATCAGACCTGAAGAAAGCGCTCAATGTCATGCACGGACAGATTTTTGGCATCAGCAAAAAAGTCAATGTAGCTGTATTTGGTCATGGTAATGTCGGCGGAACTTTGATCGATCAGATTTTAAGGTCCTCCAAAACCATTGAAAAAAGAAAAGGAATCGATTTGAATGTTTTCGCAGTAGCCAACTCAAGAAAACTTTTGCTGGCCAAAGATGGGATTCCCAAAACCTGGAAATCGGCGATACAGGATAAAGGGAGGGAATACAAGGTTCGGGATATCTTCACTTTCGCTAAATCAAATCATTTAGAAAACCTGATTGTTGTAGACAATACGGCAAGCAAAGATTTTGTGGCCAATTATTTTGAGTTCGTTGAAAGCGGTTTTGACTTGGTGTCATCGAACAAAATTGCGAATACGTTGGGGTTTGATTACTATCAATTATTGCGCGAAGAATTATCAAAAAATCAAAAGCAATACCTGTATGAAACGAATGTGGGCGCAGGTCTGCCTTTGATCGATACCATCAAACTATTACATCTTTCCGGTGAGAACATAACAAGAATCAAAGGCGTGTTTTCGGGGAGTTTGAGCTATATCTTCAATACCTTTTCGGAAGTAAGTGCGCCATTTTCTTCCATATTAAAAGATGCGATGCAGAAAGGCTTTACCGAACCTGATCCGCGAGAAGATCTTTCAGGGAATGATGTCGGGAGGAAATTGTTGATATTGGCACGGGAACTAGATTTACGAAACGAATTTTCAGACATTAGCATACAAAACCTGATTCCTAGTGCCCTGCAAAAAGGGAAAGTGGATTTTTTCTTACGGAATTTGGATGCCTTGGACGATAAATTCAACGAGATCAAAAAAAATCAGAAACCGGGTCACGTACTTCGTTATATTGGTGATTTGCACGGAAACTTGCAGAAAGACAAGGGAATTTTAGATGTACAACTGGTTTCCGTACCCAAAGAAAGTGCTCTGGGGCAAGTAAAGGGTTCAGACTCTATAATCGAGATTTATACAGAATCGTATGGTGAAAACCCACTGGTCATTCAAGGTGCCGGTGCGGGTGCCGCTGTTACGGCAAGAGGTGTTTTTGGAGATATTTTAAGGATCGCCGAAAAAGGATGATGGAAGTGCGAGGTACGAAATTAGAAGTACGATGGACGAATGTTTGAATCATACGTCTTTGCGAGGAGCTAACGATTTGAATTAAACTACGAAAATTTCAATGCGACGAAGCAATCTTTTGAAAGTTAGTACTAAGATGAAAAGATTGTCGCGCTTCGCTCGCAATGACGGACACATTAAAGATTTTTACATTTAATATGAGTAAACAATTCGAAACAAACGCCATACGGACGCAATTAAAGCGCACCGAAAATCTGGAGCATTCCGTACCGATGTACCTGACGTCAAGCTTTGTCTTTGAGGATGCGGAAGATATGCGCGCTTCCTTTGCGGAAGAAAAGGACCGCAATGTATATTCCCGCTATTCTAATCCGAATTCATCGGAGTTTATTGAAAAAGTATGCCAGATGGAAGGTGCAGAGGCAGGTTTTGCCTTTGCCTCTGGTATGGCTGCAGTATTCTCGACTTTTGCAGCCTTATTAAATAGTGGCGATCATGTGCTTTCGGCACGAAGTATTTTTGGTTCCACACATTCATTGTTCACTAACTTTTTCCCCAAATGGAATATCTCGCATACTTATTTTAAAATCGATCAGCTTGATGCAATCGAAAAACTGATTCAACCGAATACAAAAATTATTTATGCGGAGTCACCGACTAATCCGGGCGTCGATGTTTTAGATTTGGAGGTACTTGGTAAAATTGCCAAAAAGCACAACCTTATTTTTATTGTGGATAATTGTTTTGCTTCCCCATACTTGCAACAGCCCATAAAATTCGGCGCCGATCTCGTCATTCATTCCGGAACCAAATTAATGGACGGACAAGGAAGAGTTTTGGCAGGAATTACAGTGGGCAATAGGAATCTCGTTGATAAGATTTATAGATTTTCAAGAATTTCAGGGCCTGCATTATCCCCTTTCAACGCCTGGGTGCTTTCCAAAAGTTTGGAAACCTTGGCAGTTCGTGTAGACCGCCATTGTGAAAATGCACTCAAACTTGCTGAATTTCTAGAAGACCATGAGAAGGTAAACTGGGTACGATACCCCTTTTTAAAATCGCATCCGAAGTATGAAATTGCCAAAAAACAAATGAAGGCCGGTGGTTGTGTGGTGGCCTTTGAAGTGAAAGGCGGATTGGAAGCCGGTCAGAAATTCTTCGACTCCATCAAATTACTTTCCCTCTCTGCAAATTTGGGAGACTCACGAAGTATCGTGACGCATCCGGCATCGACAACGCATAGTAAATTGTCAATTGAAGAAAGGGCTGAAACCGAAATTACCGATGGTATGGTTCGGGTTTCTGTTGGGCTGGAGCATATCGATGATATTATTGGAGATATTGGGCAGGCGTTACTATAAATGTAATATTGTTCCCTTAAAAGACTCTATCACCCCGTTGCATATATCCACTTTCCAAAGAATGCCTCGAGATTTCGACCTGTTGATTCCTCAAAGGCTTTTTGAAAATCTTGGGTGTCGACCGACCGGCCAAAGTGTTTTTTACTGTAGAATTTTAGTCCATCCCAAAAGTCACTTTCTCCTAATTCCATTCTAAGAAGATGAATTACATAGGCCCCCTTGAAGTAGACCAGATTACGGTCTTCACTACTAGGATTCGACCAATCTGGAAATACCAAAGCCTTGTCTTTCCCCTGATCTCTAATCGATTCATAGGCTTTGCGATAAGAATTTATGTCAGATTCGTATTGCTCTCTGCCAAATTTATGCTCGTTGAAGGCGGCCGACATAAATGTGGTCAGCCCTTCGTTCAACCAAAAATGGTTCCAGTTCTCACAGGTAATCATGTTACCCCACCATTGATGTGCCAATTCATGGGATATTAGATTTGTTTCCGTACTATCATTCATTACCAGCTTGCCGTATGATTCTTTTAAAACCGAGAATCCCGACATTTCTTGATAGTGGTTTCCAATAAGTATTTGGGAATAAGAGGACTGTGGGTACGGCACTCCCGATTTTGCTTCAAAAAAGTCGATCATTTCCGGTGTTGGAAGGAAAATGGTTTCAAGTTCCTCCACCGTATACGTTGAAGAATAGTAGGCCAGTGAGATTTCTTTATAAACTTCTTGGGCTTTGGTAAAAGGGCCGATTGCAAATCCGTAGGTGTAGGAAGGGGATTCATAGTCCTGAACCCATGTGTATTGGATGCTACCATCTTGATCGGCAGCATGGGTCAAGACACCGCTTGCAATACATTTATTATCTACGGGAATCGATAAGTTGATTTTGAATTTGGCCCTGTCACTGGGGTAGTCATTACAGACCATCCACTGGCTCGTTGAGAAAACCGTGTAGACTTCCTTACTTTTTGGTAGGAAGACAAGACCAAGCGAAGGGCTCCCGGAATATGTAATCTGAATATGGTTATTGCGCTCGTTCCTGCTGTCTAAGGAAATAGTTACCTTTCTATTTTCTTGCATGTAAGAGGCAACATTATTACCTAGAATCTCGGTAATGCGAAGATTTCCACAATCAAACACTACCTCCTTTTCATCCGGATTAATCAAAAAATCGATATTGACTAGGCCCTGAATAGTTTCATTTTCGATATCCACTCTAAGGGTCAGTTCATAGTTCAGAACATCCAGCATATTTTTCTTAGGGGTACTTTGGGAAAACAAAATCAAAGTCGGACAGCAGGTAAGAATAAAAAATAAGCTAATTGTTTTATAGAAATTCATTTTGTTTAATGAGGATAACACTTTGATAAAATCGTTTTGTAGATTTTTATTCCTAAATCATAAAAGACCAAATTAACGCTTTTTCAGTTGGTGTCTTAAAGACCAAATAGAAATATAGGTGTCATCTTGTAGCAAACCGAACTGCCCACTACCACTGCTTACTGCCCACTTTTTTCCCTATCTTAGCGACATGCTTTCCAAAAAGACGAAATACGGCCTAAAAGCGCTGACCTATTTGGCTTCCCAAAAAGATAATACCCCCGTACAGATTGCCGAAATCGCCAAGGCGGAGAACATTTCCCAAAAGTTCTTGGAGAGTATTTTATTGTCCCTCAGAAAAACCGGATTCCTTGGCTCAAAAAAGGGAAAGGGTGGGGGCTACTACCTCATTAAGAACGCCGATGAAATCTTGATGACCGATGTGATGCGCATTCTCGAAGGTCCCATTGCCATGGTGCCATGCGTCAGTTTGAATTTCTACGAAAAATGCGATGACTGCCCCGACGAGAATACCTGTTCGGTCAATAAACTGATGCTTAAGGTCAGGGATGCCAATTTAGCGGTATATAGGAACAATACCCTTGCAGATTTGGTTATCTAGTATGCTATTCCAAACGGTGGCTGAGCGGAGCCGAAACCACTACCGCCAAGCGAACCCGTGAATCTTCTCTTTCTTCCATTATTTTCAAAACATTCATGAATAATCAATAATTTACCATGCTAAATTTTATTAATCTATTAAATCCATAGGATTATTGTAAAGATAATCTTAAAACCCTGTTCACAAACAATAATTTTGTTTTATGTTTGTTTACTCTATTAAATTGATAGGATAATTAGATTAATATAGTTTTTCAATGATCGTTGACCAATTAGTTCTAAGCAAAAAAGAATCCAAAACTAAATACGAATCCGATAGGAAATCGGAAAAACCCATTCGCAGTGTTGCAAAAGCAGTAAGTTGGAGGGTAATCGGAACTTTAGATACTTTATTGATATCCTATTTGCTTACGGGCGAGGTAGCCATTGCTGCTTCTATTGCATCTATCGACTTTATAACAAAAATGTTCTTGTATTTCTTTCATGAGCGTCTTTGGAACAAAATCAGTTGGGGAAAATAAAACATAGATTATGGCCTTTACACTAGAACAAATCGCAAAACTGAACATTCAATTCAAGGGTATTCCACCCGAAGAAATCATTTCGTGGGCAATCAAACGCTCCGGACATCCGGTGGTTACGACTAATTTTCGTCCGTATGAAGTGGCGATACTTAATGCGGTTGTGGAAGTAAAAAAAGACATTTCGGTGATTTGGTGTGATACTGGTTACAATACTCCAAATACATACAAACATGCCAAATATTTGATTCAACGATTGCAATTAAATATTGACCTATATGTGCCAAAGCAAACGACCGCGTATCGCGATATGGTAATGGGAATTCCAAACATCGAAGACCCAAAGCATGCAGAGTTCACTGAACAAGTAAAATTAGAACCATTTAGAAGAGCTATGGATGTGCACAAACCCGATGTTTGGTTTACAAACCTGAGAAAAGGGCAAACCCCCTTGCGTGATTCGTTGGATATTTTGAGCCTAAGCAAAGACGGAGTACTTAAAGTGAGTCCGTTTTATCATTGGAGCGATACACAACTTGACGTTTATTTAAGGGAAAGAAACCTGCCCAACGAACACAAATATTTTGACCCGACCAAAGTATTGGAGAATAGGGAATGCGGATTGCATACTTAAATTAATTTACAATGAGCAAGAGCACAGCACATATAAATGCATTGGAAAACGAAGCGATCTACATCTTTAGGGAAGTAGCGGCGCAGTTTGAAAAACCAGTGTTGCTTTTTTCCGGTGGAAAAGATTCTATTACCCTTGTTCGATTGGCGCAAAAAGCCTTTTGGCCGGCTAAGATTCCGTTTCCGCTGATGCATATTGATACCGGGCATAATTTTCCGGAAACTATCGAATTCCGTGATAGATTGGTGGAGGAATTGGGACTTGAACTGATTGTAAGAAATGTTCAAGATTCCATCGATCAAGGAAAGGTGAAGGAAGAATCAGGAAAGTATTCCAGCCGAAATTCCCTGCAAACAACAACACTTTTAGATGCTATCGAAGAGTTTAAATTCGATGCGTGCATTGGAGGGGCAAGACGCGACGAGGAAAAAGCCCGTGCCAAAGAACGTATTTTTTCAGTCCGTGACGACTTCGGTCAATGGGATGAAAGAAACCAACGGCCCGAATTATTCGATATGCTGAACGGCGAAATCGAACTGGGACAAAACGTCCGGGTTTTTCCAATTTCAAATTGGACAGAGTTGGACGTTTGGTCTTATATCGAAAAAGAACAAATCGAGATTCCATCGATTTATTTCGCACATAAAAGAAAGGTATTTCTAAGGGATGGCTTGATTTGGTCACATTCCGAATACGTCTTCCAAGAAGAGGATGAAGAAGTATTGGAAAGAATGGTGCGCTTTAGAACAGTGGGAGATATGAGTTGTACGGCAGCTGTATTTTCAGAAGCAGCCGATATCGAATCAGTGGTACAAGAAATACGCGATTCCACAATTTCGGAGAGAGGTGCTCGTATTGATGACAAGCGCTCAGAGGCGGCCATGGAAAAAAGAAAACAACAAGGATACTTTTAATATAGTTGACAGTTGTCGGTTGTTCGTTGATAGGAAAACGAAAATAGCTAACCGACAACCATCAACCATCAACGAACAACTAAAGTGGAAGTACTAAAAATAGCAACGGCAGGTAGTGTAGACGACGGTAAAAGTACCTTAATCGGTAGATTGCTGTACGATACAAAATCTTTGACCACCGATAAATTGGAGGCCATCGAAAAAACGAGTAAAAAGAACGGGTATGATTACCTAGACTTCTCTTTAGCAACTGATGGATTAGTGGCCGAACGTGAACAGGGTATTACTATCGATGTGGCCCATATCTATTTTTCGACCAATACAAAAAGTTATATTATAGCGGACACTCCCGGACATGTGGAGTACACCAGAAATATGGTAACGGGCGCTTCGACTTCACAGGCAGCGATTATTTTGATTGACGCTAGAAAAGGAGTTATCGAACAAACGAATCGTCACTTTTTCATCAATAATCTTTTGCGAGTTAAAGAAGTGGTCGTTGCCATAAACAAAATGGATCTTGTGGATTTTTCGGAGGAAAGATATAACGAGATCAAGGCCGATTTCGAAAAGTTGATGGCCAAACGCGATTACGAAGATCAGAAAATAACCTTTATCCCTGTTAGTGCGTTGAAGGGGGATAATGTGGTCAACAAATCGGAAAATACACCTTGGTATGAGGGGGAGACATTGTTGGAATACTTGGAAGGTCTGGATTTGGCCGCTGTGTCAAATGTAGGTACGCCTAGATTTCCAGTGCAATATGTTATCCGGCCAAAAACGGAAGAGCATCATGATTTCCGTGGATTTGCCGGAAAGGTGTATGGTGGCGAACTGAGTGTTGGCGATGAGGTCGTTGCGCTACCATCGCAAACGAAATCAAAGATCAAGGACATCTTTTTTTACGATAAGAAGTACAAGACGGCGGCGAGAAGGTCATCGGTTACCATAACCTTGGAGGATGAAATCAACTTGAGTAGGGGCGATATGTTGGTCAAGGCTGGAGATTTGCCAACTATAGAAAAACAATTCACAGCTACTATTTCTTGGATGGATTCCGAAAAATTGACGGCAGGAAAAAAATATGTCGTACAACACGGAATCAATAAAGTGCTGGCCAAAGTCGATAACGTTCATCATAAGATAAATCCCGATTATTCAGGAATTGAAGAAAATGTTGACGGGTTAGGCATGAACGATATTGCCCAAGTAACGTTTAAATTGAACAAGCCGATTTTTTATGATAAGTTCAAGAGTCATAGAACAAATGGTTCGTTTATTTTGATAGATACACAATCGAATAGTACCGTAGGGGCTGGGTTTATTCAATAAGCCCCCTAACCCCCTAAGGGGGAATGAACTGTTAGTGGTGTAAGTTCATAATAAAGAATAATTTTAATATCTATATATCCGATAGGATTAATATAAATTAATAGTAATTTAATAATACCCAGTAAAGTGCTCCTCCCCCATGGGGGAGGTCGGGTGGGGCTTATGCAAAGTTTTAGAACAGAAATAGAAAATCCGGTTGTCGAAAAAGACATTCTCGAATTGGAACGTAAGATAAACGAGTTCCACAACGGAAAATTGGATGAGGAGAAATTCCGGAGCCTTCGTTTGGCCCGAGGTGTATATGGCCAGCGGCAACAGGGCGTTCAGATGATTCGCATCAAGTTACCATATGGCAAAGTGACCTCTAGGCAATTACATGGTATTTGTGATGTCTCTGATGAATATTCCACTGGGCGTTTACATATCACTACACGACAGGATATTCAAATTCATTATGTCGATCTGGATAGAACGCCCGAGTTATGGGCACAACTGGAAAAAGATGAAGTCACGCTTCGCGAAGCCTGCGGAAATACGGTTAGAAATGTAACAGCAAGTGAAACGGCGGGTATCGACATCAATGAACCTTTTGATGTTTCGCCTTATGCTGAGGCACTGTTCAAATATTTTCTTCGGAATCCCATCAGTCAGGAAATGGGAAGAAAATTCAAAGTTTCCTTTTCATCGAGCGATGCCGATACGGGACTTTCCTATATGCACGATCTCGGTTTTATCGCTAAAATTCGGAATGGAGTAATAGGCTTTAAAGTAATGCTAGGTGGTGGATTGGGTTCACAACCACGCCATGCCGATGTGCTGTTTGAATTTCTTGCTTCGGATAAAACCATTCCGTTAATGGATGGTGTTATTCGCGTTTTTGATCGCTATGGAGAACGAAAAAGTAGAGCGAAGGCCCGTATGAAATTCTTGTTGAAAGATATTGGTCTTGATGGATTCAAATCATTACTGGAGGAGGAGCAAAAGGCTATTCCATATCAAACATGGCCTATTGATGCCGAATGTTATCCAAAAATAAAGGTAGCGGAAACGGAAATTCCAAATGTAGAAATCAAGGATAAGCAAGCTTTCGACAAATGGAAATCGACGAATATAGTTCCTCAAAAACAGGAAGGTTTTGTCGCTATCGGAATCAAAGTTTTATTGGGCGATTTCTATACGGACAAAGCAAAATTATTGGCCGATTTGGTTCAGAATTATGCTGCTGGAGAAATCCGATTGTCTTTAAGACAGAATATTTTGATTCCTTATATAAAAGAAGAACTGCTTCCATTTTTCTACACGGAACTAGAAAAATTGGGCTTTGTAGAAGCAGGATATAATAAAGCTTTGGACATTACGGCCTGCCCAGGTACGGATACGTGCAACTTGGGTATCGCAAGCAGTACGGGAATTGCAGAGGAATTGGAGAGGCTCATAAAAGCCGAATACCCACAATACATCAGCAACCCCGATGTTGTCATAAAAATTAGTGGTTGCATGAACGCGTGCGGGCAGCATAATATGGCGAACATTGGTTTTCAGGGGATGAGCATCCGCACAAAAGATAAATTAGTTGCCCCAGCACTTCAGGTTTTATTGGGAGGCGGAAACGATGGAAATGGTATTGGTCGTTTTGCCGATAAAGTTGTAAAAGTACCCAGCAAAAGAGGTCCGGAAGCATTGCGTTTGATATTAAATGATTTCGAAGCCAACGGAAACGGAAAACCCTTTGCGGATTATTATGCCAAACAAGGAGAACATTATTTCTATAACTTTCTTAAACCCTTGACCGATATCGAGAACTTAACACAAGAAGATTTTATCGATTGGGGTAATTCTGAAAAATATAAAAAGGAAATTGGTATTGGCGAGTGCGCGGGAGTTGTAATTGACCTGATTGCTACATTATTATTAGAAAGTCAAGAGAAAATTCAGAATGCTGAGGAGACTTTTGAAGCTAAAAAATGGGCTGCAAGTATTTACCATTCGTATTCTTCAATGGTCAATTCTGCCAAGGCTTTATTGACAGCCGAAAAAACGAAGGTCAATACGCATAATAGTATTATTAAAGACTTTAATGAAAAGTTTATTGTTTCGGGAAGAATTGTAATTGCAGGCGGATTTGATGAATTGGTTTTGCAGTTGAACAAAAACGCGCCTACCGAGGCGTTCGCAAAAAGCTATTTAGAAGATGCAAAAGGATTCTTGCAATCCGTAGAAAAATTTAGAAAACAAGAATTAGTGGAAGCATGATATTTAAGAACGAAAATAAAGTTTTCCCCCTTAGGGGGAACGGGAAGGGGGCCTTAACTGTGGTAGGTGCAGGCCCTGGCGATGTTGAGCTCATTACGCTAAAGGCGATAAAAGCCCTGCAAAATGCCGATGTGGTTTTATATGATGCTCTGGTCGATACCGAATTATTGGACTATGCACCTCAGGCAGAGCACATCTTCGTGGGAAAACGAAGAGGGTGTTACTCCTACCAACAAGAGCAAATCAATGAATTGATTGTAAGCCGAGCAAAAAGTCATGGCCATGTAGTGCGATTAAAAGGAGGAGATCCCTTTGTTTTCGGTCGAGGTTCAGAAGAAATGGAATATGCTTCAAACTTCGGATTGGAAGTGGCCATGGTGCCGGGAGTTTCATCTTGTCTTTCTGTACCGGCGGCTCAGAATATTCCTGTGACAAAAAGGGGTTCAGCAGAAAGTTTCTGGGTCATTACAGGTACTACGAAAGAACATAAATTGTCAAACGATGTTCGATTGGCTGCCAAATCAAGTGCCACGGTAGTAATATTAATGGGAATGTCAAAGCTTCCTCAAATTGTTGAACTTTTCAAAAAAGAAGGAAAATCTGAAACTCCTATTGCGATAATCCAAAACGGAACGCGAGAAAATGAAAAAGTTGGAGTCGGCACAATCGATTCCATAGAGAATGAAGTTGAACGGCAAGAATTAGCTAACCCCGCAATTATTATTATTGGAGAAGTAGTACGGCACCGAGTGCAAATTTTGCATATACAAAAGCAATACCGCCAAATGGATTTAGTATACTAGAAATGGAAAGAAATAACCTATACCCCGTTTTTTTGAAAACTTCGAACCTCCATATTTTGATTATTGGAGGGGGTAATGTGGCGGAAGAAAAACTCACTTTTTTGACAAAGTCGAGTCCTGATGCGCAAGTGACAATGGTGTCGCCAATGTTCAGGGAGGCTACAAAAGAATTGGCCGCCAAGTATCATGTCGAATTAGTCATAGATGAGTATAATGCCAATTACTTATATGGCAAACATATGGTCATAGCGACTACTGATATTCCTGAGGTAAACATACAAGTCTATAAAGACTGCCGTAAGTTGAATGTTCTTGTCAACGTCGCGGACAATCCACCTTATTGTGATTTCTACATGGGTGGAATCGTCACGAAAGGAAATGTGAAAATCGCGATTTCAACCAACGGACAATCGCCGACTACAGCAAAACGCTTGCGTCAATTTTTCGAAGATGTCATTCCGGAAGATATCAATCAAATGGTTAAAAACTTGAACGATTATAGAAAAACAATAAAAGGCAATTTTGAGGAAAAAGTGGAAAAAATGAACGAAATCACTCAAAAATTGGTCGAAAAAGTTTAAAAAAGCTAAAAAATGATCAAAACGGATATCTTAATAATAGGAGCAGGTCCAACTGGACTATTCACGGTTTTTGAAGCGGGATTGTTAAAATTGAAATGCCATTTGATAGATGCTTTGCCGCAACCAGGGGGTCAATGTTCCGAGATTTACCCGAAGAAACCCATATATGATATTCCGGCTTTCACCGAAATTTTGGCTGGCGATTTAGTAGATAATCTTATGGATCAAATAAAACCCTTCGAACCAGGATTCACTTTAGGCGAACGTGCCGAAACATTAGACAAGCAAGATGATGGTTCTTATATAGTTACCACGAACAAGGGAACCCAGCATCAAGCTCCCGTCATTGTCATCGCAGGTGGGTTGGGATCTTTCGAACCAAGAAAACCACCTATCGAAAACATTCAAGATTTTGAAGATAAAGGAGTTGCTTATATCATCAAAGACCCTGAAGTCTATCGCAATAAGAAAGTGGTAATTGCTGGTGGTGGAGATTCTGCACTAGATTGGGCAATTTTCTTGACCGATGTAGCTTCCGAAGTATCCTTGGTACACAGAAGAAATGAGTTTCGAGGAGCATTGGATTCTGTAGAAAAGGCAGCTGAATTAGCAAAATTCGGAAAGATAAAACTCTATACCGAAGCTGAGGTAAAAAAACTATATGGTGATGAACAATTAGAAGCTGTTGTTATTAAACACAATGATGCCAGTAAGGGAGAGACTTACCTCGAAGTCGAGAATTTCATTCCACTATTCGGATTATCTCCAAAACTAGGTCCTATAAGTAATTGGGGATTAGAAATAGAGAAAAATGCCATTAAGGTCAACAACTCAAAAGATTACCAAACAAACATTCCTGGAGTATTTGCCATAGGCGATGTGAATACTTATGAGGGAAAATTAAAACTAATATTATCCGGTTTTCATGAAGCTGCTGTAATGTGCCAATATGCATATCAACTCATCAATCCAGGAAAACGTTATGTCATGAAATACACCACGGTAGGTGGTGTCGAAGGCTTTGACGGCAGTAAAAAAGAGGCGAAAAAAGAAGTTGTGCAAAGTATCGCATAATATTTGTGTTAGTGTTAATTGGTCGGAAACCTCCTGCCCTCTCATTGGCAGGAGGTTTCTATTTATCGGGTTTTTCATTCCAGAACTTTAAAAACCGCAGACTTTTCTTGCTTTTGATTACCCTGTGGCGTTACTTTGCAGTCAGTTCATTCACAAGTTGTAATGGTTATCAAGAAAGGTGGAGGGATTAGACCCTATGAGACCTTAGCAACCCTTTGCCAAAAGAAGGTGCTACATTCTATCCCGAGTGCTCGGGACAGATAACAAAAGACTTTAGTCTTACCTTTTTCCGTTCCTGATATACGATACAACAATACACTGCGTTTGCCCATAGGGCAAAAGTTAGGATATATAAGGTACATCATTGGATTTATGATAGATATTAGAGCAGTATTAAAAGAACGGATTTTGGTCTTGGACGGTGCCATGGGCACGATGCTTCAACGCTATAAATTTCAGGAAGAAGATTTCCGGGGAGACCGTTTTAAGGATTGGGAACATCCGTTACAAGGAAACAATGATCTTTTGACATTGACCCAGCCCGAAGCAATAGCCGAAGTCCATCGGAAGTATTTTGCTGCTGGAGCGGATATCGTCGAGACGAATACATTTTCCGGAACGACCATCGCCATGGCAGATTATCACATGGAGGATTTGGTCTACGAACTCAACTATGAATCTGCGAAAATTGCGAAAAAGGTAGCAGATGAATTCACGGCCAAAGAACCTCACAAACCACGTTTTGTTGCGGGAAGCATGGGGCCTACTAACAAAACGGCCAGCATGTCCCCCGATGTAAACGATCCGGGTTTTCGGGCAGTTTCATTTGATGAATTGCGGATTGCCTATAAGCAACAAGCGGAAGCGCTGTTGGATGGTGGATCGGACATACTTTTGGTAGAAACCATATTCGATACGCTAAATGCAAAAGCGGCGTTGTTCGCAATAGAAGAAGTCAAGGAAGAACGAAATATCGATGTGCCCATTATGGTCAGCGGTACGATTACCGATGCTTCAGGTAGAACGTTGTCCGGTCAAACGGCGGAGGCTTTTTTGATTTCGATTTCACATATTCAGATTTTGTCCGTTGGATTTAATTGCGCCTTGGGAGCAAGTCAATTGGTGCCTCACTTGGAAGTGATTGCCAAAAGATCCGAACATTTTATTTCGGCACATCCCAATGCGGGCCTGCCGAATGCTTTTGGAGAATATGACGAATCTCCCGAACAAATGGCCGCGCAGATAACCGAATATGTCGAAAAAGGATTGGTCAATATTGTCGGCGGATGTTGTGGAACGACCCCCGAACATATTAATGCAATTGCTGAATTGGTCAAGAAATATGACCCAAGGCCTTTGATGGTTGAAAGTGTATAAATGAAAGAAACGAAACCAAAATATCTAAAGTTAAGCGGTCTAGAACCGCTTGTGGTCACACCTGAAAGTAATTTCATAAACGTGGGGGAACGTACCAATGTCGCTGGTTCAAAGAAGTTTTTACGCCTTATAAAAGAAGAAAAGTTCGAAGAGGCCTTGGATGTGGCTCGCGACCAAGTTGAAGGTGGCGCCCAGATCATCGATATCAATATGGATGATGGACTGATCGATGGCAAGGAGGCCATGGTCAAGTTTTTGAATCTCGTAATTGCCGAACCTGATATTTCGCGAGTTCCCATAATGATCGATAGCTCGAAATGGGAGATTATCGAAGCAGGTCTGCAAGTGGTACAAGGCAAATGCGTCGTGAATTCGATAAGTCTGAAAGAAGGAGAAGAGGAATTCATTCATCATGCGAAACTCATTAAAAGATACGGTGCGGCGGTTATCGTGATGGCCTTTGATGAGGTTGGTCAAGCCGATAATTATGAACGACGTATCGAGATTTCAAAACGCTCGTATGATATTTTGGTCAATAAAATTGGTTTCCCACCGGAGGATATCATTTTCGATTTGAATATATTTCCCGTTGCCACGGGAATAGACGAACATAAACTCAATGCACTTGATTTTATCAACGCAACAAAATGGGTGCGCGAAAATTTACCACATGCTAGTGTAAGTGGCGGCGTCAGTAATGTTTCATTTTCTTTCCGAGGGAACAACCCGGTACGTGAGGCGATGCATTCCGTTTTTCTATATCATGCCATCAAGGCGGGAATGAACATGGGCATTGTCAACCCGACGATGCTTGAAGTGTATGATGATATTCCCAAAGATTTATTGGAACGTGTTGAAGATGTGATGCTCAATCGCCGGGATGATGCTACGGAAAGGTTACTTGATTTCGCCGAATCGGTGGTAGGAAAGGCCAAAGAAAGCAAGGTCGATATGTCTTGGCGCGAAGAACCTCTTCAAGATAGAATTACCCGCGCCTTGGTCAAAGGTATCGATCAATACATAGTTGAAGATGTTGAGGAAGCGAGACTTACTTCTGATAAACCCATAGAGGTCATCGAAGGCCATTTGATGACGGGTATGAACGTCGTGGGCGATCTTTTCGGAAGCGGAAAAATGTTTTTACCGCAGGTGGTAAAATCAGCCCGTGTAATGAAAAAAGCCGTGGCCCATCTGCTTCCGTATATCGAAGAGGAGAAATTATTAAATCCTCAGGAAGGAGACTCCGAAGGGGCTGGTAAAATTCTTATGGCCACCGTGAAGGGAGATGTTCATGACATCGGTAAAAATATCGTGAGTGTCGTTCTGGCCTGTAATAATTATGAAATTGTTGATTTGGGCGTCATGGTTCCCCCTGAAAAAATTATCGCTTCGGCGATAGAACATAATGTAGATGTAATCGGATTGAGCGGATTGATTACCCCATCGCTCGATGAAATGGTGCACCTCGCCAAAGAAATGGAACGGCAGAATTTTAAGGTTCCATTGTTGATTGGCGGTGCAACGACCAGCAAGGCACACACCGCCGTGAAAATCGATCCGCAATACAGTCAGGCCGTAGTTCATGTAAATGATGCTTCCCGTGCGGTTACGGTCGTGGGCGACCTGTTGCAAAGGGAAACTTCCGAAGCCTATAAAAAATCAGTTAAGGAAGATTATGATGTGTTTAGGGATAAATTTCTCAAACGTTCCGTTCAAAAGGAATACAAAACGATTGAGGAGGCTCGAAAGAATAAATTCAAAATCGACTGGAATACTTCCGAAATCGTAAAACCGAACGAATTGGGAATTCAAATCATCGAGGATATAGACCTAGAAAAATTGATCCCTTTTATCGATTGGTCTCCCTTTTTTAGAAGTTGGGAACTCCATGGAAAATATCCCGATATTTTGACCGATGAAATTGTAGGCGAACAGGCTACAGAACTTTTTGCCGATGCCCAAAAAATGTTGAAGGAGGTTTTAAACGGGAAAAAACTAAAAGGAAAAGGTATTTTCGGATTGTTTCCTGCGAACACTATCAATGATGACGATATTGCCCTTCAGCTACGCCCAGGGACCAATAAGAATGATAAGGGGTCGCTGAGCGTGGCCGAGGCGAAAGGGGAATTCATCTTCAGAACCCTACGCCAACAACTACGACGAAGAGAAGGCGTGCCTGATTATGCGCTCTCCGATTTTATCGCTCCAAAAGAAAGTGGGAAACAAGATTATATCGGTTGTTTCTGTGTCACTACAGGATTCGGTACTGATGAACTTGCAGAACAGTACCGCAAAGATTTAGACGATTACAATTCCATCTTGATTAAAGCCCTATCTGATCGATTGGCAGAGGCTTTTGCCGAGTATTTGCATAAAGAAGTAAGAACCAAATATTGGGGCTACGCTGCAAATGAAGATTTGGATAACGAGGCCTTGATCAACGAGAAGTATAAGGGCATTCGTCCCGCACCAGGGTATCCCGCTTGTCCGGATCATTTAGAGAAATTGACAATTTGGGAGATGCTCCAAGTGGAAGAAAAGATAGGGGTAAAACTAACGGAGAGCTTGGCCATGTGGCCGGCATCATCTGTTTCGGGCTATTATTTTGGAAATCTCGAAGCCCGCTATTTCGGATTAGGAAAAATTAAAGAAGATCAAGTAAAAGACTTTGCCGAACGAAAAGGGATACCATTGGAAGAAGCAATGAAATGGTTGGCCCCGAATATTGCTGATGATTAAAAGAATATGAAAGTAACTGACCATATAAATAGGGCTGACGGAAAAACGTTGTTTTCCTTTGAAATCATTCCCCCGGTAAAGGGAAGAAGTATTCAAGAACTCTACGACAATATCGATCCATTGATGGAGTTCGAGCCTCCTTTTATCGACGTAACGACTTCCCGCGAAGAATATGTATATATCGATAGGGATGGTCTCTTGGATAAAAAATTGACAAGAATGCGTCCCGGTACAGTGGGCATCTGCGCCTCGATCAAACATAAATACGATGTGGATACCGTACCGCATGTATTATGTGGTGGGTTTACCAAAGAAGAGACTGAATATTTGTTGGTCGATTGCCATTATCTCGGAATCGATAACGTTATGGCACTTCGAGGAGACGCCATGCGCGAGGAAAAATATTTTGAACCGACTAAAGGCGGTCATGCTTATGCCATTGATTTGGTCAAACAGGTACATAATTTGAATTGTGGCCAGTATCTACATGAAGTTATCGAGACCGATGATTGTGCCGATTTCTGTATCGGTGTGGCCGGGTATCCCGAAAAACACCTAGAAGCCCCATCCTTAAAATCGGATTTAAAACGGCTGAAGGAAAAAGTCGAGGCCGGAGCCGATTACGTGGTCACTCAAATGTTCTTCGATAATAAAAAATACTTTGAATTTGTCGATGCTGCGAAAGATATGGGAATCAATGTTCCCATAATCCCTGGTATCAAACCTATAGCCGTAAAGCGTCATTTACAATTGCTTCCTCAGGTTTTCCGTATTGATCTTCCGCAAGATTTGATTGATGCCGTTGATGCCTGTAAAGACAATAAGGCCGTCAGGCAAGTAGGTATCGAATGGGGTATACAACAGTCCAAGGAACTTAAAGAAGCGGGCGTTCCCGTACTCCATTACTATTCCATGGGCAAATCGGACAACATTCAGGCTATTGCGAAAGAGGTTTTTTAAAGAAAAAAGTTTATGAGTTTAGAGGATTATGGGTTTATTTTCTAGTTAATCGGTTCTCCATGCCGTATGGAAAACTGCCAACCGCAACTGCCAACTACTAACTTTTTTAGACCTTCGTACCTCGTATTTCGCACTTCGTACCTACCTTTACATCCCATGAGGCTAAAGTTGCTCTTTATCACTTTCTTATGGGGAGTTTTTGTTTTTTCTCAGAAAAATGATATTCCGAAACGATATGTTTTGGATGCAAGTCCCTTTTATGGTTCCATAATACTTCACAATCCTGATATATCACATCTTATTGGCAATCATCCTATGGGGTTCATTCTAGGTCTGAGCAGAAAAACCTATGGACTTGAAGAATGGGAAGAATTGTACAATTACCCCGATTTCGGTTATTCTTTTGTGTATCAGAATATGAACAACGAAACCTTGGGTAAGAATTACGGACTTTTCGCCCATTACAATTTCTATTTCTTGAAACGTAATTTACAACTCAGGGTGGGTCAAGGCATTTCTTATACTACAAACCCCTACGATAAAAACGATAATTTCCGTAATAATGCCTATGGCTCCGATTTTATGAGTTCCACCTATTTGATGTTGAATTTTCATCGGGAGAATATTTTTAAAGGCTTGGGATTTAAGGCGGGTATCTCCTTGGTGCATTATTCAAATGCCAATGTCAAGGCGCCGAATACTTCGACCAATACCTTTGCCCTGAATGTGGGACTTACCTATGATCTAGATGGCGGCAGGGAAATAGAATATATTTCTACCCCCGACCGTGAAAAGGTCTCAGAACCTTTGCGGTATAATGTGGCTTTTAGAACCGGAATCAATGAAAGTGATGTGATCGGTCTTGGCCAACATCCTTTTTATATTTTTTCCGGATATATGGATAAACGATTGGGAAGAAAAAGTGCGATTCAGTTCGGAGCCGATGTCTTTTTCTCGAATTTTTTAAAGGAATTGATTCGGTACCAATCCATTTCTTTTCCGGAATATGGCGTTCAAGAAGATGATGATTATAAGCGAGTTGGATTATTCATAGGCCATGAATTATTTATCAATAAATTAAGCGTTATCGCACAGCTCGGTTATTATGTGTATTACCCCTTCGATTTTGAGGGACGGCTTTATAATCGCATTGGAATGAAACGCTATTTTGGAAAAAAAATGTACGGTGCGATTACCCTAAAATCACATGCCGCAGCGGCAGAAGCAGTTGAGTTCGGGGTAGGAATTAGGTTTTAATGTTCAATATTTAAAGTTAAAATGAAAGTATTGGAATTTGGGATTTGGAATTTGGAATTTTCTGTCAAAGCAAGATGTTTGACAGGGAAATTATTCTTTGTTCTTTCTGTTCTTATTTTTGTTGGATGCAACAAAGACTCCGCCCCCGACTGTCTACAAAACTCGGGCGAAATCATAAGAAAAGAAGTTTCCGTTCCTGATTTTACCAAGATAACGGTCTTTGAAAAAGTCGGTTTGATTCTAAAACAGGGCGACACTCAAAAAGTGGAAATAGAAACGGGAGAATTTCTTTTGGAAGAAGTTTCCGCGGTTGTCGAAGGGGACAGATTGATCTTGCGAAACGAAAATGGTTGCAATCTATTCCGTGAATACGGATTGACAAAAATCTATGTGACCGCTCCGAACATCACGGAAATCAGAAGTAGTACAGGAGAAGCGATTAGAAGCGATGGAGTATTGGAGTATCCTAATCTTGAACTTTTTTCGGAAAGTTTTTTGGAGCCCAAGGCCGAAACTACCGATGGCGAATTCGATTTGGAACTCAATGCTCAAAGTGTATCGGTCGTTGCCAACGGAATTGCCTATTTTAAATTAAGTGGTGCTGCCGAAAATATCGGCCTGATCATTGCGGCGGGAGACTCGCGGATCGAAGCTCAAAACCTGACCGCCCAAAATGTTTTTTTAGACCATAGAGGAAGCAATGATATGTTTATCGACCCACAACTTTCGGTTTCCGGGGTTATTCGCGGGATAGGGGATGTTATCAGCTCAAATCGACCCGAAACCGTTGAAGTCGAAGAGATATATAAGGGCAGATTGATTTTTCGCTAGACGTCTTCGCGAGGAGCTTGATTCAAGTGTATCGTTTTCCGAAAACTAAAAGCGACGCGGCGATCTGTAATTTTGGTAAACAAAAGCTATTTTGATAAACACTTCAGAAAAATTTAATGGATTGCCGCGCCTTGCGAAGGGCAAGGCTCGCAATGACTAATATGATGAACCCCATCCTTAAAAGAATATTGAATTTTTCAGCTTTCCAGAGAGTGTTGGGGCAAAATCCTGAATTGAAGGGACTGGCAAAAGCAGATGCACTTCTTTTGGATTTGGTCAACCAAAAAAAAATCCCCGGGCTTTCGATTACCGTTTTAAAAGATGGAAAAACGATATTGCAAAAAGGCTACGGCTACGCCGATATCGAAAAGAAGATTCCTGTTGATCCCACCAAAACCATTTTTCGGATTGCTAGTGTTTCCAAAAATATTGCGGCAACAGCTTTGGCCTTTATGGTCGAGGAAGGTAAAATGGATTTGGATGCTTCCTTTTACGAGTATGTGTCCTATTATCCGAAAAAGCGATGGGATTTTACGATCCGTCAACTAGCAAGCCACACAGCAGGAATCCGTGAGTATCGCGGTACCGAATACGGACTCAACAAACCCTATTCAATTAAAGAAAGCATCGAAATCTTTAAAGACGACGATCTGCTGTTCAAACCCGGAACGGATTATTTATATAACAGTTATGATTGGGTCTTGATTTCATTGGCGATGCAAGAGGCAAGGGGTATTCCCTTTGAGGAGTATGTACAAGGTAAAGTTTTGAATCCTCTGGCGATGGAACATACTTTTGCTCCTGAATGTCATCCCGAGCGCAGTCGAGGACTTAGGGGCGGTAAAAAGTTCTCGACTGAGCCTGTCTTGAGCGAAGTCGAAAGGCTCGAACTGACAGAATATATAACCACCTTCTACACCAAAAACCGCCTCGGAGGCTTCCGAACGGCCATCTCGGTAAATAATTTCTACAAACTGGCGGGTGGTGGCTATCTGTCTACATCTGAGGATATCGCAAAATTAGGTCAGGCCTATCTTGAGGGTAAAATTTTAAACGAAAAAGTTCAATCTCAATTTTTAACCTGCGTAATTATTAACGAAAACCCCACTTATTATGGATTGGGCTGGCAGGTCAGCGAAGATAAAAAAGGCCGAAAGTTTTATGGCCATATCGGTAGCGGGGTCGGTGGGTACTCCAATTTTTTCGTATATCCTGAACAGAAAATGGTTTGTTCTATTTTGATAAACTGTACGGAACCAAAAATTCAAGATGACCTCGATGAAGTATTGGATTTGTTGCTGACATACGCTCAGAACGCTTAAATTCCCCTTTGATTCTTTATCGATTTATAAATTACATAGTAAACTACTTTCGATAGATATCGGTATATTTATTCGGATGAAAAAACCGACATCATGAAAAACAGTATGCTCTTATTGTTTAGCTTGATTATTTTTTTGGGCTGTAAATCGAAGACCGAAGAAAAATCAGAGACCGATATCGTAACCGATAAAATGCGGATTGACAGTTTAAAAAAAATCGATGTACATGCGCATTATCAATATTCCAGAACTTATTTGCCCTCTTTTTTCGAGAAGTGGAATATGCAAGCGGTGTTGGTAGATGTCTCAAAAGAAGATTCCACCGGTGTACAGAATAGCTGGTCGGCCTACGCCAAGAATGCCGAATTGCATCCGGATCTATTTTTTCTCTGTTCCTCATTGATCGGTGTTGGTATCGATGATCCGGATTTTGCCAAAAACAATATAGAACGACTGAAGCGCGAAATCGATGCTGGCTCGCGAATGGTCAAAGTCTGGAAGAACTTCGGTATGGTAACGAAAGATGCATCCGGAAAATTCATACAGATCGATGATCCGCGTTTACAGCCTATTTGGGATTTCCTGAAGGAAAAAGACATTCCCGTAATGGCCCATATCGCTGAGCCCATACAGGCATGGCAACCGTTGGACGACCCTAACAACCCGCATTATGGCTATTATAGCGAACACCCTGAATACCATGCGTTCAAGATTCCGGAAATTCCACAATACGAAACCATTATTGACGCCCGTGACCGCTGGATAGCGAACAATCCGGATTTAAAAATACTTTGTGCGCATTTGGGCAGCATGTCACACGATGTCGATATGGTGGCCGAACGTCTCGATAAATTCTCCAATATGTATGTTGAGACAGCTGCCAGATTCGGGGATTTGGCCGGACAGGACGCCGAGAAAATAAGGATGTTTTTCGAGAAATATCAAAACAGGATCCTGTTCGGCACCGATTACGGTAACCGAAATCCGCAAGAAGGGATGAGTAGCGAGGACCTTGATCGTGAAAAAGCTGAATTGGATGAAAGTTATCAGCGATTATGGAAGTATCTTAGTGGAACGGATTCTGTTGAAATTAGAAGACAGACATCCGAGGGATTGCACCTTTCCAAGGATATTCTTGAAAAAGTATATTATCAAAATGCCAAGAATTTTCTAAAACTTCAATAGATACAACTCAATGAAAAGCGGAACCGTTTACTCTATAGTACTGTTTATCCTTTTGTCATTGTCGTGTGCCAACGAAAAGGAATTATTTCAAAAAGGCACCGATGATTGGATCGAAAAAGGCGACGCCACTTGGCAGATTAACGATCAGGAAATTATAGGAAGTCTGGTCCGAGGCACCGGCTTTATTATGACCAAGGATACGTATAAAGATTTTGAGTTGGAGCTTGAGTTTAATCCTGATGGGACTATTAACTCAGGTATTTTTATACGTTGTAAAGACTATACGCTCAGTTATACCGATTGCTACGAAATCAACATTTGGGATGAACATCCCGAACAAAAAGATAGAACCGGTGCCATTGTTTCAAGAACGACCCCGCTTGAACAGATAGAAACCATAGGCAAATGGAATACTTACAAAATCAAGGCCGATAAAAATCATATTCAAGCCTGGATCAATGGTATTTTGGTGGCAGATCTTGAAAATGACGATTTGCAGGAAGGATATATCGGGCTACAGGCCGCCCAAATTGGCACTATCAAATTTAGGAATGTAAAACTCAAAACACTGTAGGTTGATTTCCTTTTTTAAAAGAAATATCTTAGTAAGCAAAGTATAGGGCATGTTCAAAAAATTCATTTTCTCAATCTTTGTTGTGGGCCTGATCAGTGCGGAGGCCCAAACCGCAATTTCAGGGTATGTTGATCTAGAATCCGATACATCTCAAGAACCAAAAGTGTATTTAGCAAAACTTGACGTGGACAACCTTGAGAACCTGAAATATACCCGGCCCGTAGCTTGGTCTCCCGTCAAAGAGGATGGTTCGTTTTCTTTTGACCGAAAGCATTTATCGGATGAAGACGCCATCTACCGTTTGTATGTCGGTCATATGGAAGAGGCGATTAAAGATACCATCGCAAACGGCACGATCTTTATTCTTTCCAAATACGATAGTATTTATTTTCCTAGAAATGAAACATTTTTTGCCGACTACACCTCTACCAACATGGCGGACCGAGAATGGAAAAAACTACAGGCTTTTGAAACCGAATTACTGCAAACGCAGTTGGCGCAAGAAGATGAAAGCTCTCAATTGAAAAGCTATGCCAAAGATTCACTTCGTATTCTGATGGTTAAACTTATTGGCATTCAACAATTGGATGAAAAAGATTTACTGGATCAAGACATTGCTAAAAACCCGGACTATTATCTCGCGCTTTTGGCCGAATTAAAAGAAAGCGAAATGCCAGCAGAGAACTATCTTTTTCTCGAAAAGAAACTGGCGTTTTTGACCCAGGAAGTCGTCGAACAGAAATATGCTTGGAGCAAAACCATCAATTTTATTTTAGGCTTTTTTGTACTTGGTTTAGGGACGGTTTTAGTCTTCAGAAGAAAAAAGCAACCAGCTTTGCCCGACTTGAGCAAGCAAGAACGCACCATTCAGAATTTGATATTACAAGGCATGACCAACAAAGAGATTGCCAACGAACTTTTTATCAGCATCAGCACGGTCAAGACGCATATTACCAATATTTATAGTAAGTTGAAAGTGTCTAGCCGACAAGAACTGCTTCAAAAAACTCAAAATTAGTACCCGTACTAGTCCCTAATTCCAACTATATAAAATTCCATTTCTGACTTTTCTAGAAGTCCTTTGTAGGAAAGTGTGTGTAATGGTTTCCGAACATTTTCAAAAATGGAACACAGGTTTGGGGTGGTTTGTCTTTGCCATTTCGTTTTTGGTCTATGCATTGACGGTTGAACCAACCGTAAGTTTTTGGGATGCCGGCGAGTATATCGCCACGTCTGCTAAATTACAGGTGGCCCATCCGCCTGGTGCGCCGTTGTTGCAAATGATCGGTGCTTTTTTTGCGATGTTCGCCATAGATAAGACCCAAGTGGCCTTAATGGTCAATTATGTTTCCGTGGTTTCCAGTGCCTTTACCATTCTATTTTTGTTCTGGACGATTACCAATCTCGCACAAAAACTGATATACAAAACCGAAAATCTTTCCGAAGCGCAATCAATAGCCATTTTAGGAAGCGGCCTGATCGGTGCTTTGGCCTTTACCTTTTCCGATAGCTTTTGGTTCAACGCCACGGAAACCGAAGTATATTCCATGGCAAGTTTGATCATGGCTCTTTTGTTGTGGCTAGGTCTAAAATGGACTGACAACTTGGACAATCCGCGAGGGAATAAATGGCTCATTCTAATTTCCTTTGTAACCGGACTCACTTTCGGAATTCAGTTTATGGGGTTTTTGGCGATTCCTTCTATTGGGTTGTTGTATTATTTTAAAAAGTACAAGACCGTAACAGTCAAGAACTTTATCATAGCGAATATTGCCGTAGTTACTATATTGCTAATGGTTTTCAAATTCTCATTGACCTATGTATTAAAACTCTTCGGGTGGAGCGAAGTGTTTTTTGTAAATACTTTTGGACTCCCTTTTAATTCTGGAAGTCTGATAATGGGCCTGCTATTTGCGATCGTTTTTTATTGGGGATTGCGTTTCACAAGAAGGAAAGGATTCAGAAACGCAAACACCATAGTACTTTACCTACTTTTTTTGGTGTTGGGCTTCTCTTCTTGGTTGATGCTTCCGATTCGTGCCAGTGCCAATATTGTCATCAACGAGGGTAATCCGTCAGATGCCCGTTCGCTTTTGGGGTATTATAATCGTGAGCAATATCCAGCTCCCTCAAGCCCTATTTTTGGCGCGTACTACTCCGATAAATTCGCTTCCGACCATCCAGAGAAAGATGATCGACCTAAATATGAAAAGGATCATAAGCTCGGTAAGTATTTCATCGCCAATGATTATAAGGATGCATTACGAGGTTCTAGTCCAAAACATGTCGGGTGGCTCCCGCGAATGTGGAGCGAACAGAATACAGAAAATTATATGCGTTTCTACGGCCCCCTTGAATTTACCATTAAAAGGGAATTTCGAGATCATGCAGAGTTACAGGAAGCTGCCCGATCTCTTCGCAAACAATATGCCGACGGAGCCATCGATGCTGAGGGGTATATCAAGTTTTTGAACGATGCGAGTGAGTATATCGAAGTACGGCCACCGACATTTTGGCAAAATGTCGAATACCTGTTTCATTTTCAATTGGGCTATATGTATTGGCGTTATTTTATGTGGAATTTCGTTGGGCGCCAAAATGATAATCAGGGTAGGTTCAATGGCGATGGCGAATGGCTCAGTGGTATTCCATTTGTTGACAACATGCGCTTGGGCCCACAAGAAAACCTTCCAGAAGAGGTTTTGGAAAATAAGGCCAGAAACACCTATTTCTTTTTACCCTTGTTGTTAGGTTTGATCGGACTGATTTTTCAATTTTCCAAAAATCCAAAGCAGTTTTGGGTTTTGTTGGTGTTCTTCCTATTTACGGGTTTGGCGATACAGTTTTATACCAATCCGCCAATCTTCCAGCCTCGGGAACGTGATTATTCTTTGGTCGGTTCTTTTTATATTTTCGCAATTTGGATAGGGCTTGGGGTCTACGGACTTTTTGACGAGTTCCGAAAATGGGTTAAGCCAAAACTTCTTGTCCCTAGTGTAATTGTCGTTTGCTTTTTTGGAGTACCCGGATTGCTGGCGCACCAGAATTGGGACGACCATGACCGCTCAAATCGCTATACTGCTTTGGCCATGGCAAAGGCCTATTTGGATTCTACCAAGAAGGATGCGGGTTCTATATTATTCACCATTGGTGACGTAGATACTTTTCCGCTGTGGTACGTGCAGGGCATCGAAGGCCATAGAACCGATACACGGGTTATCGTGACGACCTACTTCAATACGGATTGGTACATCGACCAGATGAAGCGAAAGGCGTACGAGAGCCAGCCTATTCCTTCACAACTGACACATAACCTGTACAAATATGGTTCTCGAGATGTGATTTACCATGCCCCAATGACCGATAGCCGTTGGCCGGTTCAAGATTTTATAAAATGGGTCGCTAGTGACAAACCGCAGACCAAGGTTAAGAATTTGTTAGAAAAGCAGGGTAGGGATATTTCAATGTATTCGGATGGCTATTTGGATGCTGTTTTTTATCCCACGAACAAAATCCGGGTTCCTGTGGACAAGGAAAAAGTGTTGGAAACCGGACTCGTCAAGGTAAAAGATTCCGCTTTAATTGTTGATTATATCGATATTGACCTCCCGGAAACCGGTATTGGAAAAGGAAGTATGATGATGCTTGATATCATTGCCAACAACGATTGGGAACGCCCCATTTATTTCTCAGGAGGAAGTTTTGACGAGCAAGAATATATCTGGATGAGCGACTATCTACAATTGGATGGTTTGGTCTATAAACTTGTTCCCATAAAAACCGAAAATGAAAGTATTTTTGAGAAAGGCCGTATCGATTCAGAAGCCATGTACGATATCGTAACGAATTGGGAATGGGGTAATTCTAGCAGTTCTGAAGTTTATCATGACCCACAAACCAGAAAACAGTTTGGGGTAACACATAGGATTGCGTTGGCGCGTTTATTAGAAAAATTGTTGGAGGAAAAGAAAATCGAAAAGGCCAAGACCATTATCGATTTGGCTATGAAAAACATACCTGTTGAGTACCATGACTATTATACCTTCCTAGAACCCTTTCTGGATGGTTACTACCAAGTTGGTGAAACCCAAAAAGGAAGACAACTCTTCCATCAACTAAAAAATATATACCAAGAACGGTTGACTTATTATTCAGAACTACCGCTGAGTCATCAATATGAAAAAGTTGAAGAACTTTTAGCCGATTTGCAGGCATATCGTCGTCTCGTGGATATTTTAGCGGAAAATAAAGATGATACTTTGGTAGAGCGTGAAAACATGATTTTTAATCAGTATGTCGATAGATTTCAAGAATTGTTAGATTAAGGTTAAATTCATTTTTGTTTATAATAATTTAATTATCTTTAAACAAAAATGATGATGAAAACTATAAAATTACTTTTTTCGATGGCCTTCTTGGCCTTATTCACTGCGAATCTGTCCGCACAGGAAATCACTTCGTTTCCCGGTATGTGGGGCGAACAATTCTATCAGGACAAAGAAAAATTAAGCTGGAAGGAAATCAATACGATTATGATGGAAAGTCCTGTCTCGGAAACCTATTGGAAAAAATCCAAGAAACAAGCCTTGGGCGGTATGTTGTTCGGGTTGGCCAATTTCGGTTCTTCCATTTGGTTGCTGTCGAATTTGGATAAAAATGAACCATTGACGGGTCCGGTAATTGCCGCAGCAGGTACGGGCCTAATCGGGGCTATATTCTTTAAGTCGGCCATGAAGAACAAAAAGATGGCGATTTTGGAGTACAACGATAGTTTGGGCAATAAAACTTCGTTTCACTTGGTGCCCGTAAGTAACCGCAATGGGTTGGGGTTGGCATTACAGTTCAACTAGATTTGTTTAAGAGTTCAACCTCTTACATAGTATTGGGATAAATGTTATTTTAGTGATTTTACAAGTGGAGTTAATTCCAAGTCTAAATCATTATGAAAGCATTTATTCCTTATTATTTTTCGTCAAAAATCATCCTTTGTTTACTCCTCGGTATTTTGCCTTTAGCTCTTTTCGGTCAAAAATCTGATAAACTCGAAAAACTCTCCCAAGAATATACCAAGGCTTCCTTTCCTATGCTGAGGGAATTTTTGAGCATTCCAAATGACGCATATTATCCGGAGGCAATTGAAAAGAATGTGGCCTGGTGCGAAAATGCATTTGTAAAAAGAGGTTTTACAACACAACGGTTGACTACAGAAACCGTTCCGTTACTGTTGGCTGAACGAAAACAGCCAAAGGCAAAAAAAACTGTATTGATTTATTTACAAATCGATGGACAACCGGTGGACAGTACGCGCTGGTTTCAAGAAAGTCCGTACAAACCGGTACTGAAGAAAAAATCGGGAGAAGAATGGGAAGAAATTCCTTGGGAAGAAATCAGTAATTATCAAGACGAATGGCGGGTTTTTGCCCGTTCAGCTAGCGATGCCAAGGGTCCTGTAGCCATGTTTCTTTCTGCACTTGATGCCTCTGAAGATGGGAAAATAGTCCCGAACTACAATCTTAAGGTTATCATGGATTTTGAGGAAGAATTGGGTTCGCCCCAGTTGCCCAAAGCCGTAAAACAGAATTCTGAGTTGCTCAAGGCCGATATGCTCATCATTTTCGATGGCCCCAGGCATATAACGAACAAACCCACATTGACTTTTGGCGCCCGGGGTATCGCTACGATAACGCTGACCACCTACGGACCGGTGGTACCACAACATAGTGGACATTTTGGAAATTATGCCCCAAATCCTGCGCTACGGTTGTCGAAATTGTTGGCTTCGATGAAAGACGATGAAGGTCGGGTCACCATTTCAGGGTTTTATGACGGGGTCAATATCGACTCCGATACCGAAAAAATACTGAAGGCGGTCCCAGATGATGAAGCCCAAATCAATAAACGATTACAAATTGCGGTGGCGGACAAGGTGGGAAGTTATTACCAAGAAGCGATACAATATCCGTCATTGAATATTCGCGGAATGCAGTCGGGTTGGATCGACGAGAAGGTACGGACCATTATTCCAGGATGGGCGAGGGCAGAAATCGATGTGCGACTTGTACTCGAAACAGACCCCGAAAGACTATTACAATTAGTCAAAACCCATATCGCAGAAGAAGGCTATTACGTTATAGATAGGGAACCTACCGAACAAGAAAGGTTAACACACGATAAGATAGCGACTTTTACCTCGGAGATATCCTATCAATCGTTTCGAACGGATTTCGATTCGGAAGTGGGTATTTGGTTGCGAAAGGCCTTAAAAAATGCATTTGGCGAGGAACCGGTCATGATCCGCATGAGTGGGGGTTCGATTCCAATTTCTCCGTTCGTTACCACGCTGGGTATTCCTGCGGTTACTGTGCCCACTGTCAATAGGGACAATAACCAACATAGCCCGAATGAAAACATCCGATTGGGTAATTACAGGGAGGGGATTAAAACAATGATTGCCATTTTGAATGAGAAACTATAGATTTTGTACGAATTCGTTCATCCGCAATAATGCCAACGGGTTTGACGTTTAGTTTCAAACTCCTGTTATGAATATTTACAAGTCAGTATCCTTATTGATTTTTTTTGTGTTTTTAGTCTCCAAGGTACGGAGTCAGGAAATCACTATGTTCCCAGGATTTTGGAGTGCTGAATATTATCAAGATGATGAAAAAATCAGTAAAAAGCAACTAGAGGTCTTGTTGGCCAAAAATGAGGAAGTGCAGGCATACTGGAAAAAATCAAAGACGCAAGAAATTGTGGCAGGCATTGCGGTAATTGGTGAAATTGGCTTTCTTGTTTGGGCGTATTCTGAGATATTAAATGACAACCCATATCTTAGTAATAGGGATAAAGCTAAAAATGCCATAGGACCCTTATTAGGCGGAATCGGCGCAACAACTATTGCAGCTATTTTTCATACGGCCTCCAATAAATCGAAAAGAAGGGCCATACTCACTTATAACAAACAATTCGATAAAAAGAACGTATATCGTCTGGCTCCGGTCGGCAATGAAAACGGTTTAGGTCTGGCTATAAGATTCTAAAAATCATCTCTTACCTAGTCAACTCCGTAAACAAACTCTCTAAATTCTTGTTCTTTCTGCTCAGTTGCAGTGTTCTTAGTTTATTATCATGCGCAAAATCAAAGACCGCAGGGCGCATATCTTTTGAAGTATTGAAGGTAATCTCATAGGTAAACCCACCCGTGTTCTTGACTTTCGCGACATTGGGCAACTTACTTAAAAAAGCTTCTTCGACCCGATAGTCGAACTCTACCTCAATAATCTGTTCATCGTTCTCACGAAGGTCGGATAGTTTTTTGTCGGCTACCAAAGTTCCTTTATTTATAATTAATACCCGGTCGCAGACGGCTTCCACTTCCTTCATAACATGGGTGGAAAGGAGTATCGTTTTTTCTTTCCCGATTTCTTTGATGAGTTTGCGTATTTCTAGCAGTTGATTGGGGTCTAGACCTGTGGTGGGCTCATCCAAAATGAGTACATCTGGGTTATGCAAAAGGGCAGCGGCCAATCCCACACGTTGGCGATAGCCCTTTGAAAGCTGTCCGATTTTTTTGTGGGCTTCTGGTGTGAGTCCGGTTTGTTCGATGACTTCTGCAATTCTATTTTTATCCACCTTATAGACGTCCGCATTAAAACCGAGATATTCCTTCACATACATATCCAAGTACAACGGATTGTGTTCCGGCAAATACCCGATGCTTTTCTGTACGTTCCGCATTTCGGTTTGCACATCGAACGAGTTCACCTCGGCAGAGCCTCCATCGGCCGAATGATAGGTCGTTAATATCTTCATCATGGTTGATTTTCCCGCACCGTTGGGCCCAAGAAACCCAACAATTTCCCCCTTTTGAATATCGAAAGAAACATCATTAAGCGCCTTTTGATTCCCGAATGTTTTGCTGATATTTTTGACCGATATGGACATGTTGATTGAATTTTTTCAAAAATAAACAATATAGGTTTGATTTGAAGTATTCGTTATTCCCAATAAAAACAATGTATCTGATAACTATCTTCGATCAATTCCCTGAAAACCTAAGAAAACAAAAAAATATACATCGAAAAGGTGTTTTTTAATTTTAATTCTTACTTTAGCCCAAGTTTAAGTGTATTATGATAAAGCAATGTTTCTGGAACGGTTTCTATTTTTACTTCTTTTTTAGAAGAGGTACGGGACTGTTGTGAACTATTGTATGATATAAGCAAATTCAAGTCCCGTGAAAAACGGGACTTTTTTTGTTTTTCATCTATTTGAAATGAAAACACCCTAAGCTTGTCGAAGAGACCGTTGAATAGAATGCCAATGAAATTAAAAATAGCGATACAGGGAATCAAGGGATCCAACCATCATCAAGTAGCTAGGGAATACTATGGTGACAATATCGACCTTGTCGAATGTTTGTCATTTCATGGTTTGGTCGATTGTCTATTGGAAGGCACTGCGGATAAGGGCATCATGGCGATAGAAAATTCTATTGCGGGATCCATCATTCCCAACTATGCTTTGGTATATGATAATGCGCTGCATATTATCGGAGAGCACTATTTGAACATTCACCATAATATGATGGCTTTAAAAGGTCAAGATATTAATGATATTTTCGAGGTGCGTTCGCATCCTATGGCGTTATTGCAGTGTCGAGAATATTTGAAGACACAGCGCCATATCAAAGTTGTCGAGGATGTAGATACCGCGGAAACCGCAAAACAAATTCAGGAGAAAGGCTTACTGGGAATAGCGGCGATAGCTCCGAAAGTTGCCGCGGAATTGTACGGACTCGAGATTATCGCTCCTGAAATTCAAACAATTAAAAATAACGCTACCCGCTTTATCATTGTTAAGACCAAGAATAAAGAGATTCCGAAGGAGGATATCAACAAGGCATCGGTTCGTTTCGTGACGGATCATAAACGCGGAAGCTTGGCCACAATCTTGAACGTAATGAGCGATTGTAATATGAACTTGACAAAAATACAGTCTTTGCCCGTCATTGAGACCCCTTGGAAATATGCCTTTTTCGTTGACGTGACCTTTAATGTCTATTCGAGTTTCGAAAAGGCAAGAGCGCTTTTAGAGATAATGTCAGAAGATTTCAAGGTACTTGGAGCCTATAAAAATGCCAGACTATGATTCGCACTGCCGACAGATTACATACCGTTGAGGAATATTACTTCTCTAAAAAACTGCGAGAAGTAAGAGGACTCATAGCCGAGGGAAGACCAATTATCAATATGGGAATCGGTAGTCCAGATTTGGCACCATCCCATACCGTTATCGAGACGGTGAAAAATGCAGTTTCAGATACTGGCGCCCATCAATATCAAAGTTATCAGGGGTTGCCCGAACTTAGGGAGGCCATAGCCGATTTTTATAAATCGAAGTTTGGGGTCGAAATGAATCCAGCTGACGAGATTCTACCGCTTATGGGTTCTAAGGAAGGTATCATGCATATCAGTATGGCGTTTTTAAACCCAGGGGATGAGGTCTTGATCCCTAACCCCGGATATCCAACATACAATGCGGTTACAAAACTGGTCGGTGGAGTCGGTAGAAATTACGACTTAAAAGAAGCTGAAGCTTGGTTTCCTGATTTGGAGGGTTTGCAACGTCAGAATCTTTCCAAGGTAAAGTTGATGTGGGTCAGTTATCCGCACATGCCCACTGGTGCGACGGCGACTAAAAAACAATTGAAGGCATTGGTCGACTTCGCTAAAAAGAATAACATATTACTGGTTAATGATAACCCCTACAGTTTTGTATTGAGTAGTGGCCCAACCAGTATTTTGGCTATAGAAGGAGCCAAAGAAGTCGCCTTGGAATTGAATTCGCTGAGCAAGACCTTCAATATGGCCGGTTGGCGTGTCGGTATGGTTTTGGGCAATGCCGAGCATATCAATGCCATACTGAAAGTAAAGAGCAACATGGATTCGGGCATGTTCTATGGCATTCAAAAAGGAGCGATAGCCGCCTTAAAAAGTGGTAAAGAATGGTTCGAGGGATTGGACAATGTTTATACATCCCGAAGAGATTTGATGTTCGAGTTGGCGGATAAATTAAAGTGTACCTATGACAAAAATGCCGTTGGAATGTTCG
Source organism: uncultured Maribacter sp. (assembly GCA_964351985.1). Classification (GTDB taxonomy): domain Bacteria; phylum Bacteroidota; class Bacteroidia; order Flavobacteriales; family Flavobacteriaceae; genus Meishania. Next base: position 7,091 of record CAYGPR010000015.1, on the reverse strand, counting down.
TTTGGGCCAAACTACCTCAAGGAAGTGTTTCCTCTGAAAAATTCGTTGATGAAGTACTTTACGATAAGAACATATTCATTGCCCCAGGAACTATTTTTGGAAATAATGGAGAAGGGTATATTCGGTTTTCACTATGCGTTAAGGAGGAGAAGATTCGTGAGGCGATTGATAGGTTTTAGACAAGTTATGAGTTATAAGTGAAGAAGTAATAAGTAATAAGTAATAAGTGAAAAGTGAAAAATGAAAGAAGTTGAAAATATATTTTCATAAACCCCAAACCAAAAATCTAACCCTAATATCTAGCGTCTAAAGTCCAAAAATAAAATGAACATATTCATAATCGGTATCGGTCTAATAGGAGGTTCGTTTGCAAAGGATGTGAAAAGACTACATCCTGAAGCCAAAATCTATGGGATCGATACGAACGAGGCACATTTGGTCGAGGCGATGGATTTGAACATCATCGGTGCGAAATCAGATTATGAAGATTTGCACCTCGCCGATATGGTTGCGGTTACTATTCCCGTTGATGTTCTAGTCAAAGAGCTTCCCGCAATATTGGACGCGGTTAATGATGATTGTGTCGTATTCGATGGGGGTTCAACTAAGAAGATGGTTTGTGATGTGGTTAGTGACCATCCCAAGAGAAGAAACTTCTTGGCATGCCATCCGATTGCGGGAACCGAATTTTCAGGTCCTTCAGCAGCTATTGAGAACTTATATGAGGGCAAGACCAATATTATATGTGAGGTCGAAAAAACGGCTTTTAAGCTGCAAGAAAGAGCTTTGCAGCTATTTCAACAGATCGGAATGCGCATTCGCTATATGAACCCAGAGGCACATGACAAGCACATTGCCTATGTATCGCATTTGTCGCACATCAGCTCTTTTATGTTAGGAAAGACGGTTATCGAGAAGGAGAAAAATGAACGTGATATTTTTGACATGGCGGGCAGTGGTTTTGAAAGCACAGTACGCTTGGCAAAAAGTTCCCCGGCCATGTGGACGCCTATTTTTGAACAGAACAAAGAAAATGTTGTCGAGACTTTGGAGGAGTATATTCAGAATCTGCAAGAATTTAAAAAACTGTTGGAAGATGAGAACTTCGAAGGCATTTATAAAGAAATGAATGACACCAATAAAATAAAGGAAATATTAAAAGGAATACCACTTAACAAATAATAAAATGGAGAATACAAAAGAAATGAGAACATGGTTGGATGATTTAGGGTTATGGCATCCACTGGTGATTGCAGGACCATGTAGTGCTGAGACCGAAGAACAAGTATTGGGCATCGCGCATAGTTTAAAAGATACCGATGTGAGTTATTATAGGGCCGGAATCTGGAAACCCAGAACACGCCCGGGCAATTTTGAAGGCGTCGGTGCGCTCGGCCTCAAATGGCTTCAAAAAGTAAAAGAGGAAACTGGCTTAAAAACAGCTACCGAGGTCGCCAATCGTGCTCATGTTGAACTCGCTTTGGAACATGATATCGATTTATTGTGGATCGGTGCGCGATCGACCGTGAGTCCTTTTATAGTTCAAGAAATTGCCGACGCCCTCGAAGGTACCGATAAGGTGGTTTTGATAAAGAATCCTGTCAACCCTGATTTATCTTTGTGGTTGGGTGCGGTAGAGCGGTTGCATACGGCAAATATCAAAAAGTTGGGCGTCATCCATAGAGGGTTTTCCACCTATGAAAAAACAAAGTATAGAAATATTCCCGAGTGGCAATTGGCAATCGATTTGCAAACTAAATTTCCTGATTTGCCGATTATCAATGACCCATCGCACATTACTGGAAAACGTGATATGATCTTTGATGTATCGCAAATGGCGTTGGACCTTAATTTCGACGGATTGATGATAGAAACCCATCATGATCCAGATAACGCATGGAGCGATGCGGCACAACAAGTAACGCCGGCTACTTTGGTTCAGATCATGAAAGATTTGAGAATTCCGAAGGAAACCGATCCAGAAGCGGCCTATAATAGGAATTTGAACCATCTAAGGGCGCAAATCGATGTTATCGACAACCAACTGATTGATACTTTGGGCAAGCGTATGAAAATCTCTGATGGGATAGGAAGGCTAAAAAAAGAGAAAAACGTCGCAGTACTTCAGAGCAGCCGATGGAACGAGATTTTAGGAAAAATGATTCTTGAAGGTGAAACGAAAGGTTTGAGCGAAGAATTTGTACTAAAGATGTTTAAGGCGATTCACCAAGAATCGATCAACCATCAAGAGAAGATTATTAAGGCTTAGTGTCAGTCTGGGCGCAGTCGAACACCTTTGTTGTTCTAAGACATTTCGACTGCGCTCAATGTGACATTTGGTTAATCTTTCTTAAAAACGTACCGCGTAATAAAGATTCCTTGTCCATCTTTATCTCCGGCATCTGCTTCTACCCCACTGGTCACGAAAGCAAGTTCCCAACCTTCGGCGGCCATGGCGTTTAGTTTTGAAGAAATCACGGCATCGTTGGCAGCGATATTCTGAAAACGGATTCCTGCGATATTGTAAAAATTCAGCAGCTTAGTTTCTTCGAAATTCTTTACCCGAATATCTCCTCTTTTCGATTTGTTGCGGGTATTGTCCTCTTCGGTCTGTTCAGAGGTGTACTCGGCAAAATCTTTTTCTTCCTTGGCATCGATAATTCGAGATCTTCCCAAGCCGCTGGGCACAATCGATTCGACACTAGTGATTACTTTAAATTGTTGCGCGTTCATTTCAAGGGTAGCGGCGATGATAAAACAAATCGCCAAAAATAATTTTCTCATGTTTCACTTTTTTAAGGTTTACAATAAAGGACAGAAAGTTTTTAAATAGGTTGCATCTCACAACCTATTTTTACCGTATAAACTTAATTGTTCTAATTTCAAATTACAAGGGTCCGTCGCTCACCGAAAGAAATTCAAGGTGAATAAATTATGAAAGTATTGTTGTTTCTTTGTAGAACATAAAAAAATTGATGACAGGAATCGTTTATAAATCTACCGGAAGCTGGTACACCGTAAAGACTGAAGAAGGTGTTTTTTATGAATGTAGGATAAAAGGAAAGTTCAGGATAAAAGGAATAAAAAGCACAAATCCTGTGGCGGTGGGAGACGTAGTAAACTTTGAAATCGAGGAAACCGGTGATGAGGTTACCGGTATAATCACAAAAATAAAGGAGCGGAAAAACTACATTATCCGAAAATCGGTCAACCTATCAAAACAGACCCACATCATCGCGGCCAATCTTGATCAGGTGTTTCTTTTGATTACCTTGAATAATCCGACCACCTTTACCATTTTTATCGACCGTTTTTTGGCGACCGCCGAGGCGTATGATATACGGGCAACATTATTGTTCAATAAAATCGACACTTATAAGGACAAAGAATTGGCGGAGATTAAGTTCTTGGCTGAATTATATCGCAAGGTCGGCTATATCTGTATCGGCATTTCGGCCAAAACCGGTAAAAATGTTGGTCAGGTCAAAGAACTTATGAAAGGAAAAACCAGCATGTTCGCCGGCCATTCCGGAGCTGGAAAATCGACATTGGTCAATGCCGTTGAACCAGGTCTGGAGTTAAAGACCGCTGAAATATCAGATCAACATCTACAGGGTCAGCATACGACCACCTTCGCCGAAATGTTCGATTTAAGCTTCGATGCAAGAATCATAGATACCCCGGGAATTAAAGGCTTCGGAATGGTCGATATGGAGGCAGTGGAAATAGGGGACTATTTTCCCGAATTTTTTGCCTTAAAAGGCGAATGCAAATTTAATAATTGCCTTCATTTAGATGAACCGGATTGCGCTGTTAAGAATGCCTTGGAGAGTGATGAAGTAGCATGGAGCCGTTATAAAAGTTATGTGCAGATGATCAAGGGAGAGGATGAAAACTATAGAATCGATGAGTATATCAAGAAAAATTAAGAATCTTTTTAAAAGCCCCCTCTACCTTTAGAGAGGGCGAGGGTAGAAGCCATGAGAGCTGTTGTTCAAAGAGTCACATATGCTAAAGTTACTGTCGAGGGAAGCGTAATCTCTGAAATCGGCAAAGGTCTTCTCATACTTTTAGGCATTGAAAATACGGATGATATCGATGACATTGATTGGCTCGTTAGAAAAATAGCGAATCTCAGAATTTTCAATGACGACCAAAACATTATGAACCGATCTCTTTTGGATACTTCCGGCGAGGCAATCGTTGTCAGCCAATTTACATTACACGCCAATACCAAAAAGGGCAATCGACCCTCGTACATCAAAGCGGCCAAACCGGAGGTTGCAATCCCGTTATACGAAAAATTCATACTACGTCTTGAAAACGAACTGGGCAAAAAGGTGGGCACTGGAATTTTCGGGGCCGATATGAAAGTTGAGTTGCTGAACGACGGTCCGGTCACCATTATAATGGATACAAAGAACAAAGAATAAACACAAGTTATCGATTTTTATAGTCTATAATGTAAGAAATGTAAGACCTTCGGCGTTATAATACTTCAACCAAACCGACCGATGCGCTTATTTTTTGTTCCCCTCTTTGCCATTTTCACTCTTGTGCTTTCTGCCCAAGAACACCATTATCAAACTCTTTTACTTGATAAAAACCTGACCCAAAACGCAAATGCAATTTTGCGTGCCGATGAACTGGTCATTGATTTACAGGCCGACGATAACATGACCGTTCGTCGCAAAAAGGTGGTCACCATTTTAAACAAAATGGGCAACAAGTTTGCCGGGTGTTTTGTCGGCTATGATAATGGTAGAAAAGTGAAAAATATTCAAGCGGAGATTTACGATGCTTTGGGAAATCGGCTTGAACGAATAAAAGAAAATAAGTTCAAAGATGTAAGTGCGGTCGATGGGGGTACGTTATATTCCGATTCGAGGTACAAGTATTATTCCTATTCCCCTACTCAGTATCCGTACACCGTGGTCTTTACTTACGAGACCCAAACTAAAAATACTGGTGAAATTCGACCGATGTGGTCTTTCTTAAGCGATTATGAGTTAAGTACGGAGCATAGTCGAATTCAAATTGACTTTTCATCGCCGGACTTAAGACCAGAAATAAAAGAACTGAACCTAGAGGGCTTTTCGGTTATCAAAAAAGAAACATCGAATAGTTTGGTATATGAGGCGAAAAATATTCCGGCATTAAAGGAAGAGTCCATGAGCCCTTCATTCAGTGATATTGCACCATGTATCAAGATACGTCCGGTTAAATTTCAGTACGAGGGATACCAAGCCCATATTAATGATTGGAACGACTTGGGAAAATGGATGTATACCAACCTTTTGGCCGATCGAGATGCATTGTCACAGACCACGATCGACAAAGCCAAGAATTTGGTCGAAGGCGTGACCGATAATCTCGAAAAAGCGAAGATTATCTATAAATATGTGCAAGATAATACGCGTTATATAAGCGTTCAGGTTGGTATCGGTGGAATTCAGCCGATAAGTGCCATCGAAGTGGATCGCGTTAAATATGGAGATTGTAAGGGACTATCGAATTATACCAAGGCATTGCTTAAGGCCGTCGATGTCGAAGCCTTTTACGCCCATGTTCAGGCGGGCTCCAGAAAGATAGATTTTGATGAAGATTCTCCCGATCTAGCACAAGGCAACCATGTTATTTTGGCGATTCCCTACAAAGGAGAATACTATTGGATCGATTGTACTTCACAGACATTGCCCTTCGGATTTATTGGAGATTTCACCGATGGAAGAAAGGCATTCGTTATCAAACCAGATGGGGGGGAGATCGTGACGACGACTTCATATATCGAAAAACAGAACTACCAAAGTACGAAAGGAGCTTACACCTTACATGAAGACGGGAGTATATCGGGCGATATCGCCATTCTTACCAAAGGAATACAGTATGATGATCGTTTCGGGCTCGAACAACGATCCAAAGAGAATATCCACAAACATTATAAAGCCTATTGGGATAATATAAACAACCTACATATCAGCTCATATGATTTTCAAAATGAAAAAGATGCAATTGTCTTCAATGAAAAACTATCCGTAGATGCTGTAAACTATGCATCGAGAAGCGGTGACCGAATGTTGTTCGTCGGTAATACATTCAACAAGGTCAAATATATTCCGAATCGATATCGCGACCGAAAATTACCGTTCGTAATACAACGGGGATTTTTTGATGAAGACGAAATAAGCATTTATATACCCGATGGATACGATATAGAAGCTATTCCCGAAAACAAGGAAATTTTCAATGATTTTGGATCCTATTCCTGTAACTACGAGAAATCGGATAAAAAGATAATACTTAGGAGGAGATTCTTGGTAAAACATGGAAAATATCAGAACACCGAATATGAGGCGTATCGAACCTTCATGAAAGAAGTTTCAAAATGGGATAATTCTAAAATCGTCTTGATAAAATCATAAACCGATATCATGAAGAAGTTACTTTTAATTTTACTGATTATTACCTTTCAATTTACAACAGCTCAAAACTACTCCTTTGGAAAAGTTTCAAAAGAAGAGCTTCAAGAAACATATAATCCGTCGGATTCTTCGGCAGCGGCGACCTATTTATATAAATTTCGAAAAACCAATTTCGATTATGTTACCGGTCTGGGCTTTCAACAGGTCACCGAAGTTCATGAACGTATAAAAATTTATAACAAAGATGGTTTTGACTATGCTACTAAAAAAATTGCCCTGTATAAAGATGGCAGTACCAGGGAGCGGGTCAATAGTCTGAAAGCGGTTACTTATAATTTGGAGAACGGAAAAATTGTGGAAGAAAAGCTCAGGAAGGATGGAGAATTCGAGGTAGAACTTTCAAAATACTATGACCAACAGTCTTTTACCATGCCGAAGGTAAAGGAAGGTTCCGTAATTGAATACAAGTATAAATTTGTTTCCCCTTTTCTGGCAAGTGTTGATGAGTTCGTTTTTCAGCATGAAATTCCCATTAAAAGACTTGAAGCTATTATGGATTCTCCCGAGTACTTTAACTTCAGGGTAAATACCAAAGGATTCTTAAGGGTAATACCAAAAATCGAGCAGAAGAACAGAAAAGCCAATCTTTCGCAGCGCGTAGTACAAAAG
>CAYGPR010000014.1:66978-82496 GCA_964351985.1 uncultured Maribacter sp. | reverse complement strand
CTATTAAATCATCATAATCAAATAAATCTCTTTTATGATTGATTCTTAAGGTAATTGCACGAGCCACATCAAGCGCAACTCCACCACCAATTCCGATAATACAATCACGATCGGTTTCGTGAAAAGCTTCTCCCCCTTTCAGCACATCTGACTTCACAGGGTTCTTGTGCATCTCACTAAAAACTACAGCACTAAAACCTTTTTGCTCGAGATCGTTTTTTATTTCCTTGAAAAAGGATAGTTCCGCAACCGTGCCATCAGCGACCAACAAGGGTTTTGAAAGATCGTTATCCTTTAAATAATCGGCCAGTTCTTTACTTGCTCCTGCACCAAAACGAATCGGGCAGGGAAAATTAAAGCCGTGAATTTTGTTTACGTCCATTGACTAAATAATTTCAAAATATCTTTTCGTTTCCCAATCGGTTACTTCCGTGGAAAATTGCTTCCACTCCCACTCTCGGGTTTTCGTAAAGTGATCTACAAATTCATTTCCGAAAAGTTCCTTAGCAATTTTAGAGTTTTTCATTTTTTGGGAAGCATCCCATAAATTGGAAGGCAATATTCCCTTTTTTACCTCGTAGCCATTGCCTTTTGTTTCAGGGGTATCCAGTTTTAATTTATTCTTGATGCCGTAGAGTCCGCTTGCCAAACAGGCCGCCATTGCCAAATACGGGTTCACATCGGATCCCACTACGCGATGTTCGATACGGGTCGATTTTTTTCCTGATGCCAGTACACGTAGCGAACATGTTCTATTATCGTGGCCCCAAGTTTGGTTGATGGGAGCCCAAGCCCCTACTACCAATCTCTTAAAACTATTTATTGTAGGCGCGAACATTGGTAATATCTCTGGAAGACATCTTAATTGACCCGCCAAAAAACTTTTCATGGTGTCGCTCATATTGTCTTCGGATTTTCCATCGTAGAAAAGATTTTCCTTCTTCTTCGGATCCCAAAGACTTTGATGAATGTGCCCTCCACACCCGGGAAGTGCACTTGTTTGTTTTGCCATAAAACTTGCGATGATACCGTGACGATAGGCAATCTCCTTAACGGCTGTTTTAAAAAGCACGGCTCGATCCGCGGCTTCCAAAATACCGCTGTATTGAATGGCGGCTTCTGTCACTCCGGGGCCCGTTTCTGTGTGCAGCCCTTCCAGCGGCACTCCAAAAGCTTCCATTAAATTGAAAAGGTCATCGAAATAATCGGAGTTCTCAGACATCCGTAAAATTGAATAGCCGAACATTCCCGGGGTCAGCGGTTGTATGTCTTGGTAGTTTTTCTCTTTTAGCGAATCGGAAGTCTCGCGATAGTTGAACCATTCGAATTCCTGGGAGAACATCGGTGTATAATTCATATCCGCGGCCTCGCCTATAATTTTTCTGAGCAGACTTCTTGGGCATACCGCCAAATCTTCCGCTTTTTCCTTTCCGAAATCCACTATAAAAAATGGGGTGTCCTCTTCCCAAGGAATAGTTCGGAAGGTATCCAAATCAACACGGGCTTCGAAATCGTCGTAACCGGTGTGCCAGCCTGTAACCTTGATGTCGTTTGTATAGGATACGTCGCCCATATCCCATCCGAAAACCACAGAGCAAAATCCAAATCCACTTTCGAGAGCAGAGAGAAATTTGTCGCGATGCATGAACTTTCCACGCAAAACCCCATCGATATCAACAATGGCAACCTTTATTTTGGAATGCTTGCTCTCCTTTATCTTTTTTATGATTTCATTCTTCTCCATACCGAAAGTTACTTCATTTTTTTATTAAGGAAGCCTAAAAAGTACAAATAAGAAACCGCTACAATACCAAAAAATATAGCCGCCAACATCGGATTGTAGTATGCCATCGCAATCATAGCGACCGAAGCAATTAGCAAAGCCACCGCTGGAAATAGCGGAAACATTGGCACTTTAAACGGTCGTTCCATCTCAGGTTCCTTTTTACGCAACGCAAAAAATGAAAACATGGAAACGATATACAGTCCCAATGCGCCAAAGCAAGCAATGGTTATGATCTCGCCAGTGGCTCCGGTAAACAGGGCGATTATGCCCACCACCGTATTCGCAATAAGGGCATTCGTCGGAGTTCTAAATTTATCGTGCACTTTGCCTAAATATTTTGGAGCATACCCCTTTCTTCCAAATTCGAAAGTCGCTCTTCCCCCGGCCAAAATGATTCCGTGAAATGACGCGATTAGTCCTAGAAGTCCGATGCCAATCAATAACTTATATAGAATATGCCCGCTGTCCATAATTTGGGAAAGTGCCAATGGTAATGGGGAATCGGATGCCACGGTACTTCCTTCGGGATAAACTACTGCTTCCCAACCTGCGACCCCAACTGCTGAAGTGAAGGTCAAAATGCATAAGATTACTAATGTCAAAATAGCAGATCCGAAACCGATGAGAATACTTCGTTGCGGGTTAATTGCCTCCTCTGCAACATTGGCCACCCCCTCAATGGCCAGAAAAAACCAAATCGCAAAAGGTATCGCGGCGAAGACTCCCGAATACCCATTCGGTAAGGGATTCATCTGTAAATTGCTAAATTCAAATTCTGGTAACGTCACTCCCGCAAAAATCAAAAGTTCGATTACGGCCAAAACCGTAATGACAAGTTCAAAAGAAGCTGCCAGTTTTACCCCGAGAATATTGATCACGGTAAAAATCAAATAGGCCCCAATAGCAAAAACCATTAAATCGATTGCCGGATAAACTAGATTCAAATAAGCCCCAATTGCAGCTGCAATGGCAGGCGGAGCAAAAATGAATTCGATATTCTGTGCAATACCGGCGACAAAACCCAAATGCTTTCCGAGCCCTCTGTTGGCATATTCAAAAGCACCGCCCGCTTTTGGAATGGCACAGGCCATTTCAGTATAACTGAAAGTAAACGTAACATACATGATAATGATAAAGACGGTCGCGATTGCGAGTCCGTAAGTGCCACCCTCGGCAAGGCCGAGGTTCCATCCGAAATACATTCCCGAAATCACATAGCCGACCCCAAGGCCCCAAAGCATTAACGGACTTAGGGCTTTTTTTAATCCGACTTCACTCATATATTTTCGCTTTTGGTTGGTGGAAGAAAATCAGATGATTTCTCTTTCTCAAAAATAGCGGAAATTAGTTTGTAATATTAAATGACATTTAAAAAGTGCCGCTCTTTCAACAGAAGTTTGAACAAGTTTTCTTAAGTTGGTTTTTTAATGCAATATATTTTGGCTGGTTTCGCCGTCAATTTGTTTTAATCTTCTTCAATTTATGAGTAAAGAATTAATAGATCAAGCAATTCAGGTGCTTGAAGCCAATTTCCAAAAAGGTGGTTTTACCATTCCAAGTCAAGGATTGTATCCTTTTCAATGGAAATGGGATTCCGGTTTTATCGCCATAGGCCAGGCTTACTACGACATTGAAAAAGCAAAATTGGAGATTAAAACCCTTTTAGATGCTCAATGGGAAAATGGTTTTATTCCCCATATCGTTTTCCATAATGAAAATGACTCCTATTTTCCAGGGGCGGATTTTCATCAATCGGAATTACATCCGCTGTCCTCCAAAAAATACAAGTCGACCGGAATGACCCAGCCCCCGGTAACAGGTTTTGTCTTGAAAGAAATGTATCGTATTGCGGAGGATAAGCAAGATATGCTTTCGTACATCAAAGAAAAAATCGACCGAGTATACCAAAATCACGTTTATTTTTATACCAATAGAGATCCACAAGACGAGGGATTGGTTTACATCTACCACAATTGGGAATCAGGTACCGATAACTCCCCCGTTTGGGATGATATCTGGAAGACTATGAACCCGCCGGAATATACCTTTGAACGAAAAGACACAACGCATGTCGATGCCTCACAACGTCCTTCAAAGCGAGAGTACGACCACTATTTACATATTATAGATATTGCCAAAGAACATAATTACAGTGATGTCAAAATTGCTGAACTGTCCCCGTTCCTGGTACAAGATCCTTTGTTCAATGCCATGCTCATCGAATCAAACGAAGCGCTGTTGCACCTTTATGACTTAATCGGAGGCAACGATGCTAAAAAAACACAATTAAAAAAGTGGCAGAAAAAGAGTATCAAGAATTTTAATACAAAGTTGTTTGATTCTGATTTAGGAGCTTATATTCACTATGACTTGAGAAACGAAAAACCCATAAGGCATATATCATCATCATCTTTTTCGCCGCTATTCGCAAGCATCCCCGATCAAGAAAGGGCCGAGATTTTGTTGAAGACCATGATGGATAAGTTTGGAGGAGACGATAAATATCTTTGTGCATCTTTCGACCCGGAAAGTGACAGGTTCAATCCCAGAAAATATTGGCGCGGTCCCGTTTGGATAAATATGAACTGGTTACTCTATTACGGATTGAAGAAATATGGGTTTGACAAGGTTGCTCAACGGATAAAAAAAGATTCCATCGAGCTGATAACCAGAGATGGATTTTACGAGTATTTCGACTGCAGAAAAGATACTGGCGAAGCTTCCAGAATAGGCTACGGCGGAAATAATTTTTCATGGAGTGCGGCACTTTTAATAGATCTCTTGAATGACGATAATCCTGAATAATAGTGGCGCTTAAGGTTTTTTGCCAATTTCTTTGCAGGCTTTGTGCGTTCAAAGAAAAACCTTTTTATATCGCATATTGAAATATAGCTTTAAACGAGTACTTCAACTGAACCAACAAAATAAATAACAACCATGAACTACATAGATTATATTATCATCGTCGTATACATGGCCGCGTTTTTGGGGATCGGCTACTTTTTTAAAGAAAATAAAAGCTCAGGCGATTATTTTTTGGGAGGAAGAAGCATGGGTTGGCTGCCCTTAAGCTTGTCGACTATGGCAACCCAATTATCGGCCATAAGTTTTATTTCTGCACCAGCATTTGTGGGACTTAAAGAAGGTGGAGGTCTACAGTGGTTGACCTATGAATTTGGGGTGCCGCTGGCCATGGCCTTCCTATTGATTGCCATTATCCCAACACTCTATAAATCAGGTATCGTAAGCGTTTATGAATATTTGGAGCAACGTTTCGACGCCTCTTCCAGGTTGTTGATCAGTTTTGTTTTTCAGATCAGCCGTTCAGTTGCAACCGGGGTCATGGTCTACACAATGGCATTGATTCTTCAAGCGACGGTAGGAATCGATTTTTGGATATCCATAGCCATAATCGGGATTATTACCATGATCTATTCATTCCAAGGAGGTATGAAAGCGGTTATTTGGGGAGATGTTATTCAAATGATAATCCTATTCTTGGGCATTATAATTTGTCTTTTCTATGGAATAAGTGAATTGGGAGGTTTTGAAAATTTCATTACCCAAGTTGATCAAGACAGACTAACTGCTGTTGATTTTGACAAATGGGGGTTTGATAATGCCGATGGCCAAGATGAGTTCGGTTTTTGGCCAATGGTCATTGGTGGTTTTTTCCTGTACGCTTCTTATTACGGTACCGACCAAACCCAGTCGCAACGACTACTATCGGCCAAAGGAATGCCGACGATCAAAAAACTGTTACTTGCGAACGGTCTTTTTAGATTTCCGTTGACTTTGACCTATTGTATTATGGGACTTGTTTTGGGCACACTTTTAGTTCAAGATGCAGGTTTTCAAGAAATGATGGAATCAGTTTACCAAGCGAACATAGGTTCGCTTGAAGGAAAAAAAGCCGATTTAATGGTTCCGGTTTTTATAATTAATTATTTGCCCAATGGAATCATCGGAATCTTAATCGTCGCCATAATGTCGGCAGCGATGTCAACTTTGAGTTCAACGGTAAACTCGCTATCCGCAGTTACGATGGAAGATTTTATCAAAAGATTCAAGCCTGATATGAGCGATTCGAAATATGTGATGAACTCACGTTTGTTATCTATTTTCTGGGGTTTGGTATGTCTGTCATTTGCATTTTTCGCAGGCAATATTGAAGGCACGGTCATCGAAGTAATAAACAAAATCAGCTCTGTATTCTACGGACCGATTTTAGCTGCGTTCATACTTGCCATTCTGACAAAGAAAACCCATGCGCTTGGGGCCAATATTGGCATAGTTGCAGGGGTCGCGTTCAATATTTATTTATGGTTGTCAGTACCGGAAGTATTCTGGTTCTGGTGGAATGCCATTGGTTGTTTGGTTACAATCGTTGTTGCACTTCTAATTAGTGCTCTTATTAGGCAAAGGGTAAATGAAGGTCTCGAAGTTGTCTACTACCAAGGTAAAAAAGAAGTTATTCTTCTAGCTTCTTTCTTTGCCCTAATAGTGCTTTTTAGTATAATTCTTCCATCATTATTTTAGTCGACATGAAATTTATAATAGCTCCTGATAAATTTAAGGGTTCCCTAACCGGATTTGAATTTTGTGATGCCGTTGAAGAAGGGCTCAAAAAAGTATTTGATGACTTGCAAATCGTTAAAATGCCATTAGCCGATGGAGGCGATGGAACCATTGATGTCGTGAAATATTATTTAGACGGAGAAAAGATTTCCATCAAGGTCAACAATCCATTTTTCAAACCAGTAGAAGCTCCCTATCTATATTCAGAAAAAAGCCAAATCGCCTATATCGAAATGGCGGAAGCATCAGGACTCAAATTGTTGAATGAGGAAGAAAGAGATTGTTCAAATGCGACGACTTTCGGAACCGGCGAACTGATTTCGGATGCCTTAAATCGTGGAGCAAAAGAAATTATTTTGGGTATCGGCGGAAGTGCCACCAACGACGGTGGCATGGGCATGGCAAATGCCCTGGGATTCCGTTTCTTAGACAAAGATGGGGAAGAGTTAAAACCCATAGGAAGTAATTTAATTGTGGTAGCAGAAATCGATGACTCTAAAAAGCATCCCAAGCTCGAAGATGTGAAATTTAAAGTCGCATGTGATGTTTCAAATCCTTTTTACGGAGAAAACGGAGCGGCCAAAATATACGCCGCACAAAAAGGAGCCTCGCAAAGCGAAATCGAATCGTTGGATAATGGACTTCGTAATTTTTCAAAAATAATAGCGGAAACATACGAAATCGACCTTCAAAAGATGGCCGGCTCTGGAGCTGCCGGAGGAATCGGAGGTGGAGCCTTGGTTTTTCTAAAAGGCCAATTGACTTCTGGCATCGAACTCATCAAAGAATTGGCCGATTTCGATAATGCAATAACCGATGCTGACTGGATAATTACGGGCGAAGGAAAATTGGATATTCAAACCCTTTCTGGCAAAACCATAGCCGGGGTAATTTCAGCTGCTTCGAAAAAAAATATTCCCGTGGCCGCTTTATGTGGTTCGGTCGATGTTACCGAAAAAGAACAAGATCAATTGCAGCTAACCTATGTAACCTCGATTGTCAGAGGTGTTTCGAACCTACAAGAGGCAATGGACTCGAGTTACGCAAACTTGGTCAATGCAACATACAATTTTGCCAGAATGGTTAGGCGATGAAAATTTGATTGGCATTGTCAAAAAATTAAATCTTTAACAAAACCTTACCGCTCTTATACTATTTTGCCCTATAAATTAGCGGCATGAACATAAAAATACTCCTTCTTCTTTTTGGTCTAATAGCATTTTGTGGTTCTTCCCAAGAAACGAATCCGCCATATCATGCTGCATTTAAAACCATTCAACTCATCGATTCTTCAAGAGTGTATAAACCAAATACTTCACAAACCGACCGACTACACTTTCGACCTTTGGATTTAGATATTTGGTATCCATCCGAAGAAAAAAAAGGAAAGCAAATGCTTTTTGAAGATTTGTACCAGCTTCATGAAGAAAGGGCGAATCACTATCAAGACGAAACAGATTATACAGGTATTTCAGATGAGTTAATTCTCTACTTGGTCGCTGGTTTTGGAGTCGAGCCAAAAGAGGGAACGCGCTTGCTAAAAGTAAAAACTGAAAGTCATAAGAATGGTCCCGCCGCGAATGGAAAATTTCCGTTAATCATATACTTGGCGGGGTATAACGGTATGGGCTGGGAAAGTTACCGTCTGCTAGAACGCTTAGCACAAAATGGCTTTGTAGTACTCTCAATTTCTTCGGTTGGAAGGTATCCTGGGGATATGACCAATGACCTTCTAGATACTATGGAACAAGTTGAAGATGCCGAATTCGCACTACAGGAACTAAGAAAACAAACAAATTTGAATATCGATTTTAACAACATAGGGATTCTTGGCCTGAGTTGGGGCGGTATGAGCGGAATACTGATGCTCGACAAGCATCCAGAATTTGGCGCTTTCGTTTCTTTGGATGGTTCCGATATTTTCTATTATGGCGATACCGAAGAAGACGATGACTTTCTTTCAGAAATATATGAAGCGGATCTTATCCATCCCGAAAAAATAACAACTCCCTATCTACATATCGAAGCTGGGGATAGATTCGACGAGTTTAATCCTACAGGGGAATATCACTATTTTAAAAAAATCGATTCCGATAAATATTATCTAAGACTGAAGGATAGCAAGCACGAAGATTTTGGAAGTATTGCCTGGACTCTAAGAACATCTTCTGAACAAATTGAAAGCTATGAACGAATAATGGAAAGCACCATACTTTTCTTTGGAGAAAAGTTGAAGGAAAAAAACGGATTTCAAAAGTATTATGAACAATTAATTCAAGAAAGAAATATAACCAAAACCCCTTATGAATTCAGCACCGAGAAACCACAGGAAATTTTACTTTCTGGTAAAATTCAAGACTCGAAAACAAAGGAGAACCTAGCCTATGTGAATATTGGGGTTTTGAACAAAGAAATTGGGACTGTAAGTACTAAAGAAGGCACTTTTGAATTTCAGCTTTTAGAATCGAATGTAAATGATACTGTGAGAATTTCAATGATCGGCTATAAACCTCAAACGCTTTTGATCAAGAATCTATTTAATAAAAAAAACGGTATTCAAGTAAATCTAGAAGAAGAAGTAGCTGAATTAAAAGAGGTCGTTGTTACCGCAAAAAAATGGAAGAAGAAAACCTTAGGCAACAATACGAAATCAACGTTTATTGGTCATTTGTTTTATTATGAACAATTGGGAAAAGAAATGGGCATTCGCATGAATGTAGGTAGGCGACCGACTTTTGTAGACTCTTTTAACTTCCATATTTCATACAATCGATTTAGTGCCAAGTCATTTTTTAGATTGAATATGTACAAAATCAAAAACGGAAAGCCTGATGAAAATGTTTTAAAAGAAAACATTATTATCTCCGTTGAACCAAAGCAAACAGGTATGATATCTACTAATCTTAGAGCATATGATATCGTTCTTACGGAGGATGTAATAACCACTCTCGAATGGGTAGATAATGAAGGGGAGATAAAACCTACTGAAGCCTTGATAGTATCTGTGGGCCTTTTGACCGGAGGAACTTATGAACGAGGCTCGAAGGAATCCAAAATGAAAAAAAAATTAAAAGGTATGGGCTTGGGTTTCACAATGGATGTGCGGTATTGATTCAAAACCTCTAACGCAGCCAAACATCAGGATTCAGATGAAACATCTTTTTCCAGCCCTGAACGGCGACCGAGTCCTTTAAGTGGAAGTATGGAAAAGGTGTGGTAATCGCATAATGCAAATGCGGTGGCTTGCCCTTTGCATTTCCAGTATCGCCAACGGTACCCAAAACCGCCCCTCTTTTTAAAGGTTTTAAGGGGAAGGTTCTTATTTCATCCAAATGGGCGTAATAGTGGAATCGCCATTTAGGGCCGAGCATCATCACTGACTTCCCTCCTTTTCCTCCTTCATAGGTGTAAACAACAATTCCGTGGGTGGATGCGATGACATCAGTTCCGCGTTCTTCAAAAATATCGATGCCTTTGTGGGTGATCGAAGTTCCCCATGGGTAGGCCCAAAAAGAATCGTCCGCCCAACTTTTGGTCGTGGCTCCTCTTACCGGGTTAATCATATTTTGCGGCAACAAAAAACCGATCAAGATAATTGCGAAGGGAACCCAAAACCACTTTCGCATTCTTTTATCCCTAATGATAAATGCGAAGGCCGACAAAAGCACAAACCAAAATCTGTTGGTGGTGTTGGTTATCATGTATTCAAAATAAAACCATTTAAAAATAGGTCTCGACTGCGCTCGACCGGACAGGCATTTTTAGAATCAAGGGTTTCTGACTTTAGACTAACTAAGCATCCCTAAAAAAACATCTTCAGAAATTATAGGCACGCCCAAACTTTCGGCCTTGGTTTTTTTACTCGGACCCATATTATCGCCTGCAACAACATAGGAAGTTTTTGAAGAAATCGAAGAAGAGACTTTTCCTCCATTATCCTCAATCAGTTTTTTAAGATCGGTGCGGCTGACTTTTTCAAAAACCCCTGAAACTACAAAAGACTTACCCTTCAGGGTATCGGTCTGGTTCTGCAATTGTTCTTCAGAAAGGGAGAATTGCAATCCGTATGATTTTAATCGCTTGACGATTTCAACATTTTCGTAATTACCGAAAAATTCAACAACACTTTGTGCAATACGCTCCCCAATTTCGTCGACCGCAACCAAATCCAACATATTTGCGACCATCAAGGCGTCTATATTCTTATAAGCCTTTGCTAACTTTTTCGCCACAGTTTCTCCGACATATCGAATTCCAAGGCCAAATAAAACGCGTTCGAATGGAATCTTTTTCGAAGCTTCCACTCCGGCTACCAAATTCTCAGCGGACTTTTCTGCCATCCGTTCCAACGGCATGACTTGCTCCTTGGTCAACGTGTAAAGATCTGCATAATTGTTTATCAGCCCTTCATTGAATAACAGCTCAACTGTTTCACTTCCCAGACCTTCAATGTCCAATGCCTTTCGAGAAATAAAATGTTGAATACGACCTGTAATCTGCGGTGGGCAGCCTGTATCATTCGGACAAAAATGCTGCGCCTCTCCCTCTTGCCGAACTAATTGAGTACCACATTCGGGGCATTCTGAAATATAGATAGTGGGTTTTGAATCAGTACTTCGCTTCGTAAAATCGACCCCGATTATTTTAGGTATTATTTCCCCTCCTTTTTCCACAAAAACGGTATCCCCTTCACGGATATCCAATTTTGCGATTTGGTCGGCATTGTGCAGCGAAGCTCTTTTAACTGTAGTGCCTGCCAACAAAACAGGCTCTAAATTCGCTACGGGAGTGATCGCTCCTGTTCGCCCAACTTGATACGTAATTTCATTAAGAACTGTAGAAACTTGTTCTGCCTTGAACTTATAGGCAAGTGCCCACCGCGGTGCTTTGGCGGTATACCCCAATTCGTCTTGTTGTCGTAAGCTATTGACTTTAATGACAACCCCGTCAGTTTCATACGGAAGTTCATGGCGTTGCACATCCCATTGTTCAACAAAGTCTAAAACTTGATCTGTCGATTTGCATAATTTGGCAATTGATGGAACTTTAAACCCCCATTCCCGTGCTTTTTCCAACATTTGCCATTGTGATTCGATTCCGGTATTCTGACCTACTATGCCATAAAGAAGACAATCCAATGGGCGTTGGGCTACCAGGGCACTATCTTGTAACTTCAGACTTCCGGAAGCCGTGTTACGCGGATTCATATAAGGCTCTTCGCCATTCTCGATACGCACTTGGTTCATTTTTGCAAAACCCTCGAACGGCAAAACGATTTCTCCTCGAATATCAAACTTTGGAGGATAGTCGCCTTGCAACCGTAATGGAACTGAACGAATGGTCTTAACGTTGGTTGTTACGTCATCGCCTTGAAATCCGTCTCCCCTAGTCACGGCACGAACTAATTTTCCCTCTTCATAAGTTAAACTGATGCTCGCGCCATCATATTTCAGTTCACAGGTAAATTCGACTTCGATGTCTCCCAAGATTCTTTGTACACGCTTTTCCCAATCCGTTAGGTCTTCTTTGGAATAAGAATTCTCCAACGAATACATACGTTGCTCGTGTGCAACGGTATTAAAGTTTTTGGTCACATTGCCCCCGACCCGCAAAGTTGGCGATGAGGCATCATAAAATTCCGGATGTTTCTCTTCCAACGCTTGTAACTCCTTTAATTTCATATCGAAATCATAATCGGATATGGTCGGATTGTCAAGCACGTAGTAGTTGTAATTGTGCTCGCGGAGTTCTGCGCGCAGTGATTCTATTTGTTCCTTAACGCTCATTACGTCTGCTCTTTTTTAATCCATTTGGGTAAGGGAAGTGGTACATAATCTTCCATTTTTTTCAATAGGCCATCAACATCGTCATCCACTAAGATCATGTCTAGGTTTTCTTGTTTCAAAAAGCCCAACGTTACCATTTTTTGCAATAATTGTAAGAGATCATCATAAAAGCCATTGGTATTCAAAATGGCGATCGGTTTTTGATGTAGGCCAAGTTGCGCCCAGGTAAGCATCTCGAAAAATTCCTCCAACGTTCCAAAACCTCCTGGCAGCATTATTATACCGTCGGACAGTTCATGCATTCTAAGTTTGCGCTCGTGCATATTCTCTGTGACGATAAGTTTTGACAGACCGGAGTGGAAAACTTCTTTATGTTTGAGAAACTCAGGGATGACCCCGATGACCTTTCCGCCTTTATGTAAAGCTGTTAGGGCAATTGTTCCCATGACCCCTATTTTAGCCCCGCCGTAGACCAAGGTAATTTTTCTTTCAGCAAGAACTTTACCCAATTCGCCGGCAGCTTGCAAAATTGCTGGATCATTGCCTTCACTACTTCCACAAAATACCACTATGCTACGCATAAATTCCAAATATTAAATTCTAAACTTGCCTACCCACAGCTACGGTGTACCCGCAAATATAAATAGTTCAATTTCAAGGCCCCCCTCCTAATTCTAGGAGGGGAGTCCATACAATCGCCAAAAATCCATTAAGCATAACTAAAAAGATGTGGTTACACCGTAGCTATCCGCAGGTGGGTTTCAAAGGATTTATTTTCAATTTTTCAAGTCAATCTTCCTTTTAACATTCGATCATTTCCGAACATATCTTTTCGGAGTTCAATATCCTTAAAATTATGTTCTTTTAAAAGTTCCGTCATTTCTTTTCCTAGATATTGATTGAGTTCCAAAAAGATTGTCCCATCAGAACTCAAATTCTTCTCAGCAAATTCAACAATACTTTTATAAAATTTTAGTGGATTTTCATCAGCAACAAACAATGCCAATTCAGGTTCATGTTCCAACACATTCTTGGCCATTTCTTTTTTTTCCAACCCCCTGACATAAGGGGGATTGGAAACGATAATATCAAACGTATTATCTACACTGACCTCTCCTAAAATATCCTCATTGATAAAATTGATTTCCACTTCATTGCGCTCCGCATTTCTTCGTGCAACTTGCAAGGCTTCTTCAGAAACATCCAAAGCAAAAACTTTAACTTTTGGTAAGTTCTTTGCCAAAGCAACAGCGATACAGCCACTTCCGGTACCAATATCAATAATCTTAATTTCCGACGTTTCGTTTTTACTTCGCACCTCGTCACTCGTTCCTCGTACTTCCTTCAAAATCCAGCGCACCAGTTCCTCTGTTTCCGGGCGGGGTATCAGCACATTTTCATCTACATATAGCTCCAAATCCATAAAAGTCGTATTCCCGATTACATATTGGATCGGGCGGTTTAATTTTAATTCAGAAAGGGCGGCGAACAAGGGTGTTTCTTCCTCCTTTGAAATAATCAGGCTAGGTTGCATTACCAAAACGAAACGTTCCAAATTAAGATGATGTTCGATAAGCATATAAAAAAAACTATCGACCTCCTCGCTTGCATATTGAACGTCTAGTTCTTTGTGGAAGATGTTTTTAATCTCTCGAAGCAACATTTCTTAAACTAAAGTTAGTGGGATTTAATATCCTATTTTTGCGAAGTGAATATACACACAAAATATATGCAGCGTTGCATCGAATTAGGCAAAAACGGATTGGGCAGCACCTATCCCAATCCCATGGTCGGCAGCGTAATCGTTCACAACGACAAGATAATCGGTGAAGGTTTTACAAGTGCCCATGGTGGGCCACACGCAGAAGTCAATGCGATAAACTCCGTAAACCAAAAATCGATGCTTTCAGAGGCTACGCTATACGTAACCCTCGAACCTTGTTCGCATTTTGGCAAAACTCCGCCCTGCGCCGACTTGATTGTAAATAATAAGATTCCAAGAGTAGTTATCGGCGTCAAAGACCCACACGAAAAAGTTGCTGGAAAAGGAATACAAAAACTACGTGATGCCGGTTGCGAGGTCGAAGTTGGAGTTTTAGAGGAAGAATGTCGCGACCATCACAAACGTTTTTTGACGTTTCATGAAAAAAAGCGTCCTTACATCATTTTAAAATGGGCAGAATCTTCGGATGGATTTTTGGCTCCGGACAAGAAACTTCGACAAGACATAGCCGCACCCTACTGGATAACCAATAAGAGATCCAGACAGCTGGTGCATCAATGGCGCGCAGAGGAACATGCAATATTGGTTGGAACGAATACGGTTTTACAGGATAATCCGAAACTGAATGTCCGCGATTGGGAAGGAAAATCTCCCATAAGAATTGTTTTGGACAAGGATTTGAAAATCCCCGAAAACAGTAATGTTCTCGATCGAAGTGTTCAGACCTATGTTTTAACGGCAAACCAGGGTTTTCCAGCAAAAAAAGAAAATATCGAATATCTAAATATCAATTTTGAAAAGAATGCGGCACAAGAAATTTGCGACCTACTTTTCAAAAAAAACATCATAAGTGCTATCATTGAGGGCGGAAAACAAACCTTACAAACTTTTATAGAGGCACATCTCTGGGACGAAGCATATATTTTTGAGGGAAGCGTTACTTTTAAAAGCGGATTGAAAGCTCCAGATTTTTTAGGAAAAAAAATGCGGGAACAAAAAATATCGGGCGACACCCTAACCACATACTTAAATGATTAAAAACATCATCTTTGACTTTGGCGACATTTTTATCAACCTCGATAAGCAGATCATTTTTCGGGAAGCTCAAAAATATGGCGGAACACCGCAACTAACTCCTGAATTACAAAAAATCAACAATGATTTTGAGGTCGGTGCGATTTCTCCGGATGAATTTATTTTGGCCTTACGGGGTGTTTATCCAAAAGCTACTCCTCAAGAGATTACCGATATTTGGAACGGGATGCTCTTGGATTTTCCCGATTACCGGCTTGATTTTATCTCAAATCTAGCCAAAAAAAACGAATACAGATTGTTCTTACTCAGCAACACGAACGCAATTCACATTCCGTATTTAGCGGAAAAATGGGGCCAAGAACGGTTTAATCGTTTCAAGAACTGTTTTGAAAAGTTCTATCTCTCTCAAGAGATCAGAATGCGAAAACCCGATGCCGAAATCTTCGAGTTCGTGTTGAACGAAAACGGATTAAAAGCCGAAGAAACTTTTTTTATCGACGACACCGAAGAAAATACGGATGCCGCCGAAAAGTTGGGAATCCGTTGTTGGAACCTTCAAGTCGGTAAAGAGGATATTATCGATTTAAATTCTAGATTATAAATGCTAGAT
>CAYGPR010000014.1:0-66968 GCA_964351985.1 uncultured Maribacter sp. | reverse complement strand
CTTTGTGTTCTTTGTTCAAGTTTGATTTTTGTCATTTTCAAACTTTTTTCGGTTTACAAGGTCGAGACCTTATATGCGATCATTGTGAATTATTTGGTTGCCGGGTCTTGTGGTTTCTTGTTGTATAAAGGAGAAGTCAATATTTCCGAAATATCCGATAAAAGCTGGTTTTGGGGCACTTTCTCGCTCGGTGTGCTATTTATTGTTGTCTTTAACCTTATGGCAGTCACTGCCCAAAAAGTCGGGGTCTCGGTGGCCTCGGTGGCCACGAAGATGTCGTTGGTCGTTCCGGTGCTTTTTGGGGTGGCCGTCTATAATGAAGAACTCGCTGCCCTACAAATTTTAGGTATCGTGCTCGCTTTGGCCGCGGTCTATTTTGCTTCCTTCAAACAAAAATCCGTTACCTTTCAAAAATCATCCCTACTATTACCATTGCTTGTATTTTTAGGATCGGGCATCATCGATACCACAATAGGTTACATGCAAGAAATCCATGTTGAAGAATCTGAATTTCCCTTGTTCTCGGCCACAGTTTTTGGAGCGGCGGCTATAACAGGAATCCTATTTGTTCTTATTAAATTCTTTAAAAAATCGTTCGAACTGAACTTTCGAAATGTTTTAGGGGGAATCGTATTGGGCATTCCCAACTATTTTTCAGTCTTCTTTTTGCTCCGCGCCTTACAAGACGATTTCTTGAACAGTGCCTCGATTTTCACGATTATCAATGTGGCCGTGGTCATGTTCTCTACACTGTTGGGTATTCTTTTGTTCCAGGAAAAAATAAGTGCCAAGAATTGGTTCGGTATTGGGTTGGCGGTAATCAGCATTTTATTGGTCGCATTGACTTGATGGAAGCTTCATCGAATACATATCGGACAATTGCCAAGCCATCTCTTGAGGTCATATTCAAGGAAAAGAAGAGTAAATTTTATGGTTATGCATTTCCGATAAAATCAGAAGACGAAATAAAACCGATTTTGGAGGAGATTCGAAAAAAGCACAGATCCGCTGGCCATGTATGCTATGCGTGGCAGTTGGGCGTTGAAGAAATGCACTACAGAGCGAACGATGACGGCGAACCTAACAATTCTGCCGGCATGCCAATATATGGTCAGATACAGTCTTTCAACCTTACAAATATTTTGGTAGCGGTAGCCCGAATTTTCGGAGGAACAAAACTAGGTGTAGGCGGCTTGATTTCTGCCTATCGTACAACGGCACATATGGCTTTGAAAGCTTCTCGCATTGTCAAAAAGAATTTAGAGGTCCGACTTAAACTCACCTTCGAATATACTGAAATGCAAAAAGTAATGCGAATTATTAAGCAGAACGACCTTCAGATAGTCTCGCAAGAAATGACCACCGATTGTGAACTCTCGATAATTATTCAAAAAAATAAAGTCGAAAAAATAACTGCCATTTTCCGGCCTTTGAGACAAGTTATACTGCGTTTTGAAAATTAGACGGTTATTTTTTCAAGTATGTAATCAGGACATTTCATTGGCCTATTTCTCTCTTTATCCATGAACGCCAACACAGTATTCGCCTCGGCTAGAATTTCGTTGGCTTCATTATATACGGTATAGTCAAATTCGATTTTAACAAGTGGTATTTTCTTTAGTCGGGTTTCGATTGTAATCAAGTCGTCGTACAACGCCGATTTTTTAAAATTCAAAGACAATGAAACCACGGGGAGAATAATACCCTCTTCTTCCATTTTTTTGTAAGAAATTCCGTATCGTCTCAACCACTCGATTCTTCCCATCTCCAAGTATTGCGCATAGTTTCCATGGTAGACAACTCCCATTTGGTCTGTTTCTGCATAACGTACTCGGAAAGATATTCTGTTAAAATCCATAGATTTTCAGGTAAAAACGATATATTTAAAAGATTTCGATTTGAAGCGGTTGAACATGAGAAAAAAAAAGGGCAAATTCAATAGTATTTGATTTTTTTTTTAGCTTTTTTGTTCACATATTTGCCCAACCAAGAAACGAGGTACGCTCCAACCGAATTTCGACCGACTGACGAAATCACTAACCAACAAATAAGAGAACTTTTTAAATGAGTGTGACTGCTAATTCCGTATGGAACAATTGCTTGGCTTTTATCAAAGATAATATCCAGCCGCAGGCATTCAAAACTTGGTTTGAGCCCATCAAGCCCGTTAAGCTTTCCGAAAACGCCTTAAGCATACAAGTACCGAGCAAATTCTTTTACGAATGGCTCGAAGAACATTATGTGAAGATCTTAAAGGTCGCCCTAACACGCGAACTTGGGGAAACGGCCAAATTGGTGTATATCATTCGCATGGAGAACACTTATGGTAATCGAGAACCCTTTACCGAAAAAATACCCAGTTCAAATCGAAGTGGTATGACCCCACAGGAAATGGACGTCCCTATCAAATCAAAAAATCCTGAGCTTCGGAACCCTTTTGTAATTCCTGGAATCCGAAATATTAAAATCGAGTCACAACTCAATCCGAATTATAATTTTGACAACTTTTTAGAAGGTGATTCGAACCGTCTGGCACGCTCGGCAGGTATGGCCGTAGCGAACAAGCCCGGTGGCACATCGTTCAACCCTTTGTTGGTCTTTGGCGGTGTAGGATTGGGCAAAACACATTTGGCACATGCAATCGGGGTAGAGATCAAGGATAAATACCCAGAGCGTACCGTACTCTATATTTCTGCGGAAAAATTTACGCAACAGTACATAGAGTCGGTCAAAAAAAATACCCGAAACGATTTTATACATTTTTATCAATTGATTGACGTGTTGATTATTGATGACGTACAGTTTCTTTCGGGAAAGTCTGGAACGCAAGACGTCTTCTTCCATATTTTCAATCATCTACATCAAAATGGAAAGCAGGTTATATTGACATCAGATAAAGCACCTGTCGATATGCAAGATATCGAGCAAAGACTTCTTTCCCGCTTTAAATGGGGACTTTCTGCAGAATTACAGAACCCGGATTATGAAACCCGTATTTCCATCCTCAAAAATAAATTGTACCGCGACGGCGTAGAGATGCCTGACGATATTATTGAATATGTTGCAAAACATATAAAGACCAATATTAGAGAACTTGAAGGTGCGATCATATCACTCATCGCCCAATCTTCGTTCAACAAAAAGGAAGTAACCTTGGAACTCGCCCAGCATGTGGTCGAAAAATTCGTAAAGAATACGAAGCGCGAGGTTTCCATAGATTACATTCAAAAAGTGGTCTCTGACTATTTCGAAATGGATGTTGCCACGCTACAGTCAAAAACCCGTAAAAGGCACATTGTGCAGGCAAGGCAATTGGCCATGTTCTTTGCGAAAAAGTTTACAAAAGCTTCTTTGGCGAGCATAGGTTCTCAAATCGGGAAACGCGATCATGCCACTGTACTCCATGCATGTAAAACGGTTGATAACCTGGCTGAAACAGATAAGCAATTTCGCAAGTATATTGAAGATTTGACCAAAAAATTCTCTTAAATCTTAATGGCTATCAATATTTTGATGGTTTGTCTCGGAAACATCTGTAGATCCCCATTGGCCGAAGGTATTCTTCGACACAAAGTAGAACCCAACCAAGTATTCGTAGATTCTGCAGGTACAGGAGGCTATCACATTGGTAATACGCCCGATAAAAGAAGTATTGCCGTTGCGTCTAAATACGGACTTGATATTTCACACCAGCGGTGTCGTCAAGTCACTAGAGGTGATTTCGAGAAATTCGATATTATCTACGCCATGGACAGAAATAATTATTCAAACCTAATTCAAATGGCCCAAAACGCAGACCAGATTTCGAAAGTACGACTGCTTTTGGAAGAAGTATCGATTGGAACCAGTGAAGTGCCCGACCCCTACTATGGAGGTAAAGATGGCTTTGAAAAGATATTTACGATGATAAATGATGCCTGTGAAGCCGTTGCCCTACGGTTAGAAAACAAGAATAAAAACTGACCATGGCCAAAAACGATAAAAAAACATTGGGCAAACTCTACCTGATTCCTTCTACTTTAGGTGACAATGAACCTTTAGAGGTATTACCAATTTCTATCAAAAGAGTGATTGAAAGTGTCGACCATTACATCGTCGAAAATGAAAAAACGGCCCGTAAGTTCATTAAAAAAATAAGCCCTAGAAAATCACAGCCTAATCTTAATTTAGAGGTACTGAACAAATATACCGAACCTGAAAGCATCCCTTCTTATCTCGCACCTTGTTACGAGGGTTTGAACGTTGGAGTGCTATCTGAAGCAGGTTGCCCAGGAATCGCTGACCCCGGAGCCGAAGTCGTAAAGTTTGCCCACGAAAAAGGAATTCAGGTAGTTCCATTGGTCGGGCCATCTTCTATTCTTATGGCACTTATGGCAAGTGGACTAAATGGCCAAAATTTTGCCTTCAACGGATACTTGCCTATTGACGTTTCTGAACGAAAGAAAGCAATCAAGAAACTTGAAAAAATATCCATAGATCATCGACAATCACAAATATTCATTGAAACACCTTATAGAAATGATAAGTTGTTTTCCGATTTATTGAAGAACCTCGCTCAAAGTACTAAACTATGTATTGCCTGTGATATAACCTTGTCCACAGAATACATTCTGACTTTACCTATTTCGGCGTGGAAAAAAACAACGTTAGATTTGCACAAAAAACCTACTATTTTTATCATTCAAGGATAAAATAAACCCCGATGTTTCCATCAGGGTCTATCCATTTTCATATGTACATAATTATCTTAAACCTTCGGGTTCCGTTTCGGTGAGACATGAGACACGTCATATCCTGAAAACTTTTTCAGGTATTTGGCTATGGTAGTACCATACGCATCGGTCACGTCAACCTTTCCATATGATCTCAAATATTTTTTCACATTACCGGCCCCGGCCAAATGAGCAGCTGCCAACATGCCAGATTCCGTAATTTTAGTACCCCTTATATACTTTCCGACGAAGCGATCAATATCACGTCGAAGTATCCATTTATTGCGGGCAATATTGGTATGAAATACTTTTTCTTGTAATTCAGGATTATTCAAAAAATGGGTAGAATTATAAACCCCCATCAACTGAAGGGTTCCAATTCCGAACTGATATTTTCCCAAATACCCTAAGGTATTAATGGAAAAATAATCGCCTCGAGACTCCTTAAAAGCCAAAGCCTCTTTAAAGCCAATGTACGAACTTCCCAAAAAGGGAGGCGCAACCATGGTCGTAGCAATAGGAGCCTCATATTTGGGGTACGAGAACTCAGTAGGTTGAGTTACCTTAAGGGTTTCGGGCACTTCAACTTTCTTGTTGTACCTAAAACTCATTAAGATAAGGAGCATGATAAGAGAACTGAAAAAAATGACACATCTTCTCATATCTCTGTTTTTCATAAGACTTACCAAAAATAGCGGTAAACTTATATTTCACATGTCAAAGATACGTTCGTATCGAAAGGCTAGCCTTCAAGCTTGTGTTAAAAATATCTAATATTAGTTAACAAGTCTTAAAATAGCGACAAAAGGACTATCTGTTTATTTTCTGGGCATTTATCCACTGGATGTACTGCACTTTATTGCGGTTATGCTGCGCAATGGTCTTTGCAAATTTGTGATAGCCGAAGTCTTCTACGTTGGCCACCATGTAATAATATTCATGTTTTTCAGGTTTCAGAACGGCATCTATCGCCGATATATCGGGCATTGTTATCGGGCCGGGAGGCACACCTGCGTATTTATAGGTATTATAAGGTGAATCGAGTTCAAGGTCTTTGTAGAGCACCCTTTTAATGACCGTATCAAAATTTCCCGAATGTTTTTTTATGGCATATATCACCGTTGGGTCGGCCTGTAAAAACATTCCAGATTTTAGACGGTTTAAATAAAGTCCTGCTACCCGTGGACGCTCCTCCACTTTTGCCGTTTCCTTGTGAACGATGGATGCAAGGGCAACAACCTCTTCGGGAGTCATTCCCATTTCCTTTGCCTTGTTAAGACGCTCTTCGTTCCAAAAACGCTTGTATTCGGTCAACATGCGATCCCTGAACTTTTCGGCCGAAGTATTCCAAAAAAATTCATAGCTGTTCGGCAAATACATACTCAATTTATTATCGTCGTTGAAACCATTGTTTTCTAAGAAGGAGGGATCTTCGAAGGATGCCAACAAGCTCAAACTATCTGCTTCAATTTGACCTGCTATACGTCCGGCAAGATCTTTCAGGGTTTCCTGATTATTGAATGCCACTTTGACCGGAACATTATTAGCTCTTAGGGAATTAATAATATCATTATTGTTCATTCCCTTTTTAATGGCATATTTTCCACCTTTGATATTCCTTATATATCCTTTTCTTTCGGCCACTTTTTCGAAAGAATCCATATCTTCCAATAATGGAACGAGTGTTCGTTGTACTTCATCGAAAGCAGCATCCGAAGGAATATAGACGAACGCTTCGTCATTGTTGAATTTCGTATTCGGCGAGAATATGGCATCGTAGACGGTGTAGGCAAAAAAGCCGCCAACTACCAAACCTAAGAGTACCACAATCAATATAATTCTTTTGATATACATCAGGGTTTTATTTTTTGGAACAATAGTTCATTTTTATAGCCACCGTTCGAGTAGATCCAGTCTTCCTTGGCACCGACCTCGTGAAACCCAAGCTTTTTAAATAAATGGATACTAGCGGCATTATCTTCCATCACATTGGCATAAATCTGATGTAGTTGTAGTGCGGAGAAAGCATAATCTTCAAGTAAGGTGATGGCCTCTGCCCCTACCCCTTTATTACGCTCTTTTTCTTCAAGAATAACAAGACCAAGACCTGCTCGGTGGTTTTTTGGGTCGAAATCAAAAAGGTCTATAAGGCCAACAACATTATTCTTGAGGTTACAGATACATAATCGTAACTGTTTGACATCAAAGATATCACGATGTGCATTATCTAGATAGAGTTTTAGCACGTGTTTGGAAAAAGGAGCCACCGTATTACTGATTTCCCAAATTGCCGTATTGTTCTCCAATTGGTACAAAAATTCGAGATCATCGGGCTCAAGAGCCCTTAAATATATATATTCGCCTTTTAGTGTCAACAATCTATATCACCCTTAAAGACCTGTTTTGCAGGTCCGATTAAAAAAATATTCCGATACTTTTCATTTACAACGTCAAAAGTGACCTGGAGATTTCCGCCAAGTGTATGTATGGTAATAGTTTGGCTCACCGTTTTTCCCGAGTTGTGCATCGCTAAGGCCACCGCGGTGACTCCGGTACCGCATGACAGGGTTTCGTTCTCTACACCCCGTTCGTAGGTGCGTATGGAAAAAGTCCCATCATCTTCTTGTTTTACAAAATTGATATTGCTCCCTTTTTGTCCATAAAGTCCGTACCGTATTTTTTTTCCTTCTTCGAATACTTTAAATAATTCCAGTTTATCCACGATCTGAACATGATGCGGAGATCCCGTATCCAAAAATAGGGCTTTGGGCTTAGTCTTGATTTCTTCCACATCTTGCATTTGAAGGCTGACCTCTTCCTGCTCTATTGTAGCCTTGTGTAGTCCGTCAATGGCATTGAAAGTAGCTTGACTTGAAACAATTCCTAAATAATTGGCAAAGGCCATTGCACATCTTCCACCGTTACCACACATGCTACCCTCGTTACCGTCAGAATTATAATAGATCATTCTAAAATCTGACATTTCGTCATTTTGTAATAGTATAAGACCATCAGCACCAATGCCAAATTTTCTATCGCACAAAAAAGAGACCATTTTGGTATCGTTTTTGGGGAAAAATTCAGTACGATTATCGACCATTACAAAGTCGTTTCCCGTACCCTGATATTTATAAAAAGTAAGTTTCATCATTAAAATAGAACCACAAAGATAGGACTTTATTTAAGGAATTTTTAGCAGTTAAAAACTCGTTAAACTACAAATCTGAGATGCAAAAACAGTTAATTTTACGTTGTCAACATTTGATAATCCAAATACATTTAAAAATTATGAAAAAAATAGCAAGTTCATTGTTGATTGCAATTTTTGCAGGTGCAATCACCCTTGGGGCCTACAAGCTTTTCTTCGAAAATACAAATTATGCCATTTTATCTAATGGCGATGGTGGCACTACATTTACCACCAGTCTTACGCCGACATCGGCGAAAGGTGCCGGAATCAATGAGGTCGATTTTACAGCTGCCGCCGAAAATACGGTGAATGCCGTTGTACACGTTAAAAATGTGACGCTTAGCAGCGGACCTAGCAATCCGTTGGAGTTCTTTTTTGGTCATGGTCAGAGCGCTCAGCCACAAGTAGGAACAGGCTCTGGAGTCATTATTACTTCAGATGGCTATATCGTAACGAACAACCACGTAGTGGACAACGCAAGTCAATTGCAGGTAACCTTGAATAATAATAAGACCTATGAAGCAGAGTTCATCGGTGCTGACCCAAATTCCGATATCGCATTACTTAAAATCGATGCAGAAGCTAAACTCCCCTATCTTGCGTTCGGAGATTCGGACAATGCCAAAATCGGTGAATGGGTATTGGCCGTAGGAAACCCATTTAACCTTACCTCTACCGTAACGGCGGGAATTGTAAGTGCAAAGGCGAGAAATCTTGATCCTAGAAGAAGTCAATCCTTCATACAGACCGATGCGGCCGTAAATCCAGGAAACAGTGGTGGTGCGTTGGTAAATACCAATGGAGATTTAATTGGAATCAATACGGCCATTACCTCACGAACAGGATCCTATGTGGGGTATTCTTTTGCCGTACCCAGCAACATTGCCAAAAAAGTGGTCGACGATATCATGGAATACGGTAATGTGCAGAAGGCCTTTTTAGGTATTTCTTCAATTCCACTAAACACAAAGGTTGCCATCGAAAAAGGAGTCAACGATATCGATGGTGTTTTTGTAGCCTACGTCGAAGATGGTTCCGGAGCTATGGATGCGGGCTTCGTTGAAGGCGATATCATAAAACAAGTAGACAATATTAAGGTTCGAAAGTTTGCCGAACTCAATGGGTATATTTCTTCCAAAAGACCTGGTGATAGAATCAATGTTGCTTTTGAACGAGATGGAGATATCAAAGAAGTTATGGTCACCTTGAAGAAAAAACAAACTTTGGAGGTACCTGTAATGGGACTTACCGTTAAGGACTTGACCGAAGGTGACAAGAAAAAGTTTAAGGTTGAGAAAGGAGTCAAAATTGTAGACGTTCCTGAATTATATAATGATTATGGTCTCGAAGGCAAAGTTTTATTATCCGTCGATAATGAGGAAATAAATGATATTCAAGAAGCCTATGACCTGTTCGGACAGATTTCTAGATACGGAAAGACCGTAATAACGATGGTCAATGAAAATGGAGAAAGAGAAAGACTTATCTTTCAATAAAAAGTTTTGAGCTCAAAAGAAAAACGCCCCTAACATGGGGCGTTTTTCTTTTTTGGTTTTTCCAGCGAAAACCTATGAAATAACTACTTTTGTGGCAATAAAAACATTTAACCAAAGTAATGGCATCGATAAAATCATACGAAAAAGAACTAGCCTTTCAGGCAGACCGTCGAAAGGCAACAACGGAATTCATTAAGATTATCAGTGATTTGTGGTATGATAAATCCATAGAGATCGTGCTCTTCAAAAACCAGGTAATCGATAAAAATGTCAGTGACATTATAAATCTGCACGAATATGCAGGTGAATTTGTTCAAAAACCCATCTCAATTTTTGACTCCGTAGAGTTACTACGGGCTATTAATGATATAAAATTGCCACCTTCAAAACTCGACATCGGTAAATTGACCTATGAATACCATTCCGATGATAATAATTTCAATGATGTCAAGGCCTTTGTATTGGATAAATTGCAGAATGCGAATGAAACCGCAGATATCAAACCAAAAGACGTCGTGCTCTTTGGCTTTGGCAGAATTGGTAGGCTCTTGGCGCGTGAACTGATGGCAAAGACGGGTAAGGGTAATCAATTGCGATTGAGGGCCATTGTCACCAGAGGAGGAAAAGACGCCGAGACACTTGAAAAAAGGGCCAATTTACTTAGAATCGATTCGGTTCATGGTCAGTTCATGGGTACCGTTGATACCGATTTGAAAAGAAATGCATTATTAATAAACGGAACCACCGTTCATATGATCAAGGCAGATAAGCCTGAGGAAATCGATTATTCACAATTCGGAATTTCAGATGCCCTTATCATTGATAATACAGGTGCTTTTAGAACCAAGCAAGAGCTTAGTAGGCATCTCAAGGCCAAAGGAGCAACTCAAGTACTCCTAACGGCCCCCGGAATAGGGGTACCGAACATTGTACATGGCGTAAACCATAAGGATTATGACCCTGACAAAACCAAAATCTACTCGGCGGCCTCATGCACTACCAATGCCATTACCCCTATTTTAAAGGTAGTTGAAGATTCGCTAGGAATAAAGAAAGGTCATCTTGAAACGATTCACGCCTATACTAACGACCAAAACTTGGTCGACAATATGCACAGTAAATACCGACGTGGAAGGGCGGCGGCACTGAATATGGTCATTACGGAAACCGGTGCAGGAGAAGCTGTGTCCAAGGCTTTGCCATCTTTAAAAGGGAAACTTACCTCTAATGCGATACGGGTTCCCGTGCCTAATGGCTCGTTGGCGATACTTAATCTCGAAATCAAGAATAAAACCTCGTTAGACGGTGTCAATACCATGCTCAAAAAATATGCTTTAGAAGGTGATTTGGTTGAACAAATCAAATATTCTTTAAGTAAAGAAATGGTATCTACCGATATTGTGGGTACTTCGGCTCCATCAATTTATGACAGTAAAGCTACCATCGTATCTGACAATGGCAATAACCTAGTATTGTATATTTGGTATGACAACGAGTACGGGTATTCGCATCAGGTAATACGGTTGGCTAAATATATTGCCAAAGTACGTAGGTTCACTTACTATTAGGGTTTTTAATTTCAACGTATCAAAGCCATCTTACAAGATCTAATACCCCTTGAAAAACAACCTTATTTTCGATTTTTTTTCTTAATTGATAATATTGGATTACTTTAGTCTTCTCTAAATCGTTTTTTAATACATAAGACCTAATAAATGAAAGTTTTAAGACTACTCTTCATTGTAGTTTCCCTTCTGGCATTCAACCTACAATATGCTCAGGAAGAGGAACAGACAGAAATCCTAACCTTGGATGGTGGAAGCATTGACAGCCAGTTCGAATATGTTTACAAAAAATCGGGCAATTATAGGGCCGAAGGAAAAAAATATGAGGTAGTAAGGACTATATCACTTGACAAACTACGTCAGAACGTGCTCGACACACTGAAAGTTTATAATGAGAAAGAAGCCGAGCTTAAAGGAACGATTGCCGGTCATGAGACCACTATTTCAGGTTTGAACAAAAAACTTGCCGAGACTACGAACAATTTAGCATCGGTTACCGAAGAAAAAGACAGCATGTCATTCTTGGGAATCCTTGTTTCGAAAATTACGTATAATACTATTCTCTGGTCCATTATTGCAGGTTTATTGGCATTGACTTTGTTCTTCATGTATAAATTCAGAAGAAGTAACGTGCTCACGCAAGACGCCAAATCAAACTTATCGGAACTGGAGTCTGAATATGAGGATCACAGGCGTAGGGCGCTTGAAAGAGAGCAGAAAATTAGCAGGCAACTACAAGATGAAATCAACAAATACAAAAAAGCAAAATAAGAAAGAAGCTCCTCA
Organism: uncultured Maribacter sp.; assembly: GCA_964351985.1. Classification (GTDB taxonomy): domain Bacteria; phylum Bacteroidota; class Bacteroidia; order Flavobacteriales; family Flavobacteriaceae; genus Meishania. Next base: position 55,219 of record CAYGPR010000014.1, on the reverse strand, counting down.
CGGGGCTTTTTTTAGCTTCCATCATGATCGAAATTATCAAAGTCGATAAAACCCACCTTGAAGACATCGTTCCCTTGTTCGATGCCTATCGCAATTTTTATGGTCAAAAAAGCGATTTGACCTCGGCCAGATTATTTCTTAGTGAAAGGATGGACAAAAGGGAAAGTATCCTTTTTTTGGCCAACTACAATGGAACTCCTGTCGGGTTCACCCAGCTATACACCACATTTTCTTCGGTCACATTACAAGCTGTCTACATTTTAAACGATTTGTATGTAGATGCAAAGTATCGAAAAATGGGTATTGGGGAAGCATTGCTTGAAAAGGCCAAAAACTTTTGTAAATCAAAAGGATACAAGGGTTTGGCATTGGAGACAGCCATTGACAATCCTGCACAAAAACTCTATGAGCGATTGGGCTGGAAAAAAGACTCCAACTGTTTTCACTACTTTTGGTCCGTGGAATAAATAGACTAAGTCTGCCCTATGCGTATTGACATAATAACGGTGCTTCCCGAACTTTTGAAAAGTCCCTTTGAGGCCTCTATTCTAAAAAGGTCCATTGAGAAAGGTCTGGTCGAAGTCCATTTTCACAATCTTAGAGACTACACGGATAAAAGCTATAATCAGGTCGATGATTATCAGTTTGGTGGCGGGGCTGGTATGGTCTTGATGATAGAACCGATAGACAAGTGCATAACGAAGCTGAAGGCAGATCGTGATTATGATGAGATCATCTATATGACCCCAGATGGAGAAACTTTGAACCAAAAAATGGCCAATGGGCTCTCTCTATTGAAAAACATTGTTATTCTATGTGGCCATTATAAAGGAGTAGATCAGCGCGTTCGGGATAGGTTTGTTACCCGTGAAATATCGATTGGGGATTATGTGCTATCCGGTGGCGAACTCGGTGCGGCCGTTCTTTGCGATACTATTATTCGATTGATTCCGGGCGTATTAAACAATGAGACTTCCGCCCTGACGGATACTTTTCAAGATGATTTGTTAGCTCCCCCTGTGTATACCAGACCTTCCGAATACAAAGGCATGAAGGTTCCAGAGGTATTATTGAGCGGCAACTTTCCAAAAATCGAAAAATGGCGTGAAGAACAGGCACAGAAAAGAACTGAAAAACTGCGTCCGGATCTTTTGGAATGACGTAATGTCTCCCTTGCCCTAACAAAAATTCGAGGCAAAACACTTGTGGATTTTAATTTATAGGCTATTTTTGCAAACTATTAAATCAACCTCTGACGAAAATCGTGAACGTTGCTTTATATACAATGTTAAAACAAGACCATGGATTCATTAATTAATTTCGTTGAAAACGAATTTGTTCCGAAAAAAGATTTTCCAAAATTCTCTTCAGGAGATACCATTACGGTATACTATGAGATCAAGGAAGGTGAAAAAACACGTACCCAGTTTTTTAAAGGAGTTGTGATTCAACGAAGAGGAACCGGTGCGACCGAAACTTTTACGATCCGCAAGATGTCCGGTACAGTGGGAGTAGAACGTATCTTCCCTGTAAATATGCCGGCCTTGCAAAAAGTTGAGGTAAACAAAAAAGGTAAAGTTCGTCGAGCGCGTATCTTCTATTTTAGAGGCCTTACCGGTAAAAAAGCGAGAATTAAAGAGGTCCGATCTTAGACTTCCCAACGAATATTCTTACACAGCCTTCCATCAATAAACTTGATGGAAGGCTTTTTTTATGAACAATTGTTGAAAAGTAGAGTTCATAGTATGTTGATTATTAATATGTTAAATATTTTGGTCTTCCCAGAATATTATCCTACATTGAGGTATGGTTTAAAATGAATATCGGATGATAAATATTTTAAATCATTATAAAGGTTACGTTCTTTATATTATTGTTCAGCTTTTTAAATTTTTGAGTTGTGATGTAAGTTGCTTCCAGTTTTTTAACAGGCGAGTATGGAATCAAAGGGCTGTCGCCTTTTGTGTTGTCCATATGGATGTTTTTGACCAAACATAGGGCTTCGGTTCGATATTGGATTGAACAACATTAAGACAATGAGAAGAAATACAAAGAGTTGCTTGGTTTAATAATTAAGAACAAAATGTATTTCAAACGTTGAACAAGCGACGCAAATGCAATCAATGGTTGCCGTTCTGCCGCAAGGTAGAACAACAAGTTTGTAAGCTGTTCTAAAAAGCCATATCAATGTACTTGTACAATGATATGGCTTTTGTTATCTAGCTTGTTCTCAAAAACCTGCATAAAACCTTTGGATATTGCGGAAATTCCTGTCTTTTGAGCGATGATAAAATTGTATATTTGCTCCGCTTAAAACAAAAGACACCCTTAGATGCCGAAAATTTTCTACACCAAAACCGATGAGGCCCCAGCTCTGGCCACCGAATCTTTTCTTCCCATTGTAAAGGCTTATACCAAAACATCAGGTATCGACATTGAGACCAAAGATATTTCATTGGCAGGCCGCATTATAGCAACTTTCCCTGACTTTTTGAGCGATTCACAAAGAATATCAAATGATCTGGAGGAACTCGGGAGCAAGGCCAAAGATTCAGATGCCAATATTATCAAACTCCCTAATATAAGTGCTTCGGTCCCTCAATTAAAAGAAGCTATTACCGAACTACAGTCTAAAGGATATGCCTTGCCCAATTATCCTGACGGACCTAATAATGATTCCGAGAAAGAAATCAAAGTTCGCTATGATAAAATTAAAGGTAGTGCCGTGAACCCCGTGCTCCGTGAAGGTAATTCAGATCGTCGCGCTCCAAGGGCGGTCAAGAATTACGCAAAGAAAAATCCACATACCATGGGAGCCTGGAGTTCTGATTCCAAAACCCATGTGGCTACCATGGACCATGGCGATTTCAGGTCGAACGAAAAGTCCGTTACGCTTGATAAGGAGAGCGAGGTAAAAATAGAATTGGTCAAAAAAGATGGTTCAAAAATCGTACTTAAAGAGAAAATAGCGGTTTTGGAAGGCGAGATTATCGATGCTACGGTTATGAGCAAAAAAGCATTGGTCTCTTTTCTAAAGGAACAAATAGCCGATGCCAAGGCCAAGGGGGTTTTGTTCTCCATTCACATGAAAGCCACCATGATGAAGGTCTCGGACCCTATTATTTTTGGTCATGCCGTAAAGGCATATTTTGCATCGGTTTTTGAAAAACAAGGAGCAACCTTAGAGTCTATTGGAATCAATCCCAACAACGGATTGGAAACAATCTTGGAAAAACTTGATGAACTTCCTCCAGAGAAGAGATCCGAAATAGTATCGGATATCGAAAAAGCCATACAAAATGGCCCGAACTTGGCGATGGTAAATTCTGACAAAGGAATTACCAATCTGCATGTTCCCAGTGATGTCATCATTGATGCCTCTATGCCAGCCATGATTCGAAACTCCGGTCAAATGTGGAACGCTGATGGCAAATCGCAAGACACCAAAGCGGTTATTCCTGATAGTAGTTATGCAGGTATTTATACAGCTACCATCGAATTTTGCAAAGAGCATGGGGCTTTTGACCCAAGAACGATGGGCACCGTTCCCAATGTTGGGCTAATGGCACAAAAAGCAGAAGAGTATGGTTCGCATGACAAAACTTTTGAAATTTCGGATAACGGTGTTGTACTGGTCGTTGACCTGAATTCAGGAAAAACACTTATTGAACATTCCGTTGAACAAGGAGATATCTGGAGAATGTGCCAAGTAAAGGACGCCCCGATACGCGACTGGGTAAAACTTGCGGTTTCAAGAGCCAAGGCGAGCCAAGTACCAGCTATATTCTGGCTCGATTCAGAAAGGTCACATGACCGAGAGTTGATCAAGAAAGTTAATGTGTATCTCAAGGATTTTGATACCGCAGGTCTTGCAATACAGATTCTATCCCCCATCGAAGCTACAAAATATACACTGCGCCGACTTAAGGATGGAAAAGATACAATTTCAGTTTCAGGCAATGTACTACGGGATTATCTCACGGATTTATTTCCTATTCTAGAAGTTGGCACCAGTGCCAAAATGTTGTCCATTGTTCCCTTGATGAACGGAGGTGGACTTTTTGAAACCGGAGCAGGTGGTTCAGCACCCAAACACGTTGAGCAATTTTTGGAGGAAGGCCATCTTCGATGGGATTCATTAGGCGAGTTTTTGGCTTTGGGCGTTTCCTTGGATTTTTATGGTGAGAAGAACAACAACGAAAAAGCAAGGATATTGGGCGACGCTCTGGATAGTGCCACCGAAAAGTTCTTGGACAACGACAGATCCCCTTCCCGAAAGGTTATGGAATTGGATACACGGGGAAGCCATTTTTATTTGGCGCTATACTGGGCGCAGGCCTTGTCCGACCAGGACAAAGATGAAGAATTGAAAACAATTTTTGGAAAAGTGGCCACGGCCATGGAAGAGAACGAAACAACCATTGTAAACGAATTAAAAGCAGCTCAAGGGAGCAAACAGAACATTGGAGGGTACTATAACCCAGATGCCAATCTCATGGCCATTGCCATGCGCCCCAGCACCACACTAAATGGCATATTGGATTCCATCTAAAAGAATACAAAAATGCAAGAAGACCTTTGCCATGGCAAAGGTCTTCTTGTTTTAAATATATGTTAACGATTTTACCACGGCCTATTTTCTGTCTACATTTATAAAAAATTGCTTTTAATGGTTTACCCCAAGAAAATCGCCCTTGTATTTTTCTTTTTTTCTTTCTTTATTTCTTTTGCGCAACAACGGTATACGCTAAGTGGAACGGTTTCGGAAGCCGCGAGCAATGAGACCTTGATTGGGGTCACCATTGCCATTCCTGAGCTGCGTACCGGGGTTACTACAAACGAGTATGGGTTTTATTCGATTACCCTACCTGAAGGGGAATATCAAGTTCAAGTGAGCTATTTAGGTTTTCAGGATGTCGTACAGAACATCTCACTTTCCGAAAATAAGAAAATCAATTTTCAATTGACCGAAGAGGCGGAACAACTTGATGAGGTCATTGTCACCGAAGATGTAGAGCAAATGGATATTCGCAAACCACAAATGAGCGTGAATACGATGTCTGCGGCCACGATAAAAAAGATTCCTGTGATTCTTGGGGAGGCCGATGTTATCAAATCCATTTTATTACTTCCAGGGGTTACAAATGCGGGGGAAGGCGCATCGGGTTTCAATGTTCGAGGTGGGGCCGTAGACCAAAACCTAATTTTATTGGACGAAGCCATAATCTTTAATTCTTCCCATTTATTCGGATTTTTTTCCGTTTTTAACCCTGATGCCATTAAGGATATCAAATTGTATAAAGGTGGTATTCCCGCGCGCTACGGAGGTCGGGTCTCTTCCGTTCTCGATATTTTCCAGAAAGAAGGAAACAGTAAAGAATTTCATGCGAATGGCGGTATAGGTGCTGTAGCCAGCAGATTATTGCTCGAAGGGCCTATCATCAAAGACAAAGCCGCTTTCTTGATCGGTGGGCGCGGTTCTTATGCGCATCTTTTTCTACCCTTGTTCGATCAAGACAATACCGCATATTTCTATGACCTGAATACCAAGATAAATTATAACATCAACGACCGTAACAGCATCTTTCTATCCGGGTATTTTGGGAGGGATGTTTTTGGTATTAGTGAGAGTTTTGTCAATACCTATGGCAATGCCCTGGGGAATTTTCGATGGAACCATTTATTTTCTGACAAACTGTTTTCGAACCTATCCTTGATTTATTCGGATTATTATTATGGCTTGAAACTCGACTTCGTCGGATTCAACTGGAATTCAGGCATTCAAAATTTTAATGTAAAGTACGATCTCAAGAATTACGTGAACGACAAACTCCAGATCAATTACGGAATTAACAATATTTACTATCAGTTCAACCCCGGAAAAATTGAACCCAGCAATGCCACGTCCGGAATTGTAGAAGAGCAATTGATTCAGAAATATGCCAATGAATTTGCTGCCTACATAGATGTCGAGCATGATGTCACCAAAAACCTAAGTCTGGGCTACGGACTTCGCTTCAGCAATTTCATTCGTTTGGGGCAAGATGAGTTGAACGTATATGCGAACGATAACCCAGTGTTCTATAATAGTGATCTGAAAATCTATCAAGAAGGAACTCCCCTTGAAACCATTAATCTCGGCCGTAAAGAAAGTTTGGCGACCTTTAACAATTTCGAACCCCGATTTTCTTTGGCCTATACCCTGAATGACGACACCTCTTTTAAAGCCAGTTATACCCGATTGGCGCAATATCTACATTTACTTTCGAATACCAGTTCCCCTACTCCTTTGGATGTATGGACACCTAGTGGTCCATTTACCAAACCACAACTTTTGGATCAATATGCATTTGGGTTTTTTAGGAATATCAAAAATGGAACATATTCGCTGGAATCGGAAGTGTTTTATAAGGACATTCAAAACCGGATCGATTATATCGACGGTGCCAACCTTATCGCGAACGATGCCATTGAGCAGGTCATTCTGAACGGCGAGGCCCGTGCATACGGTTTGGAATTATTACTTCGTAAAAACGAAGGTCAATTTCAAGGTTGGTTGGCCTATACCCTATCAAAATCAGAACAACGCACACCCGGAAGAACAATCGAAGAAGTCGGCATAAATAATGGCACCTGGTACAATACACCATACGATAAGACCCATGATATTTCGTTTTACGGCAGTTATGACCTTAACGAAAAATGGAGCTTCAATACAAACTTCGTTTTTCAAACGGGGCAACCTACGAATTACCCGATCGGTCAGTTTGAGTTTCAAGGGTTGACCATTCCTTATTTTGGTTTGAGAAATTCTGAAAGGCTTCCGGCTTATCATCGTTTGGATCTTTCCGCCACGATGACGCCAAGAAAAAATAAAAATAGAAAATGGCAGGCCGAATGGGTATTCAGCATCTACAATGCCTACAATCGAAGAAACGCGGCATCGATTAATTTCAGCCGCAATCAGGATACCGGTGCTAACGAAGCAATACGAACTTCAATTTTCGGTATTGTGCCGGCCGTAACCTATAACTTTAAGTTCTAAGCGATGAGAAAACTAGTTTTATTCTTTTTATTTCTGGGCTCTTTATTTGGATGTCAAGATGTCATCGAAGTTGAAGTACCTACCGATTCGCCACGCTTGGTAATCGACGCAGTAGTGCGTATCGATAATTTGGAACAACCAAGTACAATAATGACGGTAAAAGCTAGCGAAACCAGTTCCTTTTTCGGAGAAATAACTCCTGCACAATTGAACAGTATTTTAATCGAAAATCCCGCCTCGAATTTCAGTGCGGTTTTGGCAGAAGATGTAGGCGGTTCGGGAATATATCAAGCTGAAGTACCCACAAGCGAATTGACGACGGGTCTGCTGCGGCTTTCCATCGATTATAATGGACAAACATATCAAGCTGAGACTTCATTCGTACCCTCAGTACCAATAGATGAATTGCGCCAAGGAACCACAACCTTGTTCGGTGATGAAACTGAAATCATCCTCTCATTTACAGATATACCCGATAGTGTTGATTTTTATCTTTTCGACTTTGATTTTGATCAATACTTGGTTTCTGAAGATACATTCTATCCTGGGCAGTCCTTTCAATTTTCATACTTCTATGATGAAGAACTAGAATCTCAGAATATCGTGAACGTTAGTATCATTGGAATTGACGAACAATTTTACAATTATATGAACCAGGTGATAGTTCAAAGTGGAGGTGACCAAGGACCGTTTCAGACCCCATCGGCCACCGTGAAAGGAAACATTATAAATAACACTGACCCTGAAAATTTTGCCCTAGGTTATTTTGCAGTTTGCCAGACATTCACCGAATCGTTGGAAATTGCTGAAAACTAAAGCCTCACTTTTAGAAAAAGGCTTTGATTGTTTTTTCTACGAGTTTTGGGGCGTGCTCCATATTATACTCCAATGATTTATCGGTCTCCCTTACCTCTACTATTGCCTCTAGACTTATTTTTTCCAAATTCTTTTCGTCCAAGTCGAGTTTACCACATACCGCTATAACCGGTATCCCGTGGGTTTCTCCAAAATCGGTTACGCCTTTGATTAATTTTCCGTTCAAGGTCTGTTCGTCAAACTTGCCCTCTCCAGTGATGATATAATCGAAATTTTGGGTCTTCATCATTTCATCCACCTTGCTAATCTTTAAGATGAAATCAATTCCTGAAATATAATCGGCACCTAGAAATGCTTTTAGCCCATAGGCCGCACCTCCGGCAGCTTCCGACCCTGGATGTTCTGCACAATCGATCTTCAATTGGTCTTTGACAATTTCTGAAAGATGGCGAAGACCTGCATCCAATTGATTTATCTGTTCTAGTTCCGTGCCTTTTTGTGCTCCGTACGTGTATGCCGCACCACTTTTTCCAAACAGCGGATTATCTACATCGTTTACTGCAAATACAGAGACATTGGCAGGAAAAATCTGATTATTTTTTTTATCGAATGGATATGTGACAAATTTTTTCCGATTGGATTCAAAACCACACCGCTATCATCCAGAAAATCGTAGCCGAGGGCATTGGCAATACCTATTCCCCCATCATTCATAGCACTACCTCCCACCCCACATATATTTTAGTGGCACCTTTCTATATGGCATCTTTTATTTCCAAACCTGTTCCGTAGGTTGAAGTAACCATAGCATTGCGTTCCTGTGAGGACAACAATTCGAGTCCGGAAGCCTTTGCCAGTTCAATGTATGCCGTTCCATCGTTTTTATTTAAAAGATATGTCGATGTGATTTTTTTCCCATTGGATCCACTGTATCCAAAAACAAGGTTTGGCATGAGACATTGGCCGCTATGGAATTTAGAAATCCATCCCCGCCATCAGAGGCCAGCACTGAAAAAAATTCTGTCGTGGGTATAGCGCCGCGTATACCTTTTTTTAGGCATCGATGACACCTAGAGATGAAAGCGAACCTTTGAACTTATCGGGAATCAGTAGTATTCTCATTGTATTTTGAAGAAAATAGTCCAATTAAATATAGTTCATAATCGGTACATTTGACTCTAGAATTTGAAATTGTATGAGAACCGACAAAGATTTGCTGATTAAGGGAATCAAATATATTGCCTATACCATTGCTTTGATGTTTTTGGCACCAGTGGTTATGTATCAAGCTTTCAAAAATGAAGACCACCCTTGGTTTTGGCCCGTGGCGGTCGTTGGATTTATACTTGCCCTCGCTGCCATAGCCATGGGGTTTTACAGCATTAAAGTGATTTTAGATGCCCTTTTTAACAAGAAAAGGAAATAGTTCTTAGCATTGACCGGCGAACTATTCTTTTGGGGCTCCTTTCCATTTGTTTGTCAACGCTGAATAATCATATTCCAAAGCCGATTTTTGGCGTTCCAGTTGACCGATTGCAAACGCACGCTGTAAGATATCTTCGATTAAATAATCTTCTTCCACTTGATCCGGATGAAACTCTTCCTTCAAACTGATTTTAAAAAGGCTGGCCGTAGTATTATACCAAAAGGCACGCCAACCGCTACGCAATTCTTTGACCAGGTCGAATGCTGTGGTTCCGGTTTGTCTATGTACCAGTTTTACTAAAATCTGGCCCTCCGTACGGGTCAGTTTCTTTAGTTCATCCGAGAACTCGCCTTCAATATACTTTTGTATTTCTTTGGTATATTTTTTTCGTTTACGCTTTTTGGTGATTTTTACCAGACTATCGTTTAGTTCCACCAAACGATCCGCCGCTAGTTTCGCATACGGAAATACTTTTATCGTCTTTCTTCGTAAAATATAATAGCGTAACTTATCTTGATAGTTCTCGAAAGAGAGCTTTCCGAAAACATAGACCTCTTCAAGGTCGATATGGGTATGAAAAATCGAATCCCCTTCCATGATGATCAATTTTTCTTGAACGCTATCAAGCGGTTCTTCCTTAACTTGAGCGAACCCAATAAATCCTATACAGAAGATTAAAAGTGTAATTTGAAGTTTTTCCATTTTCGATATATGACCAAAAGCCCTGCCAAAATTAACGATAATTAGTTCCGGTTATTATTAATTAAAAGTGAATATTACTAAGTTTGCAGTAAATAAAACTATAGATGAGCGCTAAAAAAATACTGACCAAAAAATCAATGGATTTTTTCGAAAAATACCTTAATAATGCCGCCCCGACGGGATATGAATGGGAAGGACAAAAACTATGGATGAACTACCTCAAACCTTATGTCAATACGTTCATTACCGACACATACGGTTCCGCTGTAGGGGTTATCAACCCTGATGCAAAATATAAAGTGGTCATCGAAGGGCATTCCGATGAGATTTCATGGTACGTAAATTATATTACCGACAACGGTCTTATATATGTCATACGTAACGGAGGAAGCGACCACCAAATCGCACCTTCAAAATGGGTGAACATCCATACCAAAAACGGAATGGTGAAAGGTGTTTTTGGCTGGCCAGCCATCCATACCAGAAAATCCGGAAAAGAAGAGCCTCCAAAATTGGATAACATTTTTATCGATATCGGGGCAAAAGACAAAGCTGAAGTTGAGAAAATGGGGGTTCATGTCGGTTGTGTGATTACCTATCCGGACACGTTTCACATCTTGAACAAAGATAAGTTCGTATGTCGTGCCATCGATAACCGCGTCGGGGGCTTCATGGTCGCCGAGGTAGCTCGCTTACTTCATGAAAACAAGAAGAAACTATCCTTCGGATTATACATCACGAATTCGGTACAAGAAGAAATCGGGCTACGTGGCGCCGAAATGATTACACAAACCATTAAACCGAACGTGGCCATTATTACCGATGTTTGTCATGATACGACAACGCCCATGATCGAAAAGAAGACACAAGGTCACACTGAAATCGGGGCCGGACCTGTAATTTCATACGCACCCGCCGTACAGAATAAATTACGAGAACGTATCATCGAGACTGCCGAAGCCAACAAGATACCTTTCCAACGAATGGCGGCGTCTAGGGCCACAGGTACCGATACCGATGCGTTTGCTTATAGTAATGGTGGCGTTGCTTCAGCCTTGATTTCACTGCCACTCCGTTATATGCATACTACTGTCGAAACAGTTCATCGCGATGACGTTGAGAACGTAATTCGGTTAATTTATGAAACGTTGTTGAATATAAAAGAAGGTGAGACCTTCAGCTATTTCGACTAAAAATATTGACCGGCACTTCTTAACGGAAGGGTTTTTTAATTCTTTATGGACGAACTTGTTGACATTTTAGATGACGAAGGAAACTATACCGGCAAAACGGCCATGAAGTCCGAAGCGCACCGAAAAGGACTTTTTCATCCGACAGTTCATGTTTGGTTCTACACGAAGGATGCCAAAGTACTCATACAGCAGCGGGCTAAAAACAAAGATACACACCCTTTACTTTGGGATGTATCGGTGGCAGGCCACATTGGTGCCGGAGAGAATATTGAAAATTCCGCCGTTCGGGAAGTTCAGGAAGAAATCGGACTAACCATTTCAACCCTTGATTTACAGAAAATCGCCGTTTTTAAATCCGTACAAAATCACAGTGCTACTTTCATGGACTGCGAATTTCATCACACCTATGTATGTGAATTGAAGATTCTGGTGGATAATTTAAAAAAACAAGAAAGCGAAGTTGCTGATTTAAAATTAATTCCATTGACCCAATTTGCCGAAGAGACTTGGGGCATGGCCAATCTTAAAAAATATGTTCCGCACGGAATAGAATACTATAAAAGGATTATCAAAGAAATACAGACACGACTATAGCTCGTTCATAAATTCATCCAGTTTATCCAGAGGGTATGTTTTTTGTTCCCCTATTGCCATATTTTTGACCACAAAGGAATTTTGGGCCAACTCTTCTGCCCCGATTAAAATCACGTAGGGAACATTCCGGTTGTTGGCATATTTGAATTGTTTCTGAATTTTGGTATCCGAAGGATACAAATCGGACTTTATCCCTTGTTCCCTTAATGCCGTAATCAATTTCAAGGATGCCTGTGCTTCTTTCTCTCCAAAGTTCAGGCATAGAACGTCCAAAGACTGGTCAATAGTTTCGGGAAAAAGTCCTAATTCTTCTAAAACCAAATATATTCTGTCCAGTCCGAAAGAAATACCGACCCCACTTACGTCCTTTAAACCGAATATTCCTGTAAGGTCATCGTAGCGGCCGCCTCCGCCTATTGAGCCCATAGCTACATTTTCGGGTGCACCGACTTCAAAAATGGCTCCGGTATAATAGTTCAATCCACGGGCCAAGGTTACATCGATGGAAAGTTTCGTGGATCTTAAACCCAGCTCTTCAATAGATTCTACAATGAATCTCAATTCTTCGACCCCTTTGCCACCTTCTTCAGAACCGTTCAATAAATATTTCAAGGCATCTAATTGCTCAAGATTGCTTCCTGAAAGGGAAAATAGTGGCGCTACTTGCTCAATGGATTCTGGTGAGAGTCCTTTTTCCTGCATTTCCTTTTTTACTCCTTCCACACCTATTTTATCCAGCTTATCAAGAGCTACGGTAAAATCGACCAGCAAATGTTTTGCGCCAATGACTTCGGCAATTCCGGAAAGAATTTTACGGTTATTCAGTTTAATGGTTACACCCTCAAGCTTTAGGTCGGAAAAAACGGCGTCATATAATTGAATAAGTTCTACCTCCTGCAGCAATGAATTGGCCCCGACTACATCGGCATCACACTGATAGAATTCTCGAAAACGGCCTTTTTGTGGCCTATCGGCACGCCAAACCGGTTGAATTTGATATCGCTTAAAAGGGAAATCGATTTCATTTTGATGCATAACCACATAGCGTGCGAAAGGCACCGTCAAATCATAGCGAAGGGCTTTTTCCGTTATTTTTGGACCAAGGGAACTACTGTTTTTTGAACTATAGGTAAAGTCATCAACTTTGCTAATAAAATCGCCCGAATTGAGAATCTTAAAAATAAGCCGGTCTCCCTCATCCCCATACTTCCCCAAAAGGGTTTCAGAATTTTCAAAAGAAGGGGTTTCTATGGGTAGAAAACCAAAGGTCTGAAAGTGTTTTTTGACAAGGTCGATAATGTAGTTACGCTTTGCGACTTCCGAAGGTGAGAAATCTCTTGTGCCTTTAGGTATGCTTGGTTTTTGAGCCATTTTGATTTACTTGTTCTGCAAATATAGTCCTCCCCTCGCTCCCCGCCAAAAGAGTAGTAGTCTCGTTATGTTCAGAAAAATTCTATCATCAAGTGCTAGGTGACATCAATCATACCCTCAAACCATCGATACAAATCGCCTTTAGTAATAACCGCCCCTTGTGCGATCAATTTGAATTTGTCAAGACTAGAATCTTCAGAATAGGCTTTTGAAGCCGTTAGATATTCCACAAAATCGGATTGCCAGTTCTTTTTGAACCAATCAAAGCCTATTCTGGTGGTCAAGTCAACATCTGGATTCATAACCTTTACGGAAATCAATTTCATTTCCTTTTTAGCACAATGAAAGAGATGCATGTGCGATTTTGAAATATTTTCCAAATACGAAACTTTAGTCAGTACGCCTTCCCAAATAAGGTCGCTAAAAACATCAAGCTCGTCTTCCGCTACGGCAGGTTTTTCCATTTTTAGTTTTGACCACTCATCAGCTGTTATCGACTGTGTTGCCAAAAAATTGATGAACTCAGGGTGGAGTTCTTCAAACTGTTGTTTTGTAAGTCTTATGTATTTCAATTTCGAAAAGTTATTAACACCTTAAGCCGGTATTTCAAATGTTAAATTAAGGTTGCGAGAACACTGCTCACTGGGTACCAATCAGTTGTGTAAGGGTTTTAAATTATAGTATAACAGAAATAAATAAAAAAACCGCCCGCTCAACAATTTGTGAACCGGGCGGTTTTCAAGAATATTTTACTATTATTTTGCCTCTGCGACCACTTCGAAAGGAAAGTCTACAACAACATCGCGATGTAGACGAATCTGCGCGTTGTATGGCCCTGTTCTCTTGACGGAACCACCTTGAATGTTGATGAATTTCTTATCGATCTCATGACCTTCTTTTCCTATGGCAGCTGCCAAATCACTAGTGGTAACAGAGCCGAAAAGTTTATCACCTGAACCAGTCTTGGCGGCAATTTTCAACTCAAGTCCCTTTAGGGCGTCTGCCGTTTTATTTGCAGCATCAATGACTTTCTTTTCTTTGTGAGCGCGTTGCTTCAAATTTTCCGCCAATACTTTTTTGGCTGAAGGAGTTGCCAATGCAGCTAACCCTTGTGGAATAAGGAAATTTCTTCCATATCCGTTCTTCACGCTTACCAAATCGTCTTTAAACCCTAGGTTTTCAACGTCTTCTTTTAATATAAGTTCCATGGTGCGTTTCTTTTATTTTAATAAATCTCCTACATAGGGCATTAGTGCCAAATGACGTGCCCTTTTGACTGCTTGTGCTACCTTTCTCTGATATTTCAAAGAGGTTCCGGTGAGTCTTCTCGGCAATAATTTACCTTGTTCATTGACCAGTTTCATCAAAAAATCAGGGTCTTTGTAATCGATATATTTAATACCTGATTTTTTGAAACGACAATACTTCTTTTTCGTATTTGTCTCTATGTTTAAAGGAGTAAGATATCTGATATCTCCATCCTTTTTACCTTTTGCTTGTTGTTGTAATGTTGCCATAATACTAAGCTTTAGCCGTTTTTAACCTTGTTCTTCTTTTTTCGGCCCATTCGATAGCATGCTTATCCAACCTTACGGTCAAAAATCGCATGATACGCTCATCCCTTTTGAACTCTTGTTCATAAGGAGTAATCGCTTCGCCTGGAGCGGTGAACTCGAACAAATGGTAAAAACCACTTTTTTTGTGTTGGATGGGATAGGCCAATTTCTTTAGCCCCCAATTCTCTTTGGAGACCATCTTGGCTCCATTCTTAATTAAGAAATCCTCGAATTTCTTAACTGTTTCCGCTATCTGATCATCAGAAAGCACGGGATTCAAAATGAAAACAGTTTCGTAATGGTTCATAAATATGTTATTTTAAGGAGCGCAAAAATAAGAATATTTACGACACTTCACAAGAAAACGGAAATTTCTTCGTTATAGCTAGGAACAATCATAAAAATTGAACTTAACCAAATCTTAACCTATGGTCATCTACCATTTACACAGGAAACCGTGCAATGTTTACAACTTTTGTTGTTGTTGAGCGGCTTTTTTCGGTAATTTGTCGATGATTTAACCCCACAAATCAACCCTTTTATGAAATTAAGAAGTATTATTGTTGACGACTCGTCCATGCAACGCATGGCGGTCGCGAAACTGGTCAACAACCACCCAAATCTAGCTATGGTGGCCGAGTACAGCAATGCGATCGAAGCGAAAAACGGCATTAAGAACAATGAGATCGATCTTATCTTTTTAGATGTTGAAATGCCAATTATCAATGGATTTGACCTACTCGAATCCCTTGAGAACAGTCCTCAGGTAATCTTGATTACCGGTAAGCCCGATTATGCGCTAAAAGCTTTTGACTACGACGTAACAGATTATCTTCACAAGCCTATTACCATGGCTCGTTTCGATGCCTCTGTAAAACGTGCCTTAGCCAAATACGAGCAGATGCACAAGGTTAACGAAGATGAAGAGCATATCTTCGTAAAGAGTAATCTTAAAAAGCGTAAGGTCATTCTTAACGATATCAAATGGATCGAAGCGTTGGGAGATTACATCAAATTGGTGACCGACGAAGCCAATATCGTAATCTTATCCACGATGAAATCTTTTGAGAAGCAATTACCGGAAGAGAAATTCTTACGCATTCACAAATCCTATATCATCAATTTGGAAAAAGTGGAGAAATTCAACAGTAAAAATGTTGAAGTAAGCGGAAGATCTATTCCTTTAAGTAGAAATAAGAAGACAGAACTTGCCGAAGCATTGAGCAACGTCTAGAACTGTACACTTTTGATATAAAATCGCTGTTTTCGAAATGAAAACAGCGATTTTTTTTGAAGAAAATCTATTCGATTCTAGGTACGAGGTTAAGAAGTTAATTTACATACTGTTAAGCCTTCAGCTTTTCCTGATTAAATAATTGATTTTGACATTTGTGTTTGCGCTTGAGCTTTTAAATATGATCCACATTGTAAATGACACGAACACTGCGATAATATGAGATTGCATTAAAGGATTTTTCGATTCTTTTAATCTGATTCTTTGTTTTCACCATGGATTGGTCCAAATGCATTTTAACGATTATATTTTTGAGATATTGATTTCTAATACGCGCTATAGGTGGGTATTCAGGCCCTAAAACAGCACTGCCCAAAACATTACGTAAAGACTGTGCGAACCAATCCGTGGCTTCGTTCAGCTTGTTATACTCTTTGTGTTTAAAAGTTATTTTAATAATTCTATTGGCGGGAGGGTATTTAAATTGTTCCCGTTCATAGATTTGATCTTTGTACATTCCATTATAATCTCCGGTGGTGACCTGCTTTAATATTTGATGATATGGATTATAGGATTGTATGATTACTTTTCCACGCTTTTTGGTTCTTCCGGCCCTACCCGATACTTGCGTCAATAATTGAAAACTTCGTTCATGCGCGCGATAATCAGGAAAATTTAATAAGGCATCTGCATTCATGATTCCGACAAGCCCAACATTACGAAAATCAAGCCCTTTGGTCAACATTTGTGTCCCTACGAGAATATCAAGTTGCTGTTGTTCAAAAGCTGTAATAATCTTTTCATACCCGTGCTTTCCTCGCGTGGTATCCAAATCCATTCGTCCTACTTTGGCTTCAGAAAATAATTCATGTAACTCTTGTTCTACCTGTTCGGTTCCAAAACCTTTGGTGTCCAATGTAGAGCTTCCGCAGGCCAGACAACTTTCTTGTAAGGCCATATGATGCCCGCAATAATGGCATCGTAATTGCTTTTTGTATTGATGATAGGTAAGGCTCACATCACAATTCGGACATTGAGGCGAATGGCCACAAGTCGTGCATTCGACGATCGGGGCATATCCCCTCCGATTTTGGAAAAGTATTATTTGTTCCCCTAAACTCAGACTATCCTGAATTTCTTCAAGTAGGCGTTCCGAAAAATGGCCCTTCATTCTTCGTTTTCGAGTCTGTTCCTTCAAATCGACCAATTCCATTTCTGGCATTAGAACATTGCCGTACCGTCTATCAATTCGCGCATATCCATATTTATCCGTCTGTACATTGTGAAAGGTTTCTACACTGGGCGTTGCCGAACCTAAAAGAATATTACATTCGTGCAGTTTTGAAAGTACAATAGCCGCATCACGTGCGTGATACCTTGGCGCAGGATCAAATTGCTTGAACGAACCTTCGTGTTCTTCATCGACAATGATCAATCCTAAATCGGAATAAGGTAGAAAAAGTGCCGAACGCGCCCCGATCACGATTTGCGCTTTTGTTCTTTTATGCAAAACATTGTTCCAGACCTCTACCCTTTCGTTGATACTATATTTAGAATGATATACGGATATTTTCTCCCCGAAATATTCCTGTAATCGGGAAATCAATTGGGTGGTCAGGGCAATTTCAGGCAAAAGATATAGCGCCTGTTTTCCTTTCTGGATGCATTTTTCAATCAATTCGACGTATACTTCGGTTTTACCAGATGAAGTGACGCCATGTAACAACGTAGTTTTTTCTTTTTCAAAACTTTGAAGAATATCGTCCAGTGCGATTTTTTGTTGTTCGTTTAATTTTTTGAGGTCTTCATTATCATCGGAACTATCGTATGATACCCGATCCCTTCGGATATAATATTCTTCAAGGATTTCCTTATCTACCAATGATTTGATGACCGCTTTTGTGCCTCTACTCGCTTTTTCCAATTCATCGACCTTGATCGGTTTCTTTGTCGAGGCCTGCAATTGAAATAATGCCAAAACGACTTGACTTTGTTTCGGCGCCCTCGAAAGGGTTTCCAGAAGAACTTCCAGCTTTTCTTCAGATAAGTATTCGCTTCCTAACTTGACATAACGCACCAATTTGGGGCGGTATTGTTCGTAGATTTCCTCCTTAAGGATTATAACATTTTTAGCCAGCAACCGATTCAGTACGGGAAGAACATTCTTTCGTTCCACAATCGAGCTTACCTCATGGACTTTTAATGACGACTGATGTTGCAGAGCCTCATAAATCAAAAATTCGTCATCTTTTAAATCGCTCTCATCAATTTCCGTATTGGTATTTTTAAGTATAAGGGTCTCACTTTCAAGCAAAAAAGCACCCGGAACTGCGCTACGGAAAACCTCGCCAATGGTGCACATATAATATTCGGCAATCCACTGCCAATGTTTAAGTTGAAAGGTATTTACAATGGGAGTTTCATCAAGTATTTGGTGGATTTCTTTTGCCTCATATATTTCAGGTGCGTTCGTATGAACCGTTGAGACTAGACCTGTATAGATTTTTGATTTTCCAAAAGGTACAGCGACCCGCATACCAGGCTTTAAAAAGGCAGATTCAGCTTCGGTAACTTTATAAGTGAACCGCTTTTCTAAAGGAATTGGTAAGATGACGTTGATGAAGTGCTGCATAGTTCCATAACCTACTAACTTTCCACCCTGACCCAAGTTTGTGTACGATATATAAAGGCCAAATAACCACGTACTTTAAGCTCGTCGGAATTATCCGGATTCAACCATATTTTACAACGGAAAGTCATCGCCTGTTGAGGGTCGAATAAGGTATCGCCTTTGTATACTCCATCGCCTTTATGTTCGGCACCTTCAATGATGGTCATGCCGATTACCGGTTTATCTTTTTTATCGCCATCGCATTTTGTGCATAGGGCGTTCTCTTTACCATCCTCCAGTATTTCGACCACATGACCGTACATGAGTCCGTCTTTTTCATATATATCGATAATCGCTTTAGGATTTCCGGTGCGATCATCGATGGTCTTCCATTTTCCGAAAATACTTTGGGAGGAAACCCATCCTGAACAGAGAAATATTATGACAAAAAAGATTCTATTCATTTTCTTGGCCCTGATTATAGGTTTTACGAAGTGAATTCAAGGAAGCGTTCAACTCGAATCCAAGAAGCAATATATTGGAATTTAACCAAATGAACACCATCAAGATCAATAATCCGCCCAAGGCACCGTACAACTCGTTGTAGCGTGCGAATTTTTCTACGTAAATTCCGAAAAGGTATGACGTCAACATGAACAAAATGGTCGTCATCAGCGCTCCGACGGAAAAGAATTTGGCTTCTTTGCCCTCGAGCGTTCCAAAATAATAAAGAATAGCGGTCGTAAAATAGGATAACACCAAAAAGAATACAAACTGAACGATTTTGAGCAAAAAGATGTCGTCATTATCCAAAACAACACCATAGACCTTTTCCATAAATTCCCTGTAAAACTGGGCCGTGTAAAATTCAAAATAAAGGAAAGCGGCCGCCCCAATAATCAATAAAATCGATAGTATCAGCCCAATGCCCAACGAGTAAAGGTATTGTCTGAAAAAATTACGGGTCAGGTTTACGTGGTATGAATTCTCGAACCCTCCAAAAATGGCATTGACTCCGTTGGCCATTAAAAATATGGATATCAAAAACGAGGATGACAACAGCCCGCCGCTCTTTTGATTTTCAATTTGCTCGTAAATACCCGCAAAGTAATCATTAGTGGAGTCAGGTAAAAAAGATTCCAAAAACTCTGGGAAACGCGTACCAAAATTTTCAAGGCTGATGTAGGGTACCAAATAAGGCACCAGCGTAATCAAAAAGATCAACAGCGGAAACAAAGCCATAAAAAGACTGAAGGCAATAGCACTAGCTCTTGTCGATAGGGCCCCCTGAACAATCCCCAAAAAATACATTTCGATCAAATCATAAAGAGATAGCCCCTCAAAAGCGCGCAGTCTTATTTTTTTTAAAATGTTGGCGACCCATCTGATGATGGGGATTTTCTCAAGCTTCTCCTCTATTTCTGCCGACATCTATACCGCTTTTAGGCTTAAGTCAAGATTATGCACTGAATGTGTCAAAGCGCCCGAGGAAATATAATCCACACCACATTCCGCGTATTTACGAATCGTCTTCTCATTGATCCCCCCGGAGGATTCGGTCAAACATCTATCTCCAATAAGTTCAACGGCCTTGCGCGTATCTTCATAGTTAAAGTTGTCGATGAGGATGCGGTAGATACCCTCAGATTGTAAAATCTTACGGATTTCTTCTAGGTTACGGGCCTCAACAATAATCTTCAGGTCTCGGTCGGTTTCCTTTAAATACTGCTTCGTTTTCTCAATGGCTTTGGTAATACCTCCGGCAAAATCGATATGATTGTCCTTGAGCATTATCATATCGTACAGGGCGAAGCGATGATTTTCACCACCCCCTATTTTCACTGCCCATTTCTCCAAGGCTCTGATTCCAGGGGTTGTCTTTCGAGTATCCAAAATCTTAGTGCCCGTTCCTTCCAACAAAGTGACGAAATGCTTGGTCTTAGTCGCTATGGCACTCATACGTTGCATGGCGTTCAGCACCAGACGTTCGGCTTTTAAGATACTTTGAGAACTTCCTTCTACGTAAAAGGCGATATCCCCATATTTTATTCTTGAACCATCCGTGATATGGACGTCTAAAACTAAGTTGGCATCCACAAACTTAAAAACCTGTTTTGCGAAATCGACACCCGCAATAATTCCATTGTCTTTGACCAACAGTTTGGCCCTCCCCGTCGCCGTTGCCGGAATACAGGCCAAAGAGCTATGGTCGCCATCGCCCACATCTTCGCGGATGGCGTTTTTTATAATAGTATCTATTTCTTGCTGGAACTGCTCTTTTGATATCATAAATGAGGTATTGAATGGTGCTAAATTACTAAAAACAATGCCCAAAATTCATAAGCAATACTTTGAATGTTCTATTTTTGAAATATGACGATACGCCTTTTAGCCATCGGTAAAACGGATAGCAAACCTTTACGGGAAATGGTTTCGGAATATGAAAATCGATTGAAGCATTATGTCAAGTTCGAATTGGAAGTTATTCCCGACCTAAAAAACACAAAAAATCTATCGGAGACAGAGCAAAAGGAACAAGAAGGCCAATTGATCCTAAAAAAACTGAATACCTCGGACGCATTGATTCTTTTAGATGAAAATGGAAAGCACTATTCTTCAATGGAGTTTTCAAAGTACCTTCAAAAGAAAATGAATTCGGGCCTCAAACAATTGGTATTTGTCATCGGCGGCCCCTATGGTTTCAGCGAAACCATCTATCAAAAAGCGCAAGGAAAAATAAGTTTGTCAAAAATGACATTTTCACATCAAATGGTGCGACTTTTTGTTGTGGAACAGATTTATCGGGCGTTTACGATTTTGAGGAACGAGCCATATCATCATAGGTAAGAAGCCCCCTCTAACTCCCCCTCTGGGGGGGAACTATACTCAATTGTCTTTTTAAGAGAAATGCATTTTCATTCCTTCATGAGATGATTTAAACCCTAAATCTTCATAGAACTTTATGGCTTTTGGTCTTTTTTTATCCGTGGTAAGTTGTAATAAATGGGCTTTTCTCTCCTTTGCTCTTTTTATGGCCCATTCGAACATTTTTTGCCCAAGTCCCCAGCCTCTTTGGTCTTTTCGTATTCTGACCGCTTCAATTTGAGCTCTTACTCCGCCCCGATATGTTAAGTACTGAATAAAGCTCAATTGTAAAGTGCCGATAATTTCGGTCTGCTCATTTTCAACTACGATGAGTTCTTGATTTGAATCGGATTCGATGTTCTTGAAAGCCTTGACATATTCCTTAGGAAGTGGAATTTGGAAGTTTTCCCTTGTTTTATCCAATTCATCGTCCGCGATCATTTCGATTATCGATGGTAAGTCCGCTTCCTTTGCTTTTCTAAATACCATTTTTACTATTCTATTGTTGTCCGATCATTATTTGTGGTAGGTTGAGAGATTACCAAAAACTCCAATGTATTTTCAGTTTCGTTTTCAATATAATGCTCTTGCATCGGGTCGATTAAAATTCCTTGGTCTTTACCTACGGATTCGATTTTATCATCCACATAGAATGTCGCTTTTCCATTTAAAACAAAAAAGAATTGTTGTGCTTTTGAATGAAAGTGACGTTTTTCCTTTGTCCGTGGGGGCATGGATTCCATTTTTACGGACAAATCGTTGGTATCCACGAAAATCCAACTGTCACAATCAGCGCCCCATTTGTAGGTTTTGGAATTTTGTTTGCTGATCATCTCACATTATGTAGTTTTTTTCTCCTTCCCTTGAGGGGAAGGCCGGGATGGGGCTTTTAATACAACACCCGAAATTTAATAGTGTTCTCAACATTCTTAAGTGCCTTGATCACTTCCTTATTGTACTCCTTATCCAAATCGGAGATTACATACCCGACTTCATTATCCGTGGAAAGGTATTGCCCCGTAATGTTCATCTCGTATTTTGCCAATACTTCGTTGATCTTGGCCATGATTCCCGGTACGTTTTTGTGAATGTGCAAAAAGCGATGTGCATTCTGCTGTTTGGGCAGTCGAATATTGGGAAAATTGACAGCGTCCACCGTGTTTCCTGAATTAATATATTCCATAATCTTGTTGGGCACGAAATCGGCAATGTCACGTTGGGCCTCTTCGGTGCTTCCCCCGATATGCGGAGTCAAAATTACATTTTCCAGTCCCTGAAGCTCGGTACGGAATTCCCCATTGGCCGCCGGTTCTTCTGGATAGACATCAACAGCGGCACCGGCCAGTTTGCCACTTTTTAGGGAATTGGCCAAGGCATTGATATCGACCACAAAACCTCGAGAAAGGTTGATCAGCATCGCCCCGTTTTTCATTTGGTTGATTTCACGTTCGCCGATAAAATTCTTATTGGCGGGGTTATCGTCGATGTGTAGCGTAACGACATCGGAAATGTTGAGCAAGTCTTCGAGCGTATTGCATTTTTTGGCATTGCCGAGGGCCAAACTGTCATCGATATCATAATAATAAACGCGCATTCCGATAGCCTCGGCCAGTACCGATAGTTGTTTTCCGATATTCCCGTAGCCGACAATACCAAGATTCTTGCCACGTACCTCACGAGAGCCTGCAGCTGTTTTTTGCCATTGGCCGTTGTGGATTTCTGTACTTCTTGGGAAAATACTCCGCATCAGCATGATTATCTGACCGATGGCCATTTCCACCACCGAACGGGTATTACTATACGGAGCATTAAAAACAACTACCCCTTTTTTTCGGCAATAATCTAAATCTATTTGGGTTGTGCCGATACAGAAGGCACCGACGACCAATAATTTATTTGCGGCATCTAGAACTTTCTCGGTTACTTGGGTCTTGGAGCGAATGCCCAAAACGTGTACACCTTTGATTTTTTCTATCAACTCCTCCTCAGAAAGACTATGTTTTACCAACTCCACCGAAAACCCGTCTTCTGACAGATTATCAAAGGCCGCCGGGTGAACGTTTTCCAACAATAATATCTTGATTCGATTCTTGGGATAAGAGATATTTCTAGGCAGGTCGTTCACAAAAAGAAACTCGTCCATATTAGGAGTCACATGATCTGCATTGTTTGCTGCCTTTTCACGGTGTACATTTTCGGTATATGCGAAAAATTTATCCGCGATACCCGCCTCGCGCATGACATAATCACTGTAGCCATCACCGATAACCTGCACCTCGCCGTCAAGATCCATCTGCTTCAGGCATTCGATTTTACCATTATGCTGTGACAATGGGTTGTTCTCGTCGAAGCCCACGATGTTTTCGTCTCCATCGAACTTGAACGTATTGGCATACACCCGATCAGAAGGTATGTTGTAATCTTTAACGATAGGGTCGATAAACTCCTTGAATCCACAGGATATAACATAAATATCATCCGCGAACTTTTCAAAAAACTCTTTGTTGGATTCGATGGATTTAGAGATTTTTTGGCGAAGTTCTTCGACCAATCCATTCAAATCCGATTTATTTGCATTCAAAAGTTTTATCCGACGCTCCAAAGATTCGGTAAACGAAATATCTCCGTCGATCCCCAAATTGGTAATTTTTTGGATTTCGGAAATGATCTCCTCCTTGTTCGATTTTCCCTGCAGGGTCATTTCCGCCAAAACATCCAAGGCCTCTACCCTCGTCAACGTACTATCAAAATCGAATACATACTTTCTACCCACTTCTACCATATTTTCAGACTTCCGCTTTGACAGGCAAGCTATCTTAGGTTCATAAAAATTAAGCGATAAAAGTAAAAATTAATTTCGACCGAATTGACGGAATGTTATCAAAAGTTATCCCTATTCCTTAAACCTACTATTTTAATAGGAATTTCATATTTTAAGGGGGTTAAAACTTATAAATCCTCAAAAGCAATCCGATAAATATTAAAACCATCTTCTTACTTCGACCAAATATCGCTGGTAATCCTTTCCAAAAATTTTCAATAAAGCACGCTCCTCGGGTATAATCTGAAAATGGTTCATGTAGGCAACGAAACCGGCTGCTAGAAGAATGTTGAAGGCATTGCCCAAGTGAATACCCAAACCCAAGAGTAGCAACAACATCGCCAAGTACATGGGATTTCTAGTATAGGCATAAATTCCATTGGCTACCAATTGCGATGAGGTATTTGGTTTAGTTGGGTCGACGGTGGTCTTGGATATATAGAACTGGGCCAAGGCAATAAGACTTATCAATACTGCCCCACATAGTAGAAAAGCCTTCAAATACGTTCTTCCGAAAAAATCGAATTCGCCAAAAGGCAGCAGGCGATCTAAGAGATACATGGCGAGTCCAAAAGTAAACAGCACGATGACGGGTGGCACTTTTAATTGCATTCGATAAAATTACTATTTTTGAGAGCTTTCCAAACAAATTTATCTGCATTCGATGAAATTGGTCTTTGCCACCCACAATCATAACAAGCTTGAAGAGGTAAGACCCTTGCTTCCGAAACATATAGAACTTTTATCTTTGAACGATATTCAATGTTTTGAGGAAATACCGGAAACAGGGGCTACTTTAGAAGAAAATGCAAAAATCAAGGCCGATTTCGTGACCCGAAACTATGGGTACGATTGCTTCGCAGATGATACAGGACTTTTGGTCGATGCCCTTGACGGTAATCCGGGAGTGTATTCCGCAAGATATTCCGGGAAAGAAAAAAACACCGAGGCCAATATGGATAAAGTATTGATGGAGTTAAAAAATATAAAAAACCGAAACGCTCGGTTCAAAACAATCATACACTTGAACCTGAACGGCATCAGTACCCCATTCGAAGGTGCCGTTGAGGGAACCATAATCAACGAAAAACTAGGAAGTAATGGTTTTGGGTACGATCCTATTTTCATGCCACTAGGCTATGACCTTACTTTTGCCCAACTGCCCTTGGCGATTAAAAATGTAATTGGCCATCGCGGCAAGGCCGTTAAAGAATTGATAACATATCTTAAAAAACAGTAGGATGCCCGAAGAAATTCAAAATACCAATGTACCCAAGAAAGATATGGTCGAAGTATCGGTCGCCTCGGAACGTGCCGAAGCGATCGGCGGGGTGCTTATCGCCTTCTTTGCTGCACTCATGGCCATTTCACAGATGGTCAACGGTGAATTGGAAGAAGAAATGATGATTGCCCATAATAAGGTAGTCAATTATTCAAGTTGGTACCAATCGAAAAGTATTAAGGAAAGTTTAATGGAAAGCGAACTCGACTATTTACAAACTTTAATAAGTACTGGACTCGTACCTGATGATAAACAGTCCGTCGTACTATCAAAAATTACAGAAACAAAGAGTAATATCAAGAAATATGGGTCGGAAAAAATAGAGATTTTAATTGGTTCGGCCAATATTCCTAAACAGGAGTGGGCGCAAGATCTTGATGGTGAAATGGGCAAAATTGTCGGTGTCAAAGAATGGGAACGACTCGCGGATGAATATGATACGGCAACTAAAAAATTCGATCTGGGCATGTTGTTCTTCCAAATTAGTATCGTACTTGGTGCAGTATGTATCATTATCTACGACAATCCCAAGCTTCAGAAAGCCTTTATCGTTCTTATGATAGTTTTTGGAATCGTCGGAATATTTATGTCTACTTATGGATATATGCTTGCCCCTTGACCTTATTGACCAGTTCTAAAATTATGTCAATAATTTACAGTACCTTTGCCGCTTTAAAAACGCCGCCGGTATGGCAGGTGTTGCACTGAGTCCACTGGGTTATATTCGATAATCGCTCTAAGCAACACACCTATTAGCGATTAATTATAACACAAATGACAAAGTTTGAAGCACTAGGGCTACAAAAGTCCCTACTAGATGCTGTATCCGACATGGGTTTTGAGACCCCTTCGGAAGTACAGGAAAAAGCAATCCCTATTTTATTGGAAGGCGAGACCGATTTGGTCGCACTCGCCCAAACAGGTACCGGAAAGACCGCTGCCTTCGGTTTTCCGCTGATTCAAAAAATCGATAGTAATAGCCGAACGACACAAGGTTTGATACTCTCACCTACCCGAGAACTATGTTTGCAGATTACGAACGAACTTCAATTATACAGTAAGTACGAAAAGAATATCAACGTGGTTGCCATTTATGGTGGAGCGAGTATTACGGAACAGGCCAGGCAAATTAAACGGGGAGCACAGATCATCGTTGCCACGCCCGGTCGGATGAAAGATATGATAGGTCGCCGATTGGTCGACATTTCAAAAATCGATTATTGTATTTTAGATGAGGCCGATGAAATGCTCAACATGGGCTTTTTCGAGGATATAAAAGACATACTTTCGAATACGCCAGAGGAAAAATCAACTTGGCTGTTCTCCGCAACCATGCCCAAGGAAGTATCGGTCATCGCCAAAAAATTCATGCATTCCCCCCAAGAAATAACCGTTGGCACCAAAAATTCAGGAGTCGATACCGTACAGCACGAATACTATGTTGTGGGCGGTAGAGATCGCTACCCTGCTTTGAAAAGACTGGCCGACACCAATCCTGATATCTTCTCGGTGGTGTTTTGTAGAACCAAACGCGACACCCAAAAAGTCGCTGAAAAACTCATTGAGGATGGGTACAATGCCGGAGCACTACATGGTGATTTGAGTCAGAACCAGCGTGACTTGGTCATGAACTCCTTTCGAAAAAAACAGATCCAAATGTTGGTAGCAACCGATGTCGCCGCCCGTGGCATCGATGTAGATGACATTACACATGTTATCAATTACCAACTTCCCGATGAAATCGAGACGTATACCCACCGTAGTGGACGTACGGGCAGGGCCGGAAAATCAGGGGTTTCAATGGTAATCGTTACACGTAGCGAACTCCGAAAAATTAAATCCATTGAAAATAAGATAAAACAACAGTTCGTGTCCAAAAAGATTCCTACGGGAATGGAAATCTGTGAAATACAGCTCTATCATTTGGCCAATAAGATAAAAGATACCGAAATCAATAAGGATGTAGAGCATTATCTTCCGGCAATAAATGACGTACTACAAGGTATCGACCGTGAAGAATTGATTAAAAAGATTGTTTCGGTCGAATTTACCCGTTTCTTTAACTATTACAACAAAGCACAAGACTTAAATTCTGTGGACACTGGTCGCGGAGAACGTGGTGGTGAAAGATCAAGAGGTGGAAATAGTTCAGATGGTTCGGTACGATATTTCATTAATGTCGGCGAGAAAGACGGGTATGATTGGATGTCGCTAAAAGACTTTTTAAAAGATACTTTGGATTTGGGCCGAGATGCTATTTACAAAGTGGACGTTAAGGATAGTTTTTCATTCTTCAATACAGAAGCTTCAGATACCGAAAAAGTACTATCTACATTTACCGAGTTCAAAGTTGACGGACGGTTTGTCAATGTCGAAGTTTCCAAGACGCCCGGTGGTTCTGGCGGCGGTGGAGCAAATCGTGGCAGAAGATTTAAAGATAAAGGTCGCGGCGGAAAAGACAGAGGTCGCAGTAAAGGACGGGATCGAAGCACATCAAAAGGCACCGCCAGCCATTCAGGAAAACGAAGAAGTAAAAAAAGAAGCGACTTTTTTTAAGGTAGACAGGGTTTCTTAACGAGTTTTTGGTTAATTCTATATTAAAAATACGCTCCGGCGTATTTTTTTTGCTTTGTTTAGTACCTTTAACATTGATTACAATTTAATGAAGAATTATTTTACGCTCCTTTTCGCCCTATTGACTTTCATAGGTTTTTCACAAGACGACGACGCACCCGATGATAAAGTTAGGGCTGTCGTAATCAATGCCCAGACCAGCGAACCCATGGAGAGTGTTCACGTATTGAACCTCAACCAGGTCATCGGTACCATCACCAACGCAAAAGGAGTATTCGCTATAACCGCTACCGTAAACGATACCCTGTATATGACCTTCTTGGGTTTTAAACCCCAAAAAATCAAGGTAACCAACGACATGTTCAAAATCAAGGACACTAAAATAGCCCTGACCGAATTGGCCTATGCCCTCGAAGAAGTTGTTGTTCGACCTTATCAACTGACCGGGTATCTCGAAATCGATGTAAAAAACTTGGTCGTCAATGATTCGTACCAGTACAGTATTTCTGGTTTGAATGTGGGGTATGAGGCTGGTAATAAAAGCCCTAGTGCTGTAACAAAAGTCTTGGGCGCCATTCTAAATCCGGCGGATTTGTTGCGTAACCTTTTTGGCAGAAAACCAAATCAAATGAACAAGTTGCGAAAAATGAAAGAGGATGATGAGATTCGAAACCTTCTTGCCTCAAAATTCGACCGAGAGACCTTGATAGAACTGCTCCAAATTGAAAAGGTCGACATTGAGGATATTCTCAATAATTGCAATTATTCAAAGTCGTTCATTACTACCGCGAACGACCTTCAGATTCTTGATGCCATCAGTAGCTGCTATGAAGAGTTTAAGGTGTTGAACCGCAAGTAGACAGGTCACCACAAGTAAAACTTTTGAGATGCTAAGCAAACTGGGCTTGTTCGTTGAAAATCAAGCCCCTACGCAATGTAACTAATAGTAAGAAATAAAATTTTCTATTTCCATCTGCATTTTATAGCTTTAGCCAAAATAGCCGAAGATGAAAAAACTGCTTGTTGCCGTTGTACTTTTCTTATGTTTTTTTGGTTGTAAGAAAGAAAAAAAAGAACCTGTGAAAGAGAACGCGCAAGTACAGGAAATCGATTCTGAAGCGATAAAAAAGCAGATACCCTTCATTTGGGAAGGAGCCAATATCTACTTCTTGCTAACTGACCGTTTTAACAACGGAAACCCCGATAACGACGTAAACTTCGAAAGAACGGATTCTACAGGAATTCTAAGAGGGTTCATGGGCGGTGATATTGAAGGAATAACCCAGAAAATCGAAGAGGGTTACTTTTCCAATTTGGGCATAAATGCCATTTGGTTCACGCCGGTAGTAGAACAAATACATGGCGTCGACAAAGAGTCTGAAGATACCTATGGGTACCATGGCTATTGGACCAAGGACTGGACCGCTCTGGACCCGAACTTCGGCACAAAGAAAGACTTGGATAACTTAGTAAAAACCGCCCATAAAAATGGCATACGTATTTTGATGGATGTGGTCGTAAACCATACAGGTCCAGAAACCGACATAGATCCACTTTGGCCTGACGAATGGGTGCGTTCTACGCCTCGTTGTGATTTCACCAATTACGAAAATAATACAAGTTGTACCTTGGTCAATTTACCGGATATTTTAACCGAATCTAACGAACCTGTTGAACTACCAGATCCCCTATTGGCAAAGTGGAAGGAAGAGGGAAGGTTGAGCAATGAATTGGATGAACTTCAATTGTTCTTTGAACGAACCGGATATCCTAGGGCGCCTCGTTTCTATATCATCAAATGGTTAACGGATTATGTAAACGATTTTGGTATCGATGGTTTTCGGGTAGATACGGTAAAACATGCCGATGAACATACCTGGGCCGAGCTTTTCAAAGAAGCATCTTATGCCTTTGAAACGTGGAAAAAGAAACATCCGAACGAAGTTTTGGACGACAATCCATTCTATATGGTGGGCGAGGTTTATGGATACGGTATCTCAGGCGGTAGGGAATATGATTTCGGTGATAAAAAAGTAGATTATTTCGACCACGGATTCAAGAGTCTTATCAACTTCGAATTAAAGAGCGACGCCAAAAATGACTATGAAACGATTTTCAAAAAGTATAGTGACCTTCTGAATACGAAATTGAACGGAAAAAGTGTTCTGAATTATTTGACTTCCCACGATGATATGCAGCCTTACGACATGGAACGTAGGGATTCAATAAAATCGGCAAATTTATTATTGCTTACCCCGGGTGCTTCTCAAATATACTACGGTGATGAGTCCGCCAGACCTTTGATTATCGAGGGAACCATAGGTGATGCAACTCTTCGTTCGTTCATGAATTGGGAAGACATTGCCCAAAGCGATAAAACGAAGAAGGTATTGACGCACTGGCAAAAACTAGGGAAATTTAGACAAGAACATCTTGCCATCGGCGCCGGAAAACATAAAAGATTGGGCAAAAAACCCTATGTTTTTAGTAGAACATACACAGATGGAGATTATAAGGATAAGGTCGTGGTAGGCCTCGATTTGCCCAAAGGAAAAAAATCACTTTGGGTCAAAGGTTTTTTTGGAGATGGTACAAAACTCTTTGACACCTATTCAGAAACGGAAGTCGAGGTTAAAAATGGGAAAGTCGTTCTAGACAATGAAAATGATATTGCCCTTTTGGAATTGGCCCAATAGTACAGATTATGTTTTATTGGAAGCTCAGCTCTGGGAGTGTAATGCAATACGGTTTCCTTCGCTATCTTTCATCAAGGCCATAAATCCATGCCCTCCGCCAATTTCGGTCTTCGGTTGCATTATTTCACCATTTGCAGCTTCCACCCTACCGAGCTCATTGGCCACATCTTTACAAGAGAAATAGATCAAAGGGCCGTCGGTCAAGCTTGGTTTGTACATTTCATGTTGTACCAAAGAACCTGTAGCGCCTGATTTTTCAGAATCCATAGGAAACCAGCCCATTATGAATCCTCCTAAATCATGAATACCGATTTCAATATCGAAAACGGTTTCATAGAACTTCTTTGCCCGATCCATATTCGAGACGGGAATTTCAAACCATCCTACCATAATTGTCTAATTATTATTTTTCCAATACCGTTTTTAGGGTCGCCAAGCCCTCCTCAAAATCTTTACCGACCATTTTGTCCATACTCATGAACAAAGTCATAATGCTCATCGGAAACTTATTGTTTCCCGAAAAACCCCACGTCACTTTGGTTTTTCCACTGCCCGTATCCTCCACTTTGGTATAACAATCCGACGTAGATCTCCAAGGTTTTAAAAATCGAAGTTCAGATTCGATTCGCTCACCGTCCACTACTTTCTTGATTTCCTGTTCTCCTTCGCCAACATCTTTGTTACCGTTCCAGTAGCTAACGGCACCAGGTTCGCCATCGGTACCTGTGAATTTCTTTTCCATATCGGGATCTTTCTTTGCCCACGGGGACCATTCATCCATATTCTTGAGATACTTTAAATAAGTAAAGACTTCGCCCTTAGATCGGTCGATTTCAATGGAGCGTGAGACATCGTACGTTTTTGGGGCGATCATTGCTAAAAAAAGAACCAAGACAATAATACCCAACAGAATGTAAAGTAGTGTAGCCATTTGTTTATCAATTAGTTAGTTGTACCTAAATATAGTAAAAAAACTTAATGGCCATCATGATATCGTGCTAAAATAGCATCGATGCTATGAATCGATTTTTTTGTCCAATCTAGCTTTTTATCTAATTTCTCCGTTTCGGTCAATTGCCATGGCAAGTTGGTCTTTCTCAGTCTTTTGGATAGCTGTTGCAAGAGAATGGCAGCGGAAACTGAAATATTAAGGCTTTCGGTAAACCCGAACATGGGTATTCTTAGAAAAGAATCGGCTTGCCGGATGACTTCTTCGCTAAGCCCTTCTTTTTCGGTGCCGAAAAAAAATGCGGTTTTTTCATTAAGCTCAAAGTCTTCAATGGTACAGGCGTTTTCTCTCGGTGTGGTGGCGACAATTTTATAGCCATGTTGCCTAAGATTTTGAATACAATCCGGAGTATTTTTATAACGATGCACATCTACCCATTGTTGGGCTCCCATGGCTATATTCTTATCCAACCTTTTGCCAAAACGATTTTCAATGACGTGAGCTTCCTGTATTCCAAAGGCTTCACAACTTCGTATGACCGCACTGGTATTATGCAATTGAAATACATCTTCTATAGCAACGGTGACGAATTTTGTTCGCTGCTGCAATATCTCAGAAAAACGCGCAGTACGTTCAGGTGTAATGAAATCTTCAAGATATGACAAGAGTCGTGCGTCATCCATAAATCGAATATAATAAAAAGTCTATTTTTATGTCATCAATGAAAAAAATCGTAGTACTTACCGGAGCAGGCATCAGTGCAGAAAGCGGTCTTAAAACCTTTAGGGACGCAGATGGTCTTTGGGAAGGTCATGATGTTATGCAAGTGGCTTCTCCACAAGGTTTTGCCAAAAATCCGGAATTGGTTCTTGAGTTTTATAATCAACGTAGGAGACAGCTTGCGAGAGTTTCTCCCAATAAAGCACATCTAGCCCTTGTTGAGCTTGAAAGATATTTCGATGTATCAATTATAACCCAGAACATAGATAATCTTCACGAGCGGGCGGGAAGCAATCATATAACTCATTTACATGGTGAACTTCTAAAGGCCCGTTGTACAAGAAATGAAAACGTGGTCATCGACTGTATATCAGATTTGCACTTGGGAGATCTGAGCGAAAAAAGTCATCAACTTCGACCACATATTGTATGGTTCGGCGAAGCAGTGCCTTTGCTAGAAAAATCTATAGAAATTACTACAACGGCCGATATTTTGATTATTGTAGGAACTTCTATGCAGGTTTACCCCGCAGCTAGTTTGATTAATTTTGTAAGATCTGGCACCCCCATTTATTTCGTTGACCCAAGACCTAATGTTACGGCCGGCGATTACAACGACCTTACGATAATCGCTGAAACCGCGGTAAACGGGCTTCCTATTCTGGTTTCTGATCTAATTGGTACAACGCCCTAGTACGCTTTGCCCATTCGATTATCGCATTACGTTGTTCAAAGGTAAGTTGGGCTTCTTCATGCATCCAAGTATACTCTTTTAATGGCATCTCTCCGGATTCTACCATTTCTATCACTTCCTCTAATTTATGGTCCTTCTTTTTAGTGTCATATGCTTCCCATCCAGAAAAATTCAAATGGCCTTTTCCGTGCTTGATATGATCGGCCAACCAGTACGATACGGGCGCAATATTGTCGTACCACGGGTATACCGTATTATCACTGTGACAATCGTAACAAGTTTGTACTAAAATGGCCCTAACATCAGTGGGCGGATTTGTTTCAGCAAGGAAAGTAGCGGTATGGTCGCCTTGGGAACTATTTTTTTCAGGATGATAGAACTGCATAAGTACAAAGATGACCAATAAGGCCAGCCCTACTTTTTTTAGTATTTTCATTATTCTAAATTTGAGGCACCGCTAAAATACAATTTTTGACCAGAACGGAATTATTCGAGGATCTAAACTACGTTGATGCCACCCGAAAAAAGCGAACCGAAATGGCGGCATTGATCTTGAACGACCCCAAGTTAATGAAACACTTGGTTGACATTGCAATGACCGATGACGATCCAATATCAAGCCGCGCTTGTTGGGTTCTTGAATTCGTGGCAAAGCAAGAACTATCTTTTATTTTTCCTTATTTAGAAGATTTTACAGCGAGATTGGGGGACGTAAAACTTCACTCATCCGTTAGGCCGATAGCGAAAATCTGTGAGATTTTGGTCAAAGCGTATTTTTCGAGAAAACCAAATCCGGTACAGAACACACTGACCGAGGTATATTTAGAACGAATCGCCACCGCTTGCTTTGACTGGCTGATAGGCGATCATAAAGTTGCGGGTCAGGCTTATTCAATGACGTCTCTTTTACTTTTAGGAAGAAAGTTCGACTGGATCTTGCCCGAACTCAAAATGGTCTTAGAACAGAATTATGCCAACGGAAGCGCAGCATATAAAGCTAGGGCGAGAATGACTTTAGCGAAAATCAAGTGAATAGTTTGCAATTGCAGTATTAAAAATTGAACTTGAACTTGAGTGGAACTTCCCAACCATATACTTTTAAACTCCCATTCGAATAAGTATCTTTGCAGCTTCCAATAAAAATCAATTCCTGTCGCAGATGTCTCTAAATCCGTTGAATGCTATTTCCCCTGTTGATGGGCGTTATCGAAGTAAAACCGCTAGTTTGGCTTCTTTTTTTTCGGAAGAGGCGTTGATCAAATATCGGGTGCGGATCGAAGTAGAATATTTTATCGCGTTATGCGAGATTCCATTACCGCAATTGAAAGATTTTGATAACTCGAAATTCGAGACGCTGAGGGATATCTATAAGAATTTTGACACCAAGGATGCCCAAGAAATAAAGGAAATTGAGAAAACCACCAATCATGATGTAAAGGCCGTCGAGTACTTTATAAAATCGGCCTTTGATAAAATGGGTATTTCACAGTTCAAAGAGTTCATACATTTTGGCCTCACCTCTCAGGATATTAATAATACAGCGGTTCCCCTTTCCATAAAGGAGGCCATGAATGAAGTGTATGTACCTCAATACCAGGAAGTCCTTAAGAAGTTACAGGCCCTGGTCGATGAATGGGCTGATATTCCAATGTTGGCCCGTACGCATGGTCAACCGGCCTCCCCTACCCGTTTGGGCAAGGAAGTCGAAGTTTTTGTACAGCGATTGAAGGAACAATTCAACTTGCTTAACGACATACCTAGTGCGGCAAAATTCGGTGGCGCTACGGGCAATTATAATGCACATCAGGTGGCCTACCCAGAAGTCGATTGGAAAGAATTCGGTCAAAATTTCGTTCATGACCTAGGATTGTATCACTCGTTTCCCACAACCCAGATCGAGCATTACGACCATATGGCCGCGTTGTTCGATACCTTAAAACGAATCAATACGATTATATTGGATTTAGACCGTGATTTCTGGACCTACGTTTCTATGGATTATTTTAAACAACGTATCAAAGAAGGAGAGGTAGGTTCTTCGGCCATGCCGCACAAGGTCAACCCGATTGATTTTGAGAATTCGGAAGGAAACCTAGGCATTGCTAATGCTCTTTTCGAACATCTTTCCGCAAAGCTTCCGGTATCTAGGTTGCAACGTGACCTTACCGATAGTACGGTGCTTAGAAACGTTGGCGTTCCCTTTGCGCATACGGTTCTAGCCTTTCAATCTACCTTAAAAGGGTTAAATAAGTTATTGCTCAACAAAGAAAAATTCGAACAAGATCTTGAAAATAATTGGGCCGTTGTCGCCGAGGCCATTCAGACCATTTTACGTCGTGAAGGGTATCCGAATCCGTATGAGGCCCTAAAAGGTTTGACGCGAACCAATGATAAGATCAATCAACAGTCTATTTCCCATTTCATCGATACTTTAGAGGTTTCTGATGCCATCAAAGATGAATTGAAAACGATTACGCCCAGCAACTATACAGGGATATAAAAAAAGACTCCAACAGCTTTCAAAACTGTTGGAGTCTTTTCAATCTGATATATAAAATGTCTGTGCAATTAATCTTCTCCTTTGTGGATCTCCACAGAATGTGGGTACGGAATTTCAATTCCGGCTTTATCAAGGGCCAATTTACAACCTTCCAAGGTGCCGAAATAAACATCCCAATAATCTTCGGGTCTACAAAATGGGCGTACCGCAAAATTGACTGAACTGTCAGCTAGTTCAGATACATTTACAGAGGGTTCCGGATCTTGAAGTACTTTTGGGTTTGATGTCAAAACTTCTAACAAAACTTCCTTGGCCTTTTTGATATCCTCGTCATAACCGATACCGATAGTAGTATCGACCCGCATTTTTCCTTCTTCGGTATAATTAATGATGTTTCCGTTGGCCATTGCGCCATTTGGTATAATGGCTAATTTATTTTCTGGAGTAATCAATTTCGTGGTAAAAATCTCTATTTCCTTGACCGAGCCCAAAACTCCTTGGGCCTCTATCAAATCTCCAATCTTATAGGGCTTAAATATAATAATGAGTACCCCTCCCGCGAAATTCGACAATGAACCTTGTAGCGCCAACCCGATGGCCAAACCTGCAGCTGCAATAAGAGCGGCAAAACTTGTGGTCTCAACACCTAAGGTTGAAATTACAGTGATTATCAAAAAGATGGTCAATGCCCATTTTACTAGACTTAACAAAAACCTTTGTAGCGATTTGTCGTACTCTTGAGCGGTCATTCCCTTTCGAACGAGTTTGACCAATTTTTTGATAACCCATGAGCCGATGATGTAAATTAGAATTGCTCCGATGACCTTGGGGCCATATTCTACGACAAAGTCAATTCCTTTGTTAATCCATACTTGTGCGTCTTCCATAATATTAATGTTTAATGTGAATAGTTTGTTTATAGTCCGGCCAATATAAGGATTAGGAATTAAAAAAGTAAGGTGATTTAGAGGTAGGTAGTAAATTTAATTTCTTGATAACAAAAAAATCCTGTTTCGAAGATTTCCGAAACAGGATTTAGTTATCTATTTTATTGAAATTTATCCTTGAAAAAGCTTACCCAAATCTTTCAATCCCTCCCCGTCATAATCCGATTTTTCGATGGCCTGAAGCAATTGCATCATATGCGCAGGATTCATATTGTCGCCCAAAACACGAATCAAAGCAAAACCTTTTTCATCACTATCGCCGTAAATGATAACTTCATCAATGGCATCCTCAGTGCCTAAATATTTGATGGTCGCCCTACCGTAGCTCGTATTCATTTTCATAAGTTGTATGAACTTATTGTCAGAAAGTATCGCCTTTACATTGGCCTTTTCGATTTTGAAATCCGCGGCATTGGAAGTCGTCTTTTTAAAGGCTAGAATATTCAACTTTTTCAATGATCCTAAAGCCTCTCTTTGCGTATCGGTCAAATCGGCCTTTTCAAGATTTAGTACGCTCGTAGGAACGTCCAACTTAAGAAAGTTCGGGTTCTCTGAATTATCGACGTAGTATTCTTGCAAGCTCTGTGTTGAAGAACAGGCAGTGAATGCCAGTACTACGAATACATATATAATGGATTTTAGTGCTTTCATTTTCCTATTTTAATTTATAATGTGTCATTTTTAGCGATCTCCTTTTTTTCCTGCCTTGTTCAGATCATGTGGAAGATCCATTTTTTTGGTCAAAGATCCTATTTTATTCAAATCGATATCACCTGTCATCGACACTAGAACGCTTTCGAATTTTCTCCCATTGATATCGATGTCACTCTCACTGATTCCAGAAACGAACATCAATAGCTCGCTGACATGGTCTTCATCCTTACCTTGTTTGATGTAGAATTTAACATTGGCATCTTTATCTTTTATACGCATCAATTCTTCCAAAGAAGAAGATTTAAGATACTTCTTTACCGTGGCACCCATGTCTTCTGCCACATCGGCATTTTGTGTAATGAATACTTTGAGTCCGTCTAGGCTATGTGCGATATCCTTAAAATCTTGGGCATCTTGATCGTCATCATCAAGAGCTGCAAGATTTCCCGCAAGACGGATCATACTGCTATTAATCGTTACCGAGGCAACGTCGTTCATGTCTTCGAACTTATCGAAGATCGATTGTGAAAATCCAAAGAATGGAATAAGGGCGAGAACTACTAATACTTTTTTCATGATTGTTCGTTTTTTGAACTGCGGGTAGGCAGGTTGTTGATTTTGATGAATATTTAGAACGGGTAGTACTTTCTGTGAACTACCCGTCCATCACTTTTTGTTAATTCTTTTCTCCGGCTTTATTCAACTCGTCAGGAAGGTTCATTTTTTTTGTTAAAGAACCAATCTTGTTCAAATCAATATTTCCTGTCAGAGAAAGTAGTACGGTTTCGAACTTTCTACCATTGACATCGACATCGACACCCGAATCTTTTAGTCCGGTCACGAACATGAGCAATTCGCTGACATGGTCGGAGTCTTTACCTTCGCGAATGTAAAACTTCACATTGGCATCTTTATCCTTGACCCGCATCAGCTCTTCCAATTTTGCCGATTTTAGGTAACTGTCAACGGATGCCTTCATGTCGGCAGAAATCTTTTTATCTTCCGTTATAAATACTTTCAGGTTGTTCAGGCTTTGGGCGATATCCATAAAATCTTTTGCTTCAGGGTCATCGACCTCTACGTCAATTTGGCTCAAAAGATTGAACATGCTTTTGTTTACCACTACGGCACTCACATTATCTAAATCTTCGTATTTATCGAATAAAGATTGTGCAAACCCGGTAAAGGGTAAAATCGCGAGTAATACTACTATGAGGGGTTTTTTCATGATTTCTAATTATTATTTGTTGTTGTAAATTTTTTGTTTTGTTTGTTCAAACTCGTTCAAATAAGCTACTTTTTCGGTACCTCGTTCAAAATTTTCGGCCAAAAGGTTCAATGCTTTTTTTGTTTCATTGTACGCTATTAAGGCCTGTTCTTGCTCCGCGAGCTGCTGTTGTCGGTAATCGTTACCAAAATAGATGCCAAACAGTAGAACTGCCACTGCCGCAACGGATAACCACTTCGTATAGTTTCTTCTAGGTTTTAGTGCTACCTGCTTCGTGTACCGTTCTTCTTTGGCCTTGGAAAAATATTGAAACATGGGGGCATACTGCTCTAGATGTGTCGCTACACTTTCTTGTGAGAAATACGTTCGTAAGGTTTCTTCTTCGGCGACCGTAGTGGTGGCCTCAAAATACTTTTCCAATAATTTTTCTATGTTATCCAATTCCATAACTATGTTTTTGCATTAATTTTTCCCGTACCGTTTTCCGTGCCCGGGAAAGTGCGACACGTATTGCTGTGGGTTTCATATCTAAAAGGGCCCCGATTTCGTCAAAATCATATTCTTCGACATCTCGCAATTGAAGCACCATTTTTTGTTGTTCGGGCAGCTCTTCCATAATTCTCTCTACCCAGTTTATACTGTCTTTTGCCTCTACCTGGCTTTGCAATGAACTATTTCCATCACTGTAATTACTGTGCACCAGTGTCAAATTGCTTGCTTGTTTGGACTTTAACCTATCGAGACAAAAGTTTTTGGTCATTGTCATGGCAAAGGCCTCCACATTATTATAGCTTTCCATCACTTTGTTCTTCGACCACAATTTGAGCAATATCTCTTGCGTGGCGTCCTCCGCTTCTTCGGTCGAAACCAGTAGCCTTTTGGCCAATCGGTACAATTTGTCCTTAAAAGGCATCACTATGTTCAGAAAATCCGCCTGATTCATTTTTTGATTGTTGATTGTAAACCTTCTTTAATCGGTTACATAAGGAAGACGATATACAACGAATTTTGTTACAAATAATTTTTTTTTCATCGCTTATTAACTAAATTGTTCCGCCTTGGTTGCAATGATAGCTATTTGAATATGAAGATTAAGCCCCTAAATATCCCAATATTTGGTATACCATTACCGTAAGGCCAAGTGAAACCACAAAAAATAAAAAATTATGAAAAAGTATTTGTTATTGTTCCTTGCCGTAGGGCTTGTATTCAATTCTTGTAAAAAAAACGATGATGAGCCGTTTATAAAACCCGTAACTCAAGTACCGGAGCCAGAACCGGAGTCGGAACCGGAACCAGAACCAGAACCGGAATCCATTGATCCGGCAACGGTCATCGTTCAGAATTTTATGTGGCAGACCATGAACGCCTATTATCTTTGGCAGGGTGAGATGCCCGATTTGTCGGATACCCGTTTTCCAGAGACCGATGAAGGTGAGGCCGCTTATTTAGAGTTTCTTGCGGCTGAACCAGATCCAGGCAAGTTTTTTGAAGACAAACTTCTTTTTTCAGGAGATCGATTTAGTGGTTACAGTGAAAACTATAAAGACCTTGTAAATCTTTTTGCTGGGATTACAAAAAGTAACGGTCTAGAATTCGGTTTATCATTGTACGGCTCGGGTAATGACGTTCTCGGGTTCGTGAACTACATTGTAAAAGACTCCGATGCTTCTACGAAAGACATTAGGCGAGGCGATATTTTCGTCGGAGTGAACGGCACCAGTCTGAACCTTGACAATTACATTGATCTGTTATTCGGTGATGAGGATACCTATACCCTGAATATGGCCGATGTTGAAGACAATACTTTGGTACCCAATGGTAAAGAAATCGTTTTGACCAAAATGGAAGGCTTGGAAGAAGATCCAATTCTAGTTACGAATATAGTAGATCAAGGAGGAGCTAAAATAGGTTACCTGATGTACAACCAATTCGTGGGTGGTTCTGGGGAAGCCCTTAATCAAGTTTTCGGGGATTTCGTCGCTGCCGGAGTCACTGATTTGGTGCTCGATTTGCGTTACAACCTTGGTGGTTCGTCACATACCTCGGCAGTATTGGCAAGTCTCATATCCGGAAGAAGTGAAAGTGAAATTTTTTACAAGGATAAATACAATGCCAAGATCGAGGCGCAATTGGAACCCGATGACTTTTTGAATTATTTTCTTACCACTACGGGTATCATTCACGGCAATTCTGATACTCCCTTAAACACGCTTAACCTGAACAAGGTCTATGTTTTGGCTACAGATAGGTCGGCTTCGGCAAGCGAATTGGTTATGGTCGGCTTGGAACCCTATATTGATGTCGTCCATATTGGTACTACAACAGTCGGAAAAAACCAAGGATCCAATACCTTCGTTGACGACCCCGAAAATGGAAACTTCTATAACCCAGACCGAGAAGGTCAAATCAATCCCAACAATCAATGGGCCATTCAACCTATTATCGTGACGGCCGAAAATTCCGACGGCTTTTCGGATTATTCAAGTGGATTGGTTCCTGATATTGAGCTCGCCGAGGATATCATTAACCTAGGTGTTCTCGGAGACCCCGAAGAACCTCTATTTGCAAGGGCCATCGCCGAGATTACTGGATCTACCACAAAACGTGGCTTCATACCAGAAATGCCCGTAGATCT
The DNA here is from genome assembly GCA_964351985.1 of uncultured Maribacter sp. Lineage (GTDB taxonomy): Bacteria > Bacteroidota > Bacteroidia > Flavobacteriales > Flavobacteriaceae > Meishania. The sequence continues at coordinate 14,103 of CAYGPR010000014.1, read as the reverse complement.
CGTTACAAGTTCAAAACTAAAAAAGCCTTTTGCAGATAGATTGATCGTAGATAAGAGTGCAATCGGGTTGAAAATAAAGGCAAATGCCGCATCGGAACAGTAAAATTTATAACGTAAATTCTAATTAGAATAGCAAATTCGAACATATTTGTTCTTCTTCATGTAAGAAAATCAAGTTTAGCCTTGGCGGTAAATCGCCAAGGCTAAATTATTTATAAAAATCCATTTTATATGATTTACCTTTGCTGTACAATCAGGCTTTTAAACCCAAGAATCTAAAAAATCTTCTCCCGACAAAACATAATAATAGGTTAAAGCTTACCTTTTCTAAGCCTTTTTTAATTTATTTTGGCAACCAAAGACTAAATGTTTACGTACATACGTTAAGAGTTTAGATATTGCCCCCTATCTTTTATATTCGGTAATCTGGAACGATAATTGATTGGGTGTGCTATTGTAATGTCCAGTTAAAAAAACGACCACGATATGGGCGCGTTCCAAAGCTTCACTAGTGGTCAAATACATTTTATTGATTAAAACCTCATTAATAATTGCTCCAATGAAAAAAATTTTCTTGTTGTTCCTAGCTACGGGTCTTTTGTTTACCGCCTGTAAAAAAGATGATGATAATATTCCCCCAGGTCCTTCCGCCGATTTGACCGTTCAAGATTTTATGTGGAGGGCCATGAACCAATGGTATTTTTGGCAAGAAGATGTTGCCAATCTCGCCGATAACAAATTCGCCAATACCACCGAAGGTAACAAGGCTTACGAAGAGTTTTTGGCTTCTGAAGATGATCCAGCGGCCTTTTTTGATAACCGCCTACTCTTTAACGAAGATCGTTTCAGTTTTTACTCCGAAGATTACAAAGAACTTACCCAAGCACTTTCGGGAATTTCAAAAAGTAACGGTCTTGAATTCGGAATAGTACGTTTTCAAGGGAGCGATGAACTTTTCGGTTATGTGAGATACATTGTACCCGGTTCAGATGCTTCTACAAAAGACATCAGCCGAGGTGAACTTTTCACAGGTGTCAATGGAACGACGTTGGACATCAACAACTATCAAGAACTTTTGTTCGGTGACGAAGATACCTACACACTGAACATGGCCGATATTAGTAACAACACGGTTACACCCAATGATAAGGAGGTTACCCTGACCAAACAGCCGAATTTAGCGGAGAACCCTGTCTTTCTTTCGAAGTCTTTTGACATCAACGGCGAAATAATCGGCTATCTGGTCTACAACGGCTTTACCAATGAATACGATGAAGACTTGAACAACGCCATTGGGGATTTAAAAGCTGCCGGAGTCACGAATCTTGTACTTGATCTACGCTACAACCCGGGCGGTTCGGTAAACTCCGCTAGGCTGTTATCGAGTATGATTTACGGTACAAACACCGATAACCTCTTTTTGAGACAACGTTGGAATTCCAAAGTTCAATCTCAATTCAGTGATGAGCAATTGGAAGATTATTTTGCAGACAAGACTAGTGATGGTACCCCTTTAAATGCTTTAAATTTGAATCAGGTTTATATCATTGCCACGGGCAGTTCGGCCTCGGCGAGTGAGTTGGTCATGAACGGTTTGGCCCCATATATGAATGTCATCCATATTGGTGAAACCACACGGGGTAAAAATGAATTTTCGATTACGATGGTAGACGATGCACAGGGAAGTTATATTTTCAATCCCGACAGGGAGTCCAATATCAAACCAAATAACCAATGGGCCATACAGCCGCTTGTAGGGCGTAATGAAAATGCCGATGGGTTCTCAGACTATACAAACGGATTGGAACCCAACATCGAGCTTCAAGAAGATTTAGAAAACCTCGGTGTATTGGGTGACCAGAACGAACCATTGTTGGCACGAGCCCTTCAAGAGATTACCGGTGTTTCGAGTAAGAGAGATTTTACGGTAAGAATGCCCGCTAATGTTATGACCAGTTCAAAAATGTTTACCCCGATGAGGGATAATATGGTCTTGGACAAACCTTTGGATATCAATTTTCAATAAGAGTCATAGTTTTTAAAAGCCCGAACGAATAGTATTCGTTCGGGCTTTTAATTGTTATAAAGTCAAGTTCAGACCTGCCCGTATGTTTCTTCCCCTTGTGGTAAAACCAATGATTTCGGTATAGTCTTCATTGAACACATTAGACATAGCAAAAAAGAGTTTCAATCTCTTGGGAAGCAACTGATGTTCCAAATAAAAGTCGACCAAGGAATAATTTGGTAGTGATATATTTTCAAAGGTGCCGAAATCAGTATCAAAACGCGTTCCGGTGAGCGCATAGTTCAAAGATGCATTGGTTTTTTCGGAAAGTTCATATGCCAAACCCGCGTTTATTTTATGCTTAGGTATTCGAATTGCGGCATCGCCTTTTCTTTCTGTAAAGGTATAATTTCCGGTAAAGTTCAGTTTTTTCAAAGGCTTCCAAATAACCTCGAGTTCAACTCCTTGGGCGTCTATGACAGAAGTAGCATTGGAATACAGTCCCGTTTGGTTATTGTAGAGCACGGCATTTTCCTCTTTCCTGTTGAAATAAACACTGCTAAATCTTAAATCTTGGTCTATTGCGTATTCAAATCCGCCTTCGAGCGTTCTATTTTCTTCAGGTTCCAAATCAGGGTTCGCCCCAAAACTACTGAACAATTGGGTCAACGAAGGCGTGATATAAGAGGTGGCATACGAACCTAGAAATTTAAGATACCCGTTTTGCGTTTTGAATGAATACGAAGGATTCACGTTAAACACAAGGTGATTGCCATATTCAGAATGGTTATTCAAACGCCCCCCCATGTTGAGGTTCAACCCAAAATCGGATACATAAACTACGTTTACATACGGGTCGAAAATGGCAAACTCCTTTTTGATGTCAAATTCCGTTCTGTCCTTAATATAATTCATGCCGATTATGGTATGAAATTGATTGCCGATAACAAGTTTATTGTAAAGATCTATGGTAAAATTATCTCCTTTGAAAGTACTCGGAAAAGCACTGATATTTTCAGAATCATAGTCCGCATAGCCCGCATTCAGGCGCAACGCCCCTTTATTATATTTAAATTCTGAGGATAACCCTGCTCGTTTTTGTTCGCTTTTAAAAAGATAAGGGGCCTCAATCAACCCAAAAGATTCATCATAATCCGTTCTTAACTTCGTCTGATTTGCGTAAACATTGATTGTAAAGGAGTTCGAAAATCGATATCCTACATTAATGTCGGTACTATAGGTTGAAAAAACATCTTCAAGATTTTCAGGTGTTATCAAGGCGGAGAGACCTTCTGAATATCGATTTGCAAAAGCGATTTGATAATTAAATTTGTTTAAGGTTCCGCTAAGATTGACTCCGTTATAAGCACTTGCAAGATCATAGTTTTGATCTTCATTGGTTTGGTTCGTGCCCCGATTTGTCTGAATATTCAATTTCACTTTTTCTACAGATGCCTTTTTTGTAGTGATATTTATTACAGCTGTAGCTGCATTTGTACCGTATAAAGTGCTAGAAGCTCCCTTTACAATTTCGATGGACTCTATGTTCGCAGAAGAAAGCAACCGCAGATCGTATTCCTGCGAAAAAGAAGAGGGGTCGCTTACACGAACGCCATCGATAAGCACCAAGACTTGGCGTCCGCGTCCGCCCCGGGCAAAAACCCCTAGAATAGCACCTTCCCTACCTCGGCTTCCAGCAATTTCGATGCCGCTTTTGGCGTTTATGATTTCGGCCACGGACCTACCTTGATTTCTTCCAAGCTCCTCCGAAGAAATTTTGATTACTGTTTTTCCAGAATTTTCACGTTTCAGTTCAAAGCGTGAATCGCTGACGACGACCTCGTCCAAAACTTGAATGTTCGCTGAATCGTTTTCTTGTTGCTGTCCAACAACATTGAAGCATACCAGTGCACCAGCACAAAGGCCAAAAAAATTTTTGTTCATTTCGTTTAATCTAATAAACGGGAGAATAGTATGTCTGTACCCATACGTAAACTTTTATCCCGAAAGTTTAACATGATTTGTTTGAATTGGCAGGTCTCCTGACTTGCGTGCTACCATCGACCTTCCCGCCTGTTCTGAACTTGTTTCAGGATTTGTCCAATTAGGCCTAAATCCTAAATAAACAGATGCCAAAATAAATTTGGCACAAGCAGTGGTATTCGAAGAAAATGGTAGCCATCCGCCAGCTGGCGGACAAAGCTTACAGTTGCGGGAACAGCTCCAGAATTGCACTGGATTCCCTTTTAATCCCATCACAAAAAAAATGATGCGAACCAAATTCGTGACCAAAGTAAACATTTTGTTTAATCTTTCGAACCAAAGTTTAAATAATACTACTTTTGATTTTTGAAAAACTATTGTTTTGAAGAAAATTCCATTACTCCTAATGTTGTTTCTTTTTCTGAATTGTAAGGAGGAAAGAAAAAAGACATTGCCCAATGAAAATACAACGGAGGAAAATACCATTTCTCATGCAAAAGGTTTTACCATAGAAAATTCGAATTCAGGATTGACCATCATCAAAATCAACTCCCCTTGGCCCAATGCCAAAGCTGAATTCACCTATGCCTTGATTCCGAAAGATAAGATGGTCGCCATGAATCTTAACAAATACGAATATGATGCCATTGTTGCCGTACCTGTGGAGCGACTTGTCGTTACTTCGACCACTCATATTCCAGCACTGGAAGCTCTGGGGGTCTTGGACAGGTTGGTGGGGTTTCCCGATACCGAATATATTTCCTCCAAAGAAGCTAGAAAGCGAATCGACGATGGAAACATAAAGGAACTTGGCAATAACGAGTCCATCAATACCGAAATGGTTATCGAGCTCAATCCCGAAGTAGTCGTCGGATTCGGTATCGACAAACAAAACAGTGCCTACGAAACGATTCAACGCTCGACTATTCCCGTAGTCTATAATGGTGATTGGACCGAGGAGACTCCTTTGGGAAAAGCGGAATGGATCAAGTTTTTCGCCCCCTTCTTCCAAATGGAAAAAAAAGCCGATTCCATTTTTCTGGAAATTGAAAAGCAATACAAAGAAACGGAGTTATTGGCCGACAAGGCTTCAAGCCAACCTACGGTTCTTAGCGGGGCGCTCTACAAAGATGTCTGGTACCTTCCTGGCGGACAAAGTTGGGCCGCTACCTTCTTGGAGGATGCCAACACCCGGTATCTATGGCAAGATACCGAAGCGACCGGAAGCCTTTCATTAAGCATCGAAAACGTTCTTGAAAAAGGCGAAAAGGCCGACTATTGGATTTCTCCATCACAATTTACATCATACAAAGATTTGGAGGAGGCCAACCGACATTACCTGCAATTCGATGCATTTCAGAAAAAAAAGATGTACACTTTTGCAAAAACCACAGGCGACACAGGCGGGTTATTGTACTATGAACTCGCACCACAACGACCGGATTTGGTGTTAAAGGACCTCGTACATATTTTTCATCCCGAATTGCTCCCAGACCATGAACTGTTCTTTTTCAAACCCCTCGATTAATTGAAAGATTCCAAAACTTACAGGCTTCCATTCTTCATTTTGCTTTTGGCATTGATGATTTGTTTTGGAATCAATATAAGTTTAGGTTCTGTTTCTATTCCGTTTAAGGATACATTGAATATTATTTTCGGAGGAACGGTTCAACATGATCAATGGAACTATATCGTATGGGAATATAGGATCCCCAAGGCATTTACCGCTGTACTTGTCGGAGGTGGGTTGGCCCTAAGCGGGCTACTGATGCAAACCTTGTTCCGTAACCCTTTGGCGGGACCCTTTGTTCTTGGGATCAGTTCAGGCGCAAGTCTTGGTGCGGCCTTGCTTATTATGGGGTCATCACTATTTTCCGGTATGTTGACCTTCGGGTTTATTAACGATGTAGCCCTTGCCATTGCTGCGAGTATTGGTAGTTTTTTAGTCCTTCTGGTCGTTATGGTCGTCGCAACAAAAGTAAAAGACACCATGGCCCTTTTGATTATCGGTTTGATGTTCGGAAGCATTACGGCGGCCATCGTAAGCGTACTTTCGTACTTTACGAATTCGGAAAAATTACAGCAATATGTGTATTGGTCCTTTGGAAGTGTGGGAAATTTATCCTGGTCCCAACTTGCGCTATTATCGGGCATCACAGTATTAGGTATCGTATTAAGCATCGTTTCTATAAAATCACTTAACGCGCTTTTGTTAGGGGAAAATTATGCTCGAAGCTTAGGAGTGGATATGAAAAAATCCCGCTATCTTATCATTATTGCGACGGGAGTACTTGCCGGGGGAATCACCGCCTTTGCCGGACCAATAGCCTTTGTAGGGCTTGCCGTTCCGCATTTGACGAGACAGATTTTCAAAACCACGGACCATAAGGTTCTTGTTCCCGCAGTTTTGATGTATGGTGCTGTTTTAATGCTGCTCTGTGATACCATTGCCCAGCTACCGACATCTGCCAATGCATTGCCGATCAATGCGATTACAAGCATTGTGGGTGCCCCTATCGTTATCTGGTTACTGGTACGAAAACGAAAAATGATATTTTGATGGAGGATTTCGAAAAAGAAAATATCGCCCTAAAGACAAAAAATCTGGCCATTGGTTACAAAACCAAAAAGGAAGTTACGACCGTTACCAAAGAAATCAATCTAGAATTACACTCCGGTATTCTGACCGCCATAGTAGGTATCAACGGCATTGGAAAATCCACATTACTCCGAACGTTGGGGAAAGTACAGCCCCGAATTGAAGGCGAAATCGAAATCAATGGAAAGCCTTTGGAAGATTATAATTCTATGGAACTGGCATCCGTAATCAGCGTTGTATTGACTGAACCTCTAGCTTCAAAAAACATGACGGTTCTAGAATTGGTTGCTTTGGGCAGACAGCCCTACACGAATTGGATCGGTACGTTATCCGAAAATGATAGAACAAAAATCAGCGAAGCTCTAGTACGGTTGGAGCTAAAGCCTTTGCAACACAAAAAATGTTACGAGCTCAGTGACGGACAATTACAACGGGTCATGATAGCTAGGGCACTGGCACAAGACACTGCGATTATTTTATTAGATGAACCCACTACACATTTAGATCTCTATCATAAAGTGCTGATTTTAAAACTCCTAAAATCGATAGCACACGAAACTGATAAGACCATCATTTTTACGACGCATGAAATCGAAATGGCCATTCAACTATGCGATACCATGTTGTTGTTAGATGGCAGAACAAACCCTTTTGGGCAACCTTGTGAGTTAATCGAACGAAAAGCCTTTGAAACTCTCTTTCCTGCCAATGCAGTTTCTTTTGATGCCAAAACGGGTTCTTTTCGAATTGAAAAGTAAGGGTACACCCCCTATATACTTTTGATAGCAATCTTGTATCTTTACTTCGAACACTTTTAAACACGAATGAACGAATATTTAATATATCTTCTTGTTGGCCTGGTTTGCCTAACGATCGGCTATTTATTAGGGAATTATATCCGGGGATTAAAAACCAAATCTGAGCAAAGTGCCTTAGAAGAACGTGAGCTGCAATTGAACCAAAATCTCTCGGTTATGGAATCTAAACTGATGGATGTCGAGGAACACAAAACCCATCTACAGCGGGAAAAAGAGCAATTGGGCAATCAAATAGTCCGCTATCAAGCAGATCTTGAGAATCTTGAACTCAAAAACCGCGAACAGAAACAAGAGGTAGAAAAACTTCAGGAAAAATTCACCAAAGAATTCGAGAACCTCGCCAATAAAATCCTAGAAGAAAAAAGTCTGAAATTCACCGAGCGTAACGAAAAGAACATCAAAGACATTCTGACTCCGCTAAATGAAAAAATACAACTGTTCGAGAAAAAGGTCGAGGAAAGCCAAAAAGAGAATATCAGTATCCACTCCGCTTTAAAAGAACAATTATTGAACCTGCAGACCCAAAACCTCAAGATTACCCAAGAAGCGGAAAACTTGACCAAGGCCTTAAAGGGAGATAGCAAAATGCAAGGCAATTGGGGCGAATTGGTCTTGGAGCGTGTTCTCGAAAAATCAGGACTTGAAAAAGACCGGGAATATACCGTGCAGCAAAGTTTTACTTTGGAGGATGGTACAAGGGTGCTTCCCGATGTGATCATCAACCTTCCCGATGGCAAGAAGATGATCGTCGATTCAAAAGTTTCCCTAACGGATTATGAACGTTTTGTAAATGCAGAAGATGAACTAAGGGATAAATTTTTAAAAGACCATATCAATTCCCTTCGAAAACATGTGGACCAACTTTCCGCCAAAAAATATGAGGATTTGTATGAAATGGAGAGCCCTGATTTTGTATTGATGTTCGTTCCGATAGAACCTGCTTTTGCCATTGCAATAAACAATGATAACTCATTGTATAACAAAGCCTTCGAACAGAATATTGTAATCGTCACTCCGTCTACATTACTTGCCACCTTACGTACCATCGACAGTATGTGGAACAATGAAAAACAACAACGCAATGCTATCGAAATTGCAAGGCAGGCCGGAGCTCTCTATGATAAATTTGAAGGTTTTGTAGGTGATTTAACTAAAGTGGGCAAAAAGATGGACGATGCCAAAGATGAGTACAAAGGAGCAATGAACAAGTTGGTCGAAGGTCGCGGCAACATTATTACCAGCATTGAAAAATTAAAAAAGATGGGGGCGAAAGCCAAAAAGTCGATTCCAGAAGCTATCTTGAAAAGAGCGGAAGAAGATGATTTTGAGGAAGAACCGAGGTTGCAGTAATTTGTAGTTAAAACTAAATTTTCCTCTTGAAATTGAACGTGATGAAAAAAATACTTTTCCTTATTATTGGCGGACTACTAGCACTGTTGGCCCTTTATTATGCCTTTATTTATTTTGTGCCCTACAGTGAAGGGGTACGATCCGGAGAATTGATAAAAATCAGCCGAAAAGGGGTCATCGCAAAAACTTGGGAAGGTGAAATTAGCCAAGGGATTTCGGGAGCACAAATATTCGCTTTTTCGATATTGGATAAAGATCAAGACGTCATCGAAAAACTAAAAGAATATCAAGGTGAGTATGTTAAAGTAAGTTATACCGAGCGCTACGCAACTTTTTTCTGGTTGGGCGATACCAAATATTTTATTACAGAGGTGGAAAAAGAACAATCTCCACATTTTAGAAATTGATGGAAAACTTCAAAACGGCACGTGAATCAAGAGTGAGCATTACGGAATTGATGCTCCCTTCCCACTCCAATTTCGGAGGAAAGGTGCATGGCGGCCATATCTTAAACCTCATGGACCAGATAGCCTTCGCCTGTGCCTCAAAACACTGTCGTTGTTATTGTGTAACAGCCTCGGTAAATCGGGTGGATTTTCTGAATCCCATCGAGGTTGGCGAGCTGGTGACTTTAAAGGCATCCGTTAACTATACCGGTCGAACCTCTATGGTCGTTGGTGTACGGGTCGAAGCGGAAAACATCACAACAGGTAAAAAGCGGCATTGCAATTCCTCGTATTTTACCATGGTCGCAAAAGATGAAACGGGCAATAGCGTCATAGTTCCGGGACTTATAGTGCAAGATGCTCTCGGTGTTCGCCGTTTCGCTCGCAGTAAATTCAGAAAAGAAGCCGCTTTTAAACGGGACACCAAATTTGATGAGAGTAACTTCAAATATGAAGAACATCTCAAACAACTAAAAAAAGAGAATATCAAGATCGAGCTGAAGTGATTCCTTTGGCGGCAGCTTCATCCAAAAACCACAATGATTTCCCTGATGTCGGGGCTACCAAATTGGCCGGGTAGTATTTGTAATTCCCATCTTGATTGATAATTTCCGCTACTTTCTCCGCTTTACTAACTCCAGTAACCAAAAAAGCGACCACTTTGGCATGATTGATTATTTTTCCGGTTATCGTAATTCGTTTTTGTCCTGATTCAGGATGTTCGGCCACTTCGCAAAGTTTATCGGAATGCCATAAATCCAATTGGTGCGGAAAAATAGAAGCAGTATGACCGTCATCGCCCATGCCCAAAATGACCAAATCGAATCTTGGAAGCTTGTCAACTTTAGGTAGGTTTTCTTCCAATACTTCAGCATACCGCCCGGCCTCATATTCCGGCTGGTTCTCACCTTTTATTCGATGAATATTTTCTTCAGGGATAGGAACCTTAGAAATCAAATGCTCAACCGTCATTTTATAATTGCTCTCATCATCCGTCGGTGGCACACAACGCTCATCGCCCCAATACAGATGCACGTTCTCCCAAATGTTTTTCGGAATATCACGCGAGGCCAGTTCGTCAAAAACAATTTTAGGTGTGCTACCTCCCGATAATGCGATATGCGTCACTTCGTTGGAAGTTTTAAGTTTGACGAGATAGTCCGTAAACTCTTTGGCTACTTCTTGTTTTGTTTTTGAGATTTTGAGTTGCATAGTTTAATACTTAACGTCATTGCGAGGAGCTATGAAAAATTCGATTTTATAACAAAGGTTAAAGCGACGAAGCAATCTGTGGAATTTGTGTTTCAAAGTAACGGATTGTCGCGCTCCGCTCGCAATGACGTATCAACAAATCACACAAAACCCCGGATCATCGGCCAAATTCTCACCGGGGTTGCGCCACATGCCAAGTCCTTCGATAAGCTCATCGGCATTGGTGGGGCCCCAAACGCCTGCAGAATATCCATACGTTTTTACCCCTTTTCCATTCTTCCAATAGTCCAAAATGGGATCTACGAATTCCCATGCCGCTTCAACCTCATCCGCTCTGGCGTAAAGCGTAGCATCGCCCTGCATGGCATCCAACAGCAATCGTTCATAGGCTTCCATAACATTATTTTCGACGAGACTTGAATAATAGAAATCCAAATTGGCCCGTTCGACTTTAAAGCCTTGTCCCGGGACTTTTACTCCGAATTTTATCAAAATACCCTCGTCGGGTTGAATCCGGATAATCAGCTTATTATCTTTATTGTTCATGCCCGAATCTTTAAAAATTTGATGATGGGGCGTTTTAAAATGAATGACCACTTCGGTAACCTTGGTTGGCATCCGCTTCGCCGTGCGAACGTAGAAGGGTACATCGGCCCAACGCCAATTATCAACATAGAACTTAATGGCAGCATAGGTTTCGGTACTTGAATCGGGATCAACACCTTCTTCCTCTCGATATCCTTTTACTTTTTCGCCGTTGACCACCGAACTAACATACTGTGCCTTGATGGTATTATCGTGTAAGGTCTTTTCGTCTTTCATGATCCGTAGCGACTTCAAGGCCTTGACCTTCTCGTTTCGTATCTCATCGGCATTCGAACCGATGGGCGGCTCCATAACCACTAAGGATACAATCTGCAGTAAATGATTCTGGAACATGTCGCGCAACGCCCCCGACTTATCATAATACCCGCCCCGCAGTTCCACACCGCCGCTTTCGGCATTGGTGATTTCTACGTGGTGAATGTAATTACGGTTCCAAAGGGGTTCAAAAATACTATTGGCAAAACGGGTTACCAAAAGATTCTGAACGGTTTCCTTACCCAAATAGTGATCGATGCGATAAATCTGTGATTCCTTAAAATACTGGTGTAGCCCATCGTTGAGTTGTCGGGCACTCTCTAAGCTGTAACCAAAAGGTTTCTCAACAATGATGCGCTTCCATCCCGTATTTTGGTCATTCAGGCCTACTTCGGCAAGGTTTTTTGCGATAGCCTCATACAAACTTGGCGGGGTCGATAGATAGAAAATACAATTCTCATCGGTACCATGTTCCACGTTCAGATCGGTTATTCTCTTTTGAAGTCCCTTGTAACTGGTATCATAATCTTTTCCCAGATCTTCATAAAAAAGTTTTTCACAAAACCGTTCGATAGTCTTCGCATCCAGGTCCTTGATTTTCTTTTTCAAGTACTGGCTCTCTTGCACCACTTTTTTTCGAAAATCGGCATCGCTCAAATTGCTTCGGCTCACACCAAGTACAACAAAGTTTTCGGGCAGATGTTTGTCTTTGAACAGACTAAAAAGAGCTGGAACCAATTTCCGCGCCGTCAAGTCGCCCGATGCCCCAAAAATGACGAGCATATGATTTTCTGTTTTCTTCATAACGTACCGCAATATGTTCGCCTTAAATGTATCGAAAAGAAAAAGCAATACCAACGACTTCGCATAAACATGAACAAGGGTCTCGATATTTTCATTTATTTTTGAGCGTATGAGCATTGGCGCTCATAACAATCAAAAATTTATGGAACAGCAATACGATTTCGGACTGGTAGGCTTGGGCGTCATGGGGCGCAATTTTATTCTCAATGTAGCGGATAATGGCTTTACGGCTTTCGGCAATGATCTCGACGCGGAAAAGGTTTCCGCTCTGATCGAAGAAGGTGGCAATACCGACAAAGTGAATGCGTCCACGGATGCTAAAACGTTCGTTGCCGCGTTGTCTACCCCACGGAAAATCATGTTGTTGGTGCCTGCCGGAAAAATAGTCGATGCCGTTATTGAAAATTTGCTTCCGCTATTGAATAAGGACGATATCATTATCGACGGGGGAAATTCCTTTTTTACCGATACCGATCGGCGGGAAGCCTATTTGGCTAAAAAAGGCATTCACTTTTTCGGCGCGGGCGTTTCAGGTGGAGCCAAAGGCGCGCGCCTCGGCCCGAGCATCATGCCCGGAGGCAATCGGGAAGCCTACCAACACGTAAAACCCATTTTCGAGGCCGTGGCGGCAAAATACAAAGGAGAACCCTGCGTGGCATATCTAGGACCGAAATCGGCCGGAAACTACGTAAAGATGGTCCACAACGGCATCGAATACGGATTGATGCAGCTCACCTCGGAAATGTACGACCTGCTGAAAAAAGCGGGCGCGTATTCGAATGAAGAGTTGCACGCCACTTTTTCAAAATGGAATGCCGGACGGCTACAATCCTTCTTGGTCGAGATCACTTCAGAAATATTTGAACAAAAAGACAATCTGGGCGACGGCCATCTAATCGATAAAATATTGGACAAGGCCAAACAAAAAGGCACCGGAAAATGGACCAGTCAAAACGCCATGGATTTGGGCATACCCGTACCTTCGATCGACATCGCAGTGAGTATGCGCGAAATCTCCGCTTTAAAAGAAGAACGTATTCAGGCAGATACATTATATGACCGCCCGAATGTGGAAACCATGGATAAGGCAATGTTGGAAAAATTGGCCGAGGAAGCGTTGTATTTTTCATTTATCGTAACCTATGCACAAGGATTGCATCAACTCGCCGATGCCTCTAAAGAATATGGGTACAATGTCGATATCGCAACGATCGCCAAAATCTGGCGGGCGGGCTGTATCATTCGTGCAGGTCTGTTGGCCGATATTACCGAAGCGTTCAAAGCCGACAGTGAACTACCGAATTTATTACTCTCCCCTACTTTTGTCAAAAAAGTTCAGAGTACGGTCGGGTCGGCACGAAAACTGGTTTCATATGCTGCAAAAAATGGGATACCCCTACCCGGGCTCTCGAACTCGTTGACCTATTTCGATGCCTATACCTCTAGCCGATTGCCTTTGAATTTGATTCAGGCGCAGCGTGATTATTTTGGGTCACATACCTATGAACGATTGGATCGAGAAGGGGTTTTTCATACGGAGTGGGAAGATTGAAACCGGGCAGTTTTTTTTATACCAAGTGTTATAGTCGTTTGTAAATATTTATAAATGTTTCGTGCTTTTCGCCTGCTATACTTGCGTTTTATATGCTTTTAACCCATTTTTATAGTATTGTTGATATATCAGAGTTGGCATTAATTAAGAAAACTGAATTGAAAATTAGAGAAACACATAGAAATGATTATACCATTTCAACTGACAAGGATAAATTAGATATTTTGAGCATTCACAAATTTCTTGCAAAAGAAACTGATTGGGCTAATGGAATTCCAATGAATACTTTGAAAACATCAATTGAAAACTCTTTGAATTTTGGACTTTATTACAAAGACAAACAAATTGGCTTTGCTAGAATAATTTCGGACTATTCAACTATTGCATATTTAGGAGATGTTTATATTCTAAAAGAATGTAGAGGAAAGGGATTAAGTAAATGGCTGATAAATGAAATAATGGAACACCCTAAT
>CAYGPR010000013.1:0-84786 GCA_964351985.1 uncultured Maribacter sp. | reverse complement strand
GAGAGTTATCAGGGAGACTCAAAATATCGGTAGTATCAACTGGAAAATATGTAATGCCATATTTCCTATCTGATTTTATGAAGCAGCACACCGGTGTAGATCTTATTATGGATGTGACCAACAAAACAAGGGTAGTGGAAACGCTTGAACTGAACGAAGTGGATTTTGCTCTGGTTTCCGTTTTACCTAAAAAACTAAAAGTAAATCGGGTCGAGCTTATGCAGAACAAGTTGTTTTTCGTGGGAGGAAATCAACTGAAATTCAAAAAAGCCCCGAGCAAAAAAACATTGTTCGAAGATTTACCTTTAATCTATCGCGAACAGGGATCGGCCACTCGTAATGCGATGGAAACTTTTATCTCTAAGAACAAATTTCCGGTGCGTAAGAAAATCGAGTTGACTTCGAACGAGGCAGTTAAGCAGGCCGTAGTATCTGGCCTCGGTTATTCAATTATGCCTCTTATCGGTATTAAGAACGAGGTAAGAAACAAAGATGTACAGATTATCCCCGTTAAAGGGCTTCCCATAAGTACCACTTGGAACTTGATATGGCTCAAATCAAAAAAGCTATCTCCTGCGGCCATGGCCTACCTCGATTTTATAAGTAGTGAAAAAGAAAGAATTATAGATGAAAAGTTCGCTTGGATACATTCGTATTGATCAGACTTTAAGAGTTCGCCGCAAAAGTTCTTCGGCACGGTCAGTATCCATATAAACAATCGGAAGACAATATAAACTGGGCATTTGGTCCGAATCGCCATACATCGAAACCAACAACTTATTTATTCTGTTGAAGAGCAATGACTTGGTTTTACCGATTACCAAAATTTGTATTTTACCTTTTAGTTCGCCTGTTGTGGAATCTTTTTCAAAGACTTTTTTCCTTGAGAACATGGCATTGAACAAGAGTTTTTTTTCTAAAAGAATATCGATTATTTCTAGTGCCTGTTCTTTTTTTTCGGTAATAATATGCACTAGTATCATAGCGTTTCGTATTTAGGTCGTTTTTTTAGCCAATAATCCTAAATTTGGTTTGCTCGTTTTAGCGACAATATGAAATCCACTGTATCTGTATCGGCATAAATACCATAACCACTTGTTAAATAACCCTTGCTGCCGTCGACACACTCGATCAAGAATAAAATGGATCCATCTCCAGGATCGTTCATACCCTCATGCCGGCAATATTCGACCAAGAAACACTCGTTATGGTCATATTTTTTTGAGGAGTTTCTACAATGTATCCTACCATCCCTAAAATAAAACTCTATCAGAAAACCCTCATTTCGAGCTGCCTCGATATCTTGGGTCATGGTGTTGCTTTGTGATAAAATCATTGTTGTGGTAATATCGTTTTAAAAAAACACCGGTCTCGGGGCTCCTATACTCCTAGCGAATTCAATACAGGCGGACCGGTGTTTTGAGAACAAAATAAACACTAATCATTATTCATTGCCAGCAGAAGAGTCTCCCCTTGTTAGCTGGTCATTTTCAATTCTCCTTTGGCCAACGCATTTTCAATATCCGTGGTCACTGTAGTCCAGAACCGGAAAAAGTTGCGTCCATCTTTTCTTTTGAGTACGACTTCGGTCGTTCCGTTTTCGGTTTGAACTTCTTCAACGATAACCTTTTGGCCTTCAAGATTATTGAAATCGGCGATCGCCCCTCTTTTGATAATGATATTCTTTCGGGGAAAATCGATATGCTCATATCCTGACGCAGATACCGGGCCGAGTGTTAAGACCGTGCCTGTTTGAACGAAATCGACACTTTCTTGAGACATTAAGGTTGCTGTCATAAAAATACTTACGATGAATATTACTGCTTTTTTCATTACTGTAAAATTTAAGGTTTATATAAATTATTTATTGGTTTACTATTTTCTACTTGTACATTTTCTATTGTTTTAATACTATGTTCTGGATGCGCTATGGGAATGAGCTTAGCCCTTACCGTTGGGAAAAGATCAAAAAAATCACGACCATCTTCCCTGCGCAATACTACGTTTTGGATTCCGTCGGAACCCATATCCGAACTATCCACGATAAGCTTGCTACCAAAAAGGTTAAAGTAATTGTTCATACCGTCCCAATCATTCAACCCACCCATAATTACGGTCGCTTTCCCGTTCGGAAACTTTAATTGACTATTTATAGTACCATCATTATTTTCTACATATTGATAATCGTTCAACTGCAAACGGAACAATTCCTGTGCATCCATTGGAAAACAGATACTTGCGAATACTATAAATAGTAATATGTTTTTCATGCCATTATTATCAAATCTTCAATATTCGAAGATCATAATGTAAATATAATAATATTGAACAATACCATTAGAGTTACTATCGTTAAATATTAGTTAAACTATCATTGTATGATAGTATTACTATTATATTTGCAAATATAATTAAAAGCGCAATAGCATGGAGCAGTTGTTACAATCGGTCAAAATAGGAATCAACGAAAAGATTTATGTAAAAGATCCCGAGTCCTCTGATTTGGGAAAACGTATTATCGAAGAGAGTATCTTGATGGTCAATACTATGGGTTTTGAAAGTTTCACTTTTAAGAAGTTGGGTATTAAGATAGGAAGCAACGAGAGTTCAATCTATCGCTATTTTGAGAACAAGCACAAATTGTTGTTATACCTTACCTCTTGGTATTGGGGCTGGCTTGAATATCAGCTGGTGTTTTCGACCAATAGCATGGCCAATCCAATCGAGAAACTCAAAAAGGCAATTGAGATTGTAACAAAACCAACCGAGGAAGATTCTTCCTTTTCACATATCAATGAAGTACTTTTGAATAAAATAGTCATTAATGAATACTCCAAATCATACCTTACCAAAGAGGTCGATGCCGAGAACAAAGAGGGCTATTTTGTAATTTATAAGAGATTGGTAAACCGTTTAAGCGCGATGATCAAGGCCGTAAATACTGAATACGGATATCCATCGAGTCTGGCAAGTACAGTTCTTGAAGGATCCTTACATCAGCATTTTCTCAAAGACCATTTTACCTCGTTGACCGATTGCCGTGAGAACGGGGATCCAACAAAATATTTTACACAGTTAGTCTTCAACTCACTAAATAGCAAACCGAATGGCTAAAAATGTTTTGACCGCATGGCAGCGGTTAATAGGTCTGTTGAAACTCGATAAAAGGGATGTTCTACAGACATTTTACTATGCGATATTCGCTGGGCTCGTCAATCTTTCACTGCCTCTGGGCATACAGGCAATTATCAACCTAATACAAGGTGCGCAGATTAGTACCTCGTGGATTATTCTGGTGGTATTGGTCACCGGTGGGGTAGCTTTTGGTGGCATCTTACAGTTGATGCAGATACGCATTATCGAAAATCTTCAGCAAAAGATATTTACGCGAGCTTCGTTTGAGTTTACGTATCGTTTTCCTAAAATAAAGATGAGTGAGCTACGCGACTATTACCCCCCAGAATTGGCGAACCGTTTCTTCGATACACTGAATGTACAGAAAGGACTTTCAAAACTCTTATTGGACTTTCCTGCTTCGCTTTTGCAGATTATTTTCGGCCTATTGCTGCTATCTTTTTACCATCCATTCTTTATTATTTATGGGATTTTGTTGTTGCTTTTAATCTACGTGGTCTTCAAGTTTACCGTACAAAAAGGGATGGACACCAGTCTGGATGAATCAAAACAAAAGTATAAGGTAGCGCACTGGATACAGGAAGTGGCCCGTTCACTTGTCAGTTTTAAACTTTCAGGAAAAACAAGTCTAGCAGTGAATAAGAATGATATGTTGGTTACCGATTATTTGGCAGCGCGTGAAAGCCATTTTCGTATTCTGGTCATTCAGTTCATTCAAATGATTGGCTTCAAAGTTTTGGTTACAGCTGGATTGTTATTGATCGGTGGATTGCTGGTCTTGAACCAAGAAATGAACATAGGTCAATTCGTGGCCGCCGAAATCATCATCCTTTTGGTCATCAGTTCGGTCGAGAAATTGATACGAGGACTGGAAACATTTTACGACCTGTTGACATCCCTAGAAAAATTAGGCCAGGTGGTTGATAAGGATTTAGAGGATCAAGCGGGCGAAACCCCTTTGACAGAAGCCGGAGACTTAACGGTAGAGCTTGACAATGTCTCGTTCAAAGTCAAAGGAAGGGGGAATATTTTAGAGGATATCTCTTTGAAAATCCTTCCTAAAAGCACCCAACTCATTGTAGGTGCGAACGGGTCTGGTAAATCTACGCTGTTACGGGTAATTGCGGGTATCATAGAACCCAGCGAAGGCAGTATTTA
The DNA here is from genome assembly GCA_964351985.1 of uncultured Maribacter sp. Lineage (GTDB taxonomy): Bacteria > Bacteroidota > Bacteroidia > Flavobacteriales > Flavobacteriaceae > Meishania. The sequence continues at coordinate 80,493 of CAYGPR010000013.1, read as the reverse complement.
TGCGAATGATGTTTCTCTACGGGGTATAAACGCCAATCATTATCGGTCGTTTTTAGGGCAGTCACTGACCGAGGAAACCCCTTTTGAGGGCACTATTTTGGAGAATATCACTTTCGGCGATACCTCGATTTCGCAAAAAGATCTGTACTGGGCGCTGGAAGGCGTAGGACTGTTACAATTTGTAAAGGAACAGTCCAAAGGATTGAATACCATCATCTATCCCGAAGGAAAACAAATTCCGTATACAATATCCAAGAAAATCGTGTTGGCTCGGAGTATCGTACGCAGACCAAAATTGTTGATACTTAAAGACCCATTGAACCAGTTCGATGAAATAGAGGCGTTGCGTATCATGGGCTTCTTGACCGAAGAGAGTCAACCGTGGGCCTTGGTCGTCGTAAGCCAAGACCCGAAGTGGATAGGCCGTTGCGGCAGGATCATCACCATGGAAGACGGTAAAATTGTTTCGATAAATTAAGAGGTTATGCTGAACATTTCTAACAATCCGTTAAATAAGACCGTACACCTGACCGGATTCAAATCGACCGACAAGGTATTTCACCAAAGGCATTACAAGCACTTTAACAGGTTCTTACTAGGGTCGGCGATTTTTGGGTTCATCTTTCTTTTCCTCCCATGGACACAGAACATTCGAGGCGAAGGCTTTTTGACCACCTTAACACCGGATCAGCGACCGCAGACCATACAATCGCCCATCCCGGGCCGTATTGAAAAGTGGTACGTACGCGAAGGCGATTATGTAGAAAAGGGTGATACCATTCTCTTTATTTCGGAAATCAAGAACGAGTATTTTGATCCGCGATTGGTTGAACGTACCGGACAGCAAATCAAGGCGAAAGAGATGTCTGTAGAATCGTATCAAGGTAAGGTTAAGGCGTTGAACAATCAAATCGGCGCTCTGGCCAACGAACGCAGACTGAAGCTAGAGCAGGCAAAGAACAAGTTGATGCAATCACGTCTAAAAGTGCAGAGTGATAGTATTGATTTAGAAGCCGCGAAAACCAATATTACCATTGCCGAACGGCAGTTCAACCGTACCACGCAATTGGAGCTAGAAGGGCTGAAAGCAGTAACCGACGTTGAAGAAAAACGCTTGAAATTACAAGAAACACAGGCAAAATTGATTTCCCAAGAAAATAAACTTCTGGCCGCCAAGAACGAAGTGCTAAATGCCGAAATGGAAATCAACCGTGTGCAAGCAGAATATACCGATAAGATTTCTAAAGCGCAGAGCGACATGTACACTGCACAATCGAGCCAGTTTGATTCAGAAGCACAAGTGACCAAACTTGAAAACGAGTTTACCAATTACGAGATGCGCAATGATATGTATTATATACGCGCGCCTCAGAGCGGTTATATAAATAGAGCCATACAAGGGGGCATTGGTGAAACCTTCAAAGAGGGCGATCGTTTAGTAGGTATTATGCCGGCGGATTATGACATGGCTGTTGAGACCTTTGTAGAGCCATTAGATCTACCGTTGATCCATTTGGGCGAGGACGTTCGTATCCAGTTTGACGGATGGCCTGTTATAGTTTTCAGCGGATGGCCCAATGTTTCGTATGGTACATACGGAGGAAAAGTTGTGGCCATAGAGACTTTCATTAGCGACAACGGCAAGTATAGGATACTATTGGCACCGGATCCCGACGACCATGAATGGCCCAAAGACCTTCGTGTAGGTTCTGGTGCGAATACCATAGCGCTTTTGGAAGATGTGCCGATTTGGTATGAACTATGGCGACAATTGAATGGTTTCCCACCAAACTATTACCAGCCTGAGGGCGCACAAGCAAAACCTGTAAAAAAGTAATATGCACAAGTACGTTACATATGTATTCATGTTGGTTACTCTTTCAATGACAGGTCAGGTACCAGATTCGCTGGTGCTGAATTTTAAAGAGTATCTCGGTTTCGTAAAAAAATATCACCCAATCGCAAAACAGGCAGAATTGAATATCGATCTGGGCCAGGCGAATCTGATGCGCTCCCGCGGTGGTTTTGACCCCAAAGTCGAGGTCGATTATGACCGAAAGGAGTTTAAGGGGTCGGAATATTATGACCGCCTGAACGCTACGTTCAAAATACCGACGTGGTACGGTATCGAACTCAAAGGAAATTTCGAGCAGAACGATGGCGATTTCTTGAACCCCGCGGAAAGTGTACCTACCGATGGCTTATATAGTGCGGGTGTCTCTATGTCCGTAGGGCAGGGTTTTTGGATCAACGAACGTATGGCAACCCTGAAACAGGCCAAGTTATTTAGAGAGCAGACTAAGGCCGACCGAGACCTGTTTGTCAACCAGATACTTTTCGAAGCGGCTTTGGCTTATTTCGATTGGTTGCAGGCCTATCAGGATAGTCAGATTTTCAATAATTTCTTGACCAATGCGCAAGTGCGTTTTGAAGGAGTAAAAACGAGTGCCGCTGCCGGGGAGGTCGCTGCTATCGATACCGTCGAAGCCAAAATCGCGGTACAAGATCGTGCTTTGAATCTTGAGCAGGCGAAAGTGCGTCTGATGAACAAATCGTTGGAACTGTCCAATTTTCTGTGGTTGAACGATAATGTGCCGGTAGAATTACAACCGAACGTAGTACCTGAAATCGATTTGGAAGATGAGGTCGATACCACTTTGGAAATCATGGGAAAACCCTTGGATAGCTTTACCATCGAGAATCATCCGAAATTGAAATCATTGGGCTACAAAATAGATGGACTCGCAGTCGACAAAAACCTTAAAGCGAACAAATTATTGCCAAAAATCGATTTGGAATACAATTTCTTGACTGAAACACCGGAGTTTCTTAACTCTTTTGAGACTCAGGAATACAAAGGCGGACTAACGTTTCGATTGCCCTTGTTCTTGCGAAAGGAAAGGGGAGATTTGAAATTGGCAAAAATCAAATTGCAAGACGCCGAGTACGAATTGGATAACGCCGAGATTCAGCTCAAAAACAAGATTATAGCTATTTACAGAGAACTGGAATCATTCGAGACACAGAACATACTGATCGATGAAATTGTGAACAATTATATCACTTTGGTGGCCGCAGAGGAGCGAAAATTTAGTTTTGGCGAGAGTTCATTGTTTTTGATCAACTCCCGTGAAAGTAAACTTATCGATGCCGAATTGAAGCAGAACCAAGTGCAGAACAAGTTCTTTGCCACCAAGGCAAAGCTGTTCAATAGTCTGGCCGTCAATCCTGAGAACTTGTAAGGTTTTTGTGCCTATTCCTACCAATATGACTTATCTCAGCTTTTGCCGAGATAATGAGTTTTAATTTTATCCCAAATAAAATAAAGATGCAAACATTGAATTCTGAAATTACGGAAAGAACGACACAAGGACTCATCAAAGAGAGCTTGCCAAATGCAATTTCGTACAATGAGTACCGAGAATTAGTAGCTCAATTGGCCCAAGAAGGTAAATCTACCGGGCCAGAACAAACGGAAGCCCTTACGAACTATACCCAATTGAACGATAAGCGAATGAAGCGTTGGGACAAGACGTTGAAATTCAGTCCTGAGGCTTTGGATAAAATTGCCAAATTTGACCAGAAAACTACCTGGTTGGTACTGACCGAAAGTTGGTGCGGCGATGCCTCTCCTTCATTACCGGTCATGCATAAAATAGCGGAACTGAATCCGAACATTACGTTGAAAATTATTCTTCGCGACGATAACATTGCTTTAATGAATCGGTTTTTAACTAAGGGCGCCATGTCCATTCCGAAATTGATCGCAATCGATGATTCAAGCGAAGAGGTTATAGGAGATTGGGGCCCACGCTCAAAGAAGGCTACGAAATTGGTCGAAGACTTCAAGGCCGAACATGGAGCTTTGACCGCAGAATTCAAACAAGATCTTCAGGTCTGGTACAATAAGGATAAAGGGCAAAGCGTGCTGGATGATTTAACGGGCCTTTTGTTGAAATAAATAGGTGATGGTTCCTTTTTGGGAAGCTTTGTCCGCAGAACTGAATTTTGCCTTCAGTGCATAGGTAATGGCGTTATCCACTAAACAACCGTTTGAGGTCCCCGAACTTTTAGAATTAAAATCCGCGGCAATGACATTGCCATTGGCATCGACCGTAATGTTTATGACCACTTTGCCACCTTCGATACAGGTATAGATCGGCGGTGGTAATCTATAATTATTGCGGTTCACTAGAGAGTAAGAGACGGAAGTTCGTCGTTTTGCCAAATTATTGGTGAACTCCTCTTTTTGAGCCTCCTTTTCGCCTAACATCTGTTTCTTTTCTTCCCGTTTTTTTGCCAGTTCTTTTACCCGGGCGGCGTATTCCGAATCGGCAAGAAGTTCATCTGGGTCGCCTTCTTCGCTTTCGGCGGCCTTTTCTTCCAATATTTCGTCCAAAGTTTTCAAAGGTTCAGGATTACCGTAACTTGGTTTTGCCGTTTCGTTGAAGGCCATGTGACTTTTTATAGGGTCCGCTTTTTCGAGTTCTTCACGAAGTTTTTCTACCTCTTTATCCAATTCTTCGAGGTCCTCTTCCTCAAGCATCATTTCAACGACGTATTCGTCTTGTTCTTCCCCATGGCCCAAATGGATATTGTACAAAGCCAATACCATAATCGCCAAGGAAAAGATGGTAATCAAGAACGATAAATGCTTCCGGTTCAGGTTCATAAGGCTATAACCACAATTTCTAAAAAATATTTGAATTATTCGTTGAACGGAATAATACCCCTTTACTATTGTTGTGAATCACTGTTTTCTCCTAGTAAAAGATTACTGAAAACAATAGGGTCTTGGGCTTTATCTACGTTGAAATCTCCTATTTTGGTTCTTCTCAATCGAGATAAATACCCGCCACTTTCTAAAACTTGCCCCAAATCGTGTGCCAAAGATCGAATATAAGTGCCTTTACTACACACCACCCTAAATTCCAATTCTGGTAGTTTAACTTGAGTAATTTCAAATTCAAAAATAGTAATCTTTCTTTTTTTTATGTCTACCTCCTTTCCTTCACGGGCGTATTCGAATAGTCGTTTCCCATCTTTTTTTAATGCGGAAAAGACAGGTGGCCTTTGTTCGATTTCACCCATAAAACCTTTTACGACTTCTCGAATACCTGCCTCGGTAATATGTTCAATAGGAAAGGTCTGATTCACTTCGGTCTCGAGATCGTAAGACGGGGTCGTGGCCCCTAAAGTTATCGTGCCCGTGTATTCCTTGATTTGACCTTGAAGATCGGATATCTTTTTTGTGAACCTTCCGGTACAGATAAGCAGGAGTCCGGTGGCTAGTGGGTCCAACGTGCCAGCGTGACCAATTTTTATTTTTTTTAGGGAAAATTTCTTTCGGATGGCCCATTTCAATTTATTCACTGCCTGAAAAGAAGACCAACCGAGGGGTTTGTCAATTAGAAGTAGTTGGCCGTTTAAGAAGTCTTCTTTGGTTCTGGTATCCATTCGAAAATTTTAAAGACCTTTTTATGGTCTACGAAGCAGCCCAAAAACTATACCCAATAGCAATTAAACCCACGATTAGACAATACACGGCGAAATAGGTCAACTTACTTTTTTTGACCAATTGGATCATCCAAGTACAGGCGGCCAGTCCGGCAATAAAGGCAGCGATAAAACCTGCTCCCATAGCAACGTTGTTCTCGCCATCAAAGTTCAGTTCTCCGCTCAATAAATCTTTACCAATCTTTCCAAAAATCAGCGGAACGACCATCAAAAACGAAAATCGTGCAGCCTTGGTTTTGTCCACTCCCAAAAGAACCGATGTTGAAATTGTGGCACCGCTTCGCGAGATTCCCGGAAGCATGGCTATTGCCTGTGAGACACCCACGATAAAGGCGTTCTTAAAACTTACTTTTTTATCGGTATCCTTGGCCTTGTCGGCAAAATAGAGAAGTACCGCGGTAATCAGTAACATGAATCCTACGAATCGGATATCCCCTCCGAAAAATGCTTCCAATTGTTCCTCAAAAAATAACCCTACCAAAACGGCCGGTAGCATCGAAACAATGATTTTCAATGAAAATTGGGTCTCTTCGTTCCATTTGAAACTTAAGAGTCCACGTATGATTTCCCAGACATCCTGACGAAAAACCACCAACGTACTTAAAGCGGTCGCAAAATGTAGGACTACTGTAAAAAGAAGGCTCTCCTCAGGAACTGAATTATCCCCTAAAATAGCCTTGCCCAATTCTAGATGTCCACTGGATGATACCGGAAGAAATTCCGTCAATCCCTGTACAATGCCCAAGATAATGGCGTCTAAGGTATCCAAATTAACTACGCTTCTTATGCGGATTCAACAAAATGGCATAGACTTCGATGCCAAGACCGATCAGCACCAAAGTGGGCGCCAGACGAATTCTTCGAAAGTTGTAGATATCCTCATTAAAAACATTGGGGTCATCGCTACCTCCACCGCTCATCAAAATAAAACCTAAGACAATAAAGGCGATTCCGATAAACATGAACATATAGTTCTTCTTCTGGAAGATAAATTCTTGGGTCACCATCTGACCATTATTTTTTCTTTCTTTTTTGCCCATACTGCAAATTTAATAATATAATTCGTCCGTTCTCAAATTTAAGAAGCGTTGTGTCGCAAAATAGGTGCTGACCAATGAAATTAGGGCACCTAGCACAAATACACCTACAAAAAGAATGATGAGCATCGAGGTGTCTTTGAAGAGCTGAAGCTCGGGGAAGGTATCGTTTATGTAATACAGGGTTCCCGCCAAGGCCAGCATGGCAATTAAGGCACCGAGCATACCTAATTTAATATTGGTCCAGATGAACGGTCTTCTAATAAATGTCTTTGTGGCGCCCACCATTTGCATCGTCTTGATGATAAATCGTTTTGAATAAATGGACAATCGGATTGAACTGTTGATCAAAAGCACTGCGATAAATGTAAAGATGGCACTTGCGACCAAGATCCAGAAACTTATCTTTTTGACGTTTTCGGTCAACAGACCGACCAGAGGTTTGTCATAGCTGATCTCATCTACATAATCTTTTTTTGAAAGTTCGGCAGCAATTTCCTCAATCTTCTCTTCGGAAACAAAATCGGCGTTCAATTGCACGTCAATGGAATTTTTTAGTGGATTATATCCAAGAAACTCCAAAAAATTCTCCCCGATTTCTTCGCTATGTTTTTCGGCGGCCTCTTCCTTTGAGACATAGGTGGCCAACTTTGTGTATTCGGCCATGGCCAGGCTTTTCTGCAGCTGGTCGATTTCGACTTCCTTGGCGGTATCCTTTAGAAAAAGTGAAATGGTAATCTGTTCCTTAAAGTGGTCGGCCATCTTTTTTGTGTTCAGTACCAAAAGCCCTAGAATACCCAAAAGAAATAGCACTAACCCAATGCTCAGCACCACTGAAAAATAAGAAGATATCAGCTTGCGTTTTTGGTAACGTTCAAAAGATTTGCTCATGGGACAGTATCAGCTATGCGGATGTAAATTTAGGAAAGTAAATCGAATAAACTTATTTTTGTCGGGCTTGCGAATAAGACCCCCTAGGCGTTCTAGACCTTTGGGTTCTGCACATCACACAATTTATGAACTACGATTTCAACGGAATAGAGGAAAAATGGCAGAAATACTGGGCCGATAACGAAACGTTCATGGCCGAAAATGATTCTGACAAACCCAAGTTTTATGTACTCGATATGTTCCCCTATCCTTCGGGTGCCGGATTACATGTCGGCCACCCATTAGGTTATATTGCCAGTGATATCTATGCCCGCTATAAAAGACATAAGGGGTTTAATGTGTTGCATCCGCAAGGGTATGATTCTTTTGGACTTCCTGCTGAGCAGTACGCGATACAGACCGGACAGCATCCCGCGATAACGACGGAAGAGAATATCAAGACCTATCGCCGGCAATTGGACCAACTTGGGTTTTCGTTCGATTGGAGCCGTGAAGTACGTACCAGCGATCCAAAATATTATAAATGGACGCAATGGGTTTTCATCCAATTATTTAATTCTTGGTATAACAAAGCCACTGATAAAGCAGAAGCCATCGATGATTTGATTTCCTTGTTCGAAAAAGAAGGGAATAATAGAATCAACGCAGTTTGTGATGATGATACAGAAGGTTTCTCTGCCTCGGATTGGAAGCAATTTTCGGAAAAAGAAAAACAGGAAATTCTATTAAAATATCGATTGACCTATCTCGCGAAGGCGGATGTGAATTGGTGTCCCGCACTGGGTACGGTATTGGCCAACGACGAAATCGTAAATGGAGTCTCCGAACGTGGCGGCCACCCCGTCATACGAAAAAAGATGACCCAATGGATGATGCGCATTTCGGCCTATGCCCAGCGCTTGCTCGATGGACTCGATAAAATCGATTGGCCCCAGCCGTTGAAAGATTCGCAGACGAATTGGATCGGGCGATCGGAGGGTGCGGAGGTTGAATTCAGAATTCAGAATTCAGAATTCAGCATTTCGGTTTTCACGACTAGGCCAGACACCATCTTCGGCACCAGTTTTATGACCTTGGCGCCCGAACACGATTTGGTTTCAGAAATAACTACTCCAGAACAAATGGCTGAGGTTGACGCTTATATCGAAGCCACCGCAAAACGTTCTGAACGCGACCGAATGGCCGATGTGAAAACCATTACTGGTGCCTTTACGGGAGCTTATGCCGAACACCCGTTTACAAAAGAACCGATTCCGATTTGGATCGGTGATTATGTGTTGGCGGGGTACGGAACCGGTGCGGTCATGTCGGTGCCTTGCGGCGATCAGCGGGACTATGATTTTGCGAAACATTTCAATATTCCGATTCCGAATATTTTTGAGGGTGTCGATATTTCGGAGGAAGCTTTTGCGGATAAAGAAAATACGTTCATCGCCAATTCCGACTTCTTGAACGGACTTCCATACAAAAAGGCGGTTCGTAAGGCCATTGACGAACTCGAAAAAATGATGCAAGGAAAAGGCAAGATCAATTATCGATTACGTGATGCGGTTTTCAGTCGCCAACGCTATTGGGGCGAACCCTTCCCGGTATATTATGATGCCAACGGAATGCCACAGATGATCGCCGAAGAGCATTTACCGATAAAACTCCCCGAAGTTGAAAAGTACCTGCCTACCGAAACGGGCGAACCCCCTTTGGGCAATGCTACCGAATGGGCGTGGGATATTGAAAAGTTGTCGGTTGTCGATTGTTCGTTGATAGACAATAAAACGGTATTTCCTCTCGAGCTCAACACCATGCCCGGTTGGGCGGGCAGTTCACAGTACTTCAACCGATACATGGATCCGCATAACGATGAAGAAATCTTTTCTCAAGAAGCGATCAATTATTGGCAAGATGTGGACTTGTATATCGGAGGAAGCGAACACGCTACCGGACACTTGCTATACAGTCGTTTTTGGCAAAAATTCATGTTCGATAAAGGGTTAGTGCCTAAAGATGAGTTTGCGAAAAAGCTTATCAATCAAGGGATGATTACGGGAACAAGTGCTTTTGTTGAAGGTGCATCATTTATAACAACATATAGTTATGAGGTTAATTTGAGTTTGCAGGAGCAACATCAAATTCAAAGTCTAATGGATAAGCAAGTCAGAAGAAATCTATGGGTTTCCGGCTCTTTAATTAACGACGACGAAGAGTTTGAGAAAGCATCGAATCATCTGATTGAAGAAGAAACGAAACGTCTTCATGAATTTATTGAACATAAAAAAATTCCTATTTCGAACTTATCTGTTAATATCCAGCCGGATAGTGATTTCAAAGTTCATGCCGATGTGTCTATGGTTAATTCTTCTGACGAATTAAACCTTGCTGCCTTTAGAAATTGGAGGTCAGAGAATGAAGATGCTATTTTTATAACTGAATTAGATGGAAGATTTAAAGTAGGCCGAGAAGTCGAAAAAATGTCCAAATCCAAATACAATGTTGTCAACCCCGATGATATTGTCAAAGAATACGGTGCCGACAGCCTTCGTATGTATGAAATGTTCTTGGGTCCGTTGGAGCAGTCCAAGCCTTGGAATACAGCGGGTATAACAGGCGTACATTCCTTTCTTAAAAAACTATGGAAGCTTTATTTTGATGAAAACGAAATTGTTATTTTGGATGTAGAACCTTCTGCTGAAGGTCTGAAAACCCTCCACAAAACCATAAAAAAAGTCGAAGACGACATCAAGAACTTTAGTTTTAACACCTCGGTCTCCACCTTTATGATCTGTGTCAACGAATTATCGGCACAAAAATGCCACAGCCGAGAAATTTTGGAGCCCTTGGCGATTTTAGTCTCGCCATACGCACCCCATATTGCCGAAGAACTATGGGAGAAATTGGGGCATGCTGGTTCTATTTCAGAAGTGCCCTTCCCGAAATTCGAGGAAAAACATCTAGTGGAAAGTAGTAAGGAGTATCCGATTTCGTTCAATGGTAAAATGCGCTTTACGATGGAACTTCCTTTAGATTTGTCAAAAGAAGAAATCGAGTCCGCCGTAATGGCAAACGAAAAGACCCAACAACAATTGCAGGGCCGTGAACCTAAAAAGGTCATCGTAGTGCCCGGGAAAATCGTCAATATTGTCGGCTGATGTCATTGCGAGGAAACGAGCGATTTAGCAAGTGTACGAAGCAATCTGCTCAATCCTTGGGCAAAGTTTAACAGATTGCTTCGTTGCTTTAGCCATTTCGTAAACATCAAATGTATCGTTGCCTCCTCGCAATGACGTTTTTAAAACAACCAGTCATGGACAACACAGAAATTCTCGGTCTAGTCGCCGCCACGATTACCACATCAGGCTTTGTCCCCCAGGTATTTAAAATCTGGAAGGATAAATCGACTAAAGCTATTTCGTTGAACATGTATTTATTGTTGTCCCTTGGGCTCTTGCTTTGGCTTATCTATGGGTTTGCAATCGGAAGCCTTCCAGTCATTTTGGCCAATGGTGTTACGCTTGTTTTAGTTTTAAGTATCGTAGGATTAAAATTAAAATATAAATAGTTTTAGAGATTGACACCCCTTAAAAAAAGGGGGTAGCAATATAGAAACACATTATTTTACCCTTATTACCCCTGTTTTTATCGATTAGATTTTCATATTCGTTTTATTTGTCACAATTTTGCTGATGTAATTCAAATTAAAAACAATATGATAATCGGTGTCCCAAAAGAAATCAAGAACAATGAGAGCAGGGTAGGTATGACGCCTGCCGGAGTCTATGAATTAGTAAAGAACCAGCATACCGTATATGTACAATCCACCGCAGGCGAAGGCAGTGGATTCTTTGATGACGACTATAGAAAAGCTGGCGCGATTATCTTGGACACCATCGGTCAGGTCTATGCGATCAGTGAGATGATCGTAAAGGTCAAAGAACCGATTGCGGAAGAATATCCTTTGGTGCAGAAAAACCAGATTGTTTTTACCTACTTCCATTTTGCTTCAAGTGAACCTCTCACAAATGCTATGATCGAAAGCGAGTCGATCTGTATCGCTTACGAAACCGTTGAGGATGAAGAAGGCACTTTGCCACTTTTGACCCCAATGTCAGAAGTGGCTGGGCGCATGGCCATTCAGCAAGGCGCAAAATATTTGGAGAAACCTGTCAAAGGTCGGGGTGTTCTGTTGGGTGGTGTTCCCGGTGTGGCACCCGGGAAGGTGTTGGTGCTTGGGGCCGGTGTGGTCGGTATTCAAGCTGCTAAAATGGCAGCGGGTCTCGGTGCCCATGTGACCATTATGGACATCAACATGAAACGGTTACGGTATGTGAACGATGTGATGCCGCCCCATGTGGTTACCGAATTTTCGAACGAGTTCAACATCCGAAAACATATCAAAGATCATGATTTGATTATCGGAGGGGTCTTACTAAAAGGAGCAAAGGCGCCGAACCTTATAACGCGCGAAATGCTAAAAGAGATGCGTCCAGGTACGGTAATTGTCGATGTCGCCGTCGATCAGGGCGGCTGCGTTGAGACTACAAGGCCTACAACACACGAAGATCCAATCTATATTATTGATGACGTAGTGCATTATTCCGTAGCCAATATGCCAGGTGCTGTACCATATACCTCTACCATGGCATTGACCAATGTAACATTACCTTATGTTTTGAAATTGGCTAATTTGGGATGGAAGGAAGCTTGTGCTTCTGATATTTCACTTCAAAAAGGTTTAAATATCGTAGAGGGAGAGGTCGTTTATAAGGAAATCAGCGAGGCCTTTGGTTGGGAAACGGTAACGGTATAAAGGTACATTTTGTCAGTAGATCGAACCCTGTCAAAAATGGCCGGGTTTTTGCTTTTTAAGTTTTGTCGTTCCCGTGAAGACGGGAATCTTTATTATCTTTAATTAAACTAAAATAGAATTTACTATGGGAATGGGATATTGGATATTAATCGGAGGTATTGGCCTGATAAGCATGCTAGTAAGCGGCAAGCTTAAAAGCAAGTTTGCTAAATACTCTAAAGTGCATTTGCAGAATGGCATGAGCGGTGCCGAGATTGCGGAAAAAATGTTGGCGGATCATGGTATTCGCGATGTGAAAGTAGTTTCTACGCCAGGAATGTTGTCCGATCATTATAATCCGAAAAATAAAACGGTGAACTTAAGTGAAGGTGTCTATAGCCAACGTAATGCCGCCGCTGCCGCCGTTGCTGCGCACGAATGTGGTCATGCCGTGCAGCATGCGCAGGCCTATGAATGGTTGACCATGCGTTCGAAATTGGTACCGGTCGTCAGCGTTACCTCGGGCATGTCGATGTGGGTCGTTTTCGGTGGATTGATGTTAGGTGCTGCCGCAGGGGTCGGCCTAGGCTATTGGATTGCGATTGCAGGGCTCGGCATGATGGCCTTTGCGACCTTATTTAGTTTTGTGACCTTGCCTGTGGAGTATGACGCGAGCAATCGTGCCTTGGCATGGTTAAAGGCAAAGAATATTGTTACCCAACAAGAGTACAAAGGTTCTGAAGATGCCCTGAAATGGGCTGCGCGTACCTACTTGGTAGCTGCGATCGGTTCGTTAGCTACTCTGATTTATTTTGGATTGCAGGTATTCGGCGGAAGGGATTAATTGTAAAAGCATTTTGTTGTATAGAACCTGTTCGGCCAAAATTGAACAGGTTTTTTTATTTTGTAACTCTAGAAGACGATGGACAAGAATATTGAAATACGATTGGCGGTCATTGGAGATTTGCCTGCATTGGTCACGGTAGGAGATAATCTTTTCGACCATCCTGTAAAACCCCACCGCGCGATGGAATTCTTTGAGGACGGCAGACATCATCTTGTGTTGGCATTCTATGGAAGCAAGGTTGTAGGAATGGCCTCCGGATTTCACTATGTGCATCCTGATAAGGATCCGGAGCTATTTATCAATGAAGTTGGGGTAGTCGAAAGTTTTCAAAATCAGGGAATAGGCCGAAAACTGGTTAAATATCTTTGGGAATATGCTAAAAAACTAGGATGTGCTTACGCATGGGTCGGCACCGAAAAATCAAATATAACGGCTCAAAAGTGTTATCTAGCCGCTGGAGCGGGGCTAGATGAGGAGCCTTTCTTGTTATTCGAGTTTGATAATGAATGTGAATAGGCCTAGATAGTTATCTGCCTATCGATTTGCTGTGCCAAAGAGATAAAAGTCTCCGTTCGTGAGACCCCTTCGATTTGTTGAATTTCTTTATTGAGTACCTGCATCAAATGTTCGTTGTCCCTACATAATACTTTGATGAGGATAGACCAATTTCCGGTGGTATAATGGCATTCCAAAACTTCGGGGATCTTCTCCAACTGTTTAACGGCAACCGGATTGCTCATCGCCTTATCGAGATAAATACCGATATAAGCCATGGTCGTATACCCCATGATTTTTGGATTGATTATGAATTTTGACCCCGCTAGAAGTTTAGAAGCTTCTAACTTTCTTAGCCTTTGGTGAATAGCGGCACCTGAGATGCCGATACTTCTCGCGATTTCGAGTACGGGCTTTCGGGCATCTTCCATTAAGAATCTCAGAATTTTTTTGTCAATACCGTCAATTTTAATTTTATTGTTAGCCAACTTCATAATTTACGTTTCATTTCGATGGTTAAAATAGAAAATTCATTATAAAAGATAACGTAAAGAAAATGAAGATTAGTATTGAGAAAGTTTCTTTTCGTACTGAACACGTCTTGAGTTAATGTTTGGAACCGTCCCGATAGATATCGGGAGAAAGCTTCCCGCGCGTACCGTTCGGGCGGGTGGCGCTCTGATGAAGTCATTGATTGCATGGCCCTACCATAGCTACGGAAGCGAAAAATGGCAAAATCAAGGCGCAAAATGCAAAATTCGTAGGTAAAAGATTAACTCAAGACGTGTTCACTATTTATCTGCTACGGAATCAGGATTGTAGCCCAAGTACGGTACTTCATATTCCTTGAAAATAATACCTAAGTTTTCAAGTTCCCCGAGTATGGGTTCGTAGACCTCTTTCGAAATAGGAATTTGTACCCCCGGGTTGGTGATTTCTCCATTTAAAATCAGCAGTGCGGCGATGGCAACAGGTAATCCGACGGTCTTTGCCATGGCGGTATGGGTTCGGTTTCGCCCGATGACCACCATATTGGCATCGATTTGATGATTATCCCCATTTAATTCATAACCGAATTTATGGTACATGACGATCATATCCTTATCGTCATCGCTTAGTGTCCAACTATCCTCAAGAATGTATTGCAGTATTTGTGCTGGGGTGGCATTTTTTAATGGAACGGTCTTTTCCGAAGTGAAAATGTTAAGTTCTACCAGCTTTTCCCACATGATATCATCTTGCTCGATTTTCAAATAATGCCTCAATTTTAGTTCTACGGAGTCCGTCGGCGAGTAGGGGAGGAATAAATTGACGAATTCCCGATAGGTCATGCCTTCTGAATTTTCGATGGTATAGGTATCATCTGTCATGCCCAACTGAACGAACATGTTCCATGCCTTTGAGAATCCGACACGGCGCATGGTGCCTCGGTACAAGGTAAGAACATCTTGCAGTCCGTAGGCTTCTCGATAGTTTAATGAATCTCGATTGGCATAACCTTCAAAACGGCCATAACCCTCGATATTGAAGAACTCGGTACGTCGAAACAGTTTGTGGTAGGGAATATATTTATAGGTGCCTTCTTGAAAGAACTTTGCGGCACCGCCTTGGCCGGCAAGTACCACATTTCTCGGGTTCCAGGTGAATTTATAGTTCCAAAGGTTGGTGTCGCTTTCTGGGGCGACAAGCCCACCTGTAAACGACTCGAACAATAACATTTTCCCACCTTTGTCACGAATGCGGTCAATAACTTGCATGGCACTCATATGATCGATTCCGGGATCCAATCCGATTTCGTTCATGAATATTAGTCCCTTTGATTTTGCCGCATCGTCCAGCGCCTTGATTTCTTCACTGATATATGAGGCTGTAACAAGATGCTTTTCGAATACAATGCAATCTTTGGCGACCTCGATATGAAATCGGGCCGGAAGCATAGAAACTATGATATCGACACTTTGGATAGCTTTTTTACGTTGCTCTGTCTTGAAAATATCAAGCTGTAATACGGTACACGAAATATGTGATTTGATGGTTTCCGGAATATTTTCCGGATTAATATCCCCTATTGTCAAGTGTAATTTTTCGGTTTCGGCCTTCCCCAAAAAATAATCTAGCAAATAAGAGGTTGATTTTCCAGCACCGAGAACGAGTATTTTTCGCATCCTTTGTTATTAATTACCTTTGATATAACGGAGAACGAAGGTATCAAATTGTTACATTTATCAAAAAAGGATGTATTGAAGTTATGAACAAAACAATTTTTCTAACGGGAATTTTATTAGGTATTCTTGCTATCGTTCTAGGTGCCTTTGGTGCACACGGATTGGAAAAACTGGTCGATGCCGATGCCATTGCAACTTTTGAGACCGGGGTACGCTATCAAATGTACCATGCCCTTTTCCTGCTCGTCTTGGCAAATTTAAAATTCGTACCTGAACGGCATAAAAAAATCATTTTTTATATGACCATTTTGGGCGTAGTTCTATTTTCTTTTTCCATTTATTTTCTCGCGACCAATAGTCTCACCGGTTTCGATTTTAAAAGCATCGGATTTATTACTCCAATTGGCGGTATACTCCTTGTGTTAAGTTGGACACTGTTGGGCTACCGTGGTTTCAAGTCTTTTGACTAATAAATCCTCAAAAGTTATAGGCTTAAATTAAATTTATGATAATTTTGCACACTTAAAAACGCTTTTGAATGAACAATTCGAAAAAAACAAACAAAACAATCTCGCTTAAATCGTACGGAATTGAACACGACAATGTGTATTATCAGTTGTCGCCTTCAAAATTGCATGCGATTACCCTGGAAAAAAATATGGGCGAAGAAGCATCCTCTGGAGCATTGGCAGTGAATACCGGAGAATTCACAGGACGATCACCGATGGACCGTTTTATCGTAAAAGATGAAATAACGGAAGATAGAGTGTGGTGGGGCAATATCAATATTCCGTTCGATCCCACAAAGTTCGATGCACTTTATGATAAGGTTATTTCTTATTTGAACCAAAAAGAATTGTTCGTTCGCGATTGTTATGCCTGTGCCGATGCCAATTACCGTATGAATATCAGGGTTATCAATGAATATCCTTGGTCGAATATGTTCGCTTATAATATGTTCATTCGTCCGACAAATGAAGAGCTTAAGAACTTTGACCCTGAATGGACTGTGGTCAACGCACCCGGTTTTATGGCAGATGCCAAGATCGATGGCACACGCCAACACAATTTCGCTATCTTGAATTTCGCGAAGAAGATTGCACTTATTGGTGGAACGGGATATACCGGGGAAATTAAGAAAGGAATATTCTCCGCCTTGAATTTTATTCTTCCGGTCTATAAGAAGACCTTACCTATGCACTGTTCGGCCAATGTTGGAAAAGATGGAAACACGGCCATATTTTTTGGATTATCGGGAACGGGAAAGACTACGTTATCGACTGATGCTTCCAGAAAATTGATAGGTGACGATGAACACGGTTGGAACAACGAGAACGCCGTTTTTAACTTTGAGGGCGGATGCTATGCAAAGGTCATCAACCTGTCCGAAGAAAATGAGCCCGAGATTTTCGCCGCCATTAAAAAGGGTGCACTGCTGGAAAACGTAATTATGGATGAGGATAGAGAGGTGGATTTTGCCGATACCTCCATTACCCAGAATACAAGGGTAAGCTATCCAATCTATCATATAGATAATGTGCAACGACCTTCTATCGGAAAGAACCCAAAAAATATATTCTTTTTAACTGCGGATGCCTTTGGTGTTTTGCCTCCGATTTCAAAATTGACACCGAGTCAGGCCGCATACCATTTTATTTCTGGTTATACCGCCAAGGTGGCCGGAACGGAAGCTGGGGTAGTTGAACCCGTACCTTCTTTCTCGGCTTGTTTCGGAGCTCCTTTTATGCCTTTGCACCCAGCGAAGTACGCTGAAATGTTAAGTAAAAAAATGAAAAATGCAGGTGTCAATGTTTGGCTCGTGAATACGGGCTGGACGGGAGGCCCATATGGTGTGGGAACCCGTATGAAATTAAAATATACCCGTGCCATGATAAACGCGGTGCTGAACGGTGACCTCGGACTTTATTCGTACGATAACTACCATATTCATTCTGTATTTGGCGTTGCGCAGCCTAGGGAATGCCTTGGTGTTCCGACCGATGTGCTTAGTCCGCGTACTACCTGGAATAATGATGAGGCCTATTATAAAACGGCATTTAAACTATCAAATGCCTTTAGGGAGAATTTTAAAAAGTTCGAAGCCTTTGCCAGTGAAGAAATACGCCGAGGTGGCCCACAGCGTTATGCATACTAAAAACAAAAACCCCTCCGAAAGGAGGGGTTTTTGTTTAATCTTTTATGATGTTATTTTTTGTTAGCCTCGATAATATACTTCTGGAGCGCCATAGTCATGGAAGGTGTCTCCGGGGTCGGAGCCTTAATATCGATACGCAGTCCGGCATCGGTGGCGGCTTTTATTGTAGAATTTCCGAAAACTGCGATACGGGTATCGTTTTGCTCAAAATCAGGAAAGTTCTTTAAAAGCGACTCAATGCCCGAAGGGCTGAAGAAAACCAATACATCGTAGTAAACGTTGCGAAGATCCGAGAGGTCACTGATTACCGTTCTATAGAAAATACCGCGTGTCCAATCGATTCCAATTTTGTCCAAGGTTTCGGGTACGATGCTTTTAAGGGAATCGGAAGAGGGCAAAAGAAATTTCTCATCCTTATACTTTTTAAATAAGGCGGCTAGGTCGGCAAAGTTCATTTTACCTACGTAAATCTTACGCTTTCTATAAACCACGTACTTCTGAAGGTAGTAGGCCACAGCTTCCGACTGACAAAAATATTTCATGGTATCGGGCACCTTGAACCGCATCTCTTCCGCAATTCTGAAATAGTGGTCCACCGCATTTCTGCTAGTAAGAATGATCGCCGTGTAATTGTTGAGGTCTATTTTTTGTTGACGTACCGATTTCGCGTCAACGCCCTCTACGTGGATGAAAGGACGAAAATCAACCTTGACCTTGGCCTTATCAATAAGTTTTGAATAAGGGGAGTTTTCCATTTTTGGTTCCGGTTGTGATACTAAAATCGTCTTAACCTTCATATACCCAACTGTTTAAGATAGCTGCCTATTATAATAAGCGGTGAAATTTCAAGTGCGCAAAGGTACAAAATAAAATAGAAAAAGTTGTTGGTGATGAATTTTTGATGATTCCGCAAAACGTTGACCCAACCAATTCCGTTTACCAAAAGAATCAGGAATAAAGCTACATAAATCACAAGTTTCGAGTCCTTCAAGACATAGGCAAGTATAATATTAGCCAATAGCATAATGAGTCCACTATGGTTCAGGTACGATAGCTTCTTAAAAATAATCTCGCTTATGTCACGGTTCGAACCGAATATGAATCCGTTGCTAAGTTGCAGAAAGACCTTTACGAGTAGAAATGCAATCAAACCGCCTAAAATGATTGTAAACATTACCATATTCGATTCGTTGGAAGGTTCTTTGAAAACTGTCCAAATAAAATAAATAAAAAGTGAAAAGTTGATAATCTGAAAAATACTGAAGAAACTATGAAACCAATTCGCCAATTTCTCCTTTTTGTTATACATAAAGATGTACTTATTATTGAAAGGCAGAATGATGAAGTTTAAAAAACGATTATAGAATAGCCCTTTGGCAACAACTATGAACAAAAGACTACCGAATATTAGGGTCGTAATCCAATCGATACTTTCTATGGTTCGAAGGGTTGGTTCCATTATTCTATTTTGATGTTTGCACCATTAAGTCCATAGGGCAATCCGTTTTCAGATATTCCTAACCTGAAATATTTAGGGTCTTCCATTTCAGGTTTTGGAAGTTTAAACGTAAAAAGTGTTGTATCATTTGATTTTAGGGTCAAAATATTTGATTCGGGCCGTATTTCGGTTATACGTTGAATATCACGCAACTCTTTGTGCGCATTGAGAAAAGCCGCCCCGAATTTTATCTTATCAAGTGCTACATCCGTATCGTAGGGATTAAAAATTTTAAGATTTAGGGTTTTTCCATAAGGATTTTCAACCTCCTCTTTTTCTAGAATACAGGTTAGCTTTCGGTACGATTCAAAATTGTCTATGAACTTGGCATAGAAAACCTCTCCATTGGTTCTTGAATACGATAATTTGCGCTCGAAAATGTATTGTGACACATACAATACTTTCTTATGTTGAACCGTAAACTCAGAACTGTCTATCGAATATTGGTTTCTGCGATAGTTTACATTGTTCAATGAAATGGCAGGTTTTCCAGAATAGAATTCGTACATCGGTGCAAACCGATACGAGTTTTCAAAGACCACGGGATTATTTTCCGCAAGTGCCTCGACCTTAGCTACCCAATCTTTGTTGCCATGGGTTTCATAATAAATTGGAAACAGGGGTTTGTAAGTTAGGCCGATTCGTAAAAAAAATAATACGACAATGGTGGCGATACCGGTCCTAAAAACCCATTTTCGAGCATTTTCATCCTTTAGCATATAATTGAATACCAAGACCACCAACGGAATTGAAATAACAATAATCCATTGTGCCTGAACACGTCGGTTAAAACTTGAGATAAAAAAGAAAATCAGCACCCCATAGGTCAAATAAAGCAGTGCCTTCGTAAACGGGTCGGAAACCCTTGTCTTGAACAATGATTTATAGATCCACGGGAAGGTCAATCCGAAAATGGCGACGAGATTTAATAAAAAGCTCAAGGAGTATTTGCTAAAATCATACGCGGCATTCGGCCGTTCGTAAAGATGATATCTGAACGATACAAAATCGTGCTCATAAAGCCAGAGAAAGTGTGGCGAATAGCAAAGTAGGGCAGTGATGGCTGCTAGCCACGCATATTTATTGGTCAAGAGTTTCAAGTTCGATAGTAAAACAAACAATATTACCAGTACCGCGTGGTACTTACTATACATCAAAGCCGCCATTACCACGCCCAAAACAAATGCCGTAACGAAAGAGGGCGTTTTGATGAACTTTTTGTAGACCAGAAGAAAAAGGGCTGTAAAGAACAATAAGGGGGTATCGGGCAAGGTCAAGAACCCATAGACGTTGAGCAAGGCCATCGAGAAGGTCAAAATAAAAAAATGAACGACGTATTCCTTCTTTTTCTCCGCGTCTATCACGGCCCAAAGAACCATATAAGTACATGCCGATATAATACAACTCATAAAACGGACCCCCAATTCACCATCAAAAAAGAAACTGCTTATCTTGATGAGCAACGCTACCATCGGCGGGTGGTCGAAATAACCCCAGGCCAAATCTTTGGCATAATACCAGTAATAGGCTTCGTCAAAAATCAGTTCCGTAAAATGGGCCTGAAGCAAATTGACAAAGAATACTATACCTAATAAGTAAAAAAAAGACTTAGGGAATTTCTGTAGCATTAAGTTGATGTCTATATCCCTAGTATTGCCCGGGCACTTTTCAAGGTACTGAGTTTCACTAGATGGATGCAAGTTCAAAATTACAAATTATGATGCTTACTCGATAATCGAGATTTTAATGATCATAGGCTTGCCTCGATATTTTTAAGTCGTTACCTTACAAATGCCACTTGGGCTTGCCCGGAGATTGTTTACTGCATACTCTAAAAAAATGATAAAACCGATTATGTCATTTTCGGACAGCGTTTAAAACACTATTTTTGTCCGTATACCAAAAAGTCAATGCCGGATCGATTAGTCATTATTCCCACCTTCAACGAGATAGAGAATATCGAGGCTATCATCAAAGCGGTTTTTGATTTGTCGACCGAATTTGATGTGTTGATCGTCGATGATAACTCTCCAGACGGTACTTCTGCCGCAGTGGTTCGTCTGCAGAACGAATTTCCGAATCGACTTTTTTTGGAGACTCGGAATGAAAAATCAGGCCTGGGCACCGCCTATATTCATGGTTTCAAATGGGCCATTGCACGGAAGTACGATTACATTTTTGAGATGGATGCCGATTTCTCGCATAACCCGACCGATTTACCTCGACTTTATCGGGCCTGTTTGAACGGTGCCGATGTAGTCATCGGATCTCGTTATAAAAAAGGGGTCAATGTGGTAAACTGGCCTTTGTATAGGGTGCTACTGTCGTATGGGGCGTCGTTCTACGTAAAAATGATAACCGGTATGCGGGTACACGATCCTACGGCGGGGTTCGTATGTTACAGAAGGGAAGTACTGGAGAACATCAAGTTAGATTCCATTCGTTTTATAGGTTATGCCTTTCAGATAGAAATGAAGTTCAGGGCCTATCTTCGTAACTATAAAATTGAAGAAGTTTCGATAATCTTTCGGGATCGGGTAAAAGGAAAATCCAAAATGAGTTCATCGATTATCAATGAGGCCATTTTTGGGGTATTAAAAATGAAATTACGCAGTATGTTCAATAAAGATCGGTTTTAGTTATGGGGAAAACATTATTAAAAAATGCCGTTATCGTAAATGAAAACCGAATATTCGAAGGTGACTTGCTATTGGAAAACGAGGTGATCGTAAAGATGGATAAAGACATCAGCGACCCACATGCTACCCTCATCGATTTGTCGGGAAAACATGTTCTGCCCGGCATCATCGATGATCAAGTCCATTTTAGAGAGCCAGGCCTTACGCATAAGGGTACTATTGCCTCAGAAAGCAGGGCGGCCATAGCAGGGGGGATTACAACGTATATGGAGCAACCCAATACCGATCCGCAAACTACCACTATAGAAAAACTAGAAGCGAAATTCAACTTGGCAAAAAGTGAATCTTATGCCAACTATTCATTTTTGTTCGGAGGCACGAACGACAATCTCGAAGAACTAAAACGCTTGGATAAAAATGCCTGTTCGGGAGTGAAACTGTTTTTAGGGTCTTCAACGGGCAATATGTTGGTCGATGACGAAGCGGTACTCGAAAAGATTTTTGAGAGTACCGAGATGGTCATTTCCGCGCATTGTGAAGACGAAGGAACTATTCAAAGAAATTTGGCGCTTTACAAAGAACAATACGGAGACGATATTCCAATTAAATATCATCCGTTGATACGGAGCCAAGAGGCCTGTTACCTTTCCTCGTCAAAAGCCATTGCCCTGGCTATAAAGACTGGCGCACGGCTACATGTCTTTCATCTTTCTACGGGAAAGGAAACCGGACTTTTTCGCAACGATATTCCTTTGGAGCAGAAAAAAATTACTGCCGAGGTGTGCATTCACCATCTTTGGTTTTCCGATATTGATTATGATACCAAGGGAACTTTAATCAAATGGAACCCGGCAGTGAAGACTGCAGAAGATCGGTCAAAATTATGGGAAGCGTTGCTAGATGATCGTATCGATGTGGTGGCCACAGATCACGCACCCCATTTGCTCAATGAAAAGGATAACGTATATACTAAGGCTCCGTCGGGCGGACCTCTGGTACAGCATGCGCTTCCGGCCATGTTGGAAAAGTATCATGACGGAACAATATCTCTTGAAAAAATCGTGGAGAAAATGTGCCACAACCCTGCCAAATTGTTCCAAATAAAAAAACGTGGTTTCATACGCGAGGGCTATTTTGCCGACTTGGCCGTAGTAGATTTGAACAGTCCCTGGAACGTATCCAAAGAAAATATTGCATACAAATGTCAGTGGTCCCCTTTTGAGGGATACGCTTTTAAATCCAAAATTTCGCACACTTTTGTCAATGGTCATTTGGCTTATGAAAATGGTAATTTCTCAGAAACGCGCAAGGCCGAACGTTTAACTTTTGATAGATGATGATACGAAAATCGCTATTCATTCTTATATCGATCACGATTTCTTCATGTGGAGAAAAACTTATGGATCCTCCTGAAAACATTATCCCTAAAGAAAAGATGATTGAAGTGTTATCCGATATGGCTATAGCCAATTCTGCAAAGAATTCGAATATTACGATAATCCGGGATAACGAAATAGACCCTACGACCTTTGTTTTTAAAAAACATGGAATAGATAGTGTTTCGTTCGTGGCCAGCGACCGATACTATGCATCGCTACCTTCTGAATACGAGTTTATTTATACCGCTGTCGAATTGAGATTGACCGAAAAGAAAAAGCAGCTTGAAGATGCAAAAATAATCAGTGATAGTCTTCTTCGCATTGAGTTAGAAGCGAAAAGGAAGTTGAAGGACACGGCTAAGATCAAGACCAAAGTTAGGAGGCCAGACACTCTTCCTTAAATTTTTCGCAACAAAATTGAACGGTAGGTTCTAGGGGCGAAAAGTCAAAATCAAGTGCTTTTTTGATTTTTGAATTGTCATAAGCGTCTCGCTGGTACAACGATATAATCGTATTTTTGGTTAGGCGCCTTCCTCTACCGGTATATATGTTAAACAGCCAATCGAAAAACCTTCCTGTTTGTAATTGCCAGTGTTTTAATTCTTTATTTGGTATTCGCTTTCCTAAAGGCTTTGCAATCATGCCAAGTATTTTTTTGAATTTCAGGTTTTCTGCAACAACAATATAACGTTCGTTCTTTAGGTTCGAATCCATCAAGTCGGTCATAATCGTTGTTACATCGTCGACGGTAACAAAACCGGTGCCCCCTGGTGGGTAGTATGAATATCCTTTTTGAGCGGTCGTGAAAAAAGCCCCGCTGCCGCTGCCCCAAAAACCAGGCCCCAAAATCACCCCTGGATTAACGATTATGGTTTCTATTCCTTCTTGAGATCCGCGCCAAACCTCCATTTCCGCCCTGTATTTGGTTAGGGCGTATACGTTGACATCTTGATCGGTCCATTCGGTTTCTTCATTGGCCGATGAACCATCCAAGCTTTTACCAATAGTGCCTATCGTACTTACATAGCATATTTTTTCAATGTGTTTTGCAATGCATAGATTTACGATATTGGCTGTGCCCTCGATGTTTGTTTTTTTTAAAATATTGTAATCACCGGGATCAAAAGAAATCAGAGCAGCACAATGATATACCCTATCGACACCCTCAAAGGCAATTTCCAGATCGGGAATATTGTTCAGGTCCGCTTTTACCCAATCGATTTTTTCGAACAGTTCGGGGGCGTTCGAAGTGTAGTGCCCGAAGATTTTTTTTACGTTTTCAAGATTACTTCCCTCTCGGAATAGGGACCTTACCGAAATATTCTTACGCAGCAAACGCAAAAGTAAATGCGTGCCTACCAAACCCGTGCCACCAGTGACCAAAACCATGTGATAAATGTAGGGATTGTATGTGAATTAATGTTCCTATGGGTTTATTTAGATCGTGTATTTCTATAGCTGGCACGCTACTTTTTTTCATTTTCTCGAAGGAAGAAGGTGCCCTATTTCCTTTATATTTGCAGCTGATTGTAACTCTAAGGGAAAAGATGGCCACAAATTTTGTAAAAGAATTAAAATGGAGGGGAATGTTGCACGACGCTATGCCCGGAACCGAAGAACACCTTATGACAGGAATGCAGTCGGCTTATTTGGGAATCGATCCCACTGCTGACTCTTTGCATATAGGCCATTTGGTCGCAGTGATGATGTTGAGACATTTTCAATTAGCAGGCCATAAACCGTTTGTCTTGGTAGGCGGTGCAACAGGAATGATCGGGGATCCTAGTGGTAAATCTACTGAGCGCAACCTGCTCGATGAAAATACGTTACGTCACAATCAAGAGGCCCTAAAAGAACAGCTTTCACGATTTTTGGATTTTGGGAACGAATCGGAAAACACCGCAGTCTTGGTCAACAATTATGATTGGATGAAGGATTTTTCATTTCTTGATTTCATTCGGGATGTTGGAAAGCACATTACGGTCAATTATATGATGGCCAAAGATTCCGTTAAAAAGCGGTTGTCCGCAGAAGCGAAAGAGGGTATGTCGTTCACCGAGTTTACGTATCAATTGGTGCAAGGTTATGACTTTCTTCATTTGTACCGGAACCATAATTGTACCTTACAAGTGGGCGGTAGCGATCAATGGGGGAATATAACCACGGGCACCGAACTGATCCGCCGAATCGTTGGCGGCAAGGGCTATGCTTTAACATGCCCTTTAATCACAAAGGCCGACGGTACAAAGTTCGGTAAGACCGAGAGCGGGAATGTTTGGTTGGATGCCAATCGCACCTCACCTTATAAATTCTATCAATATTGGTTGAACACTTCAGATGAGGATGCCGAAAAATACATTAAGATTTTTACCTTTTTGACAAAACAGGAAATCGAAAATTTGATACAAGAACACCAAACGGCCCCTCACCTTCGAACGCTTCAAAAACGTTTGGCGGAGGAAATTACTGTCATGGTTCATTTGCAAGCCGATTTGGACAATGCTCTGCGCGCGAGTAATATTCTTTTCGGAAAGTCGACCTCCGCAGATTTAAAAGGATTGGATGAAAAGACTTTTCTCGATGTTTTCGATGGCGTACCGCAAGCCGAAATCTCCAAGACGGCCTTGGATAAGGGTCTGGATATGATAGGTGCTCTCGCCGATAAAACAGGGTTTTTAGGATCCAATAGTGAAGCCCGGCGTGAACTGAAACAGAATTCCATCTCGGTGAACAAAGAGAAAGTTGGGGAAGAGTATATGATTTCATCATCTGATTTGATAAACGACAAATTCGTGCTTCTGCAACGGGGGAAAAAGAACTACTTCGTTCTGGTCGTGAAGTAAACCATTAAGAATATGAAGATCCATACACCAAAAGTCGTTCAAGAGCTTGAGGAATTCTATGGGCCCCTGCTGACCGATATTGAAAGCTTTCATTCCATCAAGGAACATTTAAGTGGGTTGGCCGCTAGAATGTGGGAGGGCGTTCAAATCAAAAATCCAACTATACTAAGCGAAATAAGCAACTATCACTGGTCACATCTGGGCAAGAGCACGGCAATATTGGCCTCCGTCGTTTTGACCGAACACGATTGTAAACAGACCATTGCGAACCAATACGGATTTCGACGGTGGACCGAAGTGATGCATATGGACAATGCCTATAACCTGGAGTTCGAATATACCATAAACGATATGCTCGCAGGTAATCTGGAAATGGTCAAAAATAGGATATCGAAGAACAAGGGCTTGGTCAATAAGAAATCATACTACGGTCACCGTGCTACATTACTGCACTATGCAGCAAGTAATGGGGTCGAACTCTGGCGGCAAAAAGTGCCGTTGAACCTTCCGGAAATTGTGGGGTATTTAATTGAACAGGGTATCAATAAAAAAGCAAAGATGAAAGTTTATGGAGGCGAGTATACTGCTGGTGAGCTATTGTTGTCTAGTGCGCATCCTCGTGATGCTGGGTTAATTGATGCCTTGCGACCGTTATTCTGAATCTATTTCATTTATCGACATGCAACCTTTTACCTTTTTTGAATCTATTTTAAAAATTCAATTCCGTGAACATGAAAAAGTTGTCAATATTGGTATTGCTCATTGTTTTGGCTACTACAGGTTGCTCAAAAGATAATTCTGTTTATTACCAAGAACAAATTATAGGCACTTGGTTCAGAACGAATGATTATGCTGACGAAGACCAAACCCGCACTGTTGAGTGGAATTTTAATGCCGACGGAACGATGGAAATCTCTTATTTGGAATTTCAAAGAAGTACGGGGGATTTTCTTGGCTATAGTGTTTTACAACTAGGGAAATTTAAGTTTGTTGATGGGATAGTATATTTCAACGAACAGAAGGGCTATTCTTATAGTTTTGATGGGGATACGTGGTTAGAAGATGCGGAATATGTTGCCGATAAGGAATCTTTTTTTGAAAGAAGGGGTGACGAATTCGAAACATTTAGGGCTTCAATTTCTATTCGCAAATTCAATAGCGAACTGGTACTTGATTATTTGGATTGTAACGATATAGGAAACTGCGTCGGATCTGAGACATTGACTAGGCACTGACAACTTTTGATGATCTTATACTAAAACAGTTTCTAATACTTCTACACGCCTGAATCGTCGTTTTGACATCGAAAAAAGCAACCTTTCAATCGTGTGAATATATGGTTTAAAAGTTCGATGATGAAAACCAGAATACTCTTATTGTTCAGTATGGCCGTGTTGCTATCTTGTGACAAAGACACTGACGATGATAATGTTGCTCTTGAAGACAAATGGACGCTGGTCGACGCGCAATGTTTTTGCGCAAGTACAGGAGATGACCTCTCAAAAAACATCTTGGTCTTCAATACCGCCGACAACATCGCTACTTTTTCAAATAATGAGGCTTCTGACGATAATGTTTGGATTCCTTCGGCCACATACGATTTTCGGATTAAGAGCGATTCTTTGAAATTAATCGGCAAGTTCGATCACGAGCCTGCAAAATCTTCCGGTTTTTTGAGCAGCTTATATAAGATAAAGGGCAATACGCTGACCCTAGTTTTCGATCCTATGCCCAGTTTTATCGATGATGAATTTACCTTGATCTACAAAAGACAGATATTTTAACAAATGCCGCGAATTATGAAGATGTTCCCACTTTTGATGGTTTTTTTTGCGACGGGCATGATTTCCTGTAATAACGAAGATTGTTGCCTACCGCCCCCACCGATGAAATTATCAGGCCGTTTTGTACATGAAATTACTGATTGTGACATTTTTGAAGATCCTGAAAAGACCTGCATCGAATGGGTGGAGTTTTTGAACACCACCGAAGTCGATTTTAGCTATAACGGCTTTGCCGCCATTCAGAGTTTTTCTTACGTAATAGAAGATGATACACTTACTTTGCAAGGCCCTCCGACCAGCAGTTTTATCGGCTTTTTCACGATTGAAAGTCCTACGAAGCTAAAACGGATCGACACTGGAGACGTTTGGGAAAAGAAAGAGTGATGGTTTTTAAACTTGATAGTGCATTTAGAGCACCATCAAATTACACCCGCGAATATCAGAATGGTCAAAACGGCCCAATACTTCAAAACTTCCATCTTCAAACATTTTTCCTAGATCTTGCGTGGCGATAAACGAACAGGAGTGGATATTCGCAAGGTCTATAATATTCATGCCACCTGTTTTTCCGGTCGGGGTATATGATAATGGATCTTCGGTATCGCGGATCAGTATTTTCATCCATGGCGGACATTTGAAAATTCCGTTACCTTTTGAATAAGCCTGTGATAGAAGTTCGGTCATACCATACTCGGAATGAATTTCGTCTACTCCGAACCCCTGTTTTAATCTTTGGTGAAGATCGCTCCTTATTAGTTCTTTTCGCCTTCCTTTCATACCTCCGGTTTCCATGATGATCGTATGCTTTAAATGGAATTTTGTTCTTTCGATGAGGTCCAATAAGGCAAAAGAAACACCTACCAAAAGCACTTTCTTTCCCGAAGCTTCCAAGCGCATTAAAGTAGCTACTAAATCATCGATCTCGTCCAGATAAAAACCACTTTCAGGGTGTCCGCTTTGTTCGATTAGGTCATCCATCATATATATCAAAGATGAACCTTCACGTTCCAAATAGGAGGGTAGTAGTGCCAAAATACAGTAGTCGGCGATAGGTCCGTAGAAATTTTCAAAACAGGTTTGGTAGCTTCTTTTGTAGACTTTAATGTCTTTAACAAAATGTTTACTAGAATTATTTCCGGTTGTACCGCTACTGCTGAAAACAATCTTATGCCCGGTGTCTTGGGTCACTATCTTTTTTGACTTGAAAAATTCAATGGGGAGAAACGGAATTTCCTCGAGGGAGACAACTGAATTATTGGTCCTGCCCAAATAATCACAAAAGGATCGATACACAGAATTGTTCTTATATTGATAGTCAAAAACTTCCAAGGCCAGAGCACTGAATTCGTTTTTCGTGCGTATCGAAAAAATTCTATTGACATTCATTATGTCAAAGTTAGGCATTGACGACGATAGGCACGGGCAAAAAAAGACCCCTTTAAAAAATAAAGAGGTCAATAGTTTTAGTATGGGGATGTTATTATTTCACGACCAATTTTCGTGTTATCGTCTTTTTGCCCTCAGTAACTTGCAGTACGTATACGCCCGGTACCAAACGTGAAATGTTAAGGGTTTTGTCTAAAATTCTATCGGTAAGTACTACTTCTCCAAAAACATCGTATACCACAATATTTTTAATTCCGTTCTCTTTGCTGGTCATGTAGACCACTTCATCATATGCCGGATTGGGATATAATTTGAACTCGGATATCTCATCACTTCTTTGGTTCTGAAAATCCATAGGTTCTTGAGCCGAAAGGGCAAAGGCAAACACCATAAACAGTGCAGTGTAGATTATTCGCATAGGTATTGATTTGGGATCAACAATGTAAAGATAGTGAAAGGGATTACTTACACCTTAAAAATGTTGTGAAATTCGACCAAATGTATGTAAAAGGAAATTCGAAAGACAGTTCGTCGATATTTGATGTAAATCATCGAAAGAAAATTTCATGGCAAAGGTTGAATGAGGGGCAAGCTATTTGATAATGAGCTTTCTAGTAGCGACCTTGTCTTTTTCAAAGACACGAAGTACATATATGCCCGCATCTAAATCGGAAACATTCAATTCTGAACCTAGAATGGTCGTTTGTAGTACTTGAGTGCCCAAGACATCAAAAATCAACACTTTCTTAGGTGCGTCAGCTGTAGTCTGAATATACACTTTACCAGTAGTAACGGGGTTCGGGTAAAGTTTGAACCCGTCAATATCGCTATTGGGCTTCGAATCTTGTCCGTAGCTGGCAGCGATAAATAAAAAGAAAATGACAAGGTAAAGTTGCTTCATATGGTATTGTCAACAAAAAACATACCACTAAGATAATAATTCTTGTTTCTTTATGGCCTGGCCGTCCAAGTAATATGGTAATTATTCGATGAAATGCACGTTTTTTTGCAAAAGTCAGTATCAATAAGTAGGTTAATCAAATTATTTAGCTCCACACAGGTTATCTAAACGTTACCATATTAAATCAATGTTAAGCGGGTTCGGCCTATTAGTATTATCTTTACATTTGAAGATAATCAACTTAAAATATCCATGAAAAAGAGCGATATTCGGATACTTTTGGTAGACGATGAACCGGACATTCTAGAAATCGTCAAGTATAATTTATCTTCAGAGGGTTATGAGGTATTCACTGCCAAAAATGGCGCTGAAGGCGTTGCCAAAGCGAAGAAAAAAAGGCCCCAATTAATTATACTCGATGTTATGATGCCCGAAATGGACGGAATCGAAGCCTGTGAAATAATTCGAAATACAGCTGGCCTTGAAAATACGATCATAACTTTTCTCACTGCAAGGGGAGAAGACTATTCGCAAGTTGCAGGTTTTGATGCCGGTGCCGACGACTATATTACCAAGCCAATAAAACCCAAAGTTTTGGTTAGTAAGGTAAAGGCACTGTTAAGAAGATTGAAAGATGAGTCGAATCAGCAAGAAGATATCGTAACGGTAGGCAATATCGTCATTAACCGAGAAGAGTACAAGATCGTAAATAATGGTAAAGAAATTGTACTACCACGAAAGGAGTTCGAATTGTTGGCACTCCTGACCTCAAAACCTAGTAAGGTTTTCAAACGTGAAGTAATCTTGGACAAAGTCTGGGGAAACGAGGTGGTCGTAGGTGGCCGGACCATTGATGTTCATATCCGTAAATTAAGGGAAAAAATCGGCGAAGACCACTTCAAGACCGTAAAGGGCGTAGGCTATAAGTTCGTTCTGTAATGGCCTCTCGTTTAAGGAAATCATATAAATTTGCTTTACGTTCTTCTTTTTTCATTACCATTATCCTTTTGATAACAATACTTGCGCTGGCACTTTTTAGTGGCCAGATTGTTGAATATTGGATTCCCATAGTTCTATTTGCCCTTGTTGTTTTTTGTATTGCATTTGTAGTGATACAAGTGCGGGTAGAAAAGTTCATTTACAAAAGGATAAAAAAAATATATGACGATGTGGCCCTTTTAGAGTCCACTTCTTTGACATCGGGTCCGATTACTACCGATATGCGTACTCTTACCGAGGAAATAGAAAAATTTGCCAAAGACAAAAAAATAGAAATTGATACACTTAAGATTCGCGAAGAATACCGTAAAGATTTTCTAGGTAATGTGTCCCACGAGTTGAAAACACCTCTTTTTACCGTACAAGGTTATATAGAAACTTTGTTGGACGGTGCCATTGATGATAAAGCCATCCGAAAGAAATATTTACAGCGGGCCGCCAAGGGTGTTGATAGACTGATCTACATCATAAAAGACCTTGACCTGATCACAAAGCTCGAAGTAGGTGATTTGAACCTTGAAAAAGAAGTTTTTGATATTGTGGCACTCATCGAAAGTGTATTCGAACTTTTAGAGATGAAAGCGGCAAAGAAAAAAATTGCGCTGACCTTTGATATGAATTATGATGCCCCTATCTATGTGCAGGCCGATAAAGAAAAGATTCAGCAGGTCGCAACCAATTTATTGGTCAACTCGATCAAATATGGCCATAAAGACGGTACGACAGAAGTCAGTGTCGAAAACCTTATAAAAAACAAGGTGATAGTTCGGGTAACAGATAATGGCGAGGGTATACCTAAAATACACATTCCGAGACTTTTCGAACGCTTTTACAGGGTCGACAAAAGCGGAAGCAGAAGTGAAGGGGGTTCTGGTCTAGGGCTCGCCATCGTAAAGCATATTATTGAGGCCCACAACGAAAAAATCTACATCGAAAGTGAAATAGGTGTGGGTTCCGAGTTTTCTTTCACGCTTGAGAAAGCTGAAAAATCAGATTCTTGATGAAGTTCTGAACATGTTGTATTTTATTAGCTTTGCGAGGCTCTAAATTTTCTTTTTATGGGAAGCAAGAATAAGTTAAAACGATTCAAGGAGAACGAGACTTTTCAGAATGTGGTTCAGCCGAATCGGGTTGACATTGAATCCGGTACTCTCGTGCTCAAAGGAAATTGGAAAACACACTTTGGCAATGAGAACCCCATTGTGCTCGAACTGGGATGCGGGAAGGGTGAATATACTGTCGGACTTGCCAAACAAAACCCTGACAAAAACTTCATTGGAATTGATATCAAAGGAGCGCGATTGTGGCGTGGTGCCAAAACAGCTTTGGAAGAAAATCTTCATAACGTTGCGTTTCTAAGAACGCAAATTGAACTTATCGACCAGCTTTTTGATATGAACGAAGTTTCAGAAATCTGGATAACCTTTCCGGATCCTCAAATTAAATACAAGCGTACCAAACATCGCATGACGAACATCGATTTTCTGGAAAAATACCGCAAGATCCTTAAACCGGACGGGTTTGTACATCTAAAGACCGACAGTGAATTTATGCATGGTTATACGCTGGGCCTACTTCACGGCCTGGGTCTTGAGATAATTTATGCAAATCACGACGTATATAAAAATGAGGGCAGCCCGAAAGAAGTTATAGAAATACAAACATTCTACGAAAATCAGTACCTTGAAAGGGGAAAACCCATTACCTATATCCAATTCAGGGTAAACTGATTTATGGAACACTTACTGATTCTTTTTTTTGCCACCTTTTCTGCCGCCTTTATGGCCACGGTACCACCGGGTCTATTGAACATGAACGCAGCCAAGACTAGTGTTGATAAGGGCAAGATAAATGGAGTCATATTTAGTCTGGGAGTTTCTTCCATGATCATGATACAGGCTACCATAGCCGTGTATATCTCGAAGTTCTTGTATAAAAACCCCGAGGTCATCGATTGGCTATTGAAGTTTGCCTTGTTGGTGTTCGCTTTTTTTGCGGTCTATTTTTTTATTGCGGCAAGAAGAAATAAAATCAGGCCTCCCAGAAAAGTACAGGTTAGCAAAAGAAACAGTTTCTATAAGGGCTTTCTTTTGGCGGCGGTAAATTTATTGACTATCCCTTATTACAGCGGCCTTAATGCCATGTGGAATGCTTCAGGGTGGATCAAGTTCGATATAACCGATATATTGACTTTTATCTTGGCCGCTGGTTTCGGTACATTTTCGGTACTCTACCTTTATGTGTTCTATTTTAATAAATTGGAGACCAAAACGAATCGTTTTTCGAAAAACAGTAATTATATTTTAAGTGCTTTGATGTTGTTACTTTTAATGATTACCATTATTCGAATATTCTATACATGACGAATCCTGACAATAAAAACTTTTTCGAAAAAGTGTACGAGGTGGCAAAACAAATTCCTTACGGAAGGGTTACTTCCTATGGTGCCATCGCAACCTATTTAGGTACCGCTAGAAGTGCAAGAATGGTGGGTTGGGCCATGAACGGAGCTGGAAGCATGGAAGATGTGCCTGCTCATCGTGTCGTCAATAAAATAGGGCTACTGACAGGAAAGCACCATTTCGACGGCACCAATCTTATGCAACAATTACTGGAAAGCGAAGGAATCAAGGTTGTCGACAACCAAATCATTGATTTCGAAAAGCATTTTTGGGACCCCTTCAAAGAATTGGGGTAACAAGACCTAGCGGTCTTGTGTCATTTATTGTATTTAAAAACTGACAGGTCTGAACATTCAAGATTTAATCAAAACTCAGTGTAAAGACAGTATGGTCATTTGAACTTACCTGAATGTTTCCGCCATGCAGATGCATAATTTGTTTTGAAAGACTAAGGCCAATACCTGTTCCGGTATCTTTTGTGGTGAAGAAAGGCACGAAAATCTCATCGATAAGTTCAGGCGGAATTCCAGGGCCATTGTCGATTACCTGTACATATTTTTTATCTTGGTTCGTGAGTCCGGCAACAATTTTGATTTTACGATTTTCTTCGTCCTTAAGCGATTGAAGCGCATTTTTGCTGAGGTTGATCAAGATTTGTGAAATCTGTTTTTCATCGATGTACAGCTCAAGGTTTTCAGGGTTTGAAACGATTTCAAAGTCAATTTTGCCATTATCATTCTCTTGATTCATCAAAACTTTTACTTTTTCTAAAAGACCTTTGGCCTTTACAAGGGTTTTGTCAGGTTTTGGTAGACTTAGAAAGCTTCGGTACGATTGTACGAATTCCATCAGGTCACCACCTTGCCCTTTAATGACTTCAAGGCCTTTGACCGTATTTTGTATATGGTCTTCATTGAAATCTTCTAAAGACATCAATCCGCGGTCTGTTTTATAGTATTTCAATATCGATTCTGAAATGGAGGTAATCGGTGTAATGGTATTCATGATTTCGTGTGTCAGAACACGTATCAATTTCACCCAAGAATCGGTCTCCTTTTCATCAAGTTCTTTATGGATGTCTTGCACGACGACCAATAAAAGCTCTTTGTTTTCAAAGGTTATTGAAGTAGATTTCAGCGCCAATTGTTTCTTCTCCCTCTCATTCGAAAGTTGTACCAGTTTTCGTTCAAAAGGTTTGAGTTCTTCAAACAGTTCGTACAGTTTTTGGTCGACCTGTGACAATTGTTTAATATGGTTCAGCGGGGTATAATCGAACAGTTTTTCGATGGTGCGGTTGGCAAAAAGAATATGGCCCTTTTCGTTGATGGTCAAAATTCCGATATCCGCCTGTTTAATGATTTCTTGGTAATACTGCTCTTGCGCCTGTTTTTTCAGATGGATATCCTGAATCATCTGATTAAGCATATTGAGGCTATGATTCAATTCTTCCAAAGACTTTACGCTCAACTTTTCAGGAAAGCGCAACGTAAAGTCTTCATTTTTGATGGCGTCGAAGAAATACGCTATTTTTCTATTGGTCTGGTTTACGTAGTGAATTAGCGTTGAAGTCAGTATGATTTGGAATAGTAATGACAAACTCGCCATAATGTACTGTTCCCGAAAAAAGAAATAGCCCACCGCCAAACCTGCAAGTGAAATAAAGATAATACGTAGTATCAATTGTAAGTAAATATGCCGGCTTACCATTCTTTAAAGTTCAATAGTGTTAGGTTAATAGGTTTACGAATTGATGAGCTTATTAAAAGAGTAATTTCTAACCTTGATTACTTTTTTAGCTTCTTCATTTTATTATACAATGTCTGCCTCGAAATCCCCAGTTGCTCAGCCGCAGCGCTATAATTGCCCTCGTTTTGGTTCAAGGCATTCGTAATCATCAAAAGTTCCATTTCTTCCAAGGTTTCCGGGCCGGAATCTACCGAAATGGATGTTTTCACGTTTAATAAGAAATCTTCGGGTTTTAATATGTTCTCTTCCGAAAGTATGACGGCACGTTCAATGGTATGCAAAAGTTCACGTACATTACCCGGCCACAGATAGGTCATCAACTTTTCTTGGGCCGCCTGATTGATGCGTAGACCCGGTTTTCCGTATTTCGAGATGTACTTGTTCAGGTAGAAATCAGCCAACACCAAAATATCGTTATCTCTTTCGCGAAGCGGCGGCACCTCGATGGAAATTGTATTGATGCGATATAACAGATCTTCACGAAAAAGCCCGTCGGCCACCATTTTATCCAAATTCTCGTTGGTGGCACAGATCAAACGAATATCAACTGGAATCCGTTTGTTAGAACCTACTCGTACAATGGTCTTATTTTGTATGGCGGATAATAATTTCGCTTGCGTCTGAAGCGATAAATTACCGATTTCATCTAAAAATAAGGTGCCCCCATTAGCCGCTTCGAATTTACCGGCGCGGTCTTCCTTGGCATCGGTAAATGAACCTTTTAAGTGACCAAAAAGTTCGCTTTCAAAAAGATGTTCTGAAATGGAGCCCATATCAACGGCAATAAATACTTCATTTTTCCGAGCGGAAAGTCCGTGTAATTCACGTGCTATCAACTCTTTTCCCGTTCCATTTTCCCCTGTGACCAGAACATTGACATCCGTCTTGGCCACTTTCCCGACCAGTTTTAGAACCGAGTTGAGGGCTTTCGAATTACCGATAATATAATTCTTGCTCTGATTGATATGTTGTTTTAGGTTGTCTTCTTTCTGTTTGAGTTTGTTTATTTCCTTACGCGATTTTCGTAGTTCGTAAGCAGATTTAACCGTAGCCAGTAGTTTGTCATTGTTCCAAGGTTTCAATACAAAATCGGTGGCACCTTCCTTCAAAGCTTTTACGGCCAGATCAACAGCTCCGTAGGCCGTCATCATAATGACCGAAATCTGCGGCGCTTTTTTTTGGATTTCCCGCAGCCAGAAAAGTCCTTCGTTACCCGTATTTACTCCAGCAGAAAAATTCATGTCTAACAGCACGATATCGAAATCCACTAAATCGGGAAAAGAAGAAATTTGATTCGGATTAGAAATGGTCTTGACCGTCTTGTATTCGAACTGCAACAAAATCTCAAGTGCGCTTAGAACACTCTTATTATCATCAACAACCAATATTTTTGCATCCAGCATGGTAAAAAGGTATTATGGTAAACTCTCTCACCAAAAAACATTCCGTTTAATGCCGTCGAGACGTGCAAGAAGGTCCTTGACCTAATACACGGGCGATACAACGTTTTTTAAAACTACGATTTGAAATCGATACAACTAAAGAAGTGTAAAAAAATTTGACAGCTATTGTACAACTATTTTACACCTATACAATGTGGTCAACGAAAAATAAATTTCAATCACCTGATAAACAGCAATTTATATTCTTGGCATAAGAGTAGTATCTAGTTTGGCACATCAATTAAATTATGACTTTAAGATTTTTAATACCATTTGTATTTTTCCTGTTGCTAGGTGCAAATACTCTTGCCCAGGAAAAGTGGACGCTTGACGAGTGCATCGCCCATGCCTTGGAGCACAACCTTCAGCTGAACAATTTTGAATATACGGCAGATGCTGGCAGGGAAGACTACCGACAGTCGATTCGAAATCTTCTTCCAGTAGTCAATGCTAGTTCTGAGTATAACGTAAATTCCGGTAGGGCAGAGGATCCAAATACCGGAACCTTCGTTGTGCAAGATTTTTTCTCAAATAATTATTCATTGGTGTCGAATATTGATTTGTTCCAAGGCTTTCAAAAAATCAATTCCATTAAGGCCTCCAAATTTTTATACATGGCGGCAAAGGAAGAAAGTTTGCATCAAAAATATTTGTTGGCGTTCCGTGTTATGCAAGCATTCAATAATATACAGTTTTCCGAAGGGCTTGTGGCAATAGCGAACGAACAATTGGAGGTTTCAAAGACCAATTATCGTTTGGTGGAAAAGCAGATAGAACTCGGATTAATGGCAGGAGCAGATCTGTACGAAGCAAAATCGGCAATGTTGGCCGATGAGTTGAATCTGACCCAGAGCGAAAACCTATTGGCCGCTGCGAAGTTGGCCTTGATACAGGCAATGAACTTGAAAAATACCTCAGAAATAGAAATTATGGCCGACATCGACCAAGTCGTCGAGACGGAGAGGGCGTCAAAGATGCAATCGGACTCCGTATACACAAAAGCCCGCGAATTTTTACCGCTGATCAAGGCTCAGGAACTAAGGGCGCAAGCAGCAAAAAAGCAGGTAGGCGTGGCTAGGGGAAGTCTTTATCCGTCCTTATCACTTTTTGCCGGTGTGGGTACGGGTTATTTTGAAACCTTTCGTGACAGTCTAGGCAGTACCCTGCCATTTCGCACTCAGTTTAGGGACAATACCTCGCGGTTTTATGGGTTGAGCTTGAATGTTCCCATTACCAACGGTTGGTCCGCCCGTTCTAGGGTAAAACAAGCTAAAATTGAAAAACTTCGGCAAGAAAATAACCTTGAAGTTCAAGAACAGGAGCTCTTTCAAACCATTCAACAATTGGTACAAGAATACAACTCATTATTGGTAGAGTTAGAGCAAAGTGACCAAAATATGGAAGCGCAACGAATGGCTTTCACCATTGCCCAAAAACGTTATGAGAAAGGGATGATCAATGGTATTGAATTATTCACCGCAAAAAATCTCTTTGCAAGTGCACAAAATGAAAACCTACAGGTTCGATTGCGTTCCGAAGTCAATAAAAGTACTTTGGATTTTTACAGCGGGCTGCCAATTTTTAATATTAACTGATATAAATGAAAGGATTTCCACCGTAGTTTATGCCGAGCATAGCCGAGGTGCGAAAATGATTAAAAAAGAATTATAAAAAATGGATATACAATTAGAAAAGAAAAAAGGACTGAGACCGAAACACTACGGTTATATCGCCCTTGGGCTGTTGCTGTTGTTCGCTGCCTATCAACTGATTTTTGCGACATCGGTCTCAACATTTCGTACGGAAAAGGATAAGCTTTCCATAGCCGATGTTACTCAGGGCAAGTTTGATGACTATATCACAATTAATGGGAATGTGGCTCCCATCGCTACGATTTATATGGATGCATACGAAGGTGGTCGTGTCGAGGAAAAACTGATTGAAGAGGGCGCTATGGTCAAAAAGGGGGATATCATTCTAAAGCTTGACAATATTAATCTCTATGAGCAGATCTTACAGAGCGAAAGTGGCCTTGCATTGAAACAAAATGATCTGCGGCAAACAAGGTTGACCTTTGATTCAAGACAGGTGGAAGGCAGAAGGTCTTTGGCCACCGCCAGCACCGAACTTCAAAGATTAAAAAGGAATTTCGAACAGAATAAGGCCCTATTCGAAGATGAATTGATTTCAAAGGAAGTATATCAGCTGTCAAAGGAAAATTATGAACTATCACAAAAACAATATGAAATCGTAAAAGTACAGACAGAGAACGATAACGAATTGAGAGAAACTTCCTTACCGGTTTTGGAAACCGATCTCAATCGAATGCAGAAAACCTTGGGCATGGTGTACCAACGCCTAGACCATTTGAACGTGCGTGCTCCTGCAGATGGGCAATTAGGGTTTTTAGATGCCGAGATCGGTCAAAACATTACCCAAGGGCAGCGTATCGGTCAGATTAATGTACTGACCGATTATAAGATCGAGGCCAGCATCGACGAGCATTATATAGATAGGGTGCAGCGTGATTTGGTCGCCACCCTGGATCGTAATGGTAACGAGTTTCCGTTACGTCTTAGAAAGGTCTACCCTGAGGTGCGCAACGGAAAATTCAAGGTCGATCTGGTTTTCACGGCAGAAAAGCCCGAAACTATTCGAACCGGGCAAAGCTATAATATCAAATTACAGTTGGGTGAATCTAGCGATGCACTTTTATTGCCAAAAGGAAGTTTTTTCCAAAGTACCGGCGGTCAATGGATCTTTGTTGTCGGTCCGGATGGGGATGAGGCGTTGAAACGAAATATCCGGATTGGAAAACAAAACTCTAGATATTACGAAGTGTTGGAAGGTCTGCAAGCGGGCGAAAAAGTGATCACATCAAATTACGATAGTTTCGGGGAAGCGGAAAAAATAGTGTTAAAATAGCATTTAACTGTCACTAAATAAGAATACGTAAGTCTTTAATTATAACAACTAAAATCAATCGAAAAATGATACAAATTCAAAACCTAAAAAAAAGCTTTAGAACCGAGGAAGTAGAGACTCTGGCACTGAACAATGTAAATCTAAAAGTTGAAGATGGGGAATTTACCGCTATCATGGGGCCTTCAGGTTGTGGCAAATCCACTCTTCTCAACATCATAGGTATGTTGGACAACCCCACGGAGGGCAGTTACCAATTCGCGGGGCATGAAGTGGGCGGACTCAAAGAGCGCCAACGCACCGAACTGCGAAAAGGAAATTTGGGCTTCGTATTCCAGAGCTTTAACCTAATCGATGAGCTGACCGTTTTTGAAAATGTCGAGCTACCCCTGATCTATCTTAAAATGGGAAAAAGCGAGCGTCGCGAAAAAGTGATGAAAGTATTGGAACGTATGAAAATTGCCCATCGCGAAAAACATTTTCCACATCAATTGTCCGGTGGTCAACAACAACGTGTCGCCATTGCTAGGGCCGTGGTCACGAACCCAAAATTAATACTTGCGGATGAGCCAACAGGTAACCTCGACTCAAAGAACGGTACCGAGGTCATGAATCTGTTGACCGAGCTGAACCAAGAAGGCACGACCATCGTCATGGTAACGCACTCGGACCATGATTCTCACTATGCGCATCGTGTGGTAAATCTTTTTGATGGACAGATTGTTACCGAGAGCCACAATAGAAAGATCGGGGCCATGATATAAGTAGTGTATAGACCTGTTCGGTTTTAAGAACCCGACAGGTCTTTACGGGAAAGTTTGTTCATCAATCAAAAATCATCAATCATGTTCAAGAACTATCTGAAAATAGCGTGGCGAAACCTAAAAAAGAATAAAGGTTATTCGGTCATCAATATAGGCGGCCTAGCCATAGGCTTAGCCTGTTTTTTGCTTATTGCGATGTTCATTCAAAATGAACTTTCCTATGATACTTACCATGAGAAAGCAGATAGAATCTACAGGGTTGTACACCATAGCAGCGCGGCTAACTTAGAAGACCGATGGGTTTGGGGAAATGCCCCTGTAGGACCTGCCCTAAAATCCGATTTTTCAGAGGTGGTTGAAAAAGTTCAGTTCTCGGGAAGATCCGATGTGCTTCTAAAGTACAATGAACGCTCTTTTCAAGAAAGCAATTGCTTTTACATTGACCCTACCGTATTCGATATTTTTAGTTGGCCCTTGATTTCCGGTAATCCTGAAACAGCTTTAGAGGCGCCCTATTCAATCGTGCTGACCGAAAGTATGGCCAAAAAATATTTTGGAGACGAAGACCCGATGGGCAAGGCGATAGAAGGTGTCGGGGGCAGGGCAAATGACGGTATTTACACCGTGACCGGGGTAATGAAAGATGTACCTTCAAATTCACATTTCACCTTCGACGTTTTACTGTCCATGAGTTCTTTTTACCAGACAAGACCCGGTATTTTTGATGCTTGGGGCTATGTGGATTTTTATACATATTTTCTGGTGGCCGACAACTTTGACGTTCAAGCTTTTCAGGCCAAAATGCCCGATTTCTTAAAAAGGAACAGACCTGAAGAAGAGGGCGAGTACTATTACGACCTTTCCTTTGAGGCTTTGCCCGATGCATATCTACGTTCTGAAGCTGCTCGTCAACCAGGAATAAAGGGTAGTCTATCCAACATTTACATTTTTGCGCTAATCGGACTCTTTATTTTGATCATCGCCTGTGTGAATTTTATGAACTTGGCCACGGCGCGCTCTTTGGAAAGGGCAAAAGAGGTAGGTGTGAGAAAGGTTATCGGGGCCGATAAAAAAGGACTGATTTATCAGTTTCTAAGCGAATCGATGATTATGGTTCTTCTTTCTGCCATGATAGGTCTGGCCTTTGTGTTATTGGGATTACCCTGGATGAGCGAAATTACGGGAAAACAGTTTTCAGCCGATGAGATTTTTGATGGTACAACCTTATCGCTTTACTTTGGCATAGCCTTGATTACAGGTCTTTTAGCCGGAAGTTATCCGGCATTCGTATTATCCAGTTTTAAACCTTCGAGTGTACTTAAAGGAATTTTCAGAACCTCCCAAAAGGGAACAAGTCTTAGAAAAGGACTCGTAGTTTTTCAATTTAGCCTATCCATAGCGCTAATAGCCAGCACAGTGATCGTATACTTTCAATTGGGTTACATGTTGAATAAAAACCTTGGGTTCGATAGGGAAAAACAATTGGTTATCGATTTTAATTGGGATGGTCAAGTACTTAGCAACCTCGAAACGATCAAAAATGAATTTTTAAGCCTACCGGAGATTACTTCGGTGGCAGGTTCTCGTACCGTTCCCGGAGCTCATTTTCCTGCTGCAGGAACGAATATAGAGACCTACGACGGTGCCATGGACAATTTTGAGCCTTTCCTGTATGAGGTGGATTACGATTTTATTCCACACTATGAAATAGAAATGGTCGCTGGACGAAATTATTCTAGAGCGTTCCCTACCGACAGCGTATCCGCAATGGTTATCAACCAGGCTGCCGCCAAAAGTTTTGGATATTCGGATCCCAAGGAAATTATAGGAAAACGATTCGAGCAATGGGGCAGGGAAGGAAAAATAATCGGGGTAGTCAAAGACTTTAATTATCTCTCTTTACACCAAAAGGTAGCGCCATTGACCTTACGTTATGAGACGTACGGCAAATTTCTTTCGTTGAAGGTTAAAGCTACAGACCTCGCAGCTGCAGTTTCCAATATTGAAAAAAAATGGAGCGAGTTGGCACCACATCGTCCTTTTCTATATAGTTTCTTGGATCAATCCTTTAACGCGCAATATGAGGCCGACATCAAGTTCAAAAATTTATTTACCATATTTTCCTTTTTGGCCATTTTAATCGCCTGCTTAGGTCTTTTAGGTTTGGCGACCTACAGTGCCATGCAAAGAACCAAGGAAATAGGAGTACGAAAAGTATTGGGCGCTGAGGCCTCAAGTATAGTTGCCCTTTTATCCAAAGACTTTATTAAGCTTGTTTTGGTCGCGATACTTATTGCCACTCCTTTTTCTTGGTATGCAATGAGCAAATGGCTAGACGTTTATGCATATCGCATAGATATTAGCTGGTGGACATTTTTGCTAGCAGGCGGCATTGCACTGGTCATTGCCGTGGTGACCATTAGCTTTCATGCCATCAAAGCTGCCAATGCCAATCCTGTAAAAAGTTTACGCACGGAGTGAAACTTTTTGTCATTTAGGAAGTCTTTATATAAGAATGGTTTAAAAGTAACATCAATCAAAATCATCAATCATGTTTAAAAACTATCTGAAAATCGCCTGGCGAAACCTGAAGAAGAACAAGGGTTACTCCGCCATCAATATCGGCGGCCTTGCCTTGGGTATGGCCGTCACCCTTTTAATCGGCCTATGGGTCGTTGACGAACTATCCCATAACGACTACTTCAAAAATAAAGACAGGATTGCGCAGGTATTTCAATCCCAAACTTTTAACGGCAATACCGGTACAGGCCCTGCCCTGCCAAGACCTTTGGAAAAAGCATTGCGCGATGGGTATGGTGACAACTTCAAACATTTGATAATGTCGTCATGGACGAATG
The DNA here is from genome assembly GCA_964351985.1 of uncultured Maribacter sp. Classification (GTDB taxonomy): domain Bacteria; phylum Bacteroidota; class Bacteroidia; order Flavobacteriales; family Flavobacteriaceae; genus Meishania. Next base: position 37,043 of record CAYGPR010000013.1, on the reverse strand, counting down.
ATCTATATCTGAAATACAACGAAACTAACCTTTCCCGCTCCGGTAACTATATGCAAAGGGAAGCTCCTGAACTTCTAGAGTTGCAAATTCTTAAGGGAGAAAAAGACGGCTTGAGGGAGGTCAATTCCATTATGCTCTCCGAGTCCACTGCTGAAGCATTATTTGGTAAGCAAGACCCTATCGGAAAAGTCGTCAAGGTCAGTAACCAATATGATTTGATGGTTACTTCGGTTTATAAAGACATCCTTGTCAACAATACCTTTAACGATACGAAATATATTATTCCTTGGGACCAATATCTCGCCTCTCGTGAATGGGTCAAAGAAGCCGAAGATCAATGGGGCAACAACTCATTTCAAATGTTCGTAGAGCTCAATAACAATGCGAACATGGAAAAAGTTAGCCAAACCATTCGAAACGTCAAGAAAGATTTGAACGAGGATACAGCAGAGTTCAACCCGCAAATTTTTCTTTTCCCCATGAAAGAATGGTATTTGCACGGCAATTTTGAAAATGGTAAACAGGTGGGCGGAAGAATAAAGTATGTCTGGCTCTTCGGAATCATCGGGGCTTTTGTATTGCTTTTGGCCTGTATCAATTTTATGAACCTGAGTACGGCAAGATCTGAAAAACGCGCCAAGGAAGTTGGAATAAGAAAGTCGATTGGTTCCCAAAGAAGACAATTGATCAATCAATTTTTGAGTGAATCTTTCTTAGTGGTTGTCTTTGCTTTTATCCTAGCGGTTTTGATCGTATTACTGTCTTTGAACGGATTTAACGAACTGTCGAGAAAAGAGATTTCCTTCCCTTGGGGCAGTGGAATTTTTTGGTTGAGCTCGTTGGCTTTCATTCTGTTCACGGCGCTAGTGGCGGGTAGTTATCCTGCCCTGTATCTATCCTCGTTTAGACCCGTTGATGTCTTAAAAGGGACCTTTAAAGCCGGTAAATACGCTGGCCTGCCCAGAAAAATATTGGTGGTACTTCAATTTACGGTATCCGTAGCCTTTATCATCGGTACCGTTATCGTAATGCAGCAGATCAACCATGCGAAGAACAGACCGGTCGGCTATGACAAAGAAGGCTTGATACAGGTGCCTACGTTCAGCCAAGATTTCAATGGTAAATATGATTTGATGAGAAGTGAGTTCATAGGATCTGGCGCAGTGGTCGAAATGTCATCTTCCAGTAGTCCGACTACACGAATCTGGTCCAATAGAGGTGGATATACTTGGGAAGGAAAACCTGAAGGTTTTCAAGAAGATCTGGCATGGACCGAGGTTTCTCCCGAATATGCAAAGTCCTTGAACTTAAAAATCGTTGAGGGAAGGGATTTTTCGAGGGATTTCGCCTCCGACTCTTTGGCCATTCTCATCAACGAGACAGCGAAGGCATATCTGGGCATGGAAAACCCGATAGGTCAATTTTTGAAAGATGATGATCAAGAAGATCCTAATCCGCCATTGAAAATTATTGGTGTTGTGGAAGACATAATAGCACAATCGCCCTATGAGCCTGTAAAACAGGGGCTGTATGTTTTTGATAGGTTCGACAATTCAAGTTACTACAATCTTAGATTGAACCCGAATCAAAGCGCAAGTCAAAACGTGGCCATTGTTGAAAGGGTCTTTAAGGAACATTTTCCTGATATTCCCTTTGAATATGATTTTGTGGATAGTGAGTACGGCGAAAAATTTGCGGCCGAGGAACGCATCGGAACCCTATCGGGAATTTTCACGGCATTGGCCATCTTAATCAGTTGCCTCGGACTCTTTGGATTGACTTCTTTTGTAGCCGAACAGCGTACCAAAGAAATCGGGGTGAGAAAAGTTTTGGGAGCCTCTACCTTCAATGTGTGGAACATGCTTTCCAAAGACTTTTTAAAGCTGGTCATTATCTCTTGTTTTATCGCCATTCCTATTTCGTACTACGTCATGAACGGCTGGCTGCAAGACTACCCGTACCGCATCATTATGGAGTGGTGGATTTTTGTTCTGGCCGTTGTTGGGGCATTGGCAATCACCATTCTTACGGTAAGTTTTCAAGCTATCAAGGCTGCGAATGCGAACCCTGTGAATAGTTTACGAACGGAATAGTGTTCTCTGTTATTCCCCGCTACCAAATACGGGGGTTGGAGTTTCTTATGCAAGACCCTTTTAAGGATTGCTTGGACTATGTAAATATATTGTACAAATTCTGTCCAAATATTTTACACTTAGGCATGCCTTTTTCTTCTAATTTGATTATAAATAACAGATTTTCAACATAATGCGAACATGGCATGAAAATCGATTCCCTTTCTCTGAGGCCGTTTATACAACTTGCCGGGAATCATCAAAAAACGAGAACCATGTTCAAAAATTATCTAAAAATCGCATTACGAAGCATGGGTCGCCATAGGTTGTTTACGGCCATAAATGTTGTTGGTCTGGCAGTCAGTATTTCGGTCGGCTTGTTAATGATCACTTTTATCTCAGACTTATTGTCTTATGACAATTTTCATGAGAACAAAGACAGAATTTATCGAGTATCTACATCGAATCAAGATGCCAATGGTTTTGTAATGAACCTTGCTTCCACTTCGGTAAAGGCGGGTTACGAAATTAGGGAATCGGTTCCGGGAGTAGATGACGTGACCATAATTCGAAGAGGTTTCGGTGGTGATGCGAAAATCGGAAATAGTAAAATACCCATGGAAGCATTATGGGCGGACAATTCATTTTTGAAAGTCTTTACATTTCCCTTAACGCAAGGAAACTCCCAGACTGCTCTACAAGAACCCTTTTCAATAGTATTGACAGAGAAAACCTCCGAAAAACTATTTGGAAATTCAAATGCACTTGGGGAAACAATCAGATTTGACAGTCTCACCTATAAAGTAACGGGAATAATGAAGGACATTCCAAAACTATCGCATCTCGATTTCGGGGCGTTAGTTTCCTTTTCTACCGTTGAGCTCCAAAAACCCACCCATGATGGCGATTTTATGGGCTGGGGTACGTTTTACGATAATTATACCTATTTGCTACTTCCGGAGGAACATAATATTTCATCGGTGCAGACAAGTATCGATGAAATCAGCAAATCACAGAGTATGGGCCTTGCGGACCAAAAAATAGATTTGTCCCTTCAGCCGTTGAATGAAATCTCGATAGGCAGCTCACAAGTCAATGAAATAGGCCCTAGTTTAGATCCTATTGCTATTTGGGTGCTTATAGCCTTGACCTGTATCGTTCTATTGTCGGCGTGCTTTAATTATACGAATCTATCTGTTGCAAGAGCTCTGAAACGCGCAAAGGAAGTGGGAATTCGAAAAGTGGTTGGAGCAGGTAAAAGGCAAGTAATATTTCAGTTTGTAACCGAATCGGTGGTCATATCGTTGATATCACTGGGGTTCGCGTTACTATTATTTTTGTTTTTAAGGGAAGAGTTCGTAAGTATTCACGATTATATAAATCGCCTTGTGGTTCTTGACTTATCATTTGTTACCATTTTATGGTTTATTGGGCTTGCTATTTTTATCGGTATTATCGCCGGTATATTTCCAGCATTGTTTTTTTCACGAATTCAGGCACTTCAGGTCTTGAAGGGTATTACCTCCCTAAAGCTATTTCATCGTGTGAGTCTACGCAAGTCCTTAATAGTTGTTCAGTACGTCTTTTCACTCATTTTCATAACCACTACGATCATTGGTTATACACAGTATAAAAGTTTTATAGCGTACGATCTTGGCTTTTCCACAGAGAACATCTTGAACATAAGGTTGCAAGGCAATAAAGCCGACCTGTTGGTAGAAGAACTATCTAAAATACCAGCGGTAAAAGAGATTTCGCAATCACGCATCGTCACCAGTCTTGGTAATATAAATGGAACTCAACTAAAATATAAGGATCAAAATGATTCTATAAGCGTACAACAAAACGTTGTCGATGCCAACTATTTACCCTTGCACGGACACGTATTTCTTGCAGGAGAAAATTTTAGAAACAAAAATATTGACACACAAGAAAATGAGGTAATAGTAAACGAAAAGTTGTTAAAACAATATAATATAGGAAATGGTGATGTCAACAAAGCCATAGATGAAATGGTAACTATTGATGGAAAGAAGTTAACTATAATCGGGGTGTTAAAGGATTTTCATTACGAGCGGCCAGAACAAGCAATTCAACCATTGGTTGTGCGCTATTCAACAAATCCGGATAATTATATCAATGCAAAAATCAGTACAACGGATTGGTCCGGCACTTTCGCCAGTATAGAAAAAATCTGGAAAGAACTCGACAACAATGTGCATGAATTGGATGCAAAATTCTATGACGACCAAATTGAACAGGCCTATAGCGGGTTTTCGATGATAATCAAAGTAATCGGTTTTCTATCGTTCTTGGCCATCTGTATCTCATCCATGGGATTGTTCGGGATGGTAGTCTTTACGACCGAAACAAAGCTTAGGGAAATCAGTATTCGCAAGGTACTTGGTGCAGGCGAAGGAAATCTTGTCTTTCAATTGAGCAAAAATTTCTTGGTTTTATTGGCTTTGTCGGCTTGTATTGCCCTCCCGGCGACCTACTTGCTTTTCGACAAGGTTGTTCTGAGCAATTTCGCGTACCATGAAAGCATTGGCATAACTGAGTTGTTGGCAGGTTTTTTAGGAGTCCTGTTAATTTCCTTTCTTATGATTGGATCTCAAACCTTTAAGGCGGCACGTACAGATCCGGCTAAAATCTTGAGAACTGAATGAAAATTATAATCAAAAAACGAAAACCATGTTCAAAAATCACCTAAAAATCGCTTGGCGAAGCATTAAAAAAGACAAACTCTTTACGATCATCAAAATCGGGGGTTTTGCCGTGGGTATCGCCGCTTGTCTTTTGATCGCGCTGTTTATAAGAAACGAACTGAGCTATGATCAACACTATGCCAATAAAGATAAAATCTACAGGGTGGTCATGCAAGGCCAGTGGAACGGGGAGGTGATGAAAAGCGTACATTTTCAACTACCGTTTGCCGATGCCCTGCAATCCGATTTCCCGGAAATCAAGAAAGCGGGTAAGGTCAATACCATAGAGATTTTCGGGGCCGGTAAGCGCGGCATGCGCCTTTCAGGAAAATCACAGAACAATTTTGAAGAAGGCTTTATGCTTGCCGACCAAGAGGCATTCGATATCTTGGAAATACCATTGGAACAAGGCAATCCTGATGAAGCGTTGACAAGCCCGAAAAGTATCGTTATTTCCAAAACGAAAGCGGAAAAATATTTTCAGAACGGCAAGGCCATAGGGCAAACCATTATTTTGGACAATGATACTTCGAATCCATACACTGTAACAGGCGTCATGAAAGAAGTGCCCAAGAATTCACACCTCGATTTTGATTACCTACTACCTATAGAGGACACCAATATGAGCTGGACCAACCAGAACTACTTTACCTATATCTTGGTAGATCCGAATGCCAATGTTCAGGAGTTAGAGCAAAAAATGCAATCCATTATAGAGAACTACGTGATCCCCGCGCAATTGGACAATGGTCGAGGAGCCGATTTTATAGATGTGCTCAGAACCATTGAATACAAGTTGCAGCCCGTAACCGATATCCATTTAAAATCGGATATAAAAATGGGCGATGGCCTTAAACATGGTGATATTCGTTTTGTTTGGTTGTTCGCCGCCATTGCGGGGTTCGTGTTACTTTTAGCCATAATCAACTTCATCAATCTCTCTACGGCAAAATCGGCCAATAGGGCCAAGGAAGTCGGTCTTCGAAAAACCGTGGGCGCTTTTAAGCACAATCTAGTTGTCCAGTTTCTGACCGAATCAGTTGTTTTCAGTGTCATATCTTTTGTGCTGGGTATTGTATTGGCGTGGGCCTTGTTGCCTGCCTTTAATGATATAGCGGCCAAGACTATTGCCATGCCATGGACGGCGTGGTGGTTTCTTCCCATACTTTTGGTTTCCGCCTGGGTCGTTGGGGCTATTGCTGGATTGTATCCTGCGTTCTATTTGTCAGCTTTCAAACCTGTTAATGTGTTAAAAGGCAGTATGTCATTGGGCGGCAAAAGCGGAAAACTGCGAAGTGGCCTGGTCGTTTTTCAGTTTACGACATCGGTCATTTTGATTATCGGAACGTTGATCATTTACCGGCAAATGGACTATATTCTAAAAAAGGAATTAGGATACGATAAGGAGCAGGTCGTAATTCTCGAAGGCACCGATGTTTTGGGAAATCGTGCCGATACGTTCAAAGAACAGTTACAAAAATTGCCACAGGTAAAGGCGGTAAGTGCAAGCTATTATCTGCCCATCGAGGGTGGCAATCGAAACGGAAATACCTTTAGAAGGCCCGATGAAGGAAACGAGGGCAGGGGCATTCCCGCCCAAATATGGAGGGTCGATTATGACTATATCAAAACCTTGGGGATTACGTTGAAAGAGGGACGTGATTTCTCAAAGGAATTCGCTTCCGACTCCATCAATTCCATCATTATCAATTCCAGAATGGTACAGGAACTCGCATTGACAGATCCCATCGGAAAAGAGGTGGACAACAACGGCCAACTATGGAAAATTATCGGGGTCGTGGAGGATTTTCATTTTAAATCGTTGAAGGAGGATATTTCATCGCTCTCGCTGGTCATCGGTAATGACATTGGCGCAATATCCGTAAAATTGGAAAAGGGAAACATCAATGAAGCCTTGGCTTCCATCACATCCGTTTGGAACAAGAGCATTCCAAATCAGGCTATCAATTATACCTTTTTGGACCAAGAGTTTACTCAAATGCACGAAGATGTACAGCGCATGGGAAAAATCTTCAATAGCTTCTCCCTTTTCGCACTTTTTGTGGCCTGCCTTGGGTTGTTTGCACTTTCCGCTTTTATGGTAGAACAACGCAAAAAAGAAATCAGTATACGGTTGGTCCTAGGCGCACCCTTCAAAAGCATCTACCAACTCTTGACTTGGGATTTTATGAAACTGATACTGATCTCCATCCTGATTGCCGTTCCTATCGGATGGTATATGATGAGTCGTTGGCTTGAAGATTTTGCATATCGCATCTCCATCGGCTGGGAAATTTTTATCGCCGCCGGACTTATCGCCTTGGTCATAGCGATTCTCACGATAAGCTATCAATCGGTAGGGGCCGCCTTGATCAAACCTTTAAAAAGCTTACGTACAGAATGAAATAGAATCATCAATCATTAAAAATCAATTGTCATGTTTAAAAACTATATAAAAATCGCCTGGAGAAGCCTTAAAAAGCAACCCTTTTTTACCTTCCTCAACACCTTCGGACTCGCCATTGGCATGGCCGGAGGTCTACTCATCTCATTATACATATATGACGAACTGAGTTTTGACAAAATGTTCGCCGATGCCGATCGTATCTATCGCATAGATGCAGACATTAAGTTTGGCGGTGCAGAAATAGAAGCTTCTCAAACGTCGGCACCCATGGCGGGAACTTTATTACGTGATTTCCCGCAGGTCGAATCCACTGTTAGGTTTAGGGACCAAGGAAGCATGCTCTTAAAAAAAAGTGGTACCGAAGCCAATACCAAAGAACTCCGCGCCACATTTGCCGACTCCACTTTCTTTGATTTTTTCGGAATCGACCTTTTGGTAGGGGATGTGAAAACCGCACTCACCCAACCCAATACCTTAGTATTGACGAGAACGGCTGCAGAGAAACATTTTGGTGTACAGAATGCCTTAGGCCAAAGCCTTCTTTTGAACAATACCGACACATATACGGTAACCGGGGTCATAGAAGATCTACCTAAAAATTCTTTTCTGAGGGATCATAGCGTTTTTTTGGCCATGGCCGGATTGGCCGACTCCCGCGAAAATCTCTGGGGCAATACGAACTACTATACGTTCATCAAATTAATACCTAGGGCCAAGGGCGAAGAATTTCAAGCTCCATTGGAATCGATACTTGAAAAATATCTACTTCCATGGGCGCAACAAGTTTTTCCGGGTATTACGGCGGAGTCATTTGCGGCTTCAGGGAACTATTACAGATATCATACCATGCCCCTGACCGACATTCATCTTTATTCTAACAGGCAATCCGAAATGAGCGGCAACAGTAGTATTCAAAATGTCTACATCCTGTCATTTATAGCTCTTTTCTTGATGGTATTGGCCAGTGTGAACTTTATGAATCTCTCTACGGCACATTCTTTAAAAAGAGCAAAAGAGGTCGGCATACGCAAAACCTTGGGGTCTAACAAATTGGATCTCGTGCGTCAGTTTTTAATCGAATCGGGACTGATCGCTTTTATTTCGTTGCTCTTGGCGCTGATTATAGCAATCGTGGTACTTCCGTTCTTTAATGAACTTTCTGGAAAATCGATTTCCATCCCTTATGAAAATCCATTTTTCTGGTTGATTTTGTTGCTTGCCACGCTATTGCTAGGCCTTTTCTCCGGAAGTTATCCGGCGTTCTTTATGTCGCGCTTCATGCCCGTCAAAACCCTAAAAGGTGGAGGCCAAAAAGATGTCGGGGGCGGAGGTATCCGAAATGCCTTGGTCGTCTTTCAATTCGCTATTTCGGTGTTTTTGATCATCGCCACCTTGGTGGTTTTTCAACAACTGAATTATATTCAAGGGAAGGATCTCGGTTTTTCGAAAGAACAAGTGATACTGATCGAGGATACCTTTGCAGCTGGCAAACAAGTGGATACTTTCAAGGAAGAGGTCGTTAAATTAGGGCCCGTGCAAAGCGCAACGTTGAGTAGTTTTTTACCAACGCCATCGGCGAGGTCGAACACTTCTTTTTTTAAGGAAGGTTCTAGGGAGCAAGAAAATGCCATTCAGATGCAAATCTGGAATGTGGACAAAGAGTACGTTCCGACCTTGAATATGGAACTTGTTGCTGGACGCAATTTTGACGAGCGGTTCAGTACTGATTCCACTGCTGTAATTATTAATGAAGCAGCCCTTCCCGTTTTGGGCATGGAGGCTAAAGAAGCTTTGGGGATGCGAATTTCTCAAGATATAGATGTGGAAGAGTCTGAATTCTACACTATCATCGGTGTGGTCAGAAATTTCCACTACGAATCATTGCGGGAAGATATTGGAGCTTTGTGCCTTTTAATGAACCGTTCCACCGGGAATATGGCCATAAAGTTGAATGCCGGAGACTTTTCAAGTGCAATCGCAAGTATAGAAGGTATATGGGAAAAACTTGCCCCAGGCCAACCCTTTAGCTATCGTTTTATGGATGATTCTTTCAACACTGTATATGAGGCCGAGCAGCGATTGGGTAAAATATTCATGGTCTTTTCCATACTCTCCATTCTAATTGCGTGCTTGGGTCTGTTTGGTCTCGCCGCCTTCAATGCCCAAAAACGTACTAAAGAAATCGGTATTCGAAAGGTGCTCGGGGCCAGTGTCAGCCAAATTACCTACCGCTTGACCACTGACTTTCTTAAAATGGTGGGTATAGCAATTCTTATTTCGCTGCCCATTGGCTGGTTCGCCATGAACAAATGGCTCGAAGATTTTTCATATCGTATCGATATCCCTTGGTGGGTGTTTGGTCTGGCGGCTTTATTGGCAATCGGTATCGCTATAATTACGGTAAGCTATCAGAGCATTAAGGCGGCGGTGGTAAACCCTATAAAAAGCTTGCGCACCGAATGACCGATTCAAGCCTCTGGGGTATGTAAACATATTGTACATCCATTGTCAAAAATTTATACACTCAAAGGATACTTTTTCAATGAGTTTTGCTATAAGTAATTGACAATGAAATGATTGAATGTATGGCATGAAAATCGACTCTTTTTTTATCACGCGCAAAGGGGTAAGAGATACTTAAAACGGAATAACATGCTAAAAAACCACATTAAAATCGCCTGGCGAAACCTGAAAACGGACCGTATGTTTTCAGTACTCAATATTTTAGGCTTGTCCATTGGACTTACCATCGCCATTCTTTTGTTCGCTTTCATAAATTTCGAACTTGGTTTTGATAACCAATACACTAAAAAGGACGATATCTATCGCGTATTGGTCAATACAGACGATGATATGTTCAATAGCGAGGTATGGGCGACCGCTCCGGCCGCATTGGCCCCGGCTTTGAAAAACGATGCTCCAGATGTAAAATATGCGGCTCGCATGCTTCAACACGGTTTTGGCCAATCGGCTTTTGTAAATGTCGATAACTCCAATTTCACTGAAAATCGACTCTTTTGGTGCGACCCCGAACTCTTTACCATTTTCGGTATTGAAATGGTCAAGGGCGACGCCGAAAGAACATTGCAACGACCAAATACCGTCGCAATTTCCGAAAGTACCGCCAAAAAGTATTTTGGAGATGCCGATCCCATGGGCAAGAGTATTAAGGTCGATAACAGGCATGAATTGGAAGTAACCGCTGTCTTTAAAGATTTCCCGTCAAACAGTACTTTAGATGCAAACCTTATCGCTTCGTTCAATACGAGAGGTTTTGCCAAAGAACCGAGTTGGGGTAACTCAAGTTTCGAGACCTATTTGCTATTGAACGAAAACGCAACGATGGCATCCACCGAAAAACAGTTGCAACAGGTCTTGGACAAAAATGTGGATAAGGAAGGTCAATGGTTTTCCTTATCGGTGCAACCTTTGCAAAGAGTTCATCTGTATTCCGCGAACTATTTTAATAGCTACACATCTCGAATCGGGGATATCAAAGAAATTCGAAACCTGTCGTTTCTTGCCGTTCTGATATTGCTGATCGCCTGTGTGAACTATATGAACCTCATGACAGCCCGCTCTCAAAAAAGAGCCAAAGATGTGGGTATCAATAAGACGTTGGGAGCTTCGGTATCGAATCTGATCGGGCGATTTTATGCAGAGACCGGTTTTATTACCCTGATCGCATTGGGTATCGGAATGTTTATGGCTGTTGTATTAATGCCCATTTTCAATGCACTTACACTAAGCGACCTGCAATTGGAATCGTTATTCAGTTTTGAATTCATAATCGGTCTACTGTTGTTTTGGGCATTGACGACTTTGGTTTCCGGATCGTATCCCGCATTTTATCTTTCCGGTTTTTCGCCGAATACAATTTTGAAGAACAAAGCTACCGGTGGCGGCAATGGAGTTGTACGAAAAGGCCTTGTAGTGCTACAGTTTGCCGCATCGGTCATATTGATCGTTGGGGTATTGGTGGTGTATCAGCAAATACAATATATGCAGGATAAAAACTTGGGTTATAATCCTGAAAATGTGATTGCCATTGCTACGGGAGGTATCAATAATGACGCCAACGAAGAAGCCCTATTACAAGAATTCAAGGCCTTGACCACAGTATCTGAAGTAGGTATGGCCCAAGGCTTCCCGGGATTGGATGTCAGTGGACGTTCCATTTTTAAAGATGAGAATGATGAACAAGGCCTGAACATTCAGACCAACGTTTCCGATGCCAGTATCATCGATGTACTCCAATTGAAACTATTGGCCGGAAAACCATTGCCTGCGTTCAAACAAGAGGGAGATACCTTGGTCGAAGTGCTACTCAATAAAAAGGCAATCGATTATCTGGGCTTGAGCCCTGATGAGGCCATTGGTAAAAAAGTGAATATGTGGTTGGGCAACAATGCATACATCAGAGGTGTAGTCGACGATTTTAATTTTGAATCGCTGCACCGGCCGATTGGTGCTTACGCGTTTCACAATAGCGATCGCGAACCGAAATCATATCTTTTGGTCCGCTTGAGTAGTGCCGCACTCTCAAATACACTAGGCGAATTGGAAAGTATTTTTCAAAAAGTTATACCCGATTCCGCTTTTGAATACTCCTTTTTGGACAAAAAAATGGAGACGTTGTACGCGCGGGAACAGAAAGCCGCCACTATCGGACTCATATTCTGTGGCCTCGCCATTTTCGTTGCCTGTCTTGGATTATTCGGATTGGCCGCCTTTATGGCAGAACAGCGTAAAAAGGAAATCGGGGTACGAAAAGTGTTGGGCGCTACCGTTTTGGGCATCACCCAAATGTTATCCAAAGACTTTTTGAAGTTGGTCGGGCTGGCCTTGATCATCGCCTTCCCCTTGGCCTATTTTCTTATGCAAAAGTGGCTTGAGGCCTTTGCTTACCGCATCGAAATTGGATGGCTTGTTTTTGCCATCGCAGGTTTTGCAGCCTTGATGATAGCACTTTTCACAGTCAGTTTTCAGGCGATAAAAGCTGCCTTGGCGAACCCGGTTAAAAGTTTGCGAACGGAATAGCCCTTTAGCTCCCAAAGGGAAACCCTTTACTTGGACGAGCAGCTTGATTAGGGGTATTGTCCCCTTGAGGTAACTTTAGAGATGTCTTGCGGAATGTCAAATAAAAAACGAAAACAGAAATAAAAGCGGTTGTTTAAAATCTCAAAACGAGAACCATGTTCAGAAACTATCTAAAAATCGCATTCCGAAACATCTGGAAGAACAAGGCGTTTTCCTTGATTAGCATCATTGGCCTCTCAATAGGCCTAAGTTCCGCCTTTGTCATAGGCGCGATGATTTATTTTGACATGACCTTCGATAAATTTCATGCCAATGGAGATCGGATTTATCGGGTTACAACGGAATTCACGTATCCGGAGAATAAGTCTTATAATCCCGGTGTTTCAGTGCCGTTGGCAAAAACCCTTGAAGAAGAGACTCCCAGTGTTGAATTCATAAGTCCGTTTTTTACCAATAAACCCTATCGAGTTGAGAATCAGGAACGGGTAAGGGTATTTATGCAACCTGAAAATGTTATCTACTGTGATAACAGCTATTTTCAAATCTTTGACTATCAATGGCTGGCGGGGGATGCAAAAACTGCCCTATCCCAACCGGGTGAGGTCGTTATGAGCCAATCAAGGGCACAACAGTATTTTCCTGAACTTGCCCCGAACGAGGTTATCGGAAAAACACTTGTTTATGACGATTCCATACCAATTAGCGTGATTGGCATCGTCAAAAATTTTGAGGAGCGAAGCGACCTTTTCTTTGAGGAATTCATTTCGACAAAGACTCTGGGTACCGAAGGGGCTAAAAATATCTTGGGAGATGACAGCTGGGGCAGCACCAATAGTGCCTCTCAATTGTTCATAAAACTGAAAGAAAATACTGACCCGGCTTTGGTTCAAAGCCAATTGAGCGATTTTGCCAAAGAACATCAAGATAAAGACGCTATCGCCTTTGGGCAGCTACGCGATTTTCGTTTACAGCCTTTGGCCGACCTACATTTTAACCCTAAATACGGCACCTTTGATTATAGTAGAGACCAAGCGAGTACGCCTGTTCTGATGAGTCTTGCCTTTGTCGCCCTGTTTTTGTTGCTTTTAGGCTGTATCAACTTTGTAAACCTGAACACGGCACAAGCAACCCAACGCGCTAAGGAAATCGGAATCAGAAAAACACTTGGTAGCTCTAGAAAACAACTGATTTACCAATTTTTGGGCGAGACCTTGATTTTAACTTTGACCGCTGCGGCTGTATCGCTTTTACTCTCTTCTTGGCTACTACGGCTATTTGTGGATTTCATGCCCAAAGGGGTCGATTTCCAACTCTTTAAAAGCCCTATGCTGATTGTTGGGGCTCTAGTTCTATTATTGATTTTGACTTTATTATCAGGGTTTTATCCGGCACTGGTGCTTTCACGTTTCAAACCTGTATCGGTATTGAAGAATCAAATTTTACCTAATAGCGACAAAGGTTCACTTCGCAAGTATTTGACGGTTTTTCAATTTACCATAGCCCAGATTTTTATCATAGCCACCCTATTGGTTGGCAAGCAAATTCATTTTCTGATGACTAAAGATATGGGCTTTAAGACCGATGCCATAGCCTATGTGAGAACACCTTACAATGACCGTTCGATGGACAAAAAACTTAGGTTTATGCAGGAAGTAAAGGCGATTCCACACATTAAGCAAATAACCATGGGCGGTAATCCACCGGCCTCTAGAAGTTGGAACTCCATGGGAGTTACGTATAAAGATGGAAAAAAAGAGGTGCGCTCTGATCTGCAATTGCTTTTTGGAGATTCTGATTATCTAAAATTGTATAAGTTGAAATTACTGGCGGGCCGTATGCCATTGAATGATACGATTCGCGAATACGTCATCAACAAAACATTTATGCGCCAACTAGGTTTCAAAACTCCTGAAGAGGCCGTCGGCAAAATGCTAGGCGAAGGAAAGGATGCCTACCCGATAGTGGGCGTAATGGACGATTTTTACCAACGTTCGCTGCGAACGGGCATTGAACCTATGGCGTTGGTCGGCGACTGGAACCGAAATGAATATGCCCAGTTCAATACACTTCATCTTTCTTTTGATACTGATAGTTCTGGTGAGTGGACACAGAATATGGCGAAAGTGGAAGCGGCTTGGGATAAAGTGTATCCGGATTTCGATTTTGACCCAAAATTTATGGACGATACCATTGAACGGTTTTATGAACAGGAAAGCAAAACCTCGATCTTGCTGAAATGGGCCACAGGCCTCGCCATTTTGATCAGCTGTTTGGGATTATTGGGCCTGGTCATCCATACCACCGAACGCCGCACCAAAGAAATCGGCATCAGAAAAGTTTTAGGCGCCTCATTGACCCAATTGAACCTTTTGCTTTGCAAGGAATTCTTGATCTTGGTTGGAATAGCATTCGTTATAGCCGCCCCGATCGCTTGGTACGGAATCAACAATTGGCTGCAAGATTTTGCCTATAAAACGGAACTGAGCTGGTGGGTATTTGCGGCAAGCGGAGTGGCTATGTTGGTCATCGCTTTGGCGATCATGAGTATTCGAACGATTGCCAAGGCAAATGCAAATCCCATAAAAAGTTTACGAACAGAATAAAAAAATAGTATGATACTGACAAGTTTAAAAATTGCATTGAGAGGGTTTTTGAGAAACCGTTTTTTTACGGTATTCAACTTACTAAGTTTGGTTGCGGGCCTTTTTGTTGCTTTTGTCGCGATTGGCTACATCGGGTTTGAATATAGCTACGATAAATTCCATGTGAATTCGGAAAATATATATCGTCTTGCGTGGAGCTATCGTTCACAGGACTACAGCGTTGTACAATGGAGTGATAACGATCCCACAACTCAAAAAGAGCAGGTAGCGGCGTTGAAAAATGTTACTGGAGTTGAGAACGCAGCCCAATTCATTACATCGGAAAATTTGGAATATGTGGAATGGAACGGAAACCGAGTGCAGGAAAAAGACTTTCTGAACACCAACACCCCCCAAGAGTTCGCGACCCTATTCACTTGGAAACCTTTGGCTGGAAGTCTTTCCGACTTTGGAAACGGTGTTAATAAAGTCTTATTGACGGCGACATCGGCCTCTAAGATATTTGGCGATGCTATGGAGAATCCTTCGGCTGTTGTGGGGCAAGCCATAACTATCGGTGAAGATAGTTTTCAAGTTGCTGTCATTATTGAAGATGTTCCCTTGAATTCCCATTTTGATTTTTCCATGGCATTGAGCAAACCCCAAATCGATTATTGGGGCAGTAGGGTGTATTTGGGCCTGGCTGATAATGCCAATTACAAGGAGGTTGAAGATCAGTTGAACGCTTCCATGGCAACCATCAATCCGAGAATTGTTAAGGACCCCTTGTACAAAAAACACTTCTTGCAGCCTCTGGAAGATATTCACTTAAAGTCCACTATTCTTTATGAACTGAAAACACCGGGCAATTATTCCTTTATACTACTGATTGGAGGTTTTGCCCTGTTCATTCTGGTCATCACATTATTTAACTACGCCAATTTTACCTTGGCCATCAAATCAAAACAAGGAAAAACCATTGGTATAAAGAAGGCCATGGGCGCTTTGAATTACTCCATCGCCCTGCAGTTTATAATAGAAGGAGTTCTGTTGGCCTTGATCTCCTTGCCGATTTTAGCACTTTTGATCTCATTAGTGGTCCCGTCGTTCAACGAACTTATGGGCGTGAATTTGAGTACCAACATATTTAAGGCACCCCAGACCCTTATGCTCCTGATTACCTTGGCAGTGGTAATGGGTATTTTGGCAAGTATCGCTCCGGCCATTTTCCTATCCTGGAAAGATACCTTGAGCCTTTT
The DNA here is from genome assembly GCA_964351985.1 of uncultured Maribacter sp. Classification (GTDB taxonomy): domain Bacteria; phylum Bacteroidota; class Bacteroidia; order Flavobacteriales; family Flavobacteriaceae; genus Meishania. The sequence continues at coordinate 20,975 of CAYGPR010000013.1, read as the reverse complement.
CAAGGAAAATCTAAGGGACAACCGCTTTCAACATTTTTCCATTAGAAAATATTTGATCGTAAGCCAATTCGTGATATTAATCTCTATAACCTCCATTTCCTATTTTGTGATGCGCCAAATGGATTATATCGAAAACAAGGATGTAGGTTTTAACAAGGAGGGCATCTTATACGCCTATACTTCCCCAGAAAAACAGGATGCCTTTCAAGAACAGTTGAAAAAAATACCTTTGATCACTCACGTCGGTAACGGATCTTCCCTCGGTATAGGAACTTATAATCAAATGACCTATAAATTACAGGGTGTTGATGAAGTATTCGATGACGCTAACCAATTATATTTAGATAATGACGCTTTGAACGCGTATGGCATAGAGATAACGTATGATACTGGTAGTTCAAGTACCAGGGCCACATTGATCAATAAGACCGCGGCGGAGAAATTCGCCAAGGTAAAAGGTGTTGCGATCGAATCATTGATCGGTACCACAGTAATTACAGAGCCCGAATACGTTTCCGAAGAAGGTCAAGTAGGCTTTCCTTTTGTAATTGCCGGAATTTTTGATGATATCAACGTCTTCTCCCTGCGAGAAAAAATAGCCTCCTATTTCATAACCCTTTCCCCGAATGTACGTATGGGCGGCCGTACCATTATATCATACGATGCCGAAAACACTTCGGAAGTTACCCAACAAATCAAAGCGGTATATGACGATTTGAACGAAGCCTTTCCTTTGGAAATCGAGTTTTTGAGCGAGAACATGCAGGCGTTGTATGCGCAGGACCAGCAAACCGCCAACCTTATTTTTTGGATGAATCTTCTAGCCGTCATTCTTGCCGCCATGGGCATTGTCGGAATTACAATATTCTTGGTTATTGCCCGTACCAAGGAAATCGGAATCCGCAGGGTTTTAGGCGCTTCCGGATTCCATATCATAAAATCCACAGTAAAGGAGTATGTGTTTTTTATCGCCCTTGCATTATTGATCAGTTGGCCTATAGCACTCTATGGAAGTAATCGATGGCTTTCCAATTTCGCTTATAAGATAGAGGTACATCATATCGTCTTTTTGGTCGTGGGGCTTTTGACGTTTATCGGAACAGCTTTTCTAGTGGGAATGGTTGCCCTCAAGGCGTCGATGGCCAACCCTGCCAAGAGTTTACGAACGGAATGAGTTCTTAAATATCTCGAAAATGAACGCTATAAAATCATACTTAAGACACCTTTCAAAAAACAAACTATACACTGTAGTCACGGTGTTGGGTTTTGCCATTTCGCTAACGTTCATTTTATTGTTGAGCGTATATATCAGCAATGAAACATCGGTTGATAGTTTTCATGTTAACAAGGATAGGATTTACCGAATTGAAAATGAGTCCGTCGACTTTTCGCCTCCTATAGCGGTAGACCTTAAAAATAGCATTCCTGAAATCGAGGATTTTACAAGAACATTGGAAGGTGATGGCAGAATACATTTTGCTGACGGGCAAAAGTTAAAAATCAATTACTTAGGAGTCGATGCGTCTTTCTTTGAGATTTTTTCCTTTCCACTTTTAAATGGGAAGCCCGAAGAAGTACTGAAAACCGCCAACGGTATTGTATTGTCAAAATCCATGGCCATTAAACTGTTCGGTACGATCGATGTGGTCGGTAAGTCAGTTTTTATGAACACTGATTATAAATATTTGGTAACCGGTGTTATGGAAGACTTCCCTGAAAACACGCATTTTGTTCCGCAGGATGCTCTGTTCAATATCAAAGCCTTCAAAGAATTATGGGGCTTTGCAAATATTATGGAGGAATATGGTTTTGCATCACTGTCCATTTATTTGCTTGCTAAGGAAAATACCGACCTTACGGCAAAAGCTTCTTCGATATTGGATGAATTCAAGAAAGACTACTGGATCTATCAAGAAGGCTGGGCAAATATTGTGGAATTCACCCCGCTAAAAGACCTCTATTTCAGCGAAAAGGTGGGTAATGGTACCAAAAGCACTAGCAAAACACTGATTACCGTATTATCCGTAATTGTACTCCTCATTTTGTTGCTCGCCATTGGCAACTATGTCAACCTGACTATTGCGCAGGCTACCTTTCGCGGCAAGGAAGTCGCCATCAAAAAACTGCTTGGCGGTTCAAAAAAACACTTGTTCCTTCAGTTTATTCGAGAATCGATTTGGCTTTGTATGGCGTCAGTTGTATTGGCACTGGTGTTAGCAAAACTTATAGAGCCGATATTCAATTCGTTGTTGCATACCCAACTAAACCTATTTCAAAAAATAACTTTTTCAAACATTCTGGTATTAATCGGGGTTTTTGGATTGATAGGTATGCTTTCGGGCATTTTGCCCGCCCTAAAAATCGCGGCTTTCAAACCTATCGAAGTGGTCAAAGGTACGTTTCGCACCAAGGTCAAAAGTATTTATGGAAAAGCTTTTATCACCTTTCAGTATACCGTTGCCATCGCCCTTTTGGCATGTAGTTGGATTATCTTAAAGCAGACCGATTTTCTAAGAAACAAAGATTTAGGTTTTCAAAAAAACAATATTGTACACCTAGAATATTTGGGTGCGATGGATCAAAAAGATGCCATTAAAAATGCGCTTTTACAGATTCCGGGGGTAGATGATGTTTCCTTGACCTGGCAGAGTCCATTGAGCGGTGGCAGTAACCAAACATTTGATTATAAGGGAAAATCTGTAAGTTTTCAGGAGTTCGCCGTTGATTCCTCCTTCTTTAATGTTTTCGATATTAAAACCAGCCCGACCGGAGTAGCCTACTCGGAAAAGGGAAGGTATCTCAACCAGACAGCTGTAAATGAACTGGGCCTTGAAAATCCCATAGTTTCCTTTAAAATAGAAGAAGAGGAAATACCCATTTTAGGTGTTGTCAATGATTTCAATTTTAAGGAACTGCGCGATAGAATTGGACCATTGATGCTGCGACAACAAATCGGGGATTCATATACCGACGATGTTTTTTTAAAAGTCGATGGACGAAATCTTTTTGGTACGGCCGACAAGATTAAAGCTACCTACAAAGATTTGGTCGACGATGCCGAGTTTGAACTCACGTTTGTGGATGATACCATCAATCAATGGTATGAAAAAGATGAACGTACCGGAAAGGTGATTGGGTATTTTACACTATTATCTTTCATCATTTCCGCAATGGGCATTTTGGCCATGTCCACTTTTTATATGCAGCAACGCAAGAAAGAAATAAGCATCAGAAAGGTCAACGGTGCGACTATCGGCCAGATATTGAGTCTTTTGAACAAAGACTTCGTAAAGTGGGTCGGTCTAGCTTTTGTCATCGCCGTACCCATTTCGTGGTATGCGATGAACAAATGGCTTGAAGGTTTTGCCTATAAAACAACGATGAGCTGGTGGATCTTTGCGTTGGCGGGTATTATGGCACTTGGTATAGCATTGCTCACGGTAAGCTGGCAGAGTTTTAGGGCGGCCGTGGCGAACCCGGTGGATGCTTTACGGGACGAATAAATATTTGGCTTCCCTCTTAGAAAGGAGAGACTGAGGGAAATGTGAAAAGCTGAACAAAAAAAGAACTATTGAATTAAAACGAGAACCATGTACAAACTATTCCTAAAAATAGCCACAAGATATTTGCTCAAGAACAAGCTGTATTCGTTCATCAATATTTTCGGATTGGCTATTGGCATTGCTTCGTTTGTTCTGATTATGTTGTATGTGAACTACGAACATAGCTATGATACCTTTGAAGGTTCCGAAAATGTGCACCGTGTATTTATGGATTATACCGAAGACGGGGTCTTTGTTCCAGGGGATGCGCAAACTTATAATTTAAGCGGTCCATCGCTCAAAGATCAGTTTCCTGAAATTAAAGAGTTCGTACGCTTATCACATCTTGATGATGTCACATTTAAAAATGGAAATACGATTATTGATGGGGAGAAAGGAGCCTTGGCAGACCCATCTATTTTTAATGTTCTGAAATATAGGTTGGTCAAAGGTGATGTTACTTCAGTACTCAAAGAACCATACACCATATTATTGACAGAATCTCTTGCTAAAAAAACATTTGGCAACGTAGATCCAATAGGTAAAACCATCCAAGTTATTTACAATGGAAATACCTTGTTTACGGTAAACGGAATACTCAAAGATCCCCCGAAAACCACCCATATAAAAAACGACTTTTTGATTTCATTCGACACCTTTTTGACTTGGGAAGGGTATCATGATCCTAGGGAATTGAACTGGAACGGCAACAGTTTTTTTACCTACATCAAAGTGGCCGATAATACAGATATTGATCTGTTAACCGAGAAAATAAAAAATTACAAAGTAGAAAGCCTAACCTATGAAAGGCACAATATTGAACCCATAGAAGACATTCATTTAAAATCAGACAAACCCTATGAGGCCGAAGCGAACGGTAGTGTTAGTCGTGTGCGTTTTCTATTGGCTATTGCTTTTATCATCATCATACTATCTTGGTTGAACTACGTCAACCTCTCTACGACCAAGTCACTAGAGCGGGCCAAAGAAACAGGCATTCGAAAAGTGGCCGGCGCACAAAAACCACAGATCATAGTACAATCTTTTATAGAATCTTTATTGTTGAACAGTATAGCGGCCTTTGTAGCGATCGTAATTGTACTTTTAGTTTTGCCCCTGTTTAATACGTATGTAGGTAAAGAACTCGGGTTTGGGTTAACTAACCTAAAGGGCTTTTTGCCCATGTTAGGTTTCATTATGGTTGGTGCCATGCTCTCCGGTATTTATCCCGCAGTTGTTTTAAGCAACTATTCTCCTGCAAAAGCGCTAAAGGGAAAAATACGAACTTCCTCAGCTGGAATCAATATCAGAAAAACATTAATCATTGGTCAGTTCTTGGCGACCATCATTCTACTGATCGGCACCATCGTCGTTACCAAACAGATTAAATTTCTGCAAAATCAACCAATTGGCGCTGAGTTAGATCAGGTGGTTTCGTTAAACGGAAAAATACTTGACGGACAAATAGATTCATTCCGCACAAAAGGTTTTAAAACCTTAGATATAGAACTACGCAAACTTCCTTTTGTTAAAGGCACCGTAGCCGTACAGACCTATCCTGGTGGAGCTTATGACAATCTATCCTCTTTTAATGACATTACTTTTCCAAATGGTATTCTGGATGATAAAAGCGAATGGTATCACTATTTGGTTGGGCCCGATTATTTTGACCTGATGAATATGGAATTTGTGGCAGGAAGTCCCTTTCTTGAAAATTCGAAAGGCCATAGCAACTATATCGTCATGAACGAGACATTCGTCAAACATATGGGAATATCCAATATGGAGGATGCGGTGGGCAAAACCGTAAAGTTTTTTGATGAAGATTGGATCATTTCCGGAGTACTGAAAGATTACCACCATTTTGGTCTAAAAACCGGTATTAAACCTATGCTTTTGAGACATGGGACAATTACCAGTAATCTATTGGTAAAATTAGATAAAGAGGTCTTATCGACATCCGGTTTAAATGGAGCGATATCCCAGCTTGAGAGCAAATGGACTGAAATATTTCCGCAAAGCACATTTAATTATACGTTTCTAGACCAAAAGTTCAAAGCACAGTACAACGAGGACAAAGCTTTTGGTTCCGCTTTCCAGATCTTTACGATTTTGGCCATAGTCATTGCCTCGATGGGTCTTTTTGGATTGACCTCCTATACCATCCTCCAAAGAAAAAAAGAAATCGGCATACGAAGAGTAAATGGTGCCACAATAGGTCAAATCTTAGGTCTTTTAAACAAAGATTTCGTAAAGTGGGTCGGTCTAGCCTTTGTCATCGCCGTACCCATTTCGTGGTATACGATGAACAAATGGCTTGAAGGTTTTGCCTATAAAACAACGATGAGCTGGTGGATCTTTGCCCTAGCGGGAATTAGTGCTCTGGCTATTGCATTATTGACAGTAAGTTGGCAGAGTTTCAGGGCCGCAGTGGCGAACCCTGTGGAAGCACTGAAGGAAGAATAAACAGACTGTCAGTTCGAGCGCAGTCGAGAACCTTTAAACATATATTAACAGATTCCCGACTTCTCGGGAACATAAATAAAAGAACATCAATTATGAAAAATCTAACAACACTGGCAGTAGCATTTCTTTGTATCACAGCAATCAATGCACAAAAGAAAATCAAGGGCAACGGCAACGTCGTAAACATAGAAAGAAACACGGGCGATTATGATGCCCTTCGAGTAGGGGGCTTTTATGAAGTCGAACTCATCGATGGCCCCGAGGGAAAAATAACCCTGACCGGGGAAGACAATATCTTGGAATATATCGAGACCGAAGTGAGCGGCGGTACCTTGACCATAAAGTCCGAAAACAATATTAACCTAAATCCTTCGCGCGGAGAAAAAGTCTTTATTACCGTTCCAGTTGAAAAAATTGATGGTATGCGACTTTCGGGTTCGGGTAAGGTTACGAGTAAAAAAACATTGGATGCGAACAATTTTAAAGTCCACACCTCGGGAGCACGAAATGCGGAATTAGATTTGAATGCAAAATCCGTTACCGTGATTTCTTCAGGTTCAAGTGATGTAACCTTGAGCGGCAGTGCTTTGACTATGGATATTACCGCTTCTGGCTCTTCCGACATAAATGCCTTTGAATTGAATGTCGAAAAAATCGATATCAGGTCTTCGGGATCCTCGGATATTCGTGTAACGGCCAATGAAGCTCTTGATACGAGGGTTTCGGGATCAGGCAATGTGAAGTATCAGGGTAATCCAAGCAAAATAAGAAATAAACTTTCAGGCTCGGGGAAGGTTTCTAAAGAGTAGAATCTTAAAAATGGAAAATCATGTTTAAACAAAGGCTTATTTTATTTTTTCGAAGAATAAGGAAATCAAAGCTTACTTTTTTGATCAACTCAATTGGGTTGGTAAGCGGTCTTACCTGTGTGTTACTGGTTTATCTATGGACAAGCGATGAGTTGAAAGTTGATAAATTCCATGAGAACAAAGACCGCCTTGTTCAAACCATGTTGAAACATGATTCAGGGGATCAAATCAATGTGCTTTCCAACAGTTCTACTTTATTGGCTCCCGTTCTGAAAGAGAATTTTCCTGAAATCGATAAAGCGGTGCGAACCGTGAACGGTGTACAGAAAAGTACTTTGACCTATGGCGACAACGCAATCAATGGTCGCGGATTATATGCCGATAAAGGCTTCTTTGATGTATTTAGTTTCCCGATACTTTATGGTGCCAAAGACGATGTGCTGTCCGGTATGACGGGCATCATAATTTCCGAAAAATTGGCAAAAAAATTATTCGGCTCGGCCGAAAAAGGTTTGGGCCAATCCATTGCCTTCAACACTACCAAGAAATTTCAGGTATCGGGTATTTTCGACGATGTTCCTACGGAATCTACCATGCAGTTCGACTTTGTACTGCCCTTTGATTTGCTTTTTGAACATTATCCGTTCTTTTATGAAGATTGGAGCTTCTCTTTTGCAAGTACTTTTTTGTTGTTAAAGCCGGGAACAAATATCTCTGCCTTCAATGAAAAAATCAAAAATGTTCTAGAAGTACATGAAGGAGATGAAACAACAACATTGTTTTCCAGACCGTATTCCGAAAGGTATTTGTATGGTACTTATGAAAACGGCGTGCAGGTTGGTGGACGTATTGATTACGTTAAATTGTTTGCGATTATAGGGTTATTTATATTGGTAATTGCCTGCATCAATTTTATGAATCTTTCAACGGCACACGCCTCATTAAGAATGAAGGAAGTAGGAGTAAGAAAAGCGCTCGGCATAAAACGAAAATCACTTGTGATGCAGTTCTTGGGAGAATCCACGCTACTGGTGGCCTTTTCATTTTTGGTTGCCATAGTCCTGACCATTTTACTGTTACCGTCCTTTAATCAAATTACCGGAAAAGAGATGGAGTTTCACTTAAATACCGAAATCACAACGTTCTCGCTTCTAATAATACTTATTACAGGTTTTGTTGCTGGCATATATCCGGCATTTTATATTTCCAAATTCAAAACTATCACTGCACTATCTGGAAAGCTTAAGACGAGCTTTGGCGAATTCATGATCAGAAAAGGGCTGGTCGTTTTTCAATTTGCGCTATCGGTAATTTTCATTGTGGGAGTACTTGTGGTCTATAAACAAGTCGACCTGATGCAAAATAAAAGTCAGGGATTTGACAGGGAAAATGTAATCTATTTTGCCATGGACGGGAAACTAAAGACCAATATCGAAACATTTATATCCGAAGTAAAAAATATTACTGGGGTAAAGCAAGTAGCGAGAGCTTCCTCCGGGATTTTTGGTGGGAACGGAAATACCTCAGATCTCTATTGGAGTGGAAAGGAAGAAGGTGTTGAATTGGGTATGCGATATTTGGTGTCAGATTATGATTTGATGGAAGTCCTTAATATGGAAATGGCGCATGGCAGAACATTTTCAAGGGAATTTGGATCCGATAGCACGAAAATTATCTTCAACGAAGCTGCTATTGAAGTAATGGGTTTAAAGAATCCAGTTGGGTCTACTGTACGTTTATGGGGAAAAGAGCGTCAGATTGCGGGAGTTGTCAAGAACTTTCACCTGAATTCACTTCGAGACCAATTGGCACCTACATTTATGTTTTTGCAACCGGATCGCCTTCATACTGTAATGGTCAAACTTGAAAATGAAAACCTGAAGGAAACCCTTAACGAAGTCGGAAATTTCTACGAAAGTTATAACCCAGGTTTTCCGTTTGAATATAAATTTTTAGATGAAGATTTTCAGCGGTTGTACGCGGCTGAAAATAGGGTAGCAACCTTGTCAAAATATTTTGCGGGCTTGGCCATTATAATTTCTTGTCTAGGCCTTTTTGGACTGGCTATTTTTACTGCGGAGCGTAGAAAAAAAGAACTAAGTATACGAAAAGTATTGGGTCAAAATGCCAGACAAGTCATGATAATGCTTACCAGTGAGTTCGTGAAATTGGTGTTGGTTTCCATTTTGATTGGACTGCCGATTGCCTATGTGCTGACAAACAATTGGCTTTCCGGTTTTGCCTATAAGATTTCCCTCAGCTTTTGGTATTTCGCCGGTTCTGGTATAATAGCACTTTTGGTTGCTATGTTTACTGTGGGCAGTCAGGCGATACGGGCAGCGAATAGAAACCCTGTTAATGCGCTAAGGGATGAATAAAAATTTTTGAGCCGTCATCATAAAAATTAAATTATGCTAAAACACAACATCTTATTGTTCTTCAGAAATATCAAAAAGCATAAAAGCACCTTTTTGATAAATACCATAGGAATGTCTACCGGACTAGCATGTGCAATGTTCATAGCCATTTGGGTAATTGATGAACTAAGTGTAGACAATTTTCATGAAAAGGGAGACCGTTTGGTTCAAATTTTGGAAAATCTGCCGACACCAAATGGCATTGAAACCGATGATGTAACCCAAGGTCCATTGGCCGAAGCCCTTGCCAATGAATTTCCGGAAGTGGAACAGACCGTTTCCGTAGTGGACGATTCGTGGTTCGAAGGAGAAAAGTTTTTACTTTCAGACGGGGGCGATAAATTTTTCAGTGCCACCAATCAATTCGCTAGTAAGAATTTCTTTTCCATTTTTTCATATCCCTTATTACACGGTATCCCTGAGCAGGTGCTGGCAAATACCAATGGTGTAGTTATTTCGGAAGGAATGGCCAAAAAATTGTTTAAAACTACGGATGCCATGGGCAAAACCGTGGAATGGGTCCATGATGAATATGGTGGTACGTATACCGTCTCAGGTGTTTTTAAAACGCTTCCTAAAAATTCGACCGCCCAGTTTGATGCCATTTTCAATATGGAAATCTTTTTGGCCGAAAATGATGATTTAAAAGAATGGAACAATAGTGATTTAATGACCTATGCCATTTTAAAATCCGGTGTTCCGTTGACATCCTTCAATGGCAAGATCAAAAACTTTTTACAGACCAAGGACAAAAACGTCCCCGAAACCTTGCTTGCACAACCGTATTCCGAACGCTATCTGCACGGCAATTATGAAAACGGTACGGTTTCCGGGGGAAGAATACAATACGTTCATTTGTTTTCCATTATTGCCCTTTTGATATTGATTATTGCATGTGTCAATTTTGTAAATATGGCAACGGCGAGAGCATCCACCAGAATCAGGGAAATAGGGGTAAAGAAATCAGTTGGGGCACAACGAAAAAGTTTGATGATGCAGTTCACGAGCGAATCGATTTTTACCGCTTGCATTGCAATGGCATTGGCTTTAATATTCGTCTCTTTGTTACTTCCACAATTCAATAGTATCTCAGGAAAGGAGTTGACCTTGAATCTTGATGCCAATCTTTTCATGGGAATACTCTTAATAACCCTAAGTACTGGGATCGTAGCAGGAATTTATCCAGCCTTATATCTGTCAGGACTTTCCGTTCTCAATGGACTAAAAGGAAAACTGGCAAAAGATAGTGGCGGCCACTTTATCAGAAAAAGTCTGGTCGTCTTTCAATTCGTGACCTCGGTGGTGCTGATTGCATCCGTTTTTATCGTCTACAAACAGATGAATTTTATTCAGGATAAGAATCTAGGTTTCAATAAAGAACATATCATTTGGTTTTCGTCCGGCGTTTTGGAATCGAACATGAACGAGGCCGATAGTGAGGGTGGTTTGACCGACGAACAGATCGAAAGTTTTTTACAGCTATTGAAAAATACGCCCGGCGTAGTTAATGCCTCGAATTTCAAGCATACTATGATGGCCGATTTTGGTACGACGACCGGAGTGAATTGGCCGGGCAAAATAGAAAATGAAAATGCACAGTTCGCCCAAATTTCAGGGGGATATGACTTTATAGAAACGATGCAAATGCAACTTGAAGAGGGGCGTTTGTTTTCTAGGCAATTTAAAGCGGATAGCTCAAAGATTATTTTCAACGAAGCCGCCATTGAACAGATGGGCATAAAAAACCCCATAGGAAAGGTCATATCACTTTGGGGAGAGGACAAGGAAATTATTGGAGTGATAAAAGATTTTCACATCGATAAAATGTACAATAAAGTGATGCCTGTTTTTATGCAGTTGGATAACAATAATTGGTCCTCCAACTTTATGGTTAGAATGGAAACCGGTAACGAAACCGCTACTATAGAACGAGTCAAAAAGGCGTACGGAGACTATTTTATTAAAGGAATGCCCTTTGACTTCCGGTTTTTAGATGAAAATTATCAGGCCCTCTACGAAGGCGAGAAACGGGTCGCGAGCTTATCTAAATATTTTGCGGGTCTTGCGACCTTGATTTCCTGTCTCGGTTTGTTAGGTCTTGCCGTTTTTACCACTCAGCGTAGAAAAAAAGAAATAAGCATTAGAAAAGTATTGGGCCAAAGTGCTGCTCAGGTAACGGTCATGTTATCAAGCGAATTTGCCAAATTGGTTTTGATATCGATACTAATCGCCTTACCCATTGCGTATTTATTAGCTAGCAATTGGTTGTCAGGCTTCGCGTATCGCATACCCTTGCAGGTTTGGTACTTCGTCGGCGCAGGTCTGATAGCCTTGATCGTGGCGATGCTAACGGTTGGCAGTCAGGCGATACGGGCGGCGAATCGAAACCCCGTAAATGCTTTACGGGATGAATAAAAAAGCTCCTCTAGCTCCCTCCCCTCGAGGGAGGGCTGGGGAGGATACGACGTTGGAAGAAACATTAAAGAAAAAGTAAACAGATTTCCGACTTCTCGGGAATAAAAATAAAAATGCTCAGCTATGCTAAAAAACTATCTAAAAATCGGTTGGCGAAATTTGATGAAAGACAAAACATTCACGTTCCTGAACGTAATCGGACTTTCGGTCGCCTTTGGGGTTGCTATTTTACTATCAATGGCTGCTTTTTTCGACCTGTCTTATGACAGCTTCCATGAAAATGGAGATCGAATTTATCAGGTTTACCAGGCTCAACAAACCCCAAAAGGTCCTGAAGCAGGGACTAGTCAGCCAGCACCCTTTGCCGATGCTTTGAAAACCGAGGTGCCGGGTGTCGATAAAATCACACGTTTTCTTGAACAAGAAGCGTTCACCATTTATGGCGATAAAGAAATCAACCTTGATGCAGTATGGGTCGACAGCGATTTTTTCGAGATGTTCACTTTTCCCGTTTTAAAGGGTAACAAGAATAATCCATTGGAAGCGAAATCCTCGGTGGTCATCACTGAGGAAACTGCGAATAAACTGTTCGGTAGTACCGAGGCCGTAGGCCAGACAATCAATATTCTGATCGATGGAAAAGAAGAACCTTTTACCATAGCCTCCGTAGTAGGAAACCACGACACTCAAAACAGTTTGGAGTTTGAAATGGCGATACCCTTTGAAAACCATGCAGGGTATGCCGAAAACATGAAAACTTGGAATTCCCAATATCACGAAGTTTATGTCCAATTGCAGCCAGGGGTTTTTGCCGAACAGTTCGAACGAAACACATATGCTTTTGCCGACTTACACTACAAAGAGGGCATCGAAGACCTAAAACGCGACGGGGCAATGGCAAATGCCGATGGTCGATATTTCCAAATAGGCTTATTGCCCCTCAAAGATGTCCATTTTACAAGTTTCAGAAAAGGCTACGCTGACGTTATTCGAATTGTTCCCTATCTTATTTTGGGGGTGGCGTTTCTTATTCTGTTCATTGCTTGCGTGAACTTCATCAATATGAGTATTGCGAAAAGTTCACAACGTCTCAGGGAAATAGGCATGCGCAAGACCTTGGGTGCACAGAAAAAGCACTTGTTTTTTCAGTTCTGGAGCGAAAGCCTTTTTGTGTTTTTAGCGTCGGTCGGCATAGGAATTCTTCTTAGTGCCCTATTGATTGATGATTTTAAAACGATGTTCCGTACCGATATTTCTTTAAATATATTGACCTCGCCCTTAGCTATTCTAGGGTTTTTTTTAGTCGCATTTTTAATAACGCTGTTGGTCGGGGGGTATCCCGCCTTATTATTGAGTCGATTGGGAACCATTCAATCCCTGAAAGGAAAGTTGGAAACTTCAGGAAGCAACCGTGTTCGCAATGTATTGATGGTCTTTCAGTTCGGGATTGCCATTTTGCTCATTAGCGGAACTTTGGTATTGTGGGGCCAAGTGGATTATATGCGGAATAAGGATTTGGGATTTGATAAGGAGCAGATAATTTCATTTCCCATAGATGGTAAAAAGAACCCCTATGAAGCAGTTCAATTATTAAGGGACGAACTTGCAGGTAATCCAGATATATTGGGGGTAACAGCTTCCAGCGGTAATCTGGGCAGGGGAAAAGATGGAAGTCAGTCCACGAGTATCTCGGGCTTCGATTACAAGGGAAGGGGTGTACGTACAAACGCCTTAGTGGTCGATTATGATTATTTTGAAACCTTGGGCCTTGAATTGGTACTGGGCCGCGCTTTTGATAAGAACTATGCTGGCGATGCCCAAAGCATTATTATCAATGAAAGCATGGCAAAAGAATTTGGCGAATCCGATCCATTGACCGCTTATATTCCGATGAGTGATAGCCTTCGATTTAATGTTATAGGTGTTGTAAAGGATTATAATTTTCAGGATATTTCAAAATCCATCGAACCCCTGACTTTTTTCTTGGATAGGGATTCGGGTTTGTATTATGCTTTTGTGAAGGTAGCACCGGTTAATATGGCAAACTCTTTTGGCGCTATTGAAACGGCATGGAAAAAAATAGAGCCGAACGCCGAATTTTTAGGATCGTTTTTAGACGAAAATATCGACAATACCTTCCGAAGAGAAAAAACCATGGCGACCATGATTACCAGTGGTTCGATTATCGCGATAGCCCTGAGCTGTATCGGGCTGTTCGCTATGTCGCTTTTGATAGTGGCCCAGCGCACTAAAGAAATCGGGGTGCGAAAAGTATTGGGTGCAAGCGTCTCTTCGATTACCGTGTTATTGACCAAAGATTTTCTGAAATTGGTCTTGATTTCTTTTTTGATCGCTACACCGATAGCTTGGTATTTTTTGCGACAATTCCTCGATATTTATGCCTACAGGATAGATTTGGGAATATGGTTCTTTTTGGCAGCCGGATTATTGGCGATGGTCATAGCACTATTGACGGTTGGCTCTAGAACGATAAAAGCGGCGATGCAGAATCCGGTCAAGAGTTTAAAAACAGAGTAAAAAAATATAAAATGTCATTTCGAGCGCAGTCGAGAACTTTGACAAGTAAACTGATAATTATCTCTCGACTGTGCTCGAGGAGACAAAACAAAGAAAACATGCTACTACAATTAAACAACATTTTTAAATGGGTACAACAAGGCGGACAGCGTGTCTTCCTTCTTAAGGATATCAATCTTGAGGTCGAAGAAGGCGAGTTTATCTCCGTAATGGGACCATCGGGGTCAGGAAAATCGACCTTACTCAATGTCATTGGGATGCTAGACAATTTCGACGAAGGGGAATACAACTTCCTCGATGAACCTGTACATCAGCTTAAAGAAAAGCATCGGGCTAATTTGTACAAACAGTATATCGGGTTTGTTTTTCAGGCCTATCATCTAATCGATGAACTTACAGTTTATGAAAACCTTGAAATGCCACTTTTATATAAAAAGATGAGCGGTTCGGAACGAAAAGCCATGGTCGCGGATATGCTAGACCGCTTTAATATCGTGGGAAAGAAAGATCTGTTCCCCACACAACTGAGCGGAGGCCAACAACAGTTGGTAGGCGTGGCCCGCGCTTTGATCAGCAAACCGAAATTGATTTTAGCCGATGAACCTACGGGAAACCTGAACTCAAATCAAGGCGATGAAATCATGGAACTGTTCAAACAATTGAACGATGAGGGCGTGACCATTATTCAGGTAACCCATTCAGAGACCAATGCCAAATATGGAAAACGGATTATCAATTTACTGGATGGGCGGATGGTTTAATCTGTCGTCCAATATTTTGAAATATCCTAATTTTTTAAAAATTAGGACATTTTACAAAATAATTAATTTCAACTCAACTATCTCAAACGATAACAATTAATATCCTTCCGGATGCATTTCATCGAACAAGGTCGCTTCCTGAAAAGCCTTTGCCAATAACAAAATACTCGCTTCATCATAAAGATTGCCCACCAAGGTCATACTGGTAGGATGCTTTTCGTCATCTAGCCCTGTAGGTATGGAAATAACAGGGTGTCCGGTAAGGTTGGTGATCAATAACTGTTTGTTGCCAAAGGTCGGGGAGATAATTACATCAAAGTCTTTTAACAACTCCTGCATTTGTTCGATGAGCACCTGCCGATGCCTATTCGCTTGTATGTATTCCACAGCAGGAATAAAGCGTGCTTGCCGCAACGAATTGGCCCGTGATTTCTGGTCCTGTTCGACCATAGAATCAACACCGCCCGACCGTACCAAATCATCGAAAAAAGCACCCGCTTCCGCACGTAGGATAATATCGAATCCTTTAAACGGGATTTGGGTCGGAAGTTCGACTTCCGTTAGGTCAATGCCTGTATCCTTAAAAGTCTTTATCGCTTTTTCCAGATTTTCCTTATGGTCAGTAGTATCCTTTTCGATATCCTCTTTCAGATAGGCGACGCGCAACGATTTGAAATCCTTTTTAGTGTCAAAGCCAAAATCAAAGTCCGTGGTGGTTTGGTCTTTAGGGTCTGGCCCTTGGATAATACTATAAACTATGGCACAATCTTCAGCCGACCTGGCCATCGGGCCGACCTTGTCCATCGACCAGCTCAAGGACATTACACCGTGACGACTAACTCTTCCGTATGTTGGGCGTAGTCCGGTAATCCCGTTTTTGGTGCTCGGGGAAGTAATCGACCCCAAAGTTTCCGTCCCTAGCGCAAAGGGTACCAAACCTGCGGAGGTGGCAGAACCGGAACCCGCCGATGAACCACTTGCTCCTTCTTCCACATCCCAAGGGTTTTTAGTTTTCCCTCCGAACCAGACATCGCCTCTTGCCAAAGATCCCGAGACCAATTTCGCGATTAGAACGCCACCTGCCGCTTGTAGTTTTTCGACGACCGTTGCGGTTACCGCCAGTTCTTGATCTTTATAGGGTTCGGCTCCCCAAGTTGTTTTATAGCCCTCGACCGCCA
The DNA here is from genome assembly GCA_964351985.1 of uncultured Maribacter sp. Taxonomy (GTDB): domain Bacteria; phylum Bacteroidota; class Bacteroidia; order Flavobacteriales; family Flavobacteriaceae; genus Meishania. The sequence continues at coordinate 4,849 of CAYGPR010000013.1, read as the reverse complement.
TCAAATCCTTTACGCCGTAGGGTATACCGTGTAAAATACCCCTATAGTTTCCATCGGCCAATTCTTTATCCATCTTTTTCGCCTGTTCGATGGCCAATTCCTCCGTGATGGTAATGGTCGACTGCAACACCGAATCATATTTCTTGATACGCTCGATAAAAAATTCGGTCAGTTCCAAAGAAGTGATTTTTCGATTTTTTATCAAAGATGCCAATTGCGGAATCGTATAAAAGGCAAGTTCAGCGGTTCGCTCGGGTAATTCGACATCCGTTGGGACTTCCCATATTGGAAAGTCATCTTGGGGCCGAGGGACAAAATTTTTGGGTAGCGGATCAAACCGTATCGCCGGGAAGACTTCGTTGTCCAAGGGATATTTTCGTAAAGAGTCGAAACCTATTCTATTTTCCTGTAAATACGGGTATAGCGTATCCATATTATTTTTAGAAAACTCAATACCAATCAATTTTTCGGCACCTTTTACATCTTCTTTTGAAAAACTGTTTTTTTCTTTTTTACAAGCTCCTGCCAAGAAAATGACAACAGTCAAAAGTAAAAAGGCCTTTGTTTTTCTTTCGGTAAGATGCATTAATTTCAAGTTTTGATTCGTCTGCCCGAATGTACGTTTTTGTGATTATTCCATCAAAGTTTTCTCTATCGTGCCATATTCATTTTCAATTCAATAGCTTCCCTGTCTCATGGCGAAGTCCTATCTTTGTTGTTTAGAATGAATATATATAATGAAGTTAGATAAAAAAGACATTTTAAGGGCTTTGGAGCATATTACCGTCCCCGGAGAGGGACAGAATATGGTCGAAAGTGGGGCGATCAAGAACATACAGATTTTTGGCGATGAGGTGGAGATCGATATTACGATCAACAATCCCAGCTTACAGGCACGGAAAAAGACCGAAGTAGAAATCCTGAAAATTATCCATAAGGAGGTTTACGAAAAGGCAAAAATAAAAATCAATGTCAAGGTCGATGCCCCTGCTGCAAAACCCAAAGTCAACGAAATAAAGGGAAAACCCATTCCAGGAATCCAGAATATAATCGCCGTAGCTTCTGGAAAGGGAGGTGTTGGAAAATCTACAGTGACCGCAAATCTTGCGGTTACGCTTGCAAAAATGGGTTTTAAAGTCGGACTCCTGGATGCTGATATCTACGGCCCATCGATGCCGATTATGTTCGATGTGGCCCAAGAAAAACCATTGGCGGTCAACGTTAACGGAAAATCAAAAATGAAGCCTGTGGAGAGCTATGGAGTCAAAATGCTCTCTATTGGATTTTTTACCCAACCGAACCAAGCGGTTATTTGGCGAGGACCTATGGCTTCCAAAGCCTTGAACCAAATGATTTTTGATGCGCATTGGGGCGAACTTGATTTCATGTTGTTGGATCTACCTCCTGGAACCGGAGATATTCATTTGAGTATTATGCAGGCGATGCCGGTTACGGGTGCGGTCATTGTAAGTACGCCTCAAGAAGTAGCTCTTGCCGATGCCAAAAAGGGTGTTGCGATGTTCCAGCAAGATTCAATTAATGTACCTGTTTTGGGCATTGTGGAGAATATGGCCTATTTTACACCTGATGAACTTCCTGAGAACAAATATTATATCTTTGGAAAAGAAGGGGCTAAACATCTGGCCGAAGATTTAAAAGTTCCATTTTTAGGGGAAATTCCTTTGGTACAGAGTATCCGTGAGGCGGGCGATGTCGGAAGACCCGCTGCCATGCAAACGGCTACTCCCATTGAAGCCGCTTTTGAAGAACTGACGAAAAATGTAGTACAAGAATTGGTCAACAGAAATAAAAGTCTTCCCCCAACGGAAGCGATAAAGATAACAACGATGGCCGGCTGTGCCGCTGTCAAAAAGAAGTAGTTATGGTAACGATGACTTCCGAAGAACTAAGATTGAACGTTGAAAAGGCTTTGGATGAAATCCGTCCTTTTTTACAAAGCGATGGGGGCGATATTTCACTCGTTTCCATTGATAATGAAAATTCCGTCAAAGTTAGGCTTGAAGGCGCCTGCGTAGGTTGTACGGTCAACCAAATGACGCTAAAAAGTGGGGTGGAAATGACTATTAAAAAATATGCCCCGCAAATCGAAGAAGTCGTGAACATAGCCTAGATCTACCTGACAAAAGTCATAAATTTTGATTTTTTGTTGTAATAGCTTTGCAACGATTTCCAAACCCTTATTTTAATGATTAAAACAGATATACTGATTATAGGTGCGGGCCCAACAGGGCTTTTTGCCGTTTTTGAGGCGGGACTTCTACAACTCAAATGCCATTTGATCGATGCACTTCCGCAAGCTGGCGGGCAATGTTCCGAAATCTATCCGAAGAAGCCGATTTACGATATCCCCGGTTTCCCCGAAGTACTGGCAGGCGAACTGGTCGATAATCTGATGGAACAGATCAAACCCTTTCAACCCGGATTTACATTGGGCGAACGCGCCGAGACCATTGAAAAACTGGAAGATGGTTCGTTTATCGTAACGACCAACAAGGGCACGAAACACCAGGCGCCCATCGTCGCCATCGCTGGCGGACTGGGAAGTTTTGAACCGCGCAAACCCTTGCTTGAAAATATTACCGATTTTGAGGATAAGGGCGTTAATTATTTTATAAAAGACCCAGAGGTCTATCGCGATAAAAAAGTGGTCATTGCCGGAGGAGGAGATTCCGCTTTGGACTGGAGTATTTTCCTAGCTGATGTCGCCTCCGAAGTCACTTTGGTACACCGTAGAAATGAATTTCGTGGTGCTTTGGATTCCGTTGAGAAAGTACAACACTTAAAAAACGATGGAAAAATCAAATTGATAACTCCCGCTGAAATAGTTGGGCTAAAAGGCAATGACAAACTAGAAGCCGTTCTCATTCGAAAAACAACAAATGCAGACGAGGATATCATTTTGGAAGTCGATAATTTCATCCCCCTATTCGGACTTTCCCCAAAATTAGGCCCTATTGGGGACTGGGGACTCGAAATCGAAAAGAACGCCATCAAAGTCGATAATACTTTGGACTATCAAACCAACATTCCCGGTATCTATGCCATTGGCGATGTCAACACCTATCCCGGAAAATTAAAGCTGATTCTCTGCGGATTTCACGAAGCGACGTTAATGTGCCAAAGTGCTTATCAGCGTATTTTTCCGGATAAAAAATATGTTTTGAAATACACAACTGTAGGAGGCATCAATGGTTTTGATGGAAGTAAAAAAGAAGCGCCGAAGGCTGTTGTAAAAGCAATTGATTAAAGGAACAAGGAGTTAGGAGCAAGTAAAATTTTATGGCTGTAAAAAAATTTGAGGATTTACTTGTTTGGCAAAAATCTCAAGATTTTGCAGTCTCTATTTATAAGGACTTTTCCATCCTAAAAGACTATTCTTTTAAAGACCAAATTACGCGCGCTTCAGTTTCCATATCCAATAACATTGCCGAAGGTTTTGATAGAAGGACAAATCCTGATTTTATTAGATTCCTTTATATTTCCATTAGCTCAAATAGCGAAGTAAGATCTATGTTATATTTGTCTGAAAGATTGGGGTTCTTACCAACAGAAAAGATAAAAGAACTAATTGACAAATCAAATGAAATTTCGCGGATGCTTTACGGGCTAATACAATCAATGAAATAAAACTAGTTCACTAACACCTAACTACTAAGTCCTTTTGAAAGACATTAAAATTAAAATAACCGATCGCGAAGGCGTTACACATGATGTAGATGCCCCGACCGATATGAACATGAACCTTATGGAAGTCGTTCGCTCCTACGAACTCGCTCCCGAAGGTACTATAGGTGTCTGCGGCGGAATGGCCATGTGCGCCTCTTGCCAATGTTATGTAAAATCGGACCACGAAATTCCTGAAAAATCGGATGAAGAAGAAGCGATGTTGTCGGAAGCTTTTTATGTCGAGGATAACAGTCGGTTGGGTTGTCAGATCAGAATGACCGAAGATTTGGATGGTTTGGAGGTGGAGTTGGCACCGGAGAGTTAATTGAAATACGTCATTGCGAGAAGCAAAAAAAATAATTGTTATTTTCTAGCCTGGCCGTGGCGACGTGGCAATCTGTCGAACTTTGGTCCTAATTAAACAGATTGCTTCGCTTCGCTCGCAAAGACGTCTTCGAAATCAAATCCTTGCCTGATAGGTAAACAAATTATAATACCGTCCCTCTTTCGCAATCAACTCATCATGCGTTCCTCGCTCGGCGATACGCCCATCTTCAATGACCAAAATCTGGTTCGCTTTTCGAATGGTGCTCAATCGGTGGGCAATGACAAAAGTGGTTCGGCCTTTTGTGAGTTCGGCCAAACTTTTTTGAATCAAGGCTTCGCTTTCGGTATCCAAGTTAGAGGTCGCTTCGTCCAAGATTAGGATTTTTGGGTCGGCAAGTACCGCGCGGGCAAGAGCGATCCGTTGGCGTTGCCCACCAGAAAGTTTTACGCCCCTTTCGCCGATTAAGGTATCTAACCCATCTTCGAATCTATCGGTAAATTCATCAACGTAAGCAGCTTTTACAGCGGCTTTCAATGCTTCTTCCGAGGCATTTGGTCTCGGGAATAGAATGTTCTCGCGAATGCTTCCCTCGAACAGAAATTCATCCTGTAAAACAACGCCCAAGTTTTTGCGGTAACTATTGAGGTTGACCTTGGAAACATCTTTTCCGTCAATTGTAATTGTTCCTGATTGTGGATTCAAAAAAGTCGCCGCCAAACCCGCAATGGTCGATTTACCTGAACCAGAGCTTCCTACTAAGGCAATCACGTCGCCTGAACTTGCTTTAAAACTGATGTTGTGCAATACTTCTTTGTCTTCTTCATAGGCAAAGGA
>CAYGPR010000012.1:0-89257 GCA_964351985.1 uncultured Maribacter sp. | reverse complement strand
TTTAGTGTAAACCCTAATCTTTAACTTGTGTAAACCATGTCTCTTAACGAACATTATGAAAAATACCCTAGCCATTACTTTATTATTCTGTTTATTGCAAAGCTGTGGTGGAGAGCTTGAATGTTCGGATTTGAAAGACGGAGTATTTGAACTGAAATCAGAGGTTGGCACCTCAATAATTGAAAGAAAGGGTAGCACTCAAATTGAAAAAGCCGACGGACTTAATTACTATTCAGATGTGGAATGGATTGATGACTGCACTTATCTTTTAAAGAACCACAAGAATCATAATCTAGAACTTGAAGAAGAAAACATTAATAATGTCTACAAAGTCGAGATTCTTGAAATTCTAAATGATTCCGTTAAAATCAGGACAACAGCTAATTTTACGGACTTTGTGGTCGAAAGCAAACTCAAAATAATGGGATTGAAATAAATATTGCTAACAATACCTATAATCCATTGCGGCGGATTTCCTAAATGGAAATCCGTAGCTTTATAAAAAGGTTCGGGCTGCGGCGGAAAAGTCCTATGGACGTTTTCCGCAACGTATCATAGCCCAACCGTAAGCAACCTAGAACGAACCATAAATAGAAAAAATGACAAATCAAACCCTTCTGAACTTATCTCATATAGCTGTGGCAATTGGAATAATAATTACTGCATTTGGTGGATATGGGGCTTTTCATTTTCAAAAAAAGATTGATGAACAAAAGGAAAAACCAATTGAATCAAATCCAATTATAGATTTGTGTCGAAAAGGCATTTCCGTTACAAAAGTTAATGATTCAACCGCTACGTTTGATATACCCTATTGTTCTGGGAAAAACGCAAATGCACATAATGTGAAATTAAGAACTACGATATTATTAAAAAATGAAAATGAAATAAAGGTTCTTAATGATATTGATGAAGAATTTCCCGAGAATATTGTTTTAACCCATGAAACGGGTAAATCTATCTCTTATGTTTTAAATGGATTTGATTATGACTGGATAAAAGACACTTATATTTATGTAAGAGGTAGTTATTCAAACGAAAAAAATACTTTAAATTTTCCAGTATCAGACATTTTTAAATTTAGTTCAGTTACTCAAAGTTGGGTTAGAATACTTGGTGAAGAAAACAAAAGCGTGAGAAAATTTATTGAACTAAATAAATTGATTTAGATACGGAATTAAAATTAATAAAAAGGCAGCTTACAACACAACCTATAAACAATACGGGCTTGGTTCTTAATCGCTGGGTTTGTGTATTTTTATGAAGTCCGCAAAATCTTTGGGATTTTGCTTTAAACAAGGAAAAGAAAAAACAAAACAAAAAGATTTTGCTATGTGCGTGGCGGAATGCAAACGCTAGTTTGCACCCGTACTGTTCATAGCTCAACCGTTAGCAAACGTTTCAAGAAATAAATACAAGATAATTTAATAACTAAATAATCAATTTCAAATGAAAATATATTTTACATTAATAATTATTAGTATCTCCTGTTTTTCTTTATCTGCTCAGGACAAAATTGCTGAATTTATCACAACAAGAATCAGCTTAGCAGCCAATCAAAATGGGCATATAAATAATGGTGCAACCTCCGCCAAAATGGAGATTAAATTTCAATTATTCGAAGACAAACTAATTTTAAATTATCTCGATAAAAAGACCATTAAATCAATGGAAAAAATTGGACAGCCTACCAATTTGGAGTTTCCTTATGTTTTTTCAAAAGAATCGAATAATCAAGCCGTTTGGTACAAATATCAAGATGATGCTATTCAGATCATGGTTATGCTAGAAGGTAATCCAACACCATCTGTAACAATTAAATCAAAGGATGATTTCACGGGAAAGGTTACATCAAACCAGTTATACTATTCAATACCAAATAAATAGATTCTGGTAACGGGTTTCAAAAAAACGAATTGGAATTCTAATAAAAAGCAAGCAGAAAACAAATGGCCTTTCCAGCAAGTCGGCACTGAATGTTATAAAGGTGTAACCCGACCCGACCAGGGAACGGATGTCGGTCGATTTTAAATGTACCGATGCATCGCAGATGGTACGGATGGAACTTTTCGACATGACCGGGCGCTCGGTGCGCAAGGTAGCTAAAGGGGCGGTGAGGCAACCAATACAGGTAGAAGACCTTAAATCGGGGGTCTACCTGTTGAAGGCGACCGATGCCAACGGTCGGGAGTATATGAAACGGGTGGTTATTAAGCATTAGTACGCTAAAACCTAAAACAAAAAAAGGGAACCGATAAGGTTCCCTTTTTTAGGCTTGAGAACTGGATTCTTTTTTTTCGCGATTTGATTTAAATGCGGGACATAAAGCTCCTCAATCTTTCATTAATAATTGTACCTAAGGTGGCCTTTTATTTTGATTTTTTTAATGTAATCTGCAGGTATGTTCAAAGCCTAAAAAAGAAATTTCGAGGCTTCAGTTTTCCATTGAAATATTTCACCTTATTTGTGCGTTATACATCGATACAGCTCGATAGTAATTGCCCTTTTCTGTTACATTCGCCTTTTTTCCAACCAAAACTATTTTATGAAGCAAATTACTCTTTTTCTCATCTGTTTTTTTTACTCTTTTCAAAGCTTTTCACAATGGACGCAGACCAATGGTCCAGAAGGGGGTTATTTTGATGAAATCGTTCAGTTGGGTTCCGACTTTATTGTTTCTGCATACACGGGTGGTCTATATAAGTCATATGACCAAGGAAATTCGTGGATACCCAGTAATTCCGGATTACCAGATGGTTTGAACATATTTATTCTCAAAAAATTTGAAGACATCTTGTATACAACCACTTCAAAGGGAATTTATAAGTCTATGAATGGTGGTGAAAGTTGGACCCAAATGAATTCAGGAAATTTTGGGATGTATTTTTATTCATTGTTCGTCAATGGGAATAATATTTTTGCCGGGAACGATTATGGTGGCATTACATATTCCAATGATGGAGGGATAAGTTGGAATCGTGCAACTGGTAGCGTGTCTAATATTCAAGTTCATGATTTTGAAATATTCAACTCTAAGGTATATGCTACCGGAGGCGGATCTTCTGGAACAGGGCCTAGATTTTTTGAATCATCTGATTTTGGAAAAACATGGCAGCCAATTGAGGTAAATGGCAGAGGGCCAAATGGCTTCAGAACCCTACTTGCATCCGATGGCAATCTCTATGCAGGAGGTCAGGGCGAATTATTTGTGTCTTACGATAACTTAAATACTTGGATAAAAACACCTTTAGAAACTAATGCATCTATCGTTTCTATACGAGAATTTCAAGGTGCTATTTATGTGACTGCTGGAAATGGCAGCTATTATTATTCGAATGATCAAGGCTTGAGCTGGTCAATAATAAAGAACCCCGATACAAGTAGTTTCGTAAACGATATCTTGGTTTCCGATAGCCAGATCATAATGTGTACAACGAATGGTCTATTCAATTCATTTAACTCTGGAGTATCTTGGTCTTCAATTGTTAATGGCATTCGGGCGAGGCGTGTAAATTCTCTCTTTAGCAACGACCAATATTTATATGCAGGGACTGACACACATGGTTTATTTCGTTCGGCAGATGGTGGTAATACGTGGATATCTATTAATAGTGGTCTAGATTTGCCAAATTCATTATCAATAAATGAAATGGTCGAAGTCAGCGGCATTCTCTACATTGCTACCAATAGCGGTGTTTATTCATGGAACAATGATGAAAATTCCTGGTTAATAAGACATAACCCTGGCCTAAATAGATCAGCGGATGTTTTAGCTTTTGTTAACGGTACTTTCGTGACGGCTGATAATTCAAGTATTTTTCTTTCTAATGATAATGGTGAAAATTGGACAGAAAAAGTTATTGATATTCTCGATCGACCTACAAGTTTTACCAGCTTGGTCGCTAGAGATAATACACTGATTCTAAGTACTTCAGATGCAGAAATATTAGTGTCATTGGATTTCGGAGATACTTGGAGCAAAACTTCAATACTAGATGTATTTTATTATCCTTACGATCTCGAATTCGTTGGTGATAAATTGTTTGCGGCAACATCACAAGGAGTATTTGTCACCGATAATTTAGGCCAAGAATGGAAAAGATTTAACAATTTGTTTTCTAGTTCGCAAGATATAGAGGTTGTAGATGGGAGAATTTTTGTAGCGACAGATAGTGGATTTTTAATAACGAGAGAGGATTTAGGTAGGTGGTATCCGGCCAATGATGGTCTAGGCGAACAACGGATAAATAAAATCTTCATAAATGAAGACATTATTTATGCCGGTACTTCTGGTACTAGTGTGTGGGAATTACCGGTTTCAGATGCTGTTGCCATTCTTCCCGAGGTGAACAGACCTTTTATAACTACATGGAAAACCGATAATCCTGGGAGTTCAGAAGACAATCAGATAACCATCCCGACTTTTCCTGGGGAAACCTATAACTATTCGGTCGATTGGGGCGATGGTTCTTCAAGTATTGGGGTAACGGGTGATATCACCCATACGTATGAAATACCTGGTACCTATCAGGTTTCGATTGTTGGAGATTTTCCAAGGATTTACTTTAATCATATAGGGGAGGAGCCCATTGAAAGAGATTATGGAAAGATACTTACGATTGATCAATGGGGGGATATAAAATGGAAATCTATGGATGGTGCATTCGACGGATGTGTTAATTTGGATTTACAAGCATCTGATGTGCCCGATTTTTCAATGGTTAAATCCCTTCAACGAATGTTCGATGAATGTAGTTCTTTAATAGGTAATTCTGTGATTGGTGAATGGGATTTAAGTGGAATAGAAAACTTAGATGCAATGTTTCGGAATGCCTTACTATTCAATCAAAATATTGGCCCTTGGAATGTTAGTAATGTAATGTTTTTTGGACGTTTGTTCGATGGAGCAAGTGCTTTTAACCAGGATATTGGAAGCTGGGATGTAAGCAAATCCGAAGGGTTTAATGCCACTTTTTATGGGGCTAGTTCTTTTAATCAAGACTTAAGTGGTTGGACTTTTCCAAATGCAATGGATTTGGGTTTGATGTTTGCGCACGCAACTTCATTTAATCAAAACATAGGGAATTGGAATGTCAGTAGTGTTAGGAATATGAATGCGGTATTCTCAAATGCTACTTCGTTTAACCAAGATATTAGCAATTGGGATGTTTCCAGCGTTGTTGACATGGATGGAATGTTCTATTACGCGAGTTCCTTTAATCAAGATATATCCGGATGGGATGTTAGCAAAGTGGTTTATATGCCCGGAGTTTTTCAAAACGCTTCGGCTTTTGACCAAAATCTTAGTAATTGGAATATCTCTGAGGTAAAATCTATGAATAATATGTTTGAGGGGGTGACACTATCGATAGCAAACTATGATGATATATTGAATGGTTGGAGCAAGCTTGAAGTACTTCAAAACGGTGTGGTGTTTGATGGCGGCAATAGCCAATACTGTCTCGGCAAAGCCGCACGCCAAAAACTCATAGACGATTTCGGTTGGACAATCACCGATGGAGGAAAGGCAGAAGATTGCGAGGTTGAAAGACCATTTGTGACCACATGGAAAACTGATAATCCAGGCGAATCAGAGGATAATCAGATTACCATTCCGACTTTCCCCGGAGAAACTTATAATTACACTGTCGACTGGGGTGATGGTACTTCTAATTCTGAGGTTACTGGTGATATCACCCATACCTATGAAACACCCGGTACCTATCAGGTTTCGATTTCTGGGGATTTTCCCCGAATTTATTTTGATAATGATTTTCCCCAACCCGGTGATAGTGAGAAAATACTTTTGGTGAATCGATGGGGCGATATCTCCTGGAAGTCAATGGAAAGGGCGTTTAAATTTTGCAAAAATCTTGACTTGGTTGCAATTGACACGCCGGATTTATCGAATGCCACCTCACTGGCCTTTATGTTTAATAACTGTGAAAGTTTAACAGGTAATTCTGCAATGAATGAATGGGATGTGGGTACCATTCAAGATATGAGTAAAATGTTCTCCGGTGCCACCGTTTTCAATCAAAATATTGGCAATTGGAATACGGAAAATGTAACCAACACTTTCTCAATGTTTTCCTATGCAACATCCTTCAACCAACCCATTGGAAATTGGAATACGAGCAACCTTGAAAACATGTCCAATATGTTTTTTCGAGCGGTATCATTTAACCAGCCTATTGGTAATTGGGATACTTCCAATGTGACCGTTATACGAAGCATGTTCAATGAAGCTATTGCATTCAATCAGGATATCGGTACCTGGAATACCTCAAAAGTGACTGAGATGGTGGGGGTATTCGCAAATAATAGCGGTTTTAACGGAGATATAAGTACTTGGGACGTTTCGAACGTAACTGATATGACTTCCATGTTTTATAACGCTATTGCGTTTGATCAACCTCTCGATAATTGGGACGTCAGTAATGTGGTCGATATGTCATCGCTATTTTTCGGGGCGTCTGCCTTTAACGGTGATATTTCAAATTGGAATGTTACTTCAGCGGAAGAAATGGACTTTATGTTCACCGATGCCGTTTCATTCAATCAAGATATTGGAAATTGGGATGTTAGTAATGTCGAAAATATGTTCGTTATGTTTTCCGGTGCTAGTTCATTTGATCAAGACTTGAGCAATTGGAATGTTGCCAACGTTACGGATATGAACAACATGTTTAATGGTGTATCGCTATCTACAGAAAATTATGATGCGATATTACAAGAATGGAGTGAACTTTCACTGCAGACAGGAGTAGACTTCAACGGAGGCAACAGCCAATACTGTCTTGGTAAGAACGCCCGTCAAAAATTGATTGACGATTTTGGTTGGACCATCATCGATGCGGGCAAAAGCGAAGCTTGCCCGACCGAAGCTTGCCCCGATATATTGGCCAATGAAGACGACAGCCTTCCCCTGCCCACGGGTACATTCGGTTCTGGACTTGACACCGTCATCGGGGTATCCGACATTACCAACGGTTCGGACTGCGCCCTACGATTGGTGAACAACGACATCAACGAGCCATGGGCGAAGTATGCGATAAAGATCGACCTTGCGGCACAGGACATCGCCGCTGGTGACCGCTTGTTCTTCAGTATCGACGGCAACAGCACGAACGGTACGGCACGCATCGAGGTGGTACAGAACGGTAGGCCGAACACCTGGCAGATTGGCCACACCTTCGGGGCGGGATGGAGCACGCACGAACAGACCATGACGGTACCTGATGGTATCGCCACGCTCGATATCTGGATCTACCCGAACTTTGCGGGCAACGTGGCGGGATCCGCACATTACGACAACCTTATCGTACGAAAGGTGGAGGGCTCGGACTGTCCCGATATCCTTGCCAATGAAGATGACGGCATTCCGCTTCCGAGCGGCAATTACGGTTCGGGCCTCGATGCCGCGAACGGGGTATCGGATATCACCAACGGCTCTGAATGTGCAATCCAATTGATGAACAACGATACGAACGAACCCTGGGCAAAGTATGCGATAAAGATAGACTTGGCCGAAAACGATATCTCCGCCGGCGATGAACTTTATTTCAGCATCGACGGTAACAGTACCAACGGCCAGGCGCGTATCGAAGTAGTCGAGAACGGAAGGCCCAACACTTGGAAGATAGGACACAGTTTCGGCGAGGGCTGGAGCACCCACGAGCAGACAATCACCGTTCGTGAAGGACTACAAAGTTTGGATATCTGGCTCTACCCGAACTTCAAGAACACTGTTCCGGGAAGCGCCCATTACGATAACCTTGTGGTGAGAAAGGCCATACCTACGGGTTGCCCCGATGACCTGGCCAACGAAGACCTGAACCTGCCGCTCGCCAACGGAAGATACGGTTCGGGACTGGATGTCGCCGATGGCGTATCGGATGTAACCAATGGTTCGGACTGTGCGATCCGATTGGTCAATAACGATACCAATGAGCCTTGGGCGAAATATGTAATCAGCATCGACCTTTCGAAGGAGAATATCGCCGCTGGCGACCAACTGTACTTCAGTATCGACGGCAACAGCACCGAGGGACAGGCACGAATCGAGGTGGTGGAGAACAACAGGCCGAACACCTGGGAGATCGGCCATAGCTTCGGCGAGGGCTGGAGCACCCACGAACAGACGATAACGGTCAACGACGGGGTACGTACCCTTGACATCTGGATTTACCCGAACTTCGGCCAGAATGAACCGGGGTCGGCGCACTATGACAATCTTGTGGTGGGCAAGGTCAATGAAAATGGCCTGGCTGGAAAAGGCCCCCTGAACGCCCTAAAGATATATCCGAATCCGGCCAGTGAACGTGTCTCCGTCAGTTTTGAAAAACCGGTAACGATGGGCAGTATGGAAATCTTCGACATGAGCGGACGTTCGGTACGTAAAATAGCCAAGGCCGCTCTGGAAAGTCCCATTGATGTACAAGACCTCAAATCGGGAGTTTATCTACTAAAGGCAATTGATGAAAAAGGAAACCAGTTTACAAAACGGATTATAGTGAAACACTAATGTCCGAGCAATTACAACAAAAAAGAGAACCGAATCGGTTCTCTTTTTTGTTTGGTGTATTACAATCTGTAGGTACCGTCAGCAACTTAATTAAGATTTGTAACCTGCCTATTGGCAGGCAGATTTGTATTTTGGAATTTAGTTCTTTATTCCTCCATAGTGTGATACACGTTCTGCACATCATCGTCTTCCTCGATTTTTTCGAGTAGTTTTTCTACATCGGCGGCTTCGTCTTCGGTCAGCTTTTTAGTCACTTGCGGAATGCGTTCAAAGCCTGAAGAAAGAATTTCAATCTCACGGTTTTCCAATTCTTTTTGAATGGCACCGAAACTCTCAAAAGGGGCATAGATAAGAATTCCGTCATCATCGACAAAGACCTCTTCAGCGCCGAAATCGATCATATCGAGTTCCAATTCTTCCGGGTCGATACCTTCAGCGGGGATTCTAAAATTACAGGTATGATCGAACATAAATTCAACGGAACCTGAAGTGCCCAGACTTCCATCGCATTTATTGAAATAACTACGAACGTTGGCAACGGTTCTTGTATTATTGTCCGTCGCGGTCTCTATCAAAATGGCAATGCCATGAGGAGCATAACCTTCAAACAATACCTCTTTATAATCGCCTAAGCTTTTATCGGAAGCTCTTTTTATGGCCCGCTCGACATTGTCTTTGGGCATATTGACCGATTTCGCATTTTGGATTACGGCCCTCAATCGAGAATTCGAATCGGGGTCGGGGCCACCTTCTTTTACGGCCATGACAATATCCTTGCCGATTCGCGTAAACGCCTTCGACATCGCCGACCAACGTTTCATTTTACGTGCTTTCCTGAATTCAAAAGCTCTTCCCATATTTCTAGGTTATTCTATTCTAATTAATTGCAAATTTAGGGAAATCCGAAATCGCATCAACTTTTAAAAAATTCCAAATTCCCTACTGCCCACGAGGCTTAATGAAAACTATGTTTCAATAATCTTCTCGATAGCATGTGCGAGTTCAAAATCTTTTTCGGTAACGCCTCCTGCATCGTGGGTGTTCAATCGTATGTTTAAGGAATTATAAACATTACTCCAATCTGCATGGTGGTTGTGCTTTTCGAATTCGAAGGCGAGCCTGGTCATTACTGAAAAAGCTTCTTTAAAATTCTTGAACTCAAAGGAGGTTTCGATGGCCCCGTCTACATATTCCCATCCTTCCAATTTTTCAAGACGTTCTTCGATGGTTCTTTCCGTTAGTTTTTCCATAAATAACTTATTTATTTTCATTCCCGTGAAGACGGGAATCTTTATTGTTCAATGCTTTTATTTTCATTCCCATAAAAACGGAAATATTGAATTTTATTTCGACTAAAGATAGCCAAGAGAATCGAGTTCTTCAACTCAAAATATGATGGTCGATGATTTCTTGAAAAGTCACCTGCAAACTTTTCGGAAGCTTATTGTCTTTGGGAAGTACGGCCATATAACGTTCTTCGTTGGTCGTATAGACGCGTTTGTATATGGGATTGAAATTTCCGATACGTCCTACAATTTCCCGAATGAAATCTTCATGATGAACCAAGTCGGTACTGCCCAAATGATAAATTCCACTTTTGTCGCGATTGATCAGGTAGTGAATTTGTTGGGTCAACTTGTCGTCGTTGGTTACGTTCAGTATGAGGTTCGGAAAGACCTCCACTGGCTCATTGTTCCAAATTCGATTTTTGATTTCCTTGATTCTTGGGGAACTGTTACCGAAAACCATGGGCAAACGCAAGATTCCCATTTTCTCTTTTGGCAAGCGCAACAACATGTTTTCGATTTTTATCTTAAACCTACCATAGACACTTTCTGAAAGGGTCTTGTCATTTTCGTAGGATGGATATTTGCTGTACGCATCGAACACATTGGCGGAGGAGATAAAAAATAGCTTGCAATCGTTTTTCGAAATATATTCGACCAGATGTTGATGTGCCTGTACCTGAGCGGCAAAATTTCCGCGTACCACGGAAATAATTAGTTGCGGACGCACCTTCTCCAATAGTGGAAAAACGTCATCTTCCTGCATATCATATCGAAAGAATTGTTGGTTTCCCTCGAAAGCCTTACGTGCCGTGTAATATGTACCGTAGGTATCAAAATAATTACAGAGTTCTTTGTAGATGGCATGGCCGAGAAATCCGCTTCCCCCTAAAATCAAAATCTTTTTGCCTCCTTCTTGCAACTTTCCCTTTCGTTTGGCCATAAAGAACTACCCTTTGTAAAACGGAAGTTTTACCACGGTAGCCGGTACCGCATTTTTTCTAATTTGAATATTGATTTTGCTTCCTATTTCAGAAAAGATCGTGGGTACATACCCAAGACCGATACCTTTACCCAATGATGGCGACATGGTGCCCGAGGTCACTGTTCCGATTTTTTTTCCTTGTCCATCGACGATATCGTAATCATGTCTTGGAATTCCACGGTCGTCCAATTCAAAAGCAATGAGTTTTCGTTCTGGGCCATGGGCTTTCTCTTTTTCCAAAGCTTCCTTATTTACGAAGTCTTTGGTAAATTTCGTTATCCACCCTAATCCCGCTTCAATGGGTGAGGTTTCATCATTAATATCATTACCGTAAAGGCAGTAGCCCATTTCTAGGCGTAGGGTATCACGCGCTGCTAAACCAATGGGTTTTATGCCAAAATCCGATCCGGCCTCGAATATTTTGTCCCATATTTGTTTTACCTGGTCGTTCTTACAGTAGATTTCGAATCCGCCGGAACCAGTGTATCCCGTTGCAGAGATAATGACGTAATCTATTCCTGCAAAATCGGCAACAGCGAAATTGTAGAACTTTATTTCAGCCAAATCGACCGAGGTCAATGATTGCATAGCTTCAACAGCCTTTGGGCCTTGAATGGCCAAAAGGGAATAGTTTTCTGAAAGGTCGCGAATCTCGGCATTGAATTCCGCATTGTATTTTGAGATATGGTCCCAATCCTTTTGAATGTTCGAGGCGTTCACGACGAGCAGGTATTCTTCTTCCTTTATCCTATAAACAATAAGGTCGTCAACAATTCCGCCGGTTTCGTTAGGCAGACAACTGTATTGGGCCTTTCCGATGGTCAGCTTTGCGGCATCGTTCGAAGTGACTTTTTGAATCAAGTCAAGAGCCGTTGGTCCTGAAATCAAAAATTCGCCCATATGCGATACATCAAACACGCCGACGCCATTTCTGACGGTCTCATGTTCAGCATTTACACCCTCATAAGAAACGGGCATATTATAACCTGCAAAAGGTACCATTTTGGCTCCTAAAGCCTCATGCGTCTTTGATAGGGCGGTGTCTTTCATCTTTTTGGATTTAGCTTGGCAAAGCTATTGAATAATTTAGGGATAGGGAAATAGGATATTGTACTATTTTGTAAAATACTTCGGGTTCCTTTACGGTTATACAAGCGCCAACAAAAAAGTTTTCAAGTCTTGGTATTCAGATATGTTGGTTGATTTTTTACTTTTTCCCATCACTTTCTGGATTTGAGGGGGAATTTCTACGGAAATACCGATTGTCTTTTCGACAACATCTAAAAACTTGACGGGATGGGCAGTTTCCAAAAAAATTCCGTAGTTATCGGGATGTAATTCTTGATATTTCTTTAGCCCCAGATAGCCTACGGCGCCATGAGGGTCTACCATATATGCGCTCTTTTTGTAAATGCGTAACATCGCCTCGCGCGTTTCGGAATCGTTAAACCTGTAGGAGGAAAGATTTTTGGAGAGTTCTTCGAAGTCGTTTTTGAACAGATGTCGAATGCGAATAAAATTGCTAGGGTCACCGACATCCATGGCATTGGAAATGGTGGCTGTCGAAGGTTTTGGATTGTACTCCCCTGTTTTCATAAATTCGGGAACCGTGTCGTTGACGTTGGTGGAAGCTACAAACTGCCTTACGGGCATGCCCAAGCGTTGTGCGACTATGCCTGCACAAATGTTTCCGAAGTTTCCGCTCGGTACCGAAAAGACGATTTCTTTTCTTTTTGATTTGGTCTGTTTGTAGGCAAAAATAAAATAGAAAAGTTGCGGAAGCCATCTGGCTACATTGATGGAATTGGCCGAGGTCAATTTCATCTTCTTCAATAATGCCTCATCCAAAAAAGCGGTCTTGACCATTTTCTGACAATCGTCAAAAGTACCATCGACTTCCAATGCTGTTATGTTCTGGCCTAGTGTCGTCAATTGCCGTTCTTGAATATCGCTGACTTTTCCACTCGGGTAGAGGATGACGACTTTGACTCCTTCCACACCCAAGAATCCGTTTGCAACTGCTCCACCGGTATCGCCGGATGTTGCAACCAGAACCGTAACCTCGCTTTTTTCTCCCTCTGAAAAATAACCTAAACAATTCGCCATAAATCGGGCGCCGACATCTTTAAAGGCCATTGTCGGTCCGTGAAAAAGTTCCAAAGTGGCCACATTTTCTTCAAGCTCGACTACGGGAAAATCAAAGTCCAAAACGTTGGCAATAATCTCCCTTAATTTCTTATTTGGAATATCATCCGAAACGAATTGATGAATGGCATTGAATGCGATTTCGTTATTAGAAAGTTCTTCGATTCGTTCAAAAAAACTTGAAGGCAACGGTTCGATACTTTCAGGGAAGTATAAACCTCTGTCAGGGGCAATCCCACTTATTACGGCATCTTTAAAGGATACGTTTGGAGCTTTTTTATTTAGGCTGTAGAATTTCATTGCGTTAAGGTCTTGATTCCTTCACTGTTTATACTTGAGACGTGAACATCATAATCGATTCCAATATTTTTGTAAACGTTTTTCATACTTACGGCAACTTTTTCGGCGACCTTTCCTCCTTTGCTAAAGGCAAATATAGATGGCCCAGAACCTGAAATTCCACAACCGAGTGCACCTGCTTCCATGGCACCTGATTTTACTTCGTCAAAACCGGGAATCAAAATCGAACGAATGGGCTCAACGATATGATCCACTAGCGATCTTCCGATCAGCTCATAATCTTCGGTAAAAAGCCCAGCGACGAGTCCACCAACATTGCCCCATTGTTTGATGCCTTGGGCAAGCGTAATATTCGTTCGCAAGACACTTCGGGAATCGGAAGTCTTTACTTCAATCTGCGGATGAATTACCGTTGCGTACAATTCGCTTGGGGTATTGATTTCGATTATGTCCAAAGGTTCATAACTGCGTACCAAGGTGAACCCGCCAAATAGGGCAGGGGCCACATTGTCGGCATGGGCAACACCACTTGCCAGGCGCTCACCTTCCATGGCGAATTTGACCAGTTCCAATTTCGAAAAAGGTCGATCTAATAATTCGTTCATCGCCCAAACAGCACCTGTAGAACTTGCCGCGCTACTACCGATGCCGCTGCCGGCCTTTATTTTTTTATAGATTTCGATTTCGAATCCACCATCATAATCCGATTTTTCTAAAAAGGCCAAACCTGCAACTCCAGCGACATTTTTTTCCGTTTCCATCGGAAGGTCTTGCCCGGTCAATTTTGTAATGCGGATTCCTTTTTTGGCAACTTTCCGAACGATCATTTCGTCACCGACGGAATCCAAAGCTACGCCTAGCACATCAAAACCACAAGAGACGTTGGCGATGGTCGCTGGGCAGAATATTTTGATTTCGTTCATTTGTTTCGTCATTGCGAGTGAAGCGCGGCAATCTGTTTTAGTTTGGTCCGAACTTTAACAAATTGCCACGTCGCGTTCAAATTTGTTTTGTATTTAACCATTTTTTTCCGTTCCTCGCGAAGACGGTTTTAAAAATTCCCTATCCTTATAATATCGGCAAATATACCTGATGCGGTAACATCTGCTCCGGCCCCGGCCCCTTTAATGATCATAGGTTGGTCGGGGTAACGTTCCGTGTAAAATAAAACGATATTATCACTTCCTTCCAAATTATAAAAATCATGTCCCTTTGGAATATGTTCTAAACCTACACTAGCCTTTCCATCTTCATATTGTGCGACATATTTTAGCTTGCTGTCATTTTCCATCGCATCCCTATACATTTTCTGAAAGTCGGTTTCATACTTTTTAAGGGATTCGAAAAAATCCTCATTATTCCCGGCACCCAAACTTTCCTTTGGCAAAAAGGACTTATTTTCTATATCGTCAATTTCCAATTCATTACCACTTTCACGTGCCAATATCAATATTTTTCGCATCACATCCACACCGCTAAGATCTATTTTTGGGTCGGGTTCCGTATAGCCTTCCTCCTGCGCCTTTTTCACCACATCGTGAAAGGTCGTTTTATCGTTGAAATTATTGAAGACGAAATTCAGACTTCCCGAAAGTACGGCCTGAATTTTCAATACGTTATCCCCAGAGACAATCAGATGCTTTAACGTGTCAATAATGGGCAATCCCGCTCCTACATTGGTCTCAAAAAGAAAAGGAGCATTATATTCGTTCGCTAAATCCTTAAGATTTCTATAGATGGCATAATCAGAAGAACAGGCAATTTTATTACAAGTCACTACAGAGATACTACTGCCCAAATAGGATGCATAGGAAGCTGCAACATCGCCGCTCGCCGTATTATCGACAAAGATGCTGTTTCTGTAGTTGAAACGTTGTACAGTTTCGAAAAATGTATCTCTGTCCGCTTTTTGCCCTTCGGCCAATGAAGCTTCCCAGTTTTTCAACGAGATGCCACTTTCGTCAAAAACCATTGTGCGGGAATTTGAAATACCGATGATCCTCAGGTTCAATTTGAGGTTGTCTTTTAGGAATTTCCGTTGTTTTTGAACTTGGGCCAGAAATTTGGAACCAACGTTGCCAACGCCCATGACAAAAAGATTGAGCTGTTTGGTGTTTTCTTCGAAAAATTCTTCATGTAGGGCATTCAAGGCTTTCTTGACATCGACTTCACGAATTACGGCCGAAATGTTCCGCTCGGAGGCCCCCTGCGCGATCGCCCTTATATTTACATTGTTTTTGCCCAAGGTACTGAACATTTTACCGCTCAAGCCTTGGTGACTTTTCATCTGGTCTCCGATAAGGGCAATGATGGCAAGGTCAGTTTCGGCTTTTACAGGATTTATCTTTTTTTGGGCTATCTCGAAAGAAAAGGCCGAATTAATTTTTTCAACAGCTCTGCCCAAATCCTTATCCGATATTCCTGCACAAATAGAATGTTCAGAAGAGGCTTGGGTAATCAGTACGATATTGATATCCGCTCTTGAAAGCACCTCGAAAAAACGAGCTGAAATACCCGGTATGCCCACCATTCCCGGACCTTCCAATGACAGTATTCCGATATGTTCTACGGAACTTATTCCGCTGACCACTTTCTTTTTACCACTGTGGTCTCTCGAGACAAGGGTGCCATATGCTTCGGGGTCGAACGTATTCTTTATGTGCAAAGGAATATTCTTCGTCAATACAGGTTGTATGCTAGGCGGATATAAAACAGATGCACCGAAGTGCGACAGTTCCATAGCTTCTTCATAGGATAGCTGTGGAATGGGCTTGGCTTGCTTTACGATTTTTGGGTTGGCAGTGTACATACCGCTTACATCGGTCCAGATTTCCAATACCTCGGCATTGGTTGCTGCGGCGATAATGGCGGCCGTATAATCGGACCCACCGCGACCCAATGTAGTCGTATTTCCTTTATCGGAAGAACCGATAAAACCACCCATCACAGTTATCCGATGCGCCGTCTTGGCAAAATATTCGGCACATTTCGTATTCGTGGTCTTAAAATCGACCACCGCTGCACCGAAGTTTTCATTGGTTCGGATGATTTCCCTGCTGTCTTTGAAATTGACATCCAGACCTTCTTCCCTAAAAAATGAGCTTATGATATAGGAAGACATTCGTTCACCATAGCTCACGATTTTATCGGATAGTTTTGGGGTGAGTTCTCCAATGGAAAAAGTTCCCTCTAACAGACTTTCCATATCGTTTATTTCCGATTTAATTTTGCTTAAAATACTACTTTGAACTCGTATAGGAAGCAATTCCTTTATAACGGTGAGGTGTCTTATTTCAATTTCCTTTATGATTTTGGTGTAGGAAGTATCGCTTAACGCCGCACTTTCCGCAGCCTTCAGCAATAAATCGGTAACCCCTCCAAATGCCGAAACAACGACCGCGATAGTGCCACCGGTATTTTTTAATACAATGTTTTTGACCTTAACGATATGCTTTGCGTTGGCGACCGAAGTGCCCCCAAATTTTAATACTTTCATTTTGAAAACGGATTTTACGCGATAATCGAGATTTATATGCTCCGACGCTTGCGTCGAAATAAAAAAATGAATTTCCTTTCAATGCCTCATGGGCTTGCCCCGAGGTATTTTATAACAGGTGGATTTCAAATGAGAAAAAAATATGACCAAAAGACGGATAAAAAAATAGTTGCTTACCCCAATGGGGTCGTGGTAATACAGTCTATGGTAGACGGTGAGGAGTGAATTACTATGTACGAAACGAAAACGCCCATTTTTCTTATAAAGCATCAAAAGTAGTACTTTTAGTATCCCAATCAAATGTTTGCACTTATTTTTAGAGAATCATCAATAATTCACTCTTACTTTTAGTAAATGAAGCTTTTTAATGCCCAACAAATATATGCCGCTGATAAATTCACAATAGAAAAACAGCAGATAACAAGTGACCAATTGATGGAACGGGCCGCCATTCAGATATTCAATTGGATACACAAACGTATGCAAGGCGCCCAAGTAAAGATTCATCTGTTCTGCGGAATTGGCAATAATGGGGGTGACGGAATCGCTCTTGCCAGACATCTACAGGAACATGGGTACAATATTGCCGTGTACGTTGTAAATTATAGCAAAACACGTTCGAAGGATTTTTTAATCAACCTCGAGCGATTGAAAGACAGAAAAGTATGGCCCGAATTTTTAGAATCGGATAAAACCTTTCCGCAAATCGGAAGAGACGACGTTATAGTAGATGCCATTTTTGGAATCGGTCTCAACCGTCCGCCGGATAAATGGGTGATGAAACTCATGGAACATCTACATAAATCTGAAGCCTTTATCCTTTCGGTCGATATCCCTTCTGGATTGTTTACCGATAAAATACCGGCCGATGCTAGCGGTATTATAAAATCGAATTACGTACTCAGTTTTCAAGCGCCAAAACTGGTTTTTTTCTTGCCGGAAACGGGGATCTATGTCACCCAATGGGAAATTTTGGATATTGGTCTCGATCCCGAATTTTTGATGACAACAGAAACGGAATATGAACTGATCGGAAAAAATGAAGTGCTGCCGGTATACAAACCGCGCGAGAAATTTTCTCATAAAGGTACGAATGGACATTCCTTGATTATTGGGGGCAGTCACGGAAAAATAGGAGCGGTCATTCTTGCTTCAAAGGCCTGTTTGAATGCCGGTAGCGGGCTGGTGACGGCCTATGTGCCAGAATGTGGATACCTTCCTTTGCAGACGGCCTTACCCGAGGTTATGGTGATTACGGATGACACTCAACGTACCATTGGCAAAATTGATTTTGATATTGACCCTTCAGTGGTCGGAGTTGGGATGGGACTAGGCACAAATGAGGAAACCGTGAAAGCTTTGTCCGATTTCCTAAAAAAGGACAAGGCTCCTTTGGTTATCGATGCGGATGCTTTGAATATTATTTCAGAGAACAAGGAGTTTTTAAAAATGCTTCCGAAACAATCGATTTTGACACCTCATCCCAAAGAATTGGAACGCCTTATCGGTAAATGGAAAGACGATTTCGATAAACTCAAAAAAGTCAAGGCCTTCTCAAAAAAACATGATTGTATCGTCTTGATCAAAGGGGCGCATACCATCACCGTGTATGATGAAAAAGGATATGTGAACATGACCGGAAACCCAGGTATGGCAACCGCGGGCACGGGCGACATTTTGACAGGAATAGTGACCGGTCTAGTAGCTCAAGGGTATGAGCCTTTGAATGCAGCAGTCTTTGGTGTTTATCTACACGGAAGGGCAGGGGATATCGCTGTCGAAAATACTGGATATCAATCATTGACGGCCTCTGCCATCATAGATTGCATAGGGAAAGCGTATATCGATTTATTTGAAATGCCAGAAGCGCCTGCTCAGGTTCAAGAAGAACCGTCGGAAGAGCAATAGCAAAAAGAGCTATTTAATAATAGATTGGCGCCAACGATTTAAGCTCACTATTGATTATTTGTTCTTGACCCTTTGTTTAACCCAGGCAAGGGCATTGTCAAACTCGATAAAGAACTTCATGGGTTTTTTGTAGAAAAGTTTCTCTATCTTGAAATTATGCATATCTATTTCCTTTACCGATACGATGGCAAGTGCCTTTAGATTGCTCAACTCTCTTAAATAACTATAAATGGTAGGGTCAATCGCATAGGAGTTTTTTCTAAGGCTTATGTATCCAAAATTCTTTTCCCTAAAATGAATTTCGGAAATGCCTATGATTTGGTAAGCGCGTTCCAACGTTAGTGTCGCCCCTTCTTCAAATATGGCGACCATATAGTTTTCGAATACCTGAATAACTCCGATGTCTAACTGATATTCCCTTACGATAATTGTCTTTTTCGGTTGTCCCACTCTCATTTTATCTGTGTTATAGTGTCTGCAACGAATGTAGATGTAACCGTAAAGACTGTAGAAAATATTAGATTAAACGCTTAAATATCGTTTATACTGCTTTTTGAGCTGTATTGCTGTGATTCAATTCTTACGACTTCATTTTACGCCATAAAAAAAGGGAGTCAATTTGTATGACTCCCTTAGCTTAAAATTCTTACGTTAATTTATGTTTTAGACGATTTTTCCGCTTTTTTTATTTTTATGGTCAATTCATCTTTTTTGGTATCCAAGTCCATAAAAATGCTATCGCCTTCCTCTAGTTTGGAATTTACGATTTCCTCCGCCAATGCATCTTCTATATACTTTTGAATGGCACGTTTTAAGGGGCGTGCCCCATATTGTTTATCGAATCCTTTTTCGGCGATGTAATCCTTCGCCTTATCCGTTAGATTGAGGTCGTAACCAATATCTGAGATACGGGCATAGAGCTTACGCAATTCAATATCGATAATCTGATGAATATGTTCCCTCTCTAAAGGATTGAACACGATAACATCATCTATTCGGTTCAAGAATTCAGGTGCGAAGGCCTTTTTCAAGGCACTTTCGATAACACTTTTCTGATGTGAATCTTCCTGTGATTTCTTTGCAGCCGTGCCGAAACCGACACCTTGTCCGAAATCTTTTAACTGACGCGCTCCAATATTTGAGGTCATTATGATTATAGAATTCCGGAAGTCTATCTTTCTACCAAGACTATCGGTCAAATATCCATCATCCAAAACCTGTAACAACATGTTGAACACATCGGGATGTGCTTTTTCGACCTCATCCAATAGGATAACGGAATATGGTTTACGCCGAACTTTTTCGGTCAATTGACCGCCTTCTTCATATCCTACATATCCCGGGGGTGCTCCTACCAATCTCGAGATAGCGAATTTTTCCATGTATTCGCTCATGTCGATACGTATCAAGGCATCTTCTGAATCGAACAATTCTTTGGCCAATACTTTGGCCAACTGTGTTTTTCCCACTCCTGTTTGTCCCAAGAAAATAAAACTTCCTATGGGTTTGTTGGGATCCTTGAGTCCGGCCCTGTTTCGTTGTATAGCCTTGGCTACTTTCGCGACGGCCTCGTCTTGACCTATAACATTTGCCTTTATCAGGTTGGGCAATTCGGCCAATTTGTTACTTTCTGTCTGCGCTATTCGGTTTACAGGAATACCGCTCATCATAGAGACCACATCGGCCACGTTATCTTCAGAAACGGTTTCTTTGTGCTGTTTACTATCTTCTTCCCATTTTTCTTGGGCCGAGGCCAAATCTTTCTCTATACGCTTCTCGTCATCGCGCAATTTGGCAGCCTCTTCATATTTCTGCTTTTTGACCACGCTATTTTTCAATTCGCGTACATCTTCAAGTTGCTTTTCGAGTTCCAAAATCTGTTTCGGCACATCCATATTTACTATATGTACGCGAGACCCGGCTTCATCCAGAGCGTCAATGGCCTTGTCCGGTAAGAATCTATCCGTCATGTAGCGATGTGTCAATTTTACGCAAGCGATAATAGCTTCATCGGTATATTGAACATTATGGTGTTCTTCGTACTTGCCTTTAATATTCTGCAGAATTTCAATGGTCTCATCTACCGTGGTGGGCTCAACGATAACTTTTTGGAAACGACGTTCCAAAGCGCCATCTTTTTCAATGTATTGACGATATTCGTCAAGTGTTGTGGCACCGATACATTGTATTTCGCCGCGGGCCAAGGCCGGTTTGAACATATTGGACGCATCAAGACTTCCTGTCGCCCCTCCTGCACCGACAATGGTATGAATCTCATCGATAAAAAGAATGACATCCTCATTTTTTTCCAGCTCGTTCATTACGGCTTTCATCCGTTCTTCGAACTGCCCCCTATATTTTGTTCCGGCCACCAAAGAAGCTAGATCTAAGGTTACTACACGTTTATTATATAATATTCTTGAGACTTTTTTGTTGATGATCCGAAGTGCCAGACCCTCGGCAATGGCACTTTTGCCAACACCTGGCTCTCCAATGAGCAATGGATTGTTCTTCTTTCTTCGACTTAAAATTTGTGATACCCGCTCGATTTCTTTTTCTCTTCCAACAACGGGATCTAATTTGTTTTCCTCTGCCATTTTGGTCAAATCCCTTCCAAAATTATCTAGTACCGGGGTCTTTGATTTTTTGTTGCCCTTTTGGCTCGACGTGGATCCAAAAGTTCCTTCTTTTGCATCGCCCATGTCATCCGAATCTCCAGGAAATGATTCCGAAGTGGGAGAATCGATGATTTCGTCATCACTGGTAATCATAAATTTGAACTGCTCCTTTACGCCATCATAGTCGACTTTCAACTTATGTAGCAGTTTTGTGGTCGGGTCATTTTCGTTTCTGAGAATGCAGAGCAATAGGTGGGCCGTATTGATCGATGAGCTTTGAAAAAGTTTTGCCTCAAGAAAAGTTGTTTTCAAGGCCCTTTCCGCCTGTCGTGTCAAATGAAGGTTTTTTTTGTCTTTTTGGGTTCCGGAAGGGTTTGGATTGGAAGGGCTCAAAATCTCTACCTTTCGTCTTAAATGGTCCAAATCGACCTCCAATGCGTCGAGAATACTGATTGCTTTTCCATTACCGTCACGCAAAAGACCCAACATCAAGTGCTCGGTGCCAATGAAGTCATGCCCCAATCTTAAAGCCTCTTCTTTGCTATACGCAATAACGTCTTTTACCCGCGGTGAGAAATTATCATCCATAAATTATCCTTTCAAATATAAAATTAGTAAATCTAGGCCAAACAGAAACAAATACTGTACCTATAATCGATAAACTAGTGTGAAATGACGAAAAAAGCATCGATTTACAAAATAATTAACATTGTAATTGTTAACTATAGCTAACGCAAAAAGTGTTGATAAATTATTGAATAAAGTAATTATAATTTGTTTTGAAAGGTTTGATTTTGCGTATATTGGCATGCTTTTTTAACACAAACAAAACTCAAGATTTTTAAATGGCTGAAGGTGAAAAATTGATTCCGATCAACATAGAAGATGAAATGAAATCTGCCTACATCGATTACTCGATGTCGGTCATTGTGTCACGTGCCCTGCCAGATGTTAGGGACGGTCTCAAACCAGTGCACAGAAGAGTTCTTTACGGAATGTATGAACTCGGAGTGCGCTCTAACAGTTCTCATAAGAAATCTGCGCGTATCGTGGGTGAAGTGTTGGGTAAGTACCATCCACATGGTGATACATCGGTCTACGACTCTATGGTGCGAATGGCCCAAGAATGGAGTTTACGCTATATGTTGGTCGATGGGCAAGGAAATTTCGGCTCCGTAGACGGTGATAGTCCTGCCGCGATGCGATATACCGAAGCACGTATGCGTAAAATAGCGGATGACATGTTGGCGGATATCGATAAAGATACTGTAGACCATCAATTGAATTTTGACGATTCGCTTCAAGAGCCGACCGTTTTACCGACAAGGGTTCCCAATTTATTGGTCAATGGAGCTTCTGGAATTGCAGTGGGGATGGCGACCAATATGCCGCCGCACAATCTTTCGGAAGTAGTCGATGGTACCGTCGCCTATATCGAGAACAATGATATCGAAATCGATGAATTGATCACCCATATCAAGGCTCCCGATTTTCCTACGGGAGGTATTATTTATGGATATGATGGTGTAAAAGAGGCATTCCATACAGGTCGCGGAAGAGTCGTAATGCGTGCCAAAGCTACTTTTGAAGAGGTTCAGGGCAAGGAATGCATTATCGTTACTGAAATTCCATATCAGGTGAATAAGGCCGATATGATCAAAAAGACCGCGGACCTTGTCAATGAAAAGAAAGTCGAAGGAATTTCAATGATTCGTGACGAATCGGATAGAAAGGGAATGCGTATTGTTTACATTCTCAAACGGGATGCAATTCCGAATATCGTCTTGAATACACTTTATAAATACACGGCGCTTCAGTCTTCCTTTAGTGTCAACAATATTGCTTTGGTCAAAGGCAGGCCTCAGATGCTCAATCTGAAGGATATGATTCATCATTTTGTGGATCATCGTCATGAAGTAGTCGTAAGAAGGACCAAATTCGAGCTTAAAAAAGCCGAGGATAGGGCGCACATTTTAGAGGGACTTATTATCGCATCTGATAATATCGATGAGGTCATTGCCATTATCCGTGCTTCTGCCAATGCCGATGAAGCAAGGGAAAATTTGATGGAACGCTTCAAACTTTCCGAAATACAAGCTAAGGCTATCGTAGAAATGCGACTTCGTCAACTTACAGGCTTAGAGCAAGACAAGCTGCGTACAGAGTATGACGAAGTAATAAAGACCATCGCTGATCTGAAGGATATTCTTGATAAGAAAGATCGACGAATGGAAATCATCAAGAGCGAGCTTCTTGAGGTCAAGGATAAATATGGTGACGAAAGACGGTCAGAAATCAATTTTGCGGGTGGAGATTTGAGTATCGAAGATATGATTCCCGATGAACAAGTGGTGATTACCATCTCACATGCAGGATATATTAAAAGAACCCCCCTTACCGAATACAAAACACAAAATAGAGGTGGGGTAGGTCAAAAAGCATCATCGACTAGGAACGAAGATTTCTTGGAACACCTTTTTGTAGGGACCAACCATCAATATATGTTGTTCTTTACACAAAAAGGAAAATGTTTTTGGATGCGTGTCTACGAAATTCCGGAAGGAAGTCGAACCTCAAAAGGTAGGGCGATACAAAATCTTATAAACATCGAAAACGATGACAAGGTCAAAGCTTTTATCTGTACCCAAGATTTAAAGGATGAAGATTATGTGAACAGCCATTATGTGATCATGGCGACCAAGAAAGGCGTAGTCAAGAAAACATCCTTGGAGCAATATTCTAGACCTCGTCAAAATGGTATCAATGCCATAGGAATTAGAGAAGGAGATGAACTTCTAGAAGCAAAACTAACTACGGGCACAAGTCAAATTTTCTTAGGTTTGAAATCAGGAAAAGCGATACGGTTCGAAGAAAGTAAGACCCGCCCAATGGGTAGAAATGCTTCTGGTGTTCGCGGAATTACTTTGGCCAACGACAATGATGAGGTGATAGGTATGGTCTCGGTGCACAATTTCGAAGACGAACTTTTGGTCGTCTCGGAAAATGGTTACGGAAAACGCTCAAGTATAGAAGACTATCGCATAACCAATAGAGGCGGTAAGGGAGTGAAGACCATATCGGTTACGGATAAAACGGGAGGTTTGGTAGCCATTAAGAACGTAACGGACTCTGACGACCTTATGATAATAAACAAATCAGGAATTGCGATTCGTATGAGCGTTGAAGACCTGAGAGTTATGGGGCGCGCTACGCAAGGTGTCAAGTTAATCAATATAAAAGGCGATGATTCCATTGCGGCGGTAGCCAAGGTCATGAAAGATGAAGATGCGGTCGAAGGAACCGATATACTTGATATCGAAGTAGATACCGAAGATGGCACGGCTATTGATGAAGGAAGTAGCGAAGAATAAAAAATAATCTTTTAAACACTAATATTTAATTTAATCGAAAATGAAAACTAAAGTTCTAATACTAGCGGCCATGTCTTTTGCAATGGTCGGATTCGCGCAGAAAGATGAAATAAAAACTGCGGAAAAAGCACTTAAAGGCGGTGATTCCATGGCGGCAAAAACTGCCCTTGAAGCAGCTGCGGGTTCAATATCAGGGGCCGATGAAAAAATGCAGGCGCAATACCATTTTTTACGTGGTAAGGCTTACGCCGATTTAGCAAAGAAAGGCGACAATGCTGCTTTTCAAGAAGCTGCGACATCCTTTCAAAAGGTTATTGAAGTAGAGGAAAAGAGCGGTAAGTCCAAATATAGTGACGAGACTAAACAGCATATAGCTTCGTTAACAGCGGATCTAGTGAACTCTGCCGTAAAAGATAATGGTGAGGAGAAGTACAAAGAGGCAGCCGAGAAATTGTATACCAGTTTCAAGATAAGCCCTCAAGACACATCGTATCTTTACTATGCTGCCAGTAGTGCGGTAAAAGGCGGGCACTATGACCAGGCACTGGGCTATTATGAGGAGCTTAAAGATTTGGGCTACGACGGCAGTGGCACGGTATTTAAAGCTACAAATATCGAATCTGGAGAAGTGGAGGAAATGGATAAAATTCAACGTGACCTAATGGTCAAGTCGGGTACTTACAAAGACCCTATCGATGAGAAGACGCCCTCCAAAAAACCTGAAATCGTTAAGAACATTGCATTAATTTATTCGGAGACCGGTCAAGACGATAAGGCTTTGGCGGCATATGAAGAGGCACGAGTTAATGACCCCGAAGATATTAATCTTATCATCAATCAGGCGAACCTTTATTATACAAAAGGTGATTTGGATAAGTTCAAGTCTTTAATGTCGGAGGCTACGGCTTTGGCCCCCGACAATGCTGATTTACATTATAATATAGGGGTTATCAGTATGGAGCAGGGTAATATGGAAGAAGCTAGGGCGTCTTATTTAAAGGCACTTGAGATTAAACCCGATTACACAAATGCACAATTGAACCTTTCGACGACCTATGTCAACGAGGGTAATAGTTTTATTGATGAAATGAACTCTTTAGGTAATTCAAAAAGTGATATTGCCAAATACGAAGAGATGAAGGCTAAAAAGGACGATTTATTCAAACAGGGCGCCCAAGTTTTAGAGGATGCCTTGAAAACAACCCCTGATAGCAAGAGCATCATGGAACAACTTAAAAATATCTATGGCGCCATGGGCGACAATGAAAACTTTATGCGTCTTAAGAAGATGATGGGCGAATAATATTCGCAAATAAATAATAAGTAAAAAATCCTTTCCGAAAGTCGGGAAGGATTTTTTTATATGATTTTTTTGATGACCCGTAGCTTGTGGGTGTAGTTTCCTAATTCGGTATTGAAAATACCGGTATGGTCCAAACGATCGATCCTGACTTTTCCATGAACATGAATGATGTAATTGTCGCCCATTATGATACCGACATGGTCTATGCTTCCTTCTGAATTATCAAAGAAAGCCAGATCCCCGACCTCACTTTCCTCGATAAAACTCAAGGCGGTTCCTTGGGTCGCCTGTTTACAGGCCTTGCGTAATAAGTTGTAACCGTTTATTTTATAGACCATTTGTGTGAATCCGGAACAGTCAAGCCCAAAAGGGGTTCTACCGCCCCAGAGATACGGAGCATTCAAATAGAGGAATGCAGTATTGATGAGATTCGATTTATTTGGTTCGGTAAATGTAGAATTACCTTCGCAAGTATGTTTTAAAATAGAAGCGTTGTCGATGGAAGACCCCAGAACTATCGGAATGAGAATATTGTTGTCCGTTTCGATATACGAGACCAAATCTGAAACACATTTTTTGTTTTCAGATTTTTCGATTTCGTGATATTCTTTCTCCGTAATAGTGAATATCTGTTCATTATTCACCCAACCTTCACATCCATCTAGGGCCATTCTTACCTGACTCCAAGATTTTCTTTCTACAAGTACTTTAAAGTGTTCTCCATATAAGATTTGGGAAACCATTTCACTCGAATGGTCCGCAGCGGATCGAATGGGAACAATGCTAAGCGCACAAATACCGTATTGCATCTATCTAGAGGAAGAAATTAAAGTTTTTGTAGTACTATTGCGGAAGCTCCACCACCACCGTTACAGATGGCCGCAGCCCCTATTTTTCCGTTGTTCTGCTCCAATACATTAAGTAAGGTAACCATAATGCGCGCTCCTGAACAGCCTAATGGATGCCCAAGGGAAACCGCTCCACCATTTATATTTACATTTTTATCGGTCAGGCCCAGTAATTTCATATTGGCGAGGCCCACGACCGAAAAAGCTTCGTTGAATTCAAAGTAATCGACATTGTTCATTATGATTCCGGCTTTGTCCAGTGCTTTTGGCAATGCTTTTGCAGGTGCGGTAGTGAACCATTTAGGTTCTTGGGCCGCATCGGCGTATCCGATGATTTTAGCAATAGGTTTAAGGTTTAGCTCGGCCGCTTTATCCGCACTCATAAGTACAAGTGCCGCTGCCCCGTCATTAATGGTGGAAGCATTGGCCGCGGTAACCGTTCCGTCTTTAGAAAACGCAGGCCGCAAAGACGGAATCTTTTCCATTTTCACGTTTTTATATTCTTCGTCTTCCTGCACGATGATAGGTTCACCTCTCCGTTGAGGAACTTCAACGGGTACCACCTCGTTATTGAATTTTCCTGACTTCCAGGCCTCTTCAGATCTTTTATATGATTGTATGGCAAAAGCATCTTGGTCTTCACGGCTGAAATTATGTTCCACGGCACAAGCGTCGGCACAAACTCCCATCGCATTTTGGTCATATACGTCGACCAAACCGTCTTTCTGCATCCCGTCGATCAATGTGGTAGGCCCGAATTTATTCCCGTTTCGTAGATGTACATAGTGCGGTATCAGACTCATATTTTCCATCCCTCCGGCAACCGCTATCGAAATGTCGCCTAGGGCGATCGCTTGGGCGGCCTGCATGACGGCTTTCATGCCCGATGCGCAAACTTTGTTGATGGTCGTACACGGAACGCTATCCGGAATCCCTGCATAAATCGCAGCTTGTCTAGCAGGAGCTTGCCCAGTACCTGCCTGTACTACATTTCCCATAAGCACTTCTTCGACCAATTCTGGATTCAAATCGATTTTTTCAAGAGCTCCTTTAATGGCCACAGCACCTAATTTAGGAGCCGGAACCGTCGATAGGGCTCCCATGAAGCTTCCGATGGGAGTTCGTACTGCAGATACAATCACTACTTCGTTCATATCACAAATATCTATTGTGTTACGAAATTAATAAATTATTGACCAATCAAAATGGCAATTGGACCAAAAGACCTTTTTAAGTTTATATTTTCTATTTTTGATTTTAGATATCTCCTTCATGCGAAACTTCTTGGAAAAGCTGTTTAAGAACCAATCCCGCATTTACAAATTTTTCCTGTATTTGGTTACCACAGCCTGTATCGTGTTTTTTTTCCCTAAAGGAGGAAAATTTAAATATGAGTTTCAAAAAGGCAAACCTTGGCAATATGAAAATTTGTACTCTCCTTTTGATTTTTCAGTTAAAAAGAGCGAGCAAGAGCTTGAAAGAGATCAAGAGCAGATAAGGGCCGCCCATCTGGACTATTATCGATACGATAAGGACATCCAAAAAGAAGTATATGCGGAATATGATAAAAAATTCCCCACCATTTTTAGTGCTGATACCTATAATGAGAATCAACGGATTACACTGAAGCAGGTGGGCCAAGAGATTTTAGATTCCCTATATGAAAACGGAATCTTTAAAGAAACAGAAGTTTCAAGTGCGGGCCGACAAGTATATTTGGTCAAGAATAATGAGGCAGAACGGAGGTCGGCCCAAAACGTATATCGTGTAAGAGATGTCAACAAGGTAATTCAGACTGTAATACAAAAAAGGGGTTTGAGAAGCTTTGGCAATCAATACGAGAATTTATTTTTCGATTTGGTCAAACCCAATGTCTTTTTTGATCAAACACTTTCTAAAAAAGCACTTGACGCTGAACTGTCAAAAATCTCAACGACTCGCGGAACGGTCGATGAAGGCAAATTGATTATAGCAAAAGGTGAGATAGTGCAGGCCGATAATCTCAAAGTTCTCGAATCTTTACGTTCAGAATACGAAACTGAACTCTGGACGGCCAAGAATTACTATTTTATTTTGGCGGGTTATGCCGTTTTGGTTGCATTGGTTTTGATAATGCTTCTTCTTTTCTTGAAAAAATATAGACGCTCTATCTACGACAACAGTACCAAGGTAACCTTTATATTCTTTAATATTTTACTGATGGTTTTTGTGACCACATTGGTCTTAAAGTATGATGATGCCTATGTATTCGTAGTTCCGTTATGCATACTGCCTCTGATATTAAAAACATTTTTCGACGCCAGGCTCGGGTTGTTCGCACATGTACTGACCGTTTTGATTTTGGGGTTTGTAGTACCCAATAGCTTTGAATATATATTTCTTCAGATTATAGCTGGAATAGTGACTATATTAAGCGTTTCAGAACTCTACAAGAGAGCGAATCTCTTCATTTCGGTTGGTCAGATTACACTTATCTATATAATAGGATACCTCGCATTTCATATCATTCATGAAGGTAATCTGGATAATATCGTTTGGTTAACCTTGGGTCTGTTTTTACTGAACGGAATGATTACGCTGTTTGCACAGCCGCTGATTTATATTTATGAGAAATTGTTCGGACTTGTTTCCGATGTTTCATTGTTGGAACTCTCCGATACTAATTCGAAATTGCTAAAAGAACTTTCGAATAAAGCCCCGGGCACTTTTCACCATTCGTTACAGGTAGCCAATTTAGCCGAAGCCGCGGCCAACGAAATAGGGGCCAATGCTATGTTGGTGAGGGTAGGGGCCCTTTACCATGACATTGGTAAGATGAACCATCCCACGTATTTCACAGAGAATCAAATCACCAATGTAAATCCACATGATGAACTTTCGCCAAAGGATAGCTCAAAGATTATAGTGAACCATGTAATCGACGGAATAGAGATAGCCCGAAAAAATAAGCTGCCGGATCGTGTAATCGATTTTATTCGATCTCATCATGGCACTACCATGGTATATTATTTTTACAAAAAACAACAAGAGCTCGATGAGGATGTCGATGAGGTTGATTTTACGTATCCGGGGCCCATACCTTTTTCTAAGGAAACAGCTATTTTAATGATGGCGGACTCTGTAGAGGCGGCTTCAAAAAGTCTCAAAAATCCGACATTTTTGATAATTGACGAGTTTGTTGATAAAATAGTCGCGGGCCAAATGAGTGCTAATCAATTTTTGAACGCAAACATTACTTTCAAAGAAATCGAAATCATAAAGAAAATCTTCAAACAGAAATTAACGAATATCTATCATTTACGCGTAGAATATCCTGAATAGCGGGTAATTTCGATTCATATAAAAAAAGTAAATAAATTGTTGTTTAATAGGATAGTAAAAATGTACATTTGCAACCGCATTTTACCATTTGGGACGGTGCGGTATGTTCATTGAAGAAATTTTAGGAGAGGTGCCGGAGTGGTAACGGAGCAGATTGCTAATCTGTCGACGCGTAAGTGTCGCATGGGTTCGAGTCCCATTCTCTCCGCAATGGCCCAATATTGTTTCGGCAAGATTGGATTTTAAGTGAAACCAAATTTTTGGAATTTGGTTTTTTAATATTGAGATTTACGGCGAAGCCGTATTTCGGGGTGTAGCGTAGCCCGGTTATCGCGCCTGCTTTGGGAGCAGGAGGTCGCAGGTTCGAATCCTGCCACCCCGACAAAAGCCAGTTCAAAAATGAACTGGCTTTTTTGTTTGCCAAAATTACCTTCCATATCGAAAATAATCTTTTGAAACTTATGGCTTAAAATCAAACCATTCTTGTATAGGGTTTAAACTGGTCGCAGTGCCATCACCAAAAATACTTCCCGTGTAGATGTTATAAGCATCCCCCTGGGTAAATACTCTTGCAGAGGTAAAGGAAATATTGGCAAAGTCTAAGTCCGGAAAATCCACTAAGGGCATCTCACTGATTACTGGAGTTTCGTCAGTCGGGCCATAGATCATCCAATCTATTTTGTAAGCGTCGGTCGGGTTGCCACCTCCCCATCTAGAGGCATTGATTATTTGGTTGGCCGTACTGGTAAAAGCGTAAGTGGCGAACATATCGTTGGTAATGGTCACTGTAGCAGATGGGAACACAACCTCGCCAGTGCCTACTGGGCTACCTTTTTTACTAAAATTGTAATAGCGATTTGTATCTTTCATAGTAATAGTGGTCTCATAATCTTGGTAAACATTCAAATATCCTAAGCTAAAAGAAGAACTTGAACCAGCCACGTAATTAGGGTTCGGTGTGGATGTCCAATATAGCTGAAAACGTGAATTCGCGACGGAATTCATGGCCGACACGCCAAAACTAAACTCATTTACAGCACTATTGATAGGAACGGCGACGAGTTGGTCATACGCCGAAAATTGGGTACTGCCATCCAAGGTGATAGAAGCGCCATCGGTTAAACCGTTTATCAAAGAATAGGTCGGTACCCAATTGGCGTCGATTACGGTCATTAAATAATCAGTGGTTTGTTTAAAAGTAAAACCATTAATGTCGATGATGTTTGGATCAAAACCGGGGTTAAAAGCCGCATATTGACTTAGCTCGAATGGCGGGGAATAATCTTGTGTATTGGTCAGTGAGTACGAATTCCATGAGGGCACATTGCTTACGGTAATATCGACTTGACCGAGACCAGTCAAGGGTGTGCTCGCCGCAAATCCGCTCAATGTCATCGTTCTTCCCGGTTGTATTTTTCCGTAAGACGTGAGGTTGTAACTCAGTTTATTGCCGAAATCGTTAACCCTTAATTTGGTTAGGGTCATATTGGTCAGATTAACTGTATCCAGAGCCTCCAAAACTATCGTATTCCCATTTTGGATTGGTACATAATTATAAAGATCTCCGTTTTCGCGGTGTATCAAAATCCAATCTTCAGAAGCTATGGTATTCGTGTTGTAATCGGTATCAACGTTTACGGTTAAATAAGTTACTAAGACGGGTGTTGCAGGGGGTATGGGTTCTTCTTCCGGCGGTTCTATTGCAATTACGTTGCTTTCTGGCGCTTCGGTAGAACATGCAAATAAAAGCGAGATGCATGCGATCGATAATAATTGGTTTATTGTTTTCATAAATGATTTGATTATGTAGGTTATACCCTAGTGTTAACAGTTGAAAAGGAGGAAAAATTACACGGAATATTTAACCGACCCTTTTGAATAAATAATCGTTGTACTTGAATGGTTATTCGTTGAAGAAGTAATTGCACTTTAGCGTATAATGCCCTCTTATGTCCGGATTTAAACTGTCGAATTTCCGGCAAAACGGATAGAATTCCTTTTTTATTAATACACTTGTGTGACGATTTAATTATTTACGACCATAAAACAGTTAGTATTTTAAGTAGATTTTCTTGAAATAGCATTCTTACCTATGAAATTCCATAAGAAAACCATCATCGCTATTTTCTGTTTGCTTTTTTTTTCCCTTCATCTTCAATCCCAAAAAAGTGTTATCGATAGTTTGGAAAATACACTTGAACTTCATGTAGAAAAAGATACCGTTCGAGTGAACATCCTAAATGAATTGGCCTATTCATATTTGAAAAAAGACAGTATCAAAACGTTGACTTATTTGGGCGGATCCAAGGCACTCGCACATAAGTTGAATTTTACAAAAGGAGAAGCAAAAAGTATGTACATTAAAGGTTTGGCCGAAACGGCTCGATCAAATTTTGATTTGGGATTTCAGTATTTTAATGAAGCACTGCGATTGTACAAAACCATAAATTATAAAATAGGTATCGCTAAAAGTCATAATGCCATAGGCCTGCTCTTTTACGATCAAGGAGATCAGAGGCTTGCCATAGAATACTTCAAAAAATCAATAGTAATAAATAAGGAAATCGGCAACAATAGGGATATTTCCGTTAGTTCGAACAATATAGGAAAAGCGTATGCCAATCTTGGAAATTATACCGAGGCACTTAAATACCACGAAAAAGCGCTGAAAATCAGCAATGAAATAGGCGATGAAAAAAGCACGGCGAACTTTTTAAACAACCTAGGAACCATATATAGTGATCAAGGAAATTATCCTCTTGCGCTGGAGTATTACAACCAGAGTCTGACCATCGATGAAAAATTCGGAGATACGTTAGAGATAGCGAAATCACTTAACAATCTAGGTATTATTTATAAAAATCTTCAGAACTACGACAAAGCGATAGCCAGCTACGAAAGGGCATTGGAGTTTCAAAAGAATAATGGCAATAAAAAAAATACCGCTGAAATACTTAATAACCTAGGGCTTGCGCATAAACATATAAAGAATTACAAAGTAGCCCATGACTATCTTAAAGGTGCACTGAAAACCAGTGAGGAAATCAAGAATAGAATGTACATAGCTACATGTTTAAACAATATCGGGGATGTTCATTTGCTGCTTAACGATTATAGTGCCGCCCATCGCTATTTTGAAAAAGCAAAAACAATCAATCTGCAAATTGAAAACCAACGCGGTCTATGTAATTCTTATTTGGGAATAGCAAAGGGCTATGCCAATCGGAAAATGTACGATGCTGCCTTGATTAATGCCATCAAAAGTAAAGAGATTTCCGATGAACTTGAACTTATGAATTATCAAAATGAGGTTCAGGAACTACTCGCTACCATATATGAGAATAAGGGGGATTATAAAAAGGCATTTATCAGTCATAAAAAATTCAAAAAATTGAATGACAGCCTTTTCAATAAAGAAAACATTGAAAAAATAGCCCAGTTGGAAAACGAGTATAAATACAAACGGGCATTGGACTCCGCCAGTATTAGAGAATTAAAACTTAAAAAAACAGTAACGGCAACAAATAGGGACTTGGAAAGATCAAGGCGTAATTATTTATGGGCGATTATCGGGGTGCTTTCGGTCTCCATGCTTCTTGGTTCCATCATTTTCCATCAGAAATTCAATAACATTAAAACCAAAAACGAAAATATTGTCATGGAGCAAAAACTGTTACGCTCACAAATGACGCCCCATTTTATTTTCAATTCCCTATCGGTTTTACAGGGTATGATATTGAATAAAGAGGATAAAAAATCCGTTTCCTATCTTTCCAAATTCTCAAAATTACTGCGCATTACCTTGGAGAATTCCAGGGATAAATCGGTTCCGTTATCCGAAGAGATGACCGCCGTCGAAAACTACCTTGCCCTCCAAAATCTAGAGAACGATGCGTATGACTATTCGGTTATTGTAGAAGATACGGTCGATACCACTTCGCTTAACATTCCGCCCATGTTGATCCAACCTTTTGTCGAAAATGCGATAGCGCACGCATTTCCCGACCAAAGGGAAAATCGAAAAATAGGGTTGCATCTAAAATGTTTCGAAAAAAAACTGATCTGCACGATAACCGATAACGGCATCGGTATCGATGCTCAAAAAGCGGATGATAGAAAGGACAAAAAGTCGTTGGCGACCACTATTACCTCCGAGCGCTTGGAGCTACTAGCAAAAGATTTTAAAATGCAGGGGTCGCTCGTTGTGGAAGATCGAAAAAAATACAACGAACAAGGTACCGTGGTAACCTTGGTAATTCCCTATAAAACACTCCCATGAAAGCAATAATCGTTGAAGATAAGGCATACATCAGAAAAGGGTTGTTGACGCTATTGCAATCCATAGATTCCGATATAGAGGTAGTGGGGGAGTGCGAATCGGTAAAAGATGCCGTGGTGGTAACCACTTCTTGTAAGCCCGATTTGATTTTCTTGGACATCAATCTTACGGATGGTAACGCATTCGATTTTCTGGAGCAAACGGGAGACCTTTCATTCAAGGTAATTTTCATTACGGCATACGAAGAATATGCCTTAAAAGCCCTAAAAGCCGGTGCCGTGGACTACCTATTGAAACCCGTGGATGTCGCAGAGCTTCAAATGGCACTTCAAAAGGTAGCCGAACGTCCCGTTGCCGAGCAAAGGCAAAACATCAAAAGGGCAAAAGCGGTTTGGAAGAACAAAGACTCTAAATTGATATTGTCACTTCATGATAGCTTTCAGGTGATTGACCTGAACGAATTGTTGTATTGCGAATCCGACAAAGGGTACACCACTTTTTATTGTACTGATGGTAAAAAACATCTAGTATCCAAAACCCTTAAGGAATTTGAAGAACGTTTGTCCTTGGCCGGTTTCGTTCGTCCGCACCAGTCGTTTATGGTCAATATGAGGTTTATAGACAAATATGACAAATCAGGAGTCATCCATTTAAAAAACGGGACGAAGGTTCCCGTTTCTTCCCGCAAAAAAGAACATTTTGTTTCCGCTTTTTTGAATAAGAACAGTGACTAAATGCTGTTTTTGTTGTATTACAGGTAATTTCTTCCAATTTAAAGTCTGCGATTATGGCGTGAAGTTTTACGCTTATACGCTGTAAAGTTCCACAAATAAATCGGCCCTCATAAACTACACTAGGGCTTTGAGAGTTACCGTTCTAAAGGTCAATAAAATCGAGACGATCCAATGATTTTACCATACCCGAAAACAGGTAGCTCGTAAAACGGATTGCAAACAACAAACCTATTTAACAAAAACCCTTAAAATGACTACCATGAAAAAAACATTGAAATTAACCTACGTATTGACCCTAGCGCTAGTACTTGCCAATTTTGGTTGTAACAAAGACGATGAAGGAACCGTAAATGAACAAGTAATCGTCAATGAAGTAATAAGTGTGCAAAATCTGACCGCAACGATAGATGAAAACCCAACGAACGGGCAATCCATCGGCACGGTACAAGTCAATGGAAACGGACCTTTTAGCTTTAGCATAACATCTCAAACCCCGGCAGGAGCCTTGGACATCAATACAAGTACAGGAGAATTGACGGTTGCTGATGCTACTTTGTTCGATTTTGAAACAAATCCGGAAGTTAATGCCGCTATTGCCGTTGCCGGTGCCGAAAATTCGGGAACGGCAACGATTAACTTGACGAACATCAATGAGATTTCGATACAGGATTTAGTTGTTTCTACAGATGAAAACCCTATGGATGGACAAATTGTAGGCACAGTGCAGACCACTGGTGGTACAGCTATAGATTTTAGTATTATCACCCAAACCCCAGAGGGAGCTTTAATCATAGATTCAAATTCTGGGGAACTTACTGTTGCCAATGCTGCACTATTCGACTTTGAAACCAATCCCATTATTATTGCCACAATATCAGTCGTTGATTCAGAAAGCCCCGCCACAGCTACAATTAACTTGAATAACTTAAACGAGGTAACGCTTCAAGATGTAACTGAGGATATTGAAGAAAACCCGACCAACGGGCAAATCATAGGGATCGTGCAAACCATTGAAGGTGTAGGCGTGAACTTCGGAATAACCGCTCAAACTCCGGCAGGTGCCTTAAGTATAGATGCAAATTCAGGTGAGCTAAGTGTTGCGGACGGTGCTCTGTTTGATTTTGAAACAAATACAACAATAACCGCGACAATTACAGCGGATGGCGCCACAAACCCTGCAACGGTAACAATTGACGTAAATAACATAGATGAGATTGGAGATTTTAACTACGGAGGTGTTATTTTTTGGCTTGATGGAAATGGTGGCGGATTAGTTTGTGACATTGTCGACCAAGTCAATCCCACCCCAAATCAAGGAATAGGCTGGAGTATTGGTACAAATACCAATACTGGAGCTACCGGGCAAAACATAGGTACAGGACAGGCAAATACAATAGCAATTATAAATAACCATGGAGCTGGCGTATATGCAGCAGCTTTATGTGATAATTCAACTTCAGCTGGTTATTCTGATTGGTATTTACCTTCATTGTTCGAACTATCTGAAATTTACCTCAATTTGGCAACTGTTAACACTACATCTTTAGCAAATGGAGGAACAGAGATTATATTTTTTTATTACTGGAGTTCTACCGAGATAAATACGGATCAAGCTAGAATTATGGTAAACAATGGAGGTGTTGCCTCTCAGGTTAAGAATAATTCGGGTGCCTTTGTGCGAGCCATAAGAACTTTTACAAATATATAGGACAATAACTTTTTTTGCCAAGTAACCTTATGGGAATTTGATTTGTATAGCAAAATGCAAATAGCGAAATCACTTTTTAGTAACGTTATGTGATATGCTGTCAACCCCAAAAAAAATCCGATCACGAAAGTGGTCGGATTTTTTTTGTTTTCTACCGTCTTAATGGGAATATTATCTTCGGGAAGGACATTAAACAAAGCCCGATTCAAAGGAAAACTCGTACTACTGACTTTTTAATTTTTCATTTTTATTACAATTACGCCATTAGCGCCACGAGCTCCATAGATCGAAGCGTTTTCATCACGAATAACACGTACGGAAGCAACTTCCCTAGGTAGAATATATTCCAGCGAACCCACCACGGTGCCATCGACTATCAAAAGTGGTTCTTGGCCAGAGTTCACCGAGTTTATGGCATTTCCGCGCAAACGAATAGTCGTACCGCTAACTTGTGCTCCTGGCACTTCGGCCCCGATTAGCTGATACATATCCAAGTATTTGCT
Source organism: uncultured Maribacter sp. (assembly GCA_964351985.1). Lineage (GTDB taxonomy): Bacteria > Bacteroidota > Bacteroidia > Flavobacteriales > Flavobacteriaceae > Meishania. Next base: position 51,925 of record CAYGPR010000012.1, on the reverse strand, counting down.
GTAGTCTTTTGGTTCTTTTTTCTTCCTCGTTTTTTTCCTTGTCTTGAAACCCATCTCCACCAATTTATCTTGAGGAACAACGTCTCCGATTTCGGGAAAAACAATCAGTACATCCTTATTTTTGTCATAGACAACCGTATGGATTCCATGTTTCCATGAATAAGCCGATATGAGTTCGTTGCCCGGCTTCAGGCCTATCTTAAATTCCCCTTTTTTGTCAGTTTTGATTTTGGTCTCCACCGAATCCAAATAAATAACCGCTTTTTTTACGGGTGCCCGATTGGCATCTAAAACCGTTCCGTTTACCCAAGTGATTTTTGATTCGGTCTTTTGACCTAAAAGAGAATATGAGCATAGTAAAAGGACAACAAAGTTTAATGAAAGTCGCATAAAGAAGTTTAAGTTTTTATTAAAGATATAAAATTTATATTCATCGGGTTTAAAAGTTTTTTTAAAAAAAAACTGACAGAATAGAAGGATTCTTAGAATACTACTTGCTCAATCTTTGAACGGAAACTATATAAAACCTAACTTTGAATCTATCTAAAGCAAACACCTTGATTTTGAAAAAAAAAGGTATCCGAAATATAATTCTTTTCATAGTCGCAATAGCATTGGCATCTTTTGTTTGGCATTGTAAAAATCGAACAACGGAATCGGACTATTTCACCCCTAAGGTTTTAGCGACGCACGTTAATGGAGAAAATTATGTAGGATCAGAAACCTGTATGGAATGCCATACCGACATCTATGCCACCCATTTGAATACCGCCCATTACAAGACTTCTGCCCAGGCGAGTGCCGAAACTATCAAAGGGAGTTTTGAAACTGGGGCAAATTCCTTTGATATCAATGATTCAAAAATAACCTTGATTGCCGAGGATGGCAAATTTTACCAGCATATGGATTTCAAATTCACGCAACAAGATGACATCACCTCTAAAATCGACATCGTCATAGGCTCAGGGGTAAAGGGACAATCGTATTTGACTTGGGATGATGACCGACTGTACCAACTGCAAGCCTCTTACTATACGCCCATCGATAGCTGGATGAACGGACCGGGTTTTCCCTTGACCTATTTCAAACGCCCGGTTTCCGATGCCTGTATCAAATGTCATACAACAACGGCGAAAAACCATGACCCTTCCGGCGCAAGTAATCAGTACTACAGAAATGAGATGGTCTTGGGTATCGATTGTGAACGGTGTCATGGGCCGGCCGAGAAACATGTTATCGCACAAAGAACCAACCCTGATACGGTTCAGACGCTGAATATGGCTAAAATCTCCGAGTTGTCTAGACAGCAACGATTAGATGTATGTGCCCAATGTCACTCGGGCCTTCGTAATCGGAAACGAAAGGATAATGTATTTTCCTTTCTACCTGGAGAAGTTTTGGATGATTACGCCACAAGTTTTACCTCGGGCAAGCCGAAAGAAAAATTAGATGTACATGGCAACCAATACGGGCTCTTGACCAGCAGCGCGTGTTTTATCAAGTCCGAAAGTATGGATTGTATGACCTGCCACAATCCCCATAATAAAGAGCGTGGCAATAGCATGTTCAATCAAAAATGTATGCAATGTCATGACTCTCTCAGCAAAGGATGCTCCAAGGATAGTCAAATGGCGAACAACACCTTGACGAATGATTGCATTGCATGCCACATGCCTTTGTCTCCTTCTACAACGATGCAGCTGCAATTGGATAAGGATAGTACTACCGTACCTGTTTATATTAGAACGCATTTGATTGGAATCTATGAGTGATATTCTATATAATGAGAACGGTACAACAAGTTTAAATCAGTTCAATAAATAGGTCGTTGATGGCAAGCTACTTTTTCCAGCCTTCTTAGCGATTTGGCCGACATCGTAGTACTCAATAGTGAAACACTATTGGGTTTGTTTTTATCCTGCATGGATTATTCTATCCAATTGTATTATTTTAAATCGTGTTATATGTGAAGAAATCATTCTATTATGTGATATTTTAAATGGATGCCAGAAAAAACCTAGTGATATTGTTATTTTTTTAAGTGTAATGTGTTTGATAGATGGGTCATATAAACTACTGCATTTCAATAAATTATATTAAAATTAACAAAAATTCCTACACCATAATCACAACGAAAACCAACAAAACACTACGATTTAAGGATATTGCGCTATTGTGTAAATGAAATATATTTTTACCTTTAACTTTCATTTAAGAAAATATATTCGCTTATCTTTAACAATTAATTAAAAATCACTAAGGCATTATACCTTGTTAAGCAGAACATATTAAATGACCTGAACTAATTAACTTTTATATCATTAAATACATTATTAATCAAAATTAACTAACTCAAAATCAACTATCTATGAAGATTACGCTTTTAAGAAGTATGCTTCTTTTGGGAACACTTTTCTGTTTCGCATTTGTAGGCGCACAAACAATAGTGACCGGTACGGTCAGTGACGAAACGGGTCCTTTGCCGGGGGCTACTATCCTTGTTAAAGGAACGACGAACGGTACACAGACCGATTTTGATGGCAACTATTCCATCGATGTAGAAGAGGGTGCCACTTTGGTTTTCAGTTATATCGGTTATAGTACGCAAGAAATTGCGGTCGATGGGCAGACGACTATCGATGTAACGATGATCGAAGATGCCAGTAAATTGGATGAGGTCGTTGTAACGGGTTACGGTAGTCAGGCTAAGAAAGATTTGACAGGTGCCGTAACGGTCGTCGATACCGAAGAGTTATTGGCAGTGCCTGCCACGACATTTTCCCAGCAATTACAGGGTAGGGCAGCCGGTGTGAACATTGTCAACGATGCGAGACCTGGTGGAGAGGCCACGGTACGTATTCGTGGTTTCGGTACCTTGGGTAATAACGACCCGCTCTACATTATTGACGGAGTGCCATCACAATCACAAGGGAACTTTAACCCTAACGATATTGAATCACTACAAGTATTGAAAGATGCCTCGGCTGCCTCTATCTATGGTTCACGTGCCGCAAACGGGGTTATCATTATTACGACAAAAAAGGGTAAGTTAGGGAAACCGAACATTACCTATAATACCTTCTTTGGAACTCAAAGTGCGGAGAAGGATGTAGAAGCATTGAATGCTGTAGATTTAGGTAGGTACTTATATTTGGCGGATATATATGCCGGAGTAGCGCCTAGCCATGGCCAATATACGTTTGGCCCTACTGATGTGATCCTACCTGATTTCGTATTTCCTAGTGGTGCCTTTGAAGGCGATCCTGCCGCAGATCCAAGTCTTTACGCTTTGGAAGAGGGCAATATTTATGCGATTACCCGCGCTGCCGACACCAATTGGTGGGAAGAGATTACACGCTCGGCACCGATTATGAGTCATAACATTTCTGCCTCAGGTGCTACCGAAAGTGCTCGGTATGCTTTTAGTTTGAACTATTTCGAACAAGAATCGTTCATAAAGTTCTTCGAATATAACAGGGTTTCCCTGCGTGCTAATACGGAATTCAAGGCTATCAACAATCGTTTGACGATCGGAGAGAATTTTACGGCCTCTTTTGACAATCGAAAAGGTTTTGTGAACAATGATGATGAACAGGGCCCGGTTCAAGGTTCTTACAAGCATCACCCTTTATTGCCAATTTATGATATCGCAGGTAATTTCGCCGGTAGTCGAGGTGCGAACTTAGGGAACAACTTTAACCCTTTTGCGCGTCTTTCAAGAGATCAAGATGACCGAAACTTTCGATTACGTTTATTGGGTAATGTCTATGCTGACTACGAAATTATACCAAATCTGAATATTCGTACCAGTTTTGGTTTGGATGGTCGAGTGCAAAGGGAACGTGATCTAGGGCGACCCCAGCCTGAATATGTCGAGGGCAACTTTATCAATAGTTCCAATGCTCGTGAGCAATACGAATATCAGTGGACTTGGACGAATACGTTAAGTTATGCCAAAACGTTCAACGACGTGCATAACTTCAAGGCCTATTTAGGTGTGGAGTCCATCCAACAGTTTGAAGAGCGTTTCGGAGCCTCAAGACAACGCTTCAAATTTGAAACGACCAATATTCTAAGTTATATTAGCCAAGGGGATCAAACGACCGCTGGAAATTATGGTTTTGTGAACTTGGATTATTCATTGTGGTCGCAGTTCGGTAGAATCGATTACGATTATGATGGTAAATACTTGTTACAGCTTACCTTACGGAATGATTCTTCTTCTAGGTTCCAGCAAGCGGCTCGTAGTGCGGTTTTTCCCGCTTTCAGTTTAGGTTGGAGGGTTTCCGACGAAAACTTTATGGAGGATGTCGATTGGATAAATAACTTGATGGTGCGTTATGGATGGGGGCAAACCGGTAACCAGCAAATTGGGGACTACAATGCCTTTACAACCTATCGATCTGATATCACAACGGGAGGATATCCTATTGATGGCTCAACGGGTCAACCTACTATAGGATTTTCGACACAGGCTTTTGGTAACCCAAATGCCAAGTGGGAAACTACAACCCAAGGCAACTTCGGTTTAGATGTGGTCATGTTGGATAACAAATTGAATTTCGCATTTGATATTTACAGCCGTGTTACCGACGACATGTTGATTCAGGTACCAGTTACTTATACTGCTGGCCAGGCGGAGGAACCTTCTTTTAACGTGGGTAAAATGACCAACAAAGGTTTTGATATTTCCTTAGGGTATAACGACAAAATAGGTGATTTCAGCTATGGTATCAATGGTAATATTTCACACTATAAGAACGAGGTGAACGAATTAGTTGGCGAGGATACTCGAATCTTTGGTCAAAGCCGAAGGATACCCGCCCTTTCGTTAACACAAGAGGGCTCTCCCATATCCTCTTTTTATGGGTTTCAGAACTTAGGGCTGTTTCAGTCTCAGGCCGAAGCCGATGCATGGGCACCGTATGGCGATTATAATGCGCCTGGTAAATTCCGCGTAGCGGATATCAACAATGATGGCGTTATCAATGATGATGACCGTACCATCATAGGTAGTCCACACCCAGACTTTACCTATGGTATCAATATCGATTTGAGTTATAAGAATATAGCCTTGAATATCTTTGGTAATGGTTCTCAAGGTAACGACGTTTTCAACTATACACGTTATTTTGCTGATTTCAATACCTTTCAAGGAAACAAGTCACAGAGAGCGTTATACGAAGCATGGCAGCCTACCGACTTCAATGCGGATCCAAGTACTTGGGTAGCACGGAATCCTGGGGCAACGACGCCTATTATGGACCGTAACGATGCCGTTAGTAGCCGACCTTCTTCATATTTTATCGAAGATGCCAGTTTCTTCCGACTTAAAAACGTGCAGTTGACCTATTCCTTTGGCGAGAGTATATTGGAATCAATTGGTGGTATCGCCAACGCCCAGATTTATTTTCAAGCCCAAAATTTGGCTACCTTTACGAAGTATACAGGTCTAAACCCTGAAGTACAATTGTCGAATACCGATGATGCTCGAAGAAACCAGACTTTAGGTTATGATGGTGGAGGTTTGCCTGTGGCACGTACCTTCAGCCTGGGATTAAACGTAACTTTAAAATAATTTAAAAATGCTAATTACATATATCATGAAAAAGAGAAATTGGATTTTTATTACCTCATGCACGCTGCTTCTCTTCTTGGGGACAGCTTGTAATGATGAGTTTTTGGACAGACAGCCCCAGGGCCAGTTTAGTGAGGGCGATGTGGCCACCGCTGACGGTGTCGAAGGGCTATTGATTGGGGCCTACAATATGGTACCCGGTGGTGGTCTTACGGGCCAAACATGGCATAACGACATTCATAGCTGGGTGTTCAATATTGCTTCGGATGACGGTTTAAAAGGTACCGATGCCGGGGATCAACCGGAACAGTCTTTTATAGAGCAATATGACTTTCAGTCGTTCAACCGTCACATACGTGACAAGTGGAGAGGGTTATATAAAGGAGTCGCCGCTGCTAATAATACGATCAACACGCTTGCCGAAGTTGAAGATATTAGTGAGGCACGACGTGCACAGATTATTGCAGAAGCACGTTTTCTAAGAGGTTTGTTTCATTTCGAGGCGCGCAAGATGTGGCGTATGCCGACCTATATTGACGAGACCAATTTTGTGTTGAACGATTTGGAAAGTACGAAGGTGCCTAATGATCGTGAAATATGGCCGTTTATTGAAGCCGACTTTGAAGCGGCTGCGGCTGTTTTACCTGCGACACAAGGCGATGTGGGAAGACCTACAAGCTGGGCAGCTAAAGCCTTTTTGGCCAAAGCCAAGATGTACCAGGGGTGGCCCAATGGTACGGCAGATCTTGCGAAACTTGGCGAAGCCAAGGTTATTTTGGACGATATCGTAAACAACGGTCCGTTCTCGTTGGTACCCAATTTTCAGGATAACTTTTTGGTAGCGACACGTAACAATTCGGAATCTATTTTTGAAGTACAATATGCAATCAACAGTGCTTCAGGTGATGTCTCGAACCGAGGAATTGGTTTAGCGCACCCGTATACCGATCCTTGGGGTTGTTGTGGGTTTTATCAGGCATCTCAAAACTTGGTAAATGCCTATCAGACCGTAGATGGCCTACCGCTATTAGATACATTTGACGCAACAGATGTCTCGGCCGATACCAATGCCGACGGTACTTCTGTCGTAACATCAACTTTGGACCCAAGAATCGATCACTCGGTGGGTCGACCTGGGATTCTTTTTAAAGGGTTTAAAATTTATCAGACCGATTTTGTTCGTGATTTAAATTATGCCGGTCCTTTCTTCTCCATGAAGCATATGGCGGAGCCTGAGGCCTTTGGCCAAGGTGGTTGGCAAAACCTATCGGCCAATAACTATAGGATCATGCGATTAGGTATGATTTATCTATGGTTGGCCGAAGCAGAAGTGGAATTAGGCGATTTGGATCGTGCAAGGGAACTTGTAAATCTAATTCGTGCAAGAGCATCGAATCCTGACAGCTGGGTGTCCGCAGCGACGCAAGGTGCGGAGCGTAATGATTTCACGGTTTTGGAGGGTACACCAGCTGCGAATTATGAAATTTCACAATATAATACCCCTTGGACCGATCAGGCTACGGCAAGAAAAGCGGTTCGTTTCGAGACGCGTTTGGAGTTTGCTTTAGAAGGCCACCGTTTGTTTGACTTACAGCGATGGGGTATTTCTGCCGAGGTATTAACTGCCTATATAGCAAGTGAATCACAACATAGAAGCTACATGGCCGGAAAGAGTTTTACCGCTGGCAAGCATGAATATTTTCCAATACCTTTGGAAGCAATCGATAGATCTGCGGTAGACGGTGTTCCTACTTTGACTCAGGATCCAGCCTACTAATTATTTTATAAATTATAGATTTGAACAGCGACCGGGTTTTTCTCGGTCGCTTTTTTTATGATGATTCTTTGAAAAGTAAGTATTGAAATTGTAAATCGAATAATGTTCCAGCTGTTAAAATGAATAGTAAGCGCATTAATATTTGTAGATTAGCAGATTAATTAATAATCCGGATATAATCCTATCGAAATGAAATATGATACACTTTTGTTAGGCTTTCTCTTGGTTTGCGTATCGGCATGTTCAGAGAAAAAGGCAGAAACTTTGTTTGTTTTACAATCGAGCGAGCAAACCGGTATTAGCTTTAACAATCGAATCATCGAAACCGATAGTGCGAACATACTTACCGAAGAATATATATTCAATGGCGGCGGGGTTGCCATAGGAGATTTTAACAATGATAGTTTGCCCGATGTTTTTTTTACTGGGAACCAAGTGCCCAATAAGCTATACTTGAATAAAGGTAGTTTTACGTTTGATGATGTCTCGGTGAAAGCGGGTATTGAAGCAAATGACCGATGGAATACAGGAGTAACTGTAGTGGATATTGACCACAATGGCCTGCTGGATATTTATGTATGCTCTGCCCGTGAAGAGAGTTTGGAAAAGCGTGAGAATCTACTGTTCGTAAATCAAGGGATTGATGGTGAAGGTGTGCCAATTTTTAAAGAAATGGCTCGGAAGTATGGTATCGCCGAACAAGGCAACAGTATGGGTGCCACTTTTTTTGATTACGATAAAGATGGTGATTTGGATCTGTATGTTCTCAACAATGAACAAGTACATGTATTACCGACGAATTATCGTAAAAAAGTGACCGATGGCTCCGCGGTAAGTAATGATCGCTTGTATCGAAATAATGGCGATAGTTCTTTTACTGATGTTACTTTAGAAGCTGGTATTACCATAGAGGGTTTTGGTTTGGGCGTTGTTATTTCAGATTTGAATTATGACAGCTGGCCAGATATTTATGTAACCAACGACTACCTGACCAACGACTTATTATACATCAATAATGGAGACGGCACCTTTTCGAACAATATAGAAGGGCGAATTAAACATCAAGGTAAATTTGCAATGGGTTCCGATATTGCTGATTTTAACAACGATGGATATCTTGATATTATCACGCTCGATATGTTGGGCGAGACGAATCATCGTATGAAGACCACGATCATGGGTCATAATTATATTTCGTATGTACTGAATAAAAGATGGGATTACCAGCCACAATACATGCGAAACATGTTGCAGTTAGGCAATGGCACAGATGTTCCTTTCAGTGAAATCGGATTATTGTCGGGTATATCAAAAACAGATTGGAGTTGGTCGCCCCTTTTCGTGGATGTCGATAATGATGGATACCGAGATCTTTTGATTACCAATGGTTTTCCTAGGGATATCACCGATATGGATTTTTCGGATTTTAATTTGACCGTGAGCCAGTTTTTAAGTCCGGCAAAGATATTGGATTCAATACCGGTAATAAAGATTCCGAATTATGCCTATAAAAACAAGGGTGATTTAACTTTCGAAGATATAGGGGAAACATGGGGTTTAAATATTCCATCCTTTTCGAACGGGGCTGCTTTTGTAGATTTCGATAATGACGGGGATATGGATTATGTGGTCAATAACATCAATGATGAGGCCTTTATATTCGAAAATCATACAGATCAGGTACTAGAAGGTGGGCGTTATCTCAAAATGGAAGTAAAAGGGGCTTCAGAGAACCCTTTGGGAATTGGAACAAAGATTACCGTTCGCTATGATGATGGCATGCAGTATTATGAGCACTATCTGACGCGAGGCTATATGTCATCGGTGGCACAAACCGTACATTTCGGTTTAGGTAATCGTGATCGTATAAAATCGGTTGAAGTGCTATGGCCCGATGGAAAATTTGAAAAGATTGAAAATGTCAAAACAAATAGTACTATTTCCCTAAATCATAAAAATGCTGTGACAAAGGATATTGCGCAACTCTCGTTTCCCTTCGTTCCGAAGAATGAAACATCACATTTTTTAGAAGCATCGCAAGCTTTGGAAATCAAATACAAGCATTTTGAGCAAGATGTTGTCGACTATAATGTACAGCGGGTACTACCCCATAAATTGACCCAGAATGGCCCCTGCGTTATCAATGGTGATGTCAATGGAGACGGATTTGAGGATTTCATCATTGGAAGTTCCAGAGGTTACTCCCCCATGTTATTTCAACAAAAATCGGACGGTACTTTTGAAACAAGTGCCCTTTTCAGCGAAAAAGGGAATATGGAATATGAGGAGGAAAGCATGGCCCTCTTTGATCTTGAAAATGATGGGGACTTAGACCTGTATCTGGTTTCCGGAAGTAATGAGTATAATGCCGAAAGTGAATATTATCAAGATCGGCTGCTCATCAATGACGGAAAAGGCAATTTTTCGATAGCTACGGATGGAATTCCCGTGGTCAGTGCCAGTGGTTCCATAGTGGTAGCGGCAGATTACGATAAAGATGGATTTACCGATTTGTTTGTTGGAGGTAGAACACCGATCGGAAAATATCCAATGCCGGAAAATAGCTTCTTGTTAAGAAATAATAATGGCACCTTAGAAGATGTCACCGAGCAACAAGTTCCTGAGCTAAGAAAAGTGGGAATGGTTACCGATGCCATTTGGACGGATGTTGATAACGACGACCTTCTCGATTTGATTGTGGTAGGTGAACTTATGCCCATCACTGTTTTCAAGAATGACAAGAATTCATTTCAGAAAATGGCGAACACCGGTCTTGAAGACTATCTGGGTTGGTGGGAGAGCATCGACTCCGCCGATTTTGATAATGATGGAGATCAAGATTTTATTGTGGGTAATATGGGCAGGAATAATTTTTATCAACCTTCGGCCGAACGTCCGGTTACGGTATTTGCCAAAGATTTCGATGCCAATGGTAGTATTGACCCCGTGTCGTTCGCCTATCTTAAAAACACTGAGGGAGTTTACCAATCTGTTCCAATCAATTTTTGGGGAGATCTCTCAAAACAAAGCCCGTTATTTCGAGAAAAGTTTAATTTATATAAAGATTTCGCAAAGGCTACGCGTGAGACTTTGTTGAACGAAGAAGAGCTTCAGGGTATTACCGAACTTACCGGAAACTACGATAGAAGTATTTATGCCGAAAATCTTGGAAATGGAAGTTTTAATATTTCTGAGCTACCCCTTAAAGCCCAAATCGCCCCGGTTAATGATATTGCAATTTTAGATGTCGACAACGACACCGATCTTGACGTTTTATTGATAGGCAATGATCATGGAAATGAAACCTTTATTGGTCAATATGACGCTTCGAACGGACTTTTGTTAAAAGGTAATGGCAAAGGTTCATTCGAAGCCGTAGATACCGATAAAAGTGGTTTCTTGGCACCAGGCGATGCAAAATCCATAACGAAGGTTCAAAGTATGTTGGGAAAGGAATTGTATTTGATCACTCAAAACCGGGACAGCCTTTTGGTGTACGAAAAAGAGTAATCGAACAAGTTTGATGGCTTTTGGTAATCAGAATCCCCTCATAAAATCCTCGGCAAGTATTTTTTTTAGATACTGCACCAATTCTTCAGCATTCTGTTTGGAAAAAACCATAGGCGGCTTAATCTTTAAAACATTGTGGTCAGGCCCATCCGTACTCATAAGAATGCCATGGTCTTTCATGCGGTTCACTAAATATTCGCTCTGGGCCGCCAACGGATTCATTTCAGCATCGACGAGTTCTATACCTAAAAAAAGTCCCTGCCCGCGGACATCCCCAAGTATTGGAAATTCTTTGGCCAACCGTTGAATTTCTTTTTTTAAAAAAGTTCCTATTTCAAAAGCGTTCTCCTGTAATATTTCCCGACGCACGGTTTGTAAAACCGCAGCACCAATAGCACACGAAACGGGATTGCCGCCAAAGGTATTGAAGTATTCCATGCCGTTGGCAAATTTTTCGGCCACTTCTTGGGTGCAAACCACGGCTGCTAATGGGTGTCCGTTGCCCAAAGGTTTCCCCATTGTGATAATATCGGGTAGTACATCATGTAATTGAAATCCCCAAAAGGTTTTTCCCATGCGCCCGCATCCAACTTGGACTTCATCCGAAATACAAAGTCCTTCGGCAGCTCTGACATATTGATATGCTACTTTTAAGAATCCGTTCGGTAATTCTATCTGTCCCCCACAACTGATTATGGGTTCGATGATAAAGCCGCCGACCTTTCGTCCTTTTTGATGAATTCTATCGATTTGTAGTTGTACTTCTTCCGCATAGTTGCCACTGGTGTCCTTCCCACGATATTTACCCCTGAAAGTATCGGGTAACGGAAAAACATGGGTGTGTTCCGGTGCGCCTTTTCCTCCCTTTCCATCGAACTTATACGAACTGATATCCACACACATATTGGTATTGCCATGATACCCGACTTCCGACACGATCATATCTTTACTTCCCGTGACTGCTTTTACCATGCGTATCGCTAATTCGTTCGCCTCGCTTCCGGAGTTTACAAAATGGACTACACTTAGTTCTTCCGGCAGGTTGGAAAGCAATTCTTTCGCAAGAAGGTTGATATTACCATGTAAATAACGCGAATTGGTATTGAGCAACGCCATCTGTTCCTGGCCCGCTTTTACCACTTCGTAATGCTCATGCCCAACATGGGCAACATTGTTTACGGTATCCAGGTATTTTCTGCCATTTTGATCCATCAAATAGGCTCCGTGGCCCCGGACCATTTTCATAGGTTCTTTATATTGTAGACTAAGGCTTTTGCCCAAATGGTTTTTGCGATAAGAAATCAATTCTTCATTATCGGCATGTTCTTGCGCGAATAGCGATTTACGTTTAAAAAGCAAATTGGGATCGGGGCACAGGCCTTTCCAAACCTCACGTTGTTGAAAATAGGCAACGCCCGGAAAATCTTTGGTATGGCCCAATAATGAATGCATTAACTGAAAATGAAGGTGTGGTGCCCAATTGCCATTTTCCGGATAGTTGCCCAAATGACCGATACAGGCTCCTTTTTTGATATGTTGTCCGATTTCTTTTCCAGTGGCACTAGCTACGGTAAGATGTCCATAAAGGGAGTAAAACTCCATATTTTCAATATGGTGCTTGAGTACTATAAGCCCTCCATATTCCTTATCGCCTTCGTCGTTGACCGCAATCACAATCTCTCCATCGAACAGCGCGTGGACAGGTGTGTTCGCGGGCAACCAAAAATCGATTCCTAAATGAACGGTACGGCTTTCACGACCGTAATTACCTATTTTGTCATATTCTGTAGATGTGTAAAGAGGGCGTGGTTCTAGGTACCCCCCCGCAATAATACAATCATCGTGCTCGGCTTGAAGCTTCTCAATTTTATATTGAAACCAGTCCAAATCGTTGAATTCTTCTTGATGTCCGATCCAAGTGCTTGAAACGCTTAAATCCAAGTGATGAACCTTGTTTTTGCATATGGTGGGGAAAAGTTCATCTAAAGGGAATCTTTTTTGTGCCGACCATTGTTCAAATACTGTCTGCTGCGGATGCACATTGTACTTACACGCCTCCCTAAAACTATACCATGCAAATTCAGGATTGATTTCCTTCCATTTTTTAAGTACCTCCCAAGCAGGTCTTTCGCTGATCAATAAATATTCATTGTCCGGCTCTTGGTTTCGGTTGATGCCGGACTTGGTTACTGATATAGACAACCGCATGGCAATGCATGTGTATAGAAGATAAAGTTCTTCCTCTTGTAACGGAAATTTTTTATGATATCCGCGAACGATCGGTAATGCAGCCTCTAGCGGCTCATTGTGCCCCATAATTGCGTATGCGCAAGTAACTGCGACATCATTGATTATTTGTGTATGGCAGGCATCGCCGTAATCGATTATGGTCTTGACAACAGGATTGATGGGGGCATCCGACACCACGATATTATTGTCATTGGCGTCATTGTGAACAATACCTTTTCTGAGCTTTTGATAGACAGTCTGTTTCTTTTCGAAGGATTCTAGGAAGTACGACAAAATACTTTTTTCGGTACCATCGAATAGTTGTAGATAATCCTTTATCCAGAGTGATTGGGCAATATCCCAATCAAAAGTTCGATGGGCCTCTGGATGATCAAAACCGGCTAAAGCCATGGTCAGATAACCACAATGTTTGCCAAGATCAAGACGTAGATTGTCCGATTGTGGGTTTACTTGGCTCCACAAGCGACCGGGAATCCAAGATAGCAATCGTACTTTTCTTATGTTACCCGCTTGGTCCTTTATTTCGGCCAAATGGTCTTTTTTTTTATTCGGTATCACCTTGGGTATTCCCAAATTGGGTGCTGTCTTGGCTACATGTTCCAAAAGGTTTATTTGAAAATCAAGATACGCTTCATCTTCATCCGGTCTGGAAATTTTTAAGATGTAACCCTCTTGATTTTTAACCTTGATTCGATAATTAAAATCGATTTCTCCGGGCAAGGGAAGGGCTTTTCCCGAGATCCCGTAAAGGTCGAAAACAATTTGTTCCGCTTCTGTAGCCGTGAATTTAAGATGCTTATAATCTATCATAGAAAAGGGAAACCTTAACTATACCGTATCAGGATGAGGATGTTCCCAAGGCCCTCTATAATCTCTTTGAAGCTTTTTAGTTGCTTCAGGGTCATCCTCAACAGTTCGTGTTTTTGGGTCGTACACCAAGGGTCGGCCGAGTTCCATCGACAGGTTTGCCAAAATACAGCTGGCCGTCGAAATATGTCCTTCTTCAATATCGGCGATTGGTCGTGAGCCGTTTTCGATAGCGGCCAAAAAATCTTTCATATGGCGACGCGTGGCAGGTGCGGCATTAAGCTCATTATCTTTTTCGATCAAATCTTCAGGATACATCTCTTTTTCATAAAGTACGTCAAAATGGATGGGTTCCACGTCTTTATCATAAGGTACGAAATCGGCTTGCATCGTGCTTCCTGATAAGGTTCCTTTTTCGCCATATAGTTTAAAGGACCATGGGTATTCTGGGTCGGCCGGGGTTCCCCAAGACCGATGCTGCCATACACAATTGAGGTCATCGTGCTCAAAAATGGCGGTCTGTGTATCGGCAATATTCGATTTGCCCTCGGTCTGAACGTAAATTCCCCCAGTAGCATTTATTTTCTGGGGCCAACCCAAGTCGAGCATCCAACGGACCGTATCGTACATGTGTACGCACATATCACCTGTAATGCCATTGCCGTATTCCATAAAGGTGCGCCACCACCTTCTGTGCGGAAGGCCATCATAAGGTCGCAACGGCGCAGGACCGGTCCACATTTCATAATCCAAGAAATCGGGCACCGGCTCGAGAGGTGGATTTCCATTGGCCCTCATATGAAAGTAACAACACATCTCAACATGTTTTATTTTTCCTAAAAGTCCGGAATCAACGATTTGTTTTTTTGCATCGATTAGGTGTGGAGTACTTTTTCTCTGTGTACCCACTTGCACCACTTTATTATATTTTCTAGCTGCGGCCACCATGGCCTCGCCTTCCATGACATCTACACTGATAGGTTTCTGAACATAAACATGGGCACCGGCTTTGACCGCGTCTATCATTTGTAAGGCATGCCAATGGTCCGGGCTTCCGATAAGCACGATATCCAAATCTTTTTTCTCCAGCATCTTCCTGTAATCGGAATATAATTTCGGTTTCTTCCCCGAGGTTTGACGCTGTGCCACTTGTTCGGCGACATCGTTTAAAAAATTGCTGTCGACATCACAAAGGGCAACAACGTTCACATCGGCTACCTGAATCAATTTAAAAAGATCGCTTGTTCCGTACCAACCTGTCCCGATTAAACCTACTCGAATCGGTTTGGCCGTTTTAGTGAGTTCAAATCCATAGGTGCCTAAAGAGGATAGCAACATGGCCGCAGAGGCTCCTTTTACAAAATTTCTTCGGTTTTTGTCGAATTGGTTTTTTTCCATGATTCGGTATTTTGATGTGTCGTTCGATTACTTTGTCCTAAAGATATTGAAAAGTATATTAAATAGATACGGGTAGCGGCTATAACTTTATTGCCTATATTTAATCTATTCTTTATGAGGTAAATCGTTATGAAATACAGATTTTTAATACTGATTTCTTTCCTTTTTCTAGGTTGTGCGACAAAAAGCGAAACCCTGGTCCTTCCCTCCATTTTTTCCGATAATATGGTACTCCAGCGCAATGCCGAAGTAAAATTTTGGGGATGGGCGGATATGGAGGAGACGATTACCATAGCTACGAATTGGAACGGTCAAGAGCACAAATTCGAAACCGGTAAAAATGAAGATTGGCAATTTATAGTAACAACGCCGGAGGCCGGTGGTCCGTTCGAAGTACATGTCAAAGGAGAGAACAATGAAATAATCTTAAAAAATATAATGATCGGCGATGTTTGGTTGTGTTCGGGCCAATCGAATATGGAATGGAGCGCTAATAGCGGAATCGATAATGCCAAAATTGAAATAGAAAATGCCAACCATCCGAACATACGTTTGTTCACCGTTGAAAAGCGGACCGCCGATACGCCGCAGCGCGATGTAAAAGGAACATGGCAAACCTGTACTTCGGAAACGATGCAAGATTTTAGTGCCGTGGCCTATTTTTTTGCAAGAAAGGTTCAGGAAGAAACAGGAATCCCGATCGGACTCATCGATGCGTCATGGGGCGGAACCCCTGCCGAAGTGTGGACGCCTGAGCGGATTTTCGAAGAAAACGAGAAGCTGAAAGAGGCTGCCAAAGCTATTGAACCGACCGATTCTTGGCCTACGGAACCGACTATAGTCCATAATGCCATGATTGCACCTATTACGCCCTTCAAAATAACGGGAGCCCTTTGGTACCAAGGCGAATCAAATGTCCCGAATGCAGAAACGTATCAAAAGCTTTTTACGGAAATGATCGGTTCGTGGCGAAAAAGTTGGGGTTACGATTTCCCTTTTTACTATTCACAGATAGCTCCCTTCAAATATGGAACTCCAGAGGCCGGAGTCATCGTTCGCGATCAACAGCGTAGAGCTATGGAATTCCCCAATACGGGAATGGTTCTTACTAGCGATATTTGTACGATAGATGATATCCATCCAACGAACAAACAAGATGTCGGTCTTCGTCTCGCCAATGTGGCCTTGAAAGAACACTACAAAAGCTTGGATGCCGAAGTGTATGGTCCGCTTTATAAAGAAATGATAATCAATGGCAATGAAGTCGAAGTCATTTTTAAGCATGCCGAAGGTTTAACATGGAAAGAAAAGGGGGGAACGCTATTTGAGATTGCCGGCCAAGATGGAAAATTTCTTCCAGCCCAAGCGGTTATCCGAAATGATACGATTATAGTTTCGTCCAATAATGTTAAGAGTCCCAAACGCGTACGTTATGCATGGGGCAATACCGCCCTGCCCGATTTGTTCAATTCTTCGGGACTTCCCACTTCAAGTTTCGTTACTGATTAAATTTTCGTAATTGTTCCACTACTTTTTTTCAAAATGGTAATTTTACCGAACTACGAATTATAGCTATGAAAAATCAATGTAACAAAGTCGGCAGTATTTTGCTAACGGTCTTCGCAGTTGTATTCCTATTCTTAGGATGCAAACAACAAGAGAAAAACAATACAACCGAACATAAGTATACCAATGCATTGATCGATGAGACGAGTCCGTACTTATTGCAACATGCCCATAACCCCGTAGATTGGCGTGCATGGAGTCTGCAAGCTTTGGAAGATGCCAAAAAGGAAAATAAATTGGTCTTGATCAGTATCGGTTACTCCTCGTGCCACTGGTGCCATGTTATGGAAGAAGAGACCTTTGAAGATGAGGAGGTTGCCAAACTCATGAACGAGAATTTCATCAATATAAAAGTAGATCGTGAAGAACGACCCGACGTCGATCAAATCTATCAAACGTTCGTGCAACTTATCGACAGCAATTCTGGATGGCCTCTAAACGTAATCGTCTTACCCAATGGAAAGCCCCTATATGGCGGCACCTATCATACGAAAGAACAATGGACCGAGGTATTGTCGAAAATCGGGGATATGTACAAGAACGACCCTAAAAAGGCCAATGAATATGCAGATATGGTCGCGGCTGGTATTCAACAAACGAACATAATCGCTCCTGCCGAAGATTCTACGGTTCCCTTGGATAAGATTTTAATGGAAGGTATCGAAACCTGGAAACCCAATTGGGATTTGCAATGGGGAGGCGATAAGGGCGTTGAAAAATTTATGGTTCCGGTGAATCTTGATTTTTTATTGGACTATGCACTGTTGAACCAAGATGAACTTGCGAAAGCACATGTCAAGAATACACTTGACAAGATGATTATGGGAGGGGTTTACGACCATGTTGGGGGTGGATTTTTCAGATATAGTACCGATGAGGAATGGAAAGTGCCCCATTTCGAAAAAATGTTGTACGACAATGCACAATTGATCAGTTTGTTTTCCAAAGCATATCAAGTGTTCAAAGACCCGAAGTATCATAAAGTCGTATTGGAGACCGTCGCATTTTTAGATCGCGATATGAAAAATGACAGGGGTGGATATTATGCTGCCTTGGATGCCGATTCCGAAGGAGGGGAAGGTAAATTCTACATCTGGGAAGAAGAAGAATTAAAAAACATTTTGGGAAGCGATTTCGAACGCTTTTCGAAATATTACAATATCGCTCCGGAGCACCGCTGGGAAGAAAGCTATGTGCTTTTTAAGCGAGAAGAAGATCAAGAATTCGCAAATAAAAATGGTATATCAACCACGGATTTGGTTACGGCAAAGAATAAATGGAAAGACCAACTTCTCGAAGCTAGGATAAAGCGGCCTAGGCCCAATGTCGACGATAAGATCATCACATCATGGAACGCCCTGCTGATCAATGGATACGTCGACGCTTACCAAGCCTTTGGCGATGCGGATTTTTTAATGAAAGCAATTGAAACCTTCAGCTTCTTAAAGGAAAACAGTTATGAAAATAATGTACTGGTGCACACCTATAAAGAAGGCAGCAGAAAAGGAAGTAGTTTTATCGAAGACTATGCGTTTCTGATGAATGCCTCCTTAAACTTGTATGCCGCAACTTTTGATGCTAGCCATTACGATTTTGCGCAGGAACTGAATATGACGGCGAGTAAGTATTATCTGGATGGCGACTCGTCTATGTTCCGCTATAACAAAGATCAAGAACTCATTTCAAAAATTATTAAAACCGATGATGGGGTCTTACCTTCGCCGAATGCCATGATGGCCCATAATTTGTTTCAAATAGGTCATATCGAATATAATCCTGAATTTCTTGAGAGATCGAAAAAAATGTTGTCCGCGATGTCTTCGATGATACGGACAAATGCTTCCAGCTATGGTAAATGGAATTCTTTAATGTTGAATCATGCCTATCCATATTTCGAAATCGCCGTGGTAGGAAAACAGGCGAAGTCGATGGTGGCTTCCCTTCATGAAGATTACATTCCGAATGCATTGATAGTAGGTAGCGACGACGAAAGTGAGATGCCCTTGTTCAAAGATCGGTATGAGCCTGATGATACTTTCATCTATGTTTGCCAGAATACGACTTGCAAACTTCCTGTCAAAACCGTCAAGGAGGCCTTGAAGCAACTCGATTCCTTCTGAATGAAATAGATGTCTATCCAATAGGTTTACAAAGTCAATGCATTGAACCACCAATAATTTTATTGTTCACTATGAATTTCCTTTTGGTCTAATTGGAATCTTGCCTGTCGGCAGACAGGTTCGGTGCTTGGAATTTGGTATTTGAATACCTGATTGGGCTTACCCCGAGGATATTTTGGTTATTCCTGTAAATAATTGCGTTTCCTTTTCCATATTTTTATAAATTGTAGCAAATAACAAAAATTAGAGCATGCAGATAAAAGAATCCTCAGAAGTTTATGATGTAATCATCGTTGGTTCCGGTGCCGGTGGTGGTATGGCCACCAAGCAATTGGCCGATGCCGGTTTCAATGTGGCCGTTGTGGAAGCCGGTCCTTTTTTCGACCCCGCAGATCCTAAAACAATGACCCAATTAAAATGGCCTTATGAATCCCCCAGAAGAGGGGCAGGAACCGATCGCGCTTTTGGCGAATGGGACATGTCTTGGGGTGATTGGGAGGTAGAAGGCGAGCCTTATACCCAAGCTGAAGGGTCCGATTTTCGCTGGTGGCGCGCTAGAATGTTGGGCGGTAGAACCAATCACTGGGGCCGTATTTCCCTTCGTTTTGGCCCAAAGGATTTTAAACATAAAGATGTAGATGGTCTAGGTGAGAACTGGCCCATTAGCTATGATGACGTAAAGCCGTATTATGACAAGGTCGATAAACTCATAGGTGTTTTCGGAACGAACGAAGGGATGGAGAACGACCCGGATGGTTATTTCCTTCCCCCGCCAAAACCGAGGTTACATGAACTTTTCTACATTCAGGGCGCAAAGAAAACAGGTATTCCGGTAATTCCCAGTAGAATGTCCATGTTGACCAAACGTATCAATAAAGATCGGGGGGTTTGTTTTTATTGTGGACAATGTGGGCGTTCCTGCTCCGTATATGCCGATTTTTCTGCCGGTAGCTGCCTTATTTTCCCAGCACAAAAAAGCGGTGGGAAGGTAAGAATCTATGTCAACTCCATGGTTAGGGAGGTCACGGTTAACGAAGAAGGAAAGGCTACAGGAGTATCCTATATCAATAAGGAGGACAGAAAAGAATATAAACTAAAGGCCAAAATTGTAGTATTGGCTGCGTCTGCCTGTAGTTCGGCACGTATCCTTTTGAACTCTAAAAGTAAACAACATCCGAACGGACTGGGAAACAGTAGTGATGTCGTTGGTAAGTATCTGCACGATTCCACTGGGGCCAGTGCCGCGGGGTTCATTCCAGGTTTGATGAACCGCGATGTAAGTTACAATGAAGATGGTGTTGGGGGTATGCACGTATATTCTCCTTGGTGGGGCGATAACAAAAATTTGGACTTCCCGAGAGGTTATCATATCGAAGTTTGGGGCGGTATGGGGCAACCCAATTACGGTTTTGGATTTAATGCGAACGCGTTCAACGAGTTCTTTAATCTGCCGGTTGGTGGTTATGGGGATTCATTGCGTGACGATGTCAAAAAATATTATGGCTCCGTAATCGGTTTTGGCGGAAGGGGCGAAAGTATCGCGAGAAAAGATAATTACTGCGAAATAGACCCTACAACAGTTGATAAATATGGTATTCCCGTGCTAAAGTTCAATTACAATCATTCCGATTACGAGATCAAGCAGGCCAAGCACATGCAGGATACGTTTGAAGAACTGATCCATAATATGGGTGGTGAACAGATATGGGGCGGCAAACCGGGCAAAGAACATGATTACGGACTTCTTGCGCCAGGACAGATTATTCATGAGGTAGGTACAACACGCATGGGCGATGATCCCAAGACCTCGGTGACTAATAAGTTCAACCAATTACATGATGTCGATAACGTATTCATTGTGGATGCAGGACCCTTTACCTCGCAAGCGGATAAAAATTGCACATGGACGATTTTAGCCCTGTCATGGAGAGCAAGTGATTACATCATCGAACAATTGAAACAGCAAAATATTTAGATCGTAATGGACAGAAGAAAAAGTATACAGACAATCATACTTGGTGCAGGTGCATCAGCCCTGGCCTTTCATGGTTGTAAGACCGAAGGGGATAATAAAGCAAACGGAGAAATTCCGGCCACTGGGGATACCAAATATTTTGGCCGAACTCCCGAGGAATTGGAGCGTATCGAAAAATTGAACGCTGAACAATTGTTCAATGAACACGAGTTGGAGACAATTGCAGTTTTGAGTACGGTAATACTTCCTCCAAAAGAACCGAATGGAGGGCCCATTGAAGCCGAAGTTCCAGAATTTATAGAGTTTGTCGGAAAAGATATGCCCGAAATGCAACCCACTTTGCTGGGCGGGTTGATGTGGTTGGACCATAAAAGCAATACCGAATTTGGCGCTGAGTTCAAATCGGCCACTTTGGAACAGCAGAAACAAATTTGTGACGAAATCTGTTGGCACGATCCTGAAACACCCTTAGAAGAGCAACCTCTTGAAATACAATTTTTTGCGTTGATGCGTAATTTGGTGGTAACCGGATACTACACTTCAAAAGTTGGCATAGCCGATTTGGGTTATAAAGGTAATCAGCCCAATGTTTGGGATGGTGTGCCCCAAGAAGTTCTTGATAAACATGGCATGGCCTACGATCCCGATTGGATAGCTAAATGTGTGGACCAAAGTAAAAGGAACGAAATTGCCGAATGGGACGAGAAAGGGAATCTTATTACATAATTTCAAAGGTTCCATATCCCAAAAAGTAATTTAGCGAAACCATTATGTATTTAACTATTTTCTTGAACATAGTTTGATTATGAGAAATGTCATGGTCTTATCAGTCCTTCTGATGATAGGTACAAGTTGCTTTGCCCAAGAAATCGGTCTGCAATTGTATAGCCTCCGCAACGAGTTCAAAAAAGATGTGCCCGGTACGTTTGCCAAAATAAAGGAATGGGGCATTACGAAGGTAGAAGATGGCAATGATGGTACCCAAGGCTATTCGTTGGAAGAATACAAAGCTCTTTTGGTCGAGAACAATTTGGAAATTGTAAGTGCCAGTGCTCCTTTCGAAGAATTGAGGGGTAGCCCCGAAACGGTTATCCAAAGAACAAAGGATTACGGCGCAAAATATGTAGTATGTTTTTGGATTCCGCATAAGGATACCATTTTCACGATCGATGAGACCAAAATGGCCTTGGATGTTTTCAATTCGGCTGGCAAAAAGTTGAAAGATGAAGGCATCACCTTGGTCTATCACCCTCATGGCTATGAATTTCGACCCTATGAAGATGCAACGCTTATGGATCATATGATACAGAATTCAGAGTATTTTGATTTTGAGATGGATGTCTATTGGTTTGCGCATCCTGGAGAAGACCCCGTGGCGTGGCTGCGGAAATATCCGAATGAATTCAAATTGATGCATCTGAAAGATTGTAAAAAAGGTACCGAAGGAAATCAAAATGGTCAATCCGATGTTGAGACAAACGTGGTTTTGGGAACAGGTCAGATTGATATCGCGGCCGTCGTCGCCGAAGCGAAAAAAATGGGACTGGAGTATCTATTTATTGAGGATGAGTCTTCAAAGTCAGTTGAACAAATACCTCAAAGTTTAGAATACTTAAAAAGTTTAGAAGAATAAAATATATATAACATGAAAAAACTAACAACACTCATATTAATAGCAGCTTTTGGGACATCAATGTATGCTCAAGAAGTCGGTTTGCAATTGTATAGTCTCCGCAACCAATTCAAGACCGATGTACCTGGCACTTTGAAATTAATCAATGATTGGGGTATTACGAATCTTGAAGGCGGCGGCACATACGGACTTGAGATGGAAGAGTTTCAAGGATTATTGAAGAAAAACAATCTAGATGTTGTCAGTGTCGGTGCCGGTTATGACGATTTAAAGGCAGGAAACCTGGATAAGATTATCGAAAATGCAAAAACCTTCGGGGCCAAATACGTCATGTGCGCTTGGATTTCCCACGAGGGAAATAGTTTCGATATTGAAAAAACCAAAGAGGCCACGGAAGTATTTAATACCGCTGGAAAACGGTTGAAAGAAGAAGGTCTTACCTTGGCCTATCACGCCCATGGCTACGAATTTCGACCCTATGAAGAGGGCACACTATTCGATTACATGGCAAAAAACGCAAAGGACTTTGCTTTTGAAATGGACGTATATTGGGTACAACATGGTGGAGAGGATCCATTGGCCTTGTTGAACCGTTATCCCGATAAGTTTGTGCTATTGCACTTAAAAGATATGGAAAAAGGTACACCAAAAGACGATACCGGGCATGCCGATGTAGAGACGAATGTGGTCTTGGGAACAGGTGAAGTGGATATAGCAGGTGTTGTGAAACGAGCCAAAGAATTAGGCGTTGTAGAATATATGTTTATTGAAGATGAATGCTCTCGTGTGGTAGAACAAGTACCACAAAGCCTTGAATTTCTTGAAGGATTGAAATAATTTTTATTGGTTCAATTAATTTTTGCTCCTCCTCTCAGTGGAGGGGAGGTGGCTTCCACCGCTTTTTGCGGTGTAAGACGGAGGGGTTGATTTTGGGACGCGTTTTTTTGAAATTACCCTACATTAGTTCTTACGATATTTAATTTGCCGAAATGAAAAAGCTGCTACCCAAAAATCATCACTTATTTTTTATTATAACGGTGTTGTTGGCAAGCTGTGGGGAAAAAAAGGAATCGGAGACCTATACTAAAACAGAATCACTACCCAACATCATCTGGCTGGTCGCCGAAGACCAATCCCCCGATTTTTTTCCGATGTATGGCGACAGTACGATATCGCTTCCGAATCTAGAATCTTTAGCGACCGACGGAGTGACCTTCACCAATGCCTTTTCTCCCGTACCGGTATGTGCACCGGCCCGTAGTGCTTTGATAACCGGAATGTACCCAACTACTTTGGGCACCCATAATATGCGTACCCATACGCCATGGCGCGAAATCAACGAACCCCTGTTAGATAGTTTGCCAAGCTATTCGCCAATTGTCCCCGATGGCGTGAAAATGTTTACGGAATACCTTCGGAAGAAAGGATACTATACGGCCAATGGCCCTAAAGAAGATTATAATTTCGAAAAGACCGATGCGGCATGGGATGAAAGTAGCAAAGAAAGACATTGGAGAAAAAGAAAAGATGGACGGCCCTTTTTTACGGTCTTCAATTTTTCGGTCTGTCATGAATCGCAGATATGGAGTAGGGGAAAGGACTCCCTTTTTGTTGACCCTAAAGATGTTCCTGTACCTCCATATTTTCCTAATAATGAGATTATACGACATGATCTGGCCGTCAATTACAGCAACCTCAAACGATTGGATGATCAAATTGGTGAGATTATCGCAGACCTCAAAGAAGATGGTCTCTATGAGAGCAGTATCATTTTCTTTTATGGCGATCATGGCGGGCCCTTTCCAAGACACAAAAGGGCCCTTTATGATAGCGGGGTAAAAGTACCTTTGGTCATTAAATTCCCCGAAAACAAAGATGCAGGCGGCACCGATGACCGGCTTATTAGTTTTATCGATTACGCCCCAACCGTTCTTTCCCTAGCGGGGGTAGAACCCCCAAAAGTGATACAGGGGGTCGCCCAATTTGGAAAATTTGAAGCCGAAAAGAAACCAAAATATACGTTCCATTCCTCAGATCGTTTTGATGAGTTTTATGACCGACTAAGGGCCGTACGTTCAAAAAGTTACAAATACATCAAGAGTTATAATACCCAATTACCACATGCCATTCCGGTTTCATATCGTGAACAAATGCCCATGATGCCCGAATTACGTCGACTATACGCTGCTGGAAAATTAAATGAAGAACAAGCACTTTGGCTGAGCGCTCCCAAACCTGAGGAAGAATTGTACGATTTGGAAAAAGACCCTTATGAACTACATAATTTGGCCAATAGCCCTGTGGCAAAGGATACCTTGATTTTTTATCGGGAGCTACTTACGCAATGGATCAAGAATACCAAAGATTTAGGGGAATATTCTGAAAGGGAATTGATTGTTAACTGGATACCTGATGGCCAACAGCCCCAATTGCCTCCTATGGAAATGGAAGAAAAAGTAGATGGCATCCATCTGTTCAATAAGCGTCCCGACGCGTCGATGGTGTGGAAACGAGCCCAAGATTCCATTTGGAATGTCTACAACGAACCATTGCCCGCAGATATGCCTTTTGAGGCCAAAGCCGAACGGATCGGATATACCGATAGTGAGGTTTTGATCTATTCCAACCAGTAAGACTTACAATTACCCACTCTTTAGAATACCTCGAAAAGCATATAGAATAATTTTCTACTAAAAAATTAGTATATCTACTAAATATTTAGTAGAATTGTTTTGTCAAACGAATACTAATGAAAAAACTTACCGAGAAAGAAGATCAGATCATGCAGGTTATCTGGAAGTTACAACAAGCGTTCATTCGTGATATCGTAGCGGAACTTCCCGATCCGAAACCGCATTATAATACTGTTGCTACGCTGGTCAAAATATTGGTTAAAAAGGGTTTTTTAAAATCGGAAAAATTAGGGAATACAGATCGGTACAGCCCTAAAATATCACTGAAAAAATACCGCAGTGAAGATATTAAAGAGATCAAGAAAAAATACTTTGGCAATTCGATGCCTAAAATGATGGCACATTTTGCCAAGGAAGAAAAATTATCGGATCAAGAGATCGAAGACTTGATCCGCATTATCAAATCCAAAAAAAAATAATACCATGCTAGGGTTTTTAGTAAAGGTTTCGTTGGTTCTTATTGTGCTTTGGGCATTTTATAAACTTCTTTTAGAACGGGAGAGTTTTTTCACGGTAAATCGGGTGTACTTGCTAGGAAGTCTGTTTTTGGCATTTTTACTTCCGTACGTTTCACTTCCTGAGTTGGTCAATAATCAAGGTGTGGTCAGCTCTTTAATTGAAGAAACCACCACGGCTACCGTCTCAAAAGAGTATTTTGATGAAATGCAGAGCGGGGAAAGTACAACCGTTGCTGGTTCGTCTGGAGTGGAAAAAGAGTTTGATGTCCAAGTAGCACCCATTTCAAACAAGAAGGGCATAGTATTTTGGATGTCCCTGTTTTATGGTTTTGGAGTTCTTGTTTTGACACTTCACCTCATTTCACAGTTCGCAAACATCCGAAGAAAAATAGATCGGGGGACTCATAAAATCCGTGATGGAAGCACTACGATCATCCATTCAAAAAATATATTCGAACCTTGTTCCTTTTTCAATTTCATTTTCATAAATCCTGAGAAGTACGATTCTGAAACTTACGAGCAAATTTTAGAACATGAGAGGGTACATGTAAACCGACTTCATTCCATAGACCTATTATTGGCCGAAATCGCCATTGTCTTCTTATGGTTCAATCCGTTTGTATGGCTTTTTCGGAAGGAAATCGAAAAGAATATCGAATACCAAACGGACGATATATTGCTGAATTCAACTTTGGTACAGCCGGAAGACTATCAGATGAACCTTTTGACGATAGCCACATACCAGAAACCGCTTTCAATTACATCGAATTATAATCAATCATTAATCAAAAAACGAATCATTATGATGAACAAGAAGAAATCTAACGGACACAGCTATTGGAAGTATGCGTTTATCGCGCCCACATTATTGGTCACGCTATTATTGTTAAACCAGCCCTTTACTTTGCAATCGCAAGAGCCAACTGAAACCGCATTTGTCGATGGGGATGAAGAAAATAACTATGAAAATGAATTTGATGATGACCTAGTTCCTTTTTTACGAGCCGTACGCTCCGGGGATTATTCTGCTGTACAACGAATGATAGAGAAAGGCAGCGATGTAAACCTGATACAAAGGGGAGAAGGTACTCCCTTGACCATGGCAATTAAGCATGAAGAACATCGTATTACCAAACTCTTATTGGAAAAAGGTGCCGACCCTAACTTAGGGACAGATAGTGATGGTTATCCCTTATGGATGGCTTCCAGAAAAGGAGATATAGCATTGGTCAAGATGCTTTTAGAAGCAGGTGCCGATGTGAATACAAAGTTTCGTGGAGATGGTAGTGCCTTGATCCAAGCATGTAAACAAGGTCATGTAAAAATGGTACAATTTCTTATCGAAAATAAGGCCGATGTGAATATGCCCGTAATAGGTGATGGAAACCCTTTGATAATGGCTTCAAAAGGTGGCTATTTGCAAATTGTCGAATATTTGATATCCAAAGGAGCAGAAGTGAATAATGAAGTAAAAGGAGATGAAACTCCGCTAATCAGTGCCAGTGAACAAGGACATTTAAAGACTGTTGAATTTTTAGTGGAGAACGGGGCGGATGTCAACAAAGAGTGTAAAGAAGAGGTTGACGGTAAAATCAGGGTACGAACTGCTTTAAAAATGGCCGAGATGAAAGGACACGACGAGGTTGTCACTTATCTTTTATCAAAAGGAGCCGTAAAGTAATATTGATAGGGAAAGTATGAAGAGGGCAAACAGACCCTCTTTCCTTTTTTAATTTTTCGCTTTCACTTCGTTTATAATCGTAAAGGGTGTAGCTAATAATTCTCAGTTGCCTAGAATTCAGAACATTTGATCTACACTTAAATTTTCAATTACGTCCTTCCACAAAGAATTAAAACTTGAAACGGGCCGTGAACATAAGTATACTGTTGTACCGAACTCCCTTGCATGTTCGTTCGAGATTGAACCTACAACTTTCACATTTTGAAAAAGCTCATTAACATCGTCCCCCAATTCATCATTGATATAAATGAAGTATTCAATATCAGGGTTAAATTTTTCAGGTATCCAATACACGAAGCTTTCATGAAAACATAAAGGTTCAGGTAAATTATACTTTTTTCCGATTATTGCAATAGCACCTGCTTGCCCATAATTTTCACAATAGATTACGGCTTTTTCTTTATCCGGAATTTGCTCATACGCTTTTGAGGTAATTTGAGCGAGTTCTTCCCATCCCAATTGATCGGCATAGTCCTGAGGTAACGAATGAACTGAACCATCTTCAAAAGTTCTTCCTAAAAGGAGTCCATAATCCTTTTCGAGATCCGCATAATAGTCAATAAGCCCCTGTTGGCCGTAAATTGGCATTCCGAAAGGCAAAATGGGCAAGGTTAGAAGTACCATTACTACTGGTATACTAATTCGTGGCCCTAGATGTTTAATATACTTTTCCACTAGCAACGAACCGGCAGCGATAAGCAAGGGAAATAAACCGATGGTATAATAACTTTTTCCCCGTAATAAAAGCAATAAGGTCAAGACCAGAAAAGTAGTCAGGCCTAAAACTCGGTACTTTTTTGAACGTAGTAGAAATATGAAACCCAAAATGACTAGGAAAGCAGAGGCAAACGGCATGAAAAGTTGGTCAGTCAGAAAAGATAGTCGGTCTACATTTGCCAATTGATTTTCTTCTAAGGCGTTCATGTGACCGATAATCGGAAAACCCTTGAAGACTTGCCAAAGAATGTTGGGAAGAAAAATTAAAATGCCGATTAAGATACCTTTATAAAAAGCCCTTTTTGTAAATACTTTTCTTCGTTCAGAAAAAAGTAACGAAATCAGAAAACTTCCTATTAAAAGAGCAACTAGATATTTATTGAGCATAGCTATGCCTGCTAGGGCACCTATGATCATTAAGTATTTATCTTTTTCTAGATTCAGATAGCGAACCATATAGAAGAGGATAAGCGTCCAAAAAAACATATCAAGGTGTACTGGTTGAAAAAGATGGAATGTTCTCAAGGCAGCTGGCATTATGATGAAAGCCACGGCACTTAAAATTTGGGCATAGCCTTTACCACCCATTTCTTTGGCCAAAGATGAAGATAAGATTACCATGACTCCTCCAAATAAAGCTGGAAATAACTTAACAGCGAACAATGAATATCCAAAGATATTCTGCATCAGAGCAGCCAGCCAGCCAATCAACGGAGGAACTGTCATATAGCCAAAATCAGGATGTCGACCCAACGCAAAGTAGAGGAGTTCGTCTCTATGAAATTCCAGATTATTATATACCAATAAATGGATCAGCACATTGATGACTGCCAAAAGCAGTAGAACTAGATTAAATTTATTCCCAAACCATTTTTTCATAGGGAAAATTACAATAGATGTATTTATTCTACCCTTCTAAACATTAGCAACCGCACATCAATTCCGCCCTTACCATCCATATGCGGAATTTGGAGGATCAATAGTCCTCTGCCTTTTTGAAGTTTTATATTTCCCATAACTTTGGGTTTAAAATCTTTAACATATGATTCCATTCGCGAGTCACGATCGTTCTCCATGCCTGTCAAAGGAGGATCATGGGTTTCGGTGATTCGAGTGACCAACTTACTATGTCCGTGAGACAATTGAATACCCACTCCGGTATTTTCGGGTTTCATGGTGTAGTAGAGTTCTACTTCGAACTCACCATCCGCCAACACTTCGACATCCCAAGTAATGGAATCCTTTACACTCTTCCAATTCGTAAAAAAAGTATTGTTGGGGTAGCGATTGCTCCGTTCGATATTACCATGCGCCATACCGTCACGTGCCGGAATTTGGGTATACTCATAATCGGGATGTCCCAAAGTAATGGGCTCTGGGCTTTCTGGAATATCCGGCAATTCGGCCACCCATTTTTCTTTTTGCTTTTTAAGTGAATCGGTAATTTGTGGATATTGGTTTGAAACATCGGTAGTTTGCCCATGATCGTTTTCCATATCGAACAATCGATTATCATCATCCAATCTATATTTTTGGGAGCGTAGGCTTGTTTTTCCGTTCCAATGGTTGTAAACGAATCTATCGTTCCACTCGATTTTTTCATTTGTCAATAAGGGAGTCAAATCTTTTCCATCAATTTCTTTTTGGCCTGTATAATTAAGGTTCGCCAACTTTACAAGGGTCGGTAAAATGTCAACGGCACTTGCTATTTGCTTTATTTTTTTTCCAGCTTTTAACGCGCTTTTCCACTGCATGAAAAAGGGAGTTCTTACACCGCCTTCATCGGTAGAACCTTTTTTACCTTTCATGCCCCTGTTCCAACGCCATCCGTTCGGGCCATTATCTGAAAGGTAGATTATAATTGTATTTTCTTCGAGACCTTGTTCTTTTAAAGAATTAGTTAAGCGACCCACATTGTAATCGATATTTTCCACCATGGCCAAAGCCGCCTTCGTAAAATTCAAATCTTCTTTTTCAGTACCGTGGTAAATACTATCAAGTTCTTTGTCTTTAAAGCGGTTCCAAAATTCATCTGGCACCTGCATAGGACTATGTGGTGTATTGTAGGGTAGGTATAGAAAGAAAGGTTCCTCCTTATTTTTTTCGATAAAATCGATTCCATGGTCGGTGAGGTCATCAACTAAAAATCCATTGCCGTTCATAATTTTACCGTTATGTTCCAACATAGGGCTGAAATAGTTTCCCCAGTGGCCCGATGCAAATCCGTAGTAATCATCAAATCCCCTAGAATTCGGATGGTATGGAGGTTGCATCCCGCTATGCCATTTGCCATAGGCGGCGGTTCGGTATCCTGCTTTTTTGAAAATCTGAGCGATGGTGGTTTCTCCCAGGTTGAAACGCTCCCCTCCTTCTGAAGTGGAATAGACCCCTATTTTCGCCGCGTAACGGCCTGTTAAAAGTTCGGCCCGGGTAGGGGAGCAGACAGGCTGAACATAAAAATTTTCAAAGGAGATTCCATTTTTTGCCAAGGCATCGATATTAGGGGTGTTGAGGTTGGTGTTTCCACTGATACTCAAATCGCCCCAACCTTGATCATCGGCCATAATCAGGACGATGTTTGGTTTTTTGGCTTCGGATTTTGTTTCCGCTACTTTTTTCCCTTCGCGGCAGGATAAAAAAAGCACTACCCCTATTAGGATAAGACAGTTGTTTTTAAACCTTTTCATTCCATAAACCATAAACTAATCCTTCACCGCCAGCCCTACCATAGAATCGGCCGTACCGTAATACAAAAACCATTTTTTCTTAAAATAGACCAAGCCTTGAACGAAGGTGGTGCCTCCTTTGTACTGTCCGGTAATTTCATGGGGTAGACTAGGACAGATAAACGGCTTTTCCAATCGGGCCAAAAACTTGGTGGGATTATCTTTATCGAATAGTACTTGGCCCCCGCAATAGGTGTTTTCGGGTACTTTGTCCGTTGCACCCTCTCCCTCAAGGTTCTTACCGTTATAAAGTACTAAAATGCCATGTTCGGTGTACAGGGCAGGTGGGCCAACTTCGGTCAAATGGCTATCGAATTCGTTCAGGGTTGGTTTGAAAGAGTATAATAGCTCGCCCTTTTCATCTAGGGTCGGTACCCAATCCACCCCGTTGTCAGAGGTTGCCAGGTTCATGAACAGTTCGCCCCAGTACATCATGTATTTTCCATCTATCTTTTTGGCAGTCAACCTTCCGTCGACCAATTCGGTTACGATGGAACCTGATTTGCTCCAGCTATTTAGAAATTTTCCGTCGTGGGCATCTTGAAAAACAGGGCCTTTTTTAGTCCAATTTCTAAGGTTTTTTGAAGTCGCGCTTGAAAGTCGCGCGACATCTTTGTTCCAACTAGTGTAGACCATGATGTATTCGCCATCCGGAGTTTCCACGATTCTCGGATCCTCGATGCCTCCCGGCTGGTCCCATTGGGCAAATTCGTCCTTATCAGGATATAGGACGGGCTCCGGATATTTTGTAAAATTAATTCCATCGGTACTATAGGCCAAACCGATACGGGAAGTCCTTCCGCCTAAAATCGCATCGGGATTATCCTCAGCCCTAAAAAGCATAAAAACCGTATCGTTTCGAACGATAGCCCCGGGATTAAAGACATCCGCCTTTTGCCATTGCACCTCTTTTTCAGTAACCGGATCTTTAAAAATATAGGTTGAATCAGCGGTCATTATCGGATTGATATCGGTTTTTTCGAAACCTAGCATCCACCTTGAATCCGTTGTTTCTTCAGATGTTTCTTCAAGAATGTCTTTTTTATTTTCCTTCTCCTTGCACGAAATGGCGCATACCAGTAGACAAAAAGCGATTGCTGATTTATAATTCATGGTTTTTGTAATTTGTCGTGTCAAAATAAGGTACATATTCCATAGTACCCAATTTCTCCGACGAAAAAATATTACTATCTTCCCTATTGTTAAATCAGCTACCGAAATGCAATTACCCTTTAAGAACCCCCAATTTCTTACACTGCTTGTTACGCTCTTATTTTTCTCCAATTCGTGCAAAAAGCAAAATGCCAATCAGAACTATGTTCTTGAGGGCAGCATGAAAAAATGGCAACCGGTAACCTTGACCTTTGAAGGACGGATGGTTTCGGAGACCGACAGTGTCAATCCGTTTTTGCATTACGGCCTTTGGATCGATTTTAAGAAAGATAGTATTTCGTATCGTGTTCCCGGTTATTTTGCAGCGGACGGGGATGCAGCCAATACAAGTGCGGAAAGCGGGAATAAATGGCAGGCAAAATTCGCCCCAGGTTTAGAGGGAATTTGGGAGTTCGAGGCCTACCTGGCGGAAGGCACCAATATCGGTCTCGCGCTTGATCCTTTGGAGGAAAAGAAAAAGGCGATCTGGAGATCCACCGGAAGTTTTGAGATCATGCCAGCAGATTCAACCGAAACTGGGTTTTATAAAACGGGAAAACTCGCGTATGTGGAGAAGCACTATTTGCAAGAACCCGAAACCGGAAAATTCTTTTTAAAGAACGGAGTAGGGAGTCCTGAAACGTTTTTGGCTTATCATGAATTCGACGGTACCTTTAAGAAAGAGGGTGCCCATACTCCGACCCTGAACAATGGATTACACGAATATCCTACGCATAAAGAAGATTGGAAAAATGGAGACATTACTTGGGGCGAAGGCAAAGGGAAAGCGATCATCGGGGCCTTGAACTATCTATCATCCAAAGGCATGAACAGCCTGTATTTTTTAACGATGAACGAGCACGGCGATGGAGACAATGTTTGGCCGTGGATTACCCCAGAACAGCAAACACGCTATGATGTAAGCAAACTGGCCCAATGGGAAAAGGTCTTTACCCACATGGACAAAATCGGTATGGCCATGAACGTTTTTACGCAAGAAACCGAGAACGATACCATTTTGAACAAAGGGGAATTGGGCCTTGAACGAAAATTGTATTACAAAGAACTGGTCGCCCGCTTCGGCCATCATTTGGGCGTAGTTTGGAATTTGGGAGAAGAAACAAATAGAACCTCGGAACAATTGAAAAGTTACGCCTCGTTTATTCGTAGTATCGACCCCTACAATCACCCGATCGCAGTCCACAATCACGTGCGCGTGACCGGTAAAAGTATGGAAGGCCGTCCGCTGGACCCGATCAGAGAAACGCTAACACCCTTGTTGGGCTATAAGGACTTTGAGATTCCATCATTGCAAATGTTCGATACTACTGAAGTACATGTCGAGGTCAAGAAATGGCTTGATCTATCAAGAAAGAAAAAAAAGCCCTGGGTGGTCTATTTGGATGAGATCGGTCATTGGGATATCGGTGTGACCACTGATACTGCCGCAAATAATAATTATGCAATGGTCATGCGCACCAGCCTTTGGGGAAGTCTGATGGCCGGTTCCGGGGGAAATTCATGGTATTTTGGCGGCCTCGACGCTCCCAATAATGATATGGCCGCCGAAGATTTCAGGGCACGTGATCAATGGTGGTCGATAAGCAATAATGCCAGAAGCTTTTTTATGGACCATCTGCCCTTTTGGGAGATGAAAAACCATGATGAACTATTGAGCAATAAAAAAGCTTTTTGTTTTGCAAAAAAGGATGAAGTTTACGTCGTATATCTTCCCAAAGGCGAAACTACCGACCTTGCCATCGGCGATGGCGCTTTTACCATTGCGTTTTACGATCCTATGGAAGGTGGAAAATTATATGATAAACAGAACGAGGGCTGGAAAATTACCAAACCGAATAGCGTAGAGCTTTCGGCATACAATGGTCAAGAGAACAAGGATTGGGTAATTGTAATCGCACGGAAATAATGAAGTACATCAAGGTCATTTTCTTATGTTGTTTTGTGATTTGCTGTAAAGAAAACATATCTAAAAAAAGTCAGGCCGAAGACGGTCTAAAGGATGTTGAGATTTCCGATTCGCTTCCTCAAAAAAAAGCCAATGCCCAAAAGACCTTTCTAACTTTTAAAGATCTTGCAGATTCGACATTTGTAAGACTCGCTGATTTTAGCGATGGTTTCGCCTATGATTTGCGTTATGCCACCGAAAACAACTTTCTAAAAGAAAAAGTATACGAATGTGCAGAGTGTTATACCCGTGTAAAAACGGTCAAAGCCTTGTTGGCGGCCAATGCAGATTTCAAAAAATCGGGGGTAAAAATAAAATTCTTCGACTGCTACCGGCCTAATTCGGTACAATATAAAATGTGGGAAATCGTGCCGAATCCGCAGTATGTAGCCAATCCGAAAAAAGGCTCCATTCATAACAAGGGAGGTGCTGTAGACATTACTTTGGTCAGTTTGGACGGTGTAGAACTGGATATGGGTACCGATTTTGATTTCTTTGGAAAAAGGGCCTATCACGACAATCTTGATTTACCACAAGAAATTCTGGATAACCGAAAATTGTTAAAAGAAACGATGGAAAAGCATGGTTTCTGGTCGACGCGTACTGAATGGTGGCATTATAACCTGCAGGGAGCACATAAGGACCCTATAGCTAATTTCAAATGGGAATGCGAATGAAGAGTTTAGGGTTTCAAGTCTCAGGTTTCAGTGTTATTCTTCTGGGTATTTCTGCCTTGTTTTTTTCAATGACCTTTTCCTGTTCTGAAAAACCTAAGGTAAGCTCTGCTGAGGCTATCAAACCGAACGTCCTTTTTATTGCCATCGACGATTTGAACGATTGGGTGGGATGTTTAGACGGACATCCACAAGTAAAGACACCCAATATTGATAGATTGGCAGCAAAGGGTACTTTGTTCACCAATGCCCACACCCAATCTCCGATTTGTAATCCATCACGAACAAGTGTTCTGACGGGGTATCGTCCTTCGACCACTGGAATATACGGACTATCCCCATGGATTCGCGAAGTACCGGAATTGAAGGATTTAATGACGATTCCGCAATACTTTTCTGCAAATGGCTACAAGACCTATTCGGGTGGAAAGATCTTTCATGCGGGTTATGGTCGAAGGGAAACCGATTCTGAATTCGATAGTTTAGGTCCGAATTCCGGGGTAAAAAAGCATCCCCCTCGGAAGTTGGCAGGGGAAACTCCAGGCGGAAACAATCCATGGGTCGATTGGGGAAGCTTTTCGTTGGATGATAATGAAATACAAGATTACGATGTAGCGACTTGGGCCTCCGAGTTATTGAAAGATCAACCTGAGGCTCCTTATTTTCTATCCGTAGGATTTTTTCTTCCCCACGTACCTTTGTATGCACCCGAAGCTTCTTTTGATCTATATCCGAAAGAAACTTTGATTATGCCACCCATGCTTGAAAACGACAGGGAAGATACACCAAGGTCTTCGTGGTATAATCATTGGGATGTACCCGAACCCCGCTGGAAATGGTTTCGAGAACAGAAGCAAGATTCCGTTTTCGTACAATCCTATTTGGCGGCCATAAGTTTTATGGACAGCCAGGTCGGTCGCGTGCTCGATGCCTTGGAGGAAAACGGACAAGCGGAGAATACTATAATAGTACTTTGGTCAGATCACGGTTTTCATTTGGGTGAAAAGGAAATTTCAGGAAAGAACACACTTTGGGAGAGATCTACCCGAGTTCCACTTATTTTTGCCGGTAACGGTATTGGAAAAGGTAAGGAAGCCGAGGCCCCGGTAGAGCTTCTTGATATTTACCCGACCTTAAATGAATTGTGTGGTTTTCCTAAAAAAGATGGTTTAGAAGGACACAGTTTACTTCCGCAATTAAAAAATAATACAGCTGATAGGGCTTGGCCTGCAATCACGACCAATAACTATAACAATCATGCGGTACGAACAGAAAAATGGCGCTATATTCGATATGGCGATGGGGCCGAAGAGCTGTACAATATGAACGACGACCCCAATGAGTGGATAAATCTTATCGGGGATTCAAAATATGGGTATATCTCCGACAGTCTGAAAAAATGGCTTCCTAAAAAGAATAAATTACCTTACGTAGGCAATTATCAACGTATTTTGGAATATACGGAAGGGAAAATCATTTGGCAAGACAAACCCATCCTACCGGATGATACGATTCCAGGTTTTTAAAACAGAATTATGATTATTGAAAAAAGGATTTTGATTACAATGGCCTTTGGGCTGATCATGTCGTTAACCTGTGTATCTCAGGATACCATTATGCCCTTGTGGCCCGAAAACAGGATTCCCAACCATATAAGTTCCGACGAAAAGGAAATTCGTATTACCGAAGGTATACTGCGCATCAGCCATGTACAAGAACCGACTATTGAAGTCTACCTTCCCGCCAAATCAAACGCTACGGGACAAGCCATGTTGATTTTTCCAGGAGGGGGTTATGGTATTTTGGCTTATGACTGGGAAGGCACCGATATCGCGAAGTTTTTGAATGGGAAAGGAATAGCGGGAATTGTGGTCAAGTATAGACTTCCTTCCGATGTTTCTCAAAAGAATAAGTACGATGTACCCTTGATGGACGCCCAACGGGCACTTCGAATGGTACGGAGTAAGTCCGAAGATTTTCATATTGACAAAAATAAGATTGGTATTATAGGCTTTTCTGCGGGCGGTCATTTGGCGTCCACCTTGGGCACGCATTACAATGAAAAGGTATATGAACCTATCGATGAAATAGATCAAATAGGCGCAAGACCAGATTTTATGGCTTTGGCCTATCCCGTAATTACTTTTGGAGAGGTGTCAACGCACTCGGGTTCGCGGAAGAACTTGGTGGGTGAGAACCCCGACCCTAAGTTGATCAATCGTTTTTCCAACGAAGAACAGGTTACTAGTGAAACCCCAAATACTTTTTTGGTCCATGCATCGGATGATAAAGGTGTGCCTGTAGAAAATAGCCTTTTATTTTATCAAGCGTTAAAGGATAATGGAGTTCTGGCCACGATGCATATCTATCCGAGTGGCGGTCACGGTTTTTCGTTGGCAAGAGACAATACCCATCTCAGAGGCTGGACGGAACGAATGTTCGAATGGCTAGAAAGTCTAGAATAGTTTTATCATTTTTTCGTCACTATGGAACGAAATCCCATTAACTTTTCTATTTTTGCAATCCAATTTTTAAATCCCAATACGTATGGAATTTGGAATTTTTATATTGGAATTAATCAGCTTTAGCTGTTGTTTCGGGATGTAGCGCAGCCCGGTAGCGCACACGCCTGGGGGGCGTGTGGTCGCAGGTTCAAATCCTGTCATCCCGACCAATAAATACGGAACTTTCAAGAGATTGGAGGTTCCGTATTTTGTTTTAGGTACAACATAGGTACAACATTTTACTATTATTGATACTCTTCTGATCTTACCTAAAAAAAACAAGACCACCGTATTGTTTTGCCCGACCCTTGCTATTTTCTCGGTCATGTCTTGGGGATATCACAATTTGTAATACCTGATACCATTTCTTAATCTACATTTAAATGTACTTTATGAGTTTCATGACAGGATACTATGAGGCATTATTAAATAGGACTAAGAATCGGACACTCCCCCAAAATATTTTACATTTTCGGAAAACCGTTTAATTAAATGGCCTTTTTATGCGATATAAATTTCAATTGAAAAAAATCTTAAATTACCTTACACACAACAACCAATGGTCCGAACCTAAAACTGATAATGACGAACGAGCAAACCGCAATTAAAACAACTTATTTTAGCATAATTGGAAATACCATTTTAGCCATCATAAAAGGTCTTGCCGGGTTTTTTGGTAATTCGTATGCATTGATTGCGGATGCTATTGAATCGACCACCGATATTTTTGCCTCATTTTTAGTGCTACTCGGACTCAGATATGCCAAAAAACCAGCAGATGAGAACCATCCTTATGGTCACGGCAAAATTGAACCCTTGATTACCTTCGTGGTTGTCACATTCCTAGTGACTTCTGCTACAATTATCGCTTACGAGAGTATTCAACATATTCAGACACCTCATAAAACCCCTAGACCGTGGACTTTATTCGTTCTTGGGGCAATTATTATTTGGAAAGAGGTATCCTATAGAATCGTAGTTAAGAAAAGTGTTGAAACCAATAGTTCTTCATTAAAAGCAGATGCATGGCACCATAGAAGCGATGCCATAACCTCCGTGATGGCATTTGTCGGAATTTCAATTGCCTTGATTTTCGGAAAAGGGTATGAAACCGCAGACGATTGGGCCGCACTATTGGCCTCCGGGTTCATTCTTTACAATAGTTATTTAATTTTTAGGCCAGCGCTGGGCGAAATCATGGACGAAAACCTCTATGATGACCTTATACAGGAAATCCGAAGCGAATCGCTTAAGGTCGATGGAATTCTGGGCACCGAAAAGTGTTTTATAAGAAAGACAGGAATGAAGTACCATATCGATTTGCATGCCATTGTCGATGCGGACATTTCAGTAAAAGAAGGCCACGATCTTGCGCATAAACTGAAGGATACCTTGAGAACTAGAATTCCTAATTTAGGACACGTACTTATTCATATTGAACCAAGTGACTAGGCCATGTTACTTTGAAAATTTCTAATGTTGGCCCACCCTGTCTTTGGCAAATTGGTTTAATTTCGCAATAAAGGTTTAACATGAAGTATACTTCCTTCTTATTATCGGGCCTGCTTGTTTTGTTTCTGATTTCCTGCAATTCTAAAGAAGAAGTCAACTACGATCTGGTCATTCAATCTGCAACGATCGTTGACACCTATTCAGGAAACTTAAACAAAAATCAGAGTATCGCCGTCATCGGGGATTCCATTGCGGCCATCATGGATGACGATAGTGCAAAAATATGGACGGCCAAGAAGAAAGTAGATGCCAGCGGTAAATTTGTGATTCCAGGGCTTTGGGATATGCATATTCATTTTGGCGGTGGCGACACTTTGATTTCTGAAAATAAGAACTTGCTACCACTTTATATTGCTAATGGGGTAACGACCGTTCGTGATTGTTCTGCTGATATCAGTCTTTCCGTTTTTGAATGGAAAGCTGAAATCGAAAAGGGCACACTTCTGGGACCCAATATTTTTTCATCCGGACCGAAAATAGAAGGTATCAATTCCATTTGGCCGGGTGATCAGGAAGTTGCAGATGAAGCCCAACTTGATATTGCCTTGGATTCCCTTGAAAAAGTAAGGGCTGATTTTGTAAAGATCACTGATAATGCTCTTTCTCCCGAACTTTTTGAAATCGCTGTAAAAAAGGCGCACCAACGTGGATTTAAAGTTTCTGGGCATATTCCATTTAGCCTAAAGGCAACGGATCTTGCAAAACAGGGAATGAGTACCGTAGAACACATGTCGTATATGCTGAAAGCCGGTTCCCCAGAAGAAACTTCCATTATTGAAAAAGTCGTCGCAAATCAGTTGGACTATGCAACGGCAAATCGAGAACTGTACGAATCCTTCGATGACCAATACGCACCTTCCGTTTATGAGGAATTCAAGAATAGCAAAACCGCAGTGGTACCCACATTAATAGGAAATCGGATTATCTCCTATTTAGATGAAAACGATCATAAAAATGATCCTGAATTGCTCTTTTTGGGCAAAGGGCTGATCAAAACATATGATTGGAGGGTCGAACGAGCCAATAAAGCCACCCCAGAAGAAATTGACGAAAGAAAGAAGCGATATGAAAAATTAATAGCGTTGATACCAATAATAAAATCGGCAGGTATGGATATCATCGCCGGAACGGATGCCGGATTTTTGAACTCTTATATATACCCCGGTTTTGCGCTACACGAAGAGCTTAAAATATATGTTGATGGCGGTTTAAGCCCTTTGGAAGCTCTACAAACATCCGTTATAAACGGACCAAAATTCTTTGGCCTTTTGGATAAGTATGGCTCCATCGAAGCTGGAAAGAAACCGGATTTACTGCTATTGAACTCAAATCCGTTACTGAATATTGAAGCAACTAAAGATATTTTTATGGTGGTCCGACAGGGGAAAGCATTTACAAAACAAGATTTAGATGGCTTGTTGACTACCTTGGAAGAAACGAATCAGAATTAGCTTGTTTTCTTTTTATCTACTGGGCAGGAGCTAAACCCGAATAAAGCATAAAAGGAGCAAAAACTGATACAGCTATTGAAAATAAAAATTCCTGCCAAAAGCATTAGATAGATTCCTAGCTTTCCAGTAATTATTCCATTGATGTATAAAACTCCGATTAGTGTTGCGATTATGAATCTCAAGACGCGATCTGTATTTCCCATGTTGCGTGACATAGCTTTTAATTTTAAATCAGCACATCCAAATTGGATTGGCATTGGTTTGATTGGATATCATTATGGATTTATATAAGTGTTGCCAACAGAAAGGTAATTCCTCAGCGGTTTTTGAAACAAGATCTCTTGAACGGACAGCGTTCTGATATAGCTTGTATACAAGTCGTGTTTCGCTTGCACGGATGCAATTTGTTTATCATTGAGTAGTAATTTTAGTTTTACCAATAGTAATGGCGGAGCACCCTCCATGTTTTGATAGATTTTATAAATGGGTGTTATACTACTATTTTTTAGCTTATCCTCGGCCAGTAGAAAATTCGCGATTGCCTTCTTGAACTCGAGCATTTCCTCTTTTTGCGAATTGGCCATCTCATCTTCCAGTTTCGCTAATTTGATTTCTTCGCTTAGCTTATCAAAATAATAATCCCCTTTACGTTGTCTGTTGCCTGCAAAGTCTAAATTAAAGCCTATGCCAACAGATATGTTTTCTTGGAATACAAAGTCATTGCCTCCTTCGTATTTAACTTGAACAAAGTCCAAAAATTGACTTGATTTTGCCGTGCTCAGTTCCAACTCGTTTATCATAGTGTTCAGTTCCAATTTTTGAAGCCTGATTTCCAAAGGTTCTGTGCTAGAATATGTATTATTCGACTTTTCGATAATTTGTTCTGGGGCAATAAGGTCATCATAATCAAAGGCAATGGAATCTCTTAGGTTGTTCATAATTTGCCTCATTTCGGAAAGCTGTTTTTGTTGGGCTTCCTTGAGGTTTTCCAGTTTTAGTTCAATTGCAGATATTAGGTCTTCGACATCTACTAAATCGGTTACATCGAAGTTGACGTTGTACATACTTTCCTTTAAAATCCTGGACTTATCCTTAAGTTGTTTTTGTCTTTCTTTGGTTAATTCCATCAATTCGGTTATAAACAGATGATCCACTATTTGCAAGTATCTCTTTTCTAATTGCTCGTTAAAATGCAGATCATTTTCGAGGGTTGCTTTTTCCAATTTATTCCGGTAGAGACCTTTTTGTTTGGAAATTGCGCTAAGGCTAGTAGGTTGGATTCGCATGGAATATTCTTGCCTGTTAAATAGAAAATCACGGGTTTCCGATCTTAGTTGAACACCTTTGATCAAGGGAAGCCGATAGTTAAATTCCTTTAAATAGGAAAGTTTATAGTCATTGCCTTTTAGTTGACCCGATGCCCTTATGGTATGCAAATAATCGGCTACCGTTACCGAGCGTTGTGCATTGACCACTGTTGAAAGAAATGCATAGAGCAACAAAGGCAGATATAAGCGCAACCCTTGGTTTTTGACTATTATTTTATTCCAGATTAACATTTATGCCCCTTTAGGTTTAGCTTTTAAGATTCAACGTTACCTTTTCTTTCTGAAGGAACGGATTGTCAGGTGGGATTTCGATGATAATCTCTCTTCCATAAGTAATGAATTCCTTGATTTTACGAAGTCGGGGAGGAATTTCTACAATACGTGACCCCCTAGTCCTTACGATTCCGATATTTTTAATTCCCGGTCTCGTGGTTGAAAAAATGGTTATGGTATCATTCACGTTGACCTTCAACATATGTTCTTCATGAATGTAGCCGATTACCAAGGTGGGACTTTCATCATAAAAGGTGATCAGTGTCTGAAAAGAAGGTATATTTTCGTCTTCTTTGCACTGAATACTGCCCACCAGGCCATCTGAGGGGGCTACAATTGTCTGACTCTGTTTTTTGGTTTCATAATACTCCTGTTCTTTTTCTAGGCTTTTTATTTGGGACAAGAACGGGCTATTGCTTGCAAAACGTTCACTTTCCAACTTACTGATTTCGGTATTTATGATGCTACGCGCATAGTTGCGCTCTTTTTTTAAGGCCGCTATCTTTAGTGCAATGGGGTTGCTCGTAGTACCCAAGTTGGTACTCGGCACAAGACTGTTATCCATACTTGCCACTAGTTTAATATTTTGCTCCAACTGGGCACTGTATTGATCGATTTCAGCTTGGATCTTGCTAATTTTTTCGTTCAATTCCAACTTATATTGACTTATCCGCCAGTCAAGATCGGACTTCCAAAACTGGTATTTGGTCTGTAGTTCTTCTATTTGATAATTGGTACTACTAATTTGAACTGACAAATCGGAAGAAACCACGTCAAGCAAAACGGCACCTTGTTTTACCCTTTGACCCGTCGTTACATGTATTCTTTTTATCTCCGTGGGGTTTTCCATGTTTATTTCAGTCTCCTTATTTTCAGCAAAACCATAGAATGTTACCGAATCGTCAATATCAAATGCGTAGCATGCAAGTATGACGATGACAATGGCAAATGCCGCCCCATAGGCAAGATTAAATTTTTTCATAGTCTTCTTTGAAGGTTAATGTTACGTTCAACACGCCTATTAGTTGGGTAAGATCATTTACCAGGTTGGTGGCCTTATTTCTATCTTGGATCCTAATTTTATATTCAAAAGAGGGAGTTCCTTTTAGCTGGTCTTTAGCTTTTTTGTTGTTAATCCGATAGTTGATCAGAACGGCCTTGCTACAATAATCGTTTAGCGTTATGCCTACCTCATTTTCCATTGTTTCGGGCGTATCGGCCGGAAAATCAAAATGCAGATAACCGATTATGTAATCGTTCTTGGTCAAGGGCGAATAATGGAGTATAAAAACGGTTATGCAAAAACCCAGTGTACCAACTAGGGCGATAAGAAGGCCGTACACCCCCGTAGCAATACCTACCCCAATTGACGTGAACATAAAAACCATATTTCTGGGGCTTCTTAGGGTAGTCCTGAATCTAATGATGGCCAAAGCGCCCAACATCCCCAAACCTCGGGCCAGACTATCCCCAATCGCCTGCATGACCGTGGCGACCGGAATAGCGATCAAAATAAGGGATTGAATAAAAAATCGGGGCCTGTCCATATCCTGCGAAGTTTTCTCATAGGTCAGGGCCACCAAAGATGACAGCACAAAAGAAATAAGTGCAATGCTGATAATATTCCAGAGACTTGCCCCTTCAAGATTGCTGTTCATACGAGAGAAATCGAACATGGTTATGTGTTTACAGGTTAAAATGAATAGCTATAGAAGGCTTTACCGATAAGAAGAATGCCCTCCTTTGTATATACAACAATCATATTTCAAAAACTCCTTAACATTTTTGAAATAATTTATTAACTATTTGATAATCTGATTTATAGGGAGTTTAAATATGCTCAACTGGCACATGCAAAACAAAAGCAAAATAGTTGCTTTAAAAACTTTAATTGTTTTAGGATGTGAAAAAAGGGAGAGGGTTACCACAGAAGATCTAGACATCAGGAAACAATGCTCTTGGCGTCGGATTTTGAAGTTTCCACGATTATTTCCAAAATGCAAAAGTGGGCAAAAGAATATACTTAAGCCCACTTAAAGTATGTTATCGGAACTTCGGGGAGTTATAATTGATTTTTATTCTCAGTTCTTGGCACTTTGATTTTTCATCGGACAGGTACTTATTCCGAAAGGTGCGTACAAGGGACAAAAACTGATAAAGCTTGTCAAAAGAAATACGCCTGCCAGTACCAACAACACTATTCCCAAAGTTCCCGCTATTGTTCCCGTAAAATACAATACCGCAATTATTGCGGCGATAATGAATCGAATGATTCGATCGGTGTTACCCATGTTTTTTTTCATGTCAATATATTTTAGTTAGACAATTTTTGAAAGACCAGAACAATACCCGAGACAGCTACTATGCAGATCAGGCACACCCATAAAAATTGGAATACTTTCTTGCTCATGTTTCTTTTTATCAAAGGTACTTAGGTAATTTCAGCTGTGCTGTGACCGTAGTCACAGCAACAAAATTTCGATACCGTTTTGATGTTGTTTGACCAAACCCTCGATCTCCAGTTTCTTCATTACCCTGCTTATGACCTCCCTTACAGTTCCCAATTCATCGGCCAGCTGCTGGTGCGATATCTTCAGCGGATTCTCATTTCTAACGGAAGTTTTGGTCTTAAGATGGTCGTACAATCTTTGGTCCATCTTATTAAAGAGTACGTGGTGTATCGTATCTAACAGTTCACTGTAACGTTGTTTGTATTGTTGGAAGAAAAGTGTGTTGATGTCCGGAAATTGCTCGATCCATGTTGAAACTTTTGCCACTGGCAATAATAAGGCTGTGGTATCTTCTTCGGTTTCGGCAAAAACCTGGCTAGGTTCATTTTTTATACTGGCCGAAAAGGACATGATACAACTTTCATCAGGACGTATGTAGTATAACAAAAGTTCCCTATCCTCATAGCGTGTATATACTTTTATCAAGCCTTTTAAAACAATGGGGATGACTTTTATAAATTGTCCTTCACGCAGTATTTGCGTATTCTTTGGAATTTCCTTTAAAATAGATTCCTCCTCTATTCGCGATACAAGCTCTGGGTTTAGATAGGAAAGTG
Source organism: uncultured Maribacter sp. (assembly GCA_964351985.1). GTDB lineage: Bacteria > Bacteroidota > Bacteroidia > Flavobacteriales > Flavobacteriaceae > Meishania. The sequence goes on along the minus strand of CAYGPR010000012.1, from coordinate 7,049 downwards.
ATTTTGAAATATCCATAATGACATGAGGTTTTTACATAAGACACAATAAATATAGAAATTAAAACTGCCCCAATTTGCCTTGGGGCAGTTCATCAAAAACCTTTCTTTTTCATATAGGGAACTATAAAGAAAGGCAAACACCAAAACAAAGAGAACCGGCAATCTTCTTGGGGCCAACTCTGCCTCTGGCCAAGTCTAGTTCTTTTCAAAGGTCAATGTATCCGTCCCTCCGTTTCCACCGCTAACATCGATTAGCATAATTTTGGCATCGCTACGAGAAACAATTTCCCAATCTTCGCTCAGTTCGTTAAAGCTTGCAGGCTCAGCAAAAAAGATGTTAAAGTCAATATCATCGCTGCTGTCATCATTGCTATCATCATCGCTGCTGTTACTACTATCATCGGTTATGGACCATGTGCCGTTTATCGTGGTGGAGCCATTTTCGGCGATCAACTTGCCATCCGCATTAAATGAAAAACCGTAACCGTTAAAATCGCTGGTTTCATCACTTCCCGAGTCGATAAAACTTGTTATGCGCCATGCGCCGGTAGTTACAAGATTGGTAACCTGTTGAATTTCAATTTGATTGTCGCCAGCGCTAGAATTGTCATCTTTATCACAAGAAAGAAACACAAATGCTACAAGTGCCATCGTTTTAATTAGAATATTGTTCTTCATGGAAATTATTTTAAAACCTGTTAGCATAAAATTTAAAAGCACTTTATGCTAACAGATTTATGTGCTTATTGTTTTTCAAAGGTCAACAGGTCAGTTCCACCATTTCCTCCGCTAACATGTTTGAGTTCGATTTTAGAAGCGGTATGTGAAATGATATCCCAATCTTCAGTAAGTTCCGCAAAGTCTGCTGGGGAGGCGAAGAAGATATTAAAATCGATATCGCCTGAAGTGCTCCCAGAGGAAGAACCGCCTGAGAAATTACCTATGGTGCAATTATTCTTAAATCGTACGCGATCATCGCCACCGATGCGCATATCAACTTTCGATTCGCCATTTTCCAATTCGATTTCATGAAGGGTCCAAGTGGCCTCCAAGTCACTTATATCAGATATGGTTAACACCACCTGAATATTATTGCCGCTACCTGTGGCAGCCCATGTACCTGCATAGTTATTACCATTCCATGTTACGCTCATGGTACCGTCTGTGGAGAAATCAAAACTGTATCCGTTCAAGTTATCTTCCAGGTCATTGTCGTTCAGCTCAAGCTTGTCAACGTACCAGCCCGAACATGCCGTCAAGACATCGGTCAACTGGGAAACACTGCAATTGTTACAATCGTCGTTTGAACTACTGCTGGAGTTATCATCGTTGGAACTGCTACTTGAATCATCATTCGAGTTGCTATCTATGGTAATCGACCAAGTGCCCGTTTCCGTTTTGCTGCCATTATCCGCCACCAGACTTCCATCCGAATTGAACGAGAATCCGTAGCCGGTAAAATCGCCGGTCTCATTTTTGCCGGAATCGATAAAATTAGTGATGACCCAAGAACCGGTAGAAACATTGTTGGTGATTGTTTCAACATCAGCCTGGAGGTTCGCAAAATCTACACTGTCATTAGCGTCTTTGGAGCATGAGGTAAAGAGTACCGCTGCCAAAACTAATCCGTAAACTAAATTATTCTTTTTCATGTCTTTTTATTTAATTGTTATTAAGGGCTTTAATATTTATTATTGTTTGCTAAGAATTAATGTATCTGTTCCTCCATTACCACCGCTAACGTCTCGTAATTCTACCTGTGTGTCGGTTACAGAAATCACATCCCAAGTATCATCGAATTCGTCTAAGGGCGCCGCAGTCCCAAAATTCAAAAGAAGTTCACTGTCTGAATTTTGTGGGCTCCAAGTACCGTTAGTAATACTACTGTTATCGGCAACTGCGGTACCATCACTATTAAAATTGAATGTGTACCCACTGTAATTACTGGTTTGATCCTCAGCATCTTCAGTATAAGAACCTACCACCCAGAGGCCGTCGGACAAGATTGATGCTAGGGTTCCTGTATTTCCAGAACCGTCTCCATCACCACCATTGCCACCAGTTGAACAATTACTCTCGAAGCGTAAACGGTCGTCGCCCAATCGAAAATCAATTTGGTTCTCTCCACCAGTCTGTTCTATTTCATGGAGGTTCCAATTGGCGTTGAAGTCACTTAAATTTGGAATATTCAGGGCAAAGGCAATGCTATTGGCCGAACCGCTACTTTCCCATGTCCCGGAAAAGGAATTACTATTGTTTGCAGCGGTCAATGTTCCATCGGCTGCGAAATTGAATTGATATCCTGAATAATTATCTTCAAGGTCTTGGTCGTTACGTTCTAGTTTATCGACCTTCCAATTCGTACAGCTTGTTATTAAATCGGCAAGTTGGTTTGTAGTGCAGTTGTCGCAGTCGTCATCGTTATAGTCGTAATCATCATCCTCGTCACAACTATCCTTGGCATTATCGATAACTTCTTCTAATTGGATTAAACTACCAATACTTATTCCGGTTCCATCCGCCAAGACAACATCTATAGGAAAGCTGATATCAACGATATCATCATTTTCTAAATCATCGATAAAGTTATAGAGCTGTGAATCGCTTGTAATGGAACGGTTGTCAAAAACCTCGGTTGTTTGGTTGAAAATAGATGCGGTTATAGGATATTGAATATCCAAACATTCAATATCGTCATCCACCACATTCTCGCCGTTACAACTGGCAGAAAAAGAATCGAATTCAGCTTGATCGACAACTAGGACATTGGTAAAATCAGTTAATATTATTTCTATGGGAAATTGAATTTCCAGATCATCGATATCATCATCCGATGCTTCAAAAATGGCCTCTATATTGATGTAGTCATCCTCAGTGTCCACAAGAAGGTCGGTTCCATTGACTTTGACTATAACAGGCAATTTAACCGTAAAACAATTTGATTTATCAATTATGTTATCGATAGAGCCGTCGTTCAAGGCCGTTCTTTCAAGTAGGTCCGCGACCATTGAATTGGCCAAGGTTTGTTGCTCCTCTGGTGGAAAATATTCAAATTCCTCTTGTCTACAGCTAAAGTTGAGTAAAACAAGCGATAGGATGATGGTTACTATTTTAAGGGACTTTTGCATAATAAAATAATATTTCGATTAATGGGGTTTGCTACTAAAACAATCAACTTCTGAAAACTCCTGAAAAATTTTAAAAAAATTTATTTCTACATTTAACAGCATAAAATTCAAAGCCTTGTCAAAAAAAGAACTACATGAAGATATTTGCCAACAACATGTCTTTTCGGGCATTTATAACAAATACTCAAAAAACCTGCACGACTACCTTTATTATAAGTACGGCGAACGCCTAAACCCGAACGATAAGACCCAGGAAGCCTTCATCAAACTTTGGGAACATTGCAAAGAGGTTACCCTAGGCAAGGCAAAATCCTATCTATATACGGTGGCCAATAATATGATGCTGAACGAGGTCAAGCACCAAAAAGTTGTTCTACGGTATCAAAAATTAAAACCGCAGGAACATAGCAACGAGACCCCCGAGTTTCTAATGGAAAAGGAGGAGTACTTTCAAAAATATCAAAATGCCCTCGAAAAACTATCAGAGGAGCAGCGGGCGGCTTTCATGCTGAATAAAGCAGAAGGCAAGAAACATGAGGAAATTGCAGAAATGTTAGGGGTTACCCGTAAGGTGGTCGAGTACCGCATTTATACTGCTTTTGGCATCCTAAAAAAAGAATTGGAAAATTTTAAATTAAAATAATCAGGAAAAAAGCAACCTTGGTTGTTATATAATCAGAAGCCAAATCAATGGATAAGGAATACTTGATACAAAAATGGTTGACAGATGAGCTTTCCGAGTTGGAAATGAACGCATTTAAACAACTTGACGATTACCCTGAACTTACGGGTATCATTGAGAATGCCGTGTATTTCAAAGCCTCAGGTTTTTCGACTGTCGATGATTTTGAAACCTTTAGAACAGTGCTTGAAAAAGAGACCGTGCCCGTAAGAAAATTGAATTGGGTAAAACCATTCCTAAGAATTGCAAGCGTATTTGTTATTGGTCTAGCACTTTCCTATTTCTTTCTTTTTAATGGGGATGTAGAAATTAATACCCTTGCAGGCGAAAAAGCTACTATAGAATTACCGGATTCCTCTACTGTTGTGGTCAATGCACAATCTGAAATAAGCTATTCCAAGAAAAAATGGAACGATAAAAGGGAAGTCCAGTTAACGGGCGAGGCCTTTTTTAAGGTTGCCAAAGGTGCTACATTCGATGTGGTTACTTCTGAAGGAACCGTCAGCGTAGTTGGTACCCAGTTCAATGTCAAACAAAGAGGGAGCTATTTTGAGGTTGAATGTTTTGAGGGCATTGTGAAAGTTGTCTCCGAGAACGCCACGGAGCAACTTACCGCAGGAAATCGATTTCGTTTTTCAGATGGAAAAGCTTCTCTTGGAAAAACTACCTATCAAAACCCACAATGGACCAAGAACGTCAGCAGCTTTGAACGGGTTTCTTTATCGGAGGTTATGGCTGAATTGGAACGCCAGTACAATGTAAAAGTCCAAATGAACAACTTAAGTGCTGACCAACTTTTCACGGGCGGATTTGTACACGATAGCTTGGAAAATGCGTTGAAATCGATTAGCGAACCATTGGATTTGGGATATCGAATAGAAAATGGGAATGCGGTTAGAATATACCCCTTAAACAAATGATGTGGCCTCATTAAGTCTTTTAAATAAGATCCAGACCACCCGTTCAAAGATGAATTTTCCTTTTAAGACCCCTTATTATACTGTTCGCCTTGTTTTTTTTGCCCTAAAAAAACATTACGCTTAACTTAACCTGGAAAGAGCAAAACACGTTAAACCATTAAAGAATCAGGCCAAGTCAGGCTCTAAGTTAGTGAACCGTATTCGATCATATATAATCCTTCTTTTTCTACTCTGTAATTTTGTTACAGTTTCAGCGCAAGATTCCCAATCGGCCAAACCGTTGTTCGAGGTATTGAACGAGCTACACATCCGATTTGGATATCAATTCAATTATGCCTCCGAAACCGTGGATGGTATTCAAGTGGTTCCTCCCTTGAAGGAGTTATCCTTTGACGAATCCCTACATTTTATCCATGAACGAACCAGATTGATTTTTACCGTGCTGGATGATAAAATTGTTTCCGTCAAAAAACCAGAACCTCAATTGTGTGGCTACCTAAAGGACAAGAATACACAAGAACCGATTATAAACGCCACGGTCCAAGGGGGTAAAAATTCAACGATTACAGATGAAAACGGGTATTTTGAACTAAAACCAAAGACCCAAAACGTCATTATCAGTATACGGCACATCGGCTATAAATCGCTGGACAGAAGCTATCAATTTTTCAAGGAATATACATGTGGCACTATCTACCTAGTGCCCGATGAATTGCAGCTGGCCGAAGTTGTGCTATCGGATTTTTTGATTCGAGGAATTGATAAGCTAAATGACGGTTCTTTCAAAATCGATTTTGATCGCTTCAGCATATTGCCCGGCTTGATAGAGACCGACGTGCTGCAGTCCGTTCAGGCCTTTCCGGGCATTCAAAGTATTAATGAAACCGTATCCGACATTAATATTAGGGGTGGCACGAACGACCAGAACCTGATTCTTTGGGATGGGATAAAGATGTATCAATCAGGACATTTTTTCGGACTCATCTCAATGTACAACCCTCAAATAACCCAAAAGGTCAGCCTACGGAAAAACGGGACACCTGTTTCGTATACTGATGGGGTTTCAGGTACCATCGCCATGGAAACGGACAAGGAAATTACTTCTAAATTTCAAGGAAACGTTGCCTTTAATTTTTTGGATGCCAATGCCTTTGTGGATGCTCCGTTAGGTAAAAAATCTTCTATACAGGTTGCCGCTAGAAAGGGTATCAGCAATTTTGTAGAATCACCTACCTATACGGCCTATTCTAAGCGAATTAGACAAGATACCGAAGCTGAATCGAAGGCCAATACCGATCTTGAATTCGATTTTTACGACCATTCGTTACGTTGGCTGTACCAGCCTTCAGAGAAAGACGAAATTCAACTGAACTTTATCAATGCCAATAATGAATTGATCTTCAATGAAAATGCGACCGTTGGCGGGGTCGAAGAATCAAGGAGAAGTAGCGTGGCCCAAAATAGCATTGCAGGCGGATTGCAATACCATCGCACTTGGACAGACCGGCTTAGAACTTCGTTCCATATCTATGAAACTGATTATACCCTAAACGCCTCCAATGCCAATATTCTGGACAACCAGAGGTTTACACAAAAAAATTCGGTTTCGGAAACCGGTGTAAAGTTGGAAAGTCAGTATCAACTTACCGATGAATGGCGGTTAAAAGTCGGCTATCAATACGTTGACAGCAAAGTAACCAATTTGGATAGCATCGATAATCCACGTTTTAAAAGCCTAGAAGCAGAGGTGCTTAGAACACATGCAGGATTTACCCAATTAGGCTATGTTTCGAAAGATAAAATGACCACTTTGAATGCAGGGGTGCGATACAATTATCTTGACAAGTTCAAAAGACATCTGTTGGAGCCGCGCGTTAGTTTTAACCAACGATTTTTAAATTCTTTTAATCTGGAAATACTTGGGGAATTCAAACATCAGAACACCTCACAGATCATCAATTTGCAAAACGACTTTTTAGGAATTGAAAAGCGCAGATGGCGGTTGTCTAACGATGTCGAGACACAAGTAGACGATGTAGAAAGTATTCCCGTGATTATTGGCAAACAGGTATCTGCTGGGCTGAGTTTCGTCGATAAGGGATGGCTTGTAAATCTGGTCGGATATTATAAAGACGTCAATGGAATAACTGCGTCAAGCCAAGGTTTTCAGAACCAATACGAGTTCGAGACGGGTATTGGAGGCTACAATGCAATGGGCGTAGATCTATTGATCAGAAAACAATTCAAAAACCTGAATACCTGGGTGAGCTACTCTTATCTTTCGAGTAATTATACTTTTGTTTTTAAGCGGTTGCCCCA
>CAYGPR010000011.1:0-94244 GCA_964351985.1 uncultured Maribacter sp. | reverse complement strand
AAGTGTAAACTATGTCCCTTTAACTTTGTAAACTATGTGCCTTTACCGTACCTAAATTGATGTTAACGGTGAGGCTATGATTAGTGTGGCGAGGAGGGAAGCGATTCCCATTGCGCCACAGCCCTTAGCCAAATCTTATTGTTTTGTTTTATTTTTTTCTTGTCCAAAGCAAAATCCATAAGATTTTGCGACCTGATAAATATATACAGACTTTGGCGTAAAAACCTAAACCCCACATTAATTATAGGCATTGTTACAGCACGTTTTTTTCCGTCAGTAGCACGTTACTTTTATCAATCCCTTTCGCTTTTTTGATTTTCCAACCATTTTTATTTTCAATATTTACATACCACGTAAGTATATCAGAATCCATTATTTGGTAAACCATTAAACTCCCTTGTCCATTCTTAACTGAGTTTGAAGAAATCCATATGCACAAACCGTTTTCTGTTCTTTCTGAAATCAATCTTTTTTTGTTATTTGTACTACGTTGCCAAACATGCGTCAATTCCTCAAATTTTGGATTTTCTTTACCTTTCAATTTGTAGAATACTTCGTTCAGAACTCGGTTAGGAGTGAATGGAGGTATTGTAATTTCTTTATTCCAAAAAGGTTTCAGGACAAATGGAATCATCGCACCTTTTCCAGTCTCATATTCACGAATTTCTTTTCCAGAATAATTAAGCCATTTATGGTCAAACCAATTTTTAATTCTAATAATTGAAATTTCGTCAGGATTTAATGATAAAATCAAATTCGTAATAATCGTATTTACAATTTCTGTAAATCCATTATCATCTGTAGTGTCAAATTTAATTTTTAGCATTTTTTTAAATGTGCTGTAACGGTTGAGCTATGAACAGTACGGGAGCAAACTGGCGTTTGCTTTCCGCCACGCACATAGCAAAATCTTTTTGTTTTGTTTTTTCTTTTTATTGTTTAAAGCAAAATCCCAAAGATTTTGCGACTTAATAAAAATACGCAAACGCTTCGAATAAAGACCTTAGCCCGCATTACGTTTAGGTTGTGTTGTGTACAGTATTTTACTCCTTAATCTTTAAGTATTCTATAGTTTCTCCATTCATGTCCAGTATCATTTTTTTTGAATCCAGATATTTTAGGTCCGAACTTCGGTTCTCACTTAAATCCGTAAAATTTAGTTTAAAACCCAATCCATTTTCAATTATATCCACAAATGGATGGTCGTCCAAAACAATGTATTCATAATTGTCTTCGGTCAATTCCAGAATTGTCAAATTCCCTTGCCTTTTAGTAAACCAAAACTTATAATGAACCTTAGAAACAGAATCGTTTATTTTCCAATAACCAGTCAAAAACATTTCCACATCTTTTTCCGTTTTACAGCAATCTAATTCTTGACCAAAAACAAACAAAGGAAGAGTAATTAAGAAGAGAAATATGGCTTTTTTCATATTGTACACAACGGTAGGGCTAAAATCAGTAGCCCTTATTCATATAGATGCTTTGGGCTATTGATATTTAGGCCGTGTTAGCATCAGTTTTATTTTTAACTACCTTTTTTATATAGTTAAAAAGAAAAGTGTCCAGTTTTCGATTCCGAACATAATAGCGTCCAATGTTTTACCAAGAAGAACCCAAGGCTATGTTCTTATATATGTAATATGGAACGTCGCCTTGCGGGACTAACTCGCACGCTCTTTTTTGTTATAAATTCCGATAAAATTGACTTTGTCAAAAATTTCCTCGTACTTCATCAAGTAGTTTTTAACGTGACAACTTGATAGCGAGCTCTCAACGCTGTAAGCTAAACTACTTGAGATAAACCTCTCCAAGGTCGAGCCTTACCTTAACAACTAAAAAGAGCGTACTCCTTTGTCCTTTATTCATACACCTTGGTGAAATTTGACCCTACGGAATCTGTAAATTGATGTTAACAATAGAATAAACACACTAGTGCGTTTATTCTTATTATATGAACACTAATCTAGTGGATTTTTAATACTTGAAAAAGTATTTATAGCCACATGGGTGTAAATTTCCGTTGTTTTGGTAGAACTGTGGCCTAAAAGTACTTGAATTTGTCTTAAATCGGTACCTGATTCCAGCAAATGCGTTGCAAAGCTATGACGCAGTATATGGGGTGTTACCCTTACACGAATTTTTGCTTTTTCTGCTGCGGTGGTCACTATTTTTAAAACGCTCTGGGCACTGTACTTAGTTCCCCTTTTGCCTTCGAAAAGGTAAGTTTGGGGGCGATACGCCTTATAATAGGCCCTTAGGTCGGTGAGGGCGGTTTTCGACAATAATGTTTGCCTGTCCTTATTTCCCTTTGAATCCTTGACACGAATTAACATTCGTTTGCTGTCTACGTCACTAAGTTTTAGGTTTAATAGCTCACTACGGCGCAAACCTGACCCGTATAACAATTCTATGACACATCTATGTTTTATATTGTTGGTGTTTTCGATGATTGAGAGCACTTCATCTTTCGAAATGACCGTCGGTAATTTAGATTGTTTCCGTGGTCGTTCTATCTCATAGAAACGATTGGGCATTCCTAAAACGGCCTCGTAATAGAATTTTATCGCATTGATGGCCTGGTTTACGTATGAATTGGACCGGTTTTGCTGTATGAGGCCTTGAAGAAACGCACGAATATCGGTCTCGTCCAGTTCGCTCAGTTGCCTATTGGTGTGGTGATTGATGAAAAGTTCAAAAAAAGTAACATAGGTTTTTACGGTACTGTTCGCGTAACGCTTTAGCTCAAGCTTTAAAAGATAAGCTTCGGGGCAGGTTTTGTAACCGACAATGGGCTTGCGCTTTCTGAACCATGCTATATCGAAGTTTTCGTTGGAGGCATTGATGGGCCTATTGCTCAAGAATCGATTATAGTTGATCCATACATGGCCCCTGAACGTGATGAATATGATACCCATATTGCGCTTGTTATGCGGTATATAGGCCATATTATAGGTCTTGCTCCATTTCGGGCCTGGCAAACCTTTGATCAATGACTGAATCAGCCGATCGGGATAGAATTTGATTCCGATCATCTTCTGATTATTGATCATGAGATGGTATAAAGTGATGGATTTTACGGAATACATTATACAATTGTAACTGGAAACAAGAAAATAAAGAGTATATTATGTGTATAATATACTTTTAAATCATTTCAATATAAAAAAATGCCCCATTTGTACTTCGAGGGTAAAAGGACGCTCAGATAAGATATTTTGTTCGCCCAAGTGTAAGTCGATTGATCAATACGAGAAGCGTCAAGAAAATGAAGGCTTTTTTTTAAAATTGGACCGGCAATTGAAAATCAACAGAAAAATCTTAAAGCGCTATAACAAATCGGGTTTTACTACCATTCGAAGTAACGAATTGTTCAAAGAAGGTTTCGATCCCAACTTTTTTACCCATTATTGGAAAAACCAAAAGGGAGATGTGTATTTGTTTGTTTACGAATACGGTTTTCTAAAACGGACGGAAACTTTACCAAAAACACAATCGAAGGCAAAAGAAAAATACCTGTTGGTTACTTGGCAACCTTACATGGAAAAGCACTGATGGCGCCCATATTTAATCCTTCTCAATCTCTTCATAGGTATACTTACTCTTCTTCCAATCGATTAACGGCGAAGGATAGTACTTTACATTCATCCGATCTAAAAAGGGAGCCTGATTTGCCAAACGCACCTTATAGTTTTCCCAATCGCGGTTTTCCCGGGTCGTCCACCCCAATTCGGCATGGCCGATCGCCCTCGGGAAGGCCAGATACTCCAGTTCTCCGATATCGCTAATGGTTTCTGACCATAAGGGTGCTTCAATTCCCAAGATGTTATTTAAGGGCACGCCCTCATATTCCTCCGGGTTCCAGACATAGGCCGAATCTACGGGTATATAGGCCGCCCAATGCAGGCCATGTTTTGAAAGCGTATCGTACTGCATATCGAGATAGGTCTTCTTTGCGGGCGACATAATGACCTTCATTCCTTTTTTCGCGGCCTTGTCGGCATTTTCCTTACTCGACCAAAATTGGGCGATCGATGTGGAATCCAAATCGGCTTGGGCGATTTCGTCCCACCCGATCATGCGCTTGCCATGTTTCTGAACTATTTTTTCGACCCGCTCCACAAAATAGATATAATCGTTCTTTTTGGTCACGTGGCTTTCGTCGCCCCCGATATGAAAATAAGGTCCGGGGGTGATGGCCGAGATTTCACGCACCACATCGTCGATAAAGGCATAGACCGTATCTTTTCGGGTATCGAAGGTGCTAAAACCGACATGGGTGCCTTCGTACAGTTTTGGGGTCTTGCCGTTTCCGTTCAGAATAGGATAGGAGACCGAGGCGGCGTTCGTATGCCCGGGCATGTCGATTTCGGGTACCACGGTCATATAATGTTCTGCCGCATAATCCACGATTTCTTTATAATCCTCTTGGGTAAAAAAGCCGCCCGCTTCACCGCCGACCTCGGTGCTGCCACCGACCTCCGTCAATTTGGGCCACGATTTGATTTCGATACGCCACCCTTGGTCATCCGATAAATGCAGGTGCAACACATTGTATTTATAGTAGGCCAGCAGGTCGATATATTTCTTGACATCTTCAACACTGAAAAAATGCCGGGCGACATCGAGCATACTACCGCGATATTCAAAACCGGGGTTATCGGTTATTTTTCCCGTAGGTATTGTCCATACAGGATAATCGGCCAACGTATCGTTGCTCGTTTCGGGGATGAGTTGCCGTAGGGTCTGTACACCGCGAAACGCACCTTCGGCCGTGTTTGAATTCAAAATGACCGAATCTGCCGTGACATAAAGTTGATAGGCTTCGGGAGCATTCAATTCAAGACTGTCGGATCGGTTGATGTAAATGACACCTTCCCTTCCGGGGATTTCGGGTACATTTACCTGTACATCCAAATCGGTCTGTTCTTTTACTTTCTTGGCCAAGAATTTACCCACTTCCTCAAAACCGGAAGCATTTTCAGATGTGTAGATGGCCGTGAATTGATCTAGGGCAAATCCGCCATTAGTGGGAATTATTTTTAACGGTTTCGGAACCAGGTTTTCAGCGGCCAAATCCGTTTCGGGAAAGTTCAAGACCCGTTTCTTTTTCTCCTCGCCACAGGCGACTAGTGTTACTATAATAGTTAGGGCTAAAACTGTTTTCGTAAGCGTTGATTTCATAATTTATTTTAGTAAAAAGTAGTTAGTAAAAAGTTACCATTTTAAATTCACCCGTCACCCAACATCAATCCATATAATTCTTAATCACCTCGTACCATAGGTCGTAGCCCTTGCTGTTCATGTGTAGCCCGTCTTCTAGAAAAATATCTTGTTTTACTTTTCTTTTTTCCAACATAGGCTTCCATACATCGGCATAGTCGATCAAGACATCTTTTTGACTCATACGACGGAACTTCCGGTTTAGTTTTTTGTAACGGCGTTTGAGGTTCCAGCGGGCGATGCTGGGTTTGGCGGCAATGAGAACAATTTTAGTATTGGGGTCGGTACCCCTAATTTGCGAGATGATTTCTTGGGTGGTAGCTATGATTTCTTTTGGTTTTCTATCGGATGCGATATCGTTGTCCCCTTCATATATAAAAACCTTTTTGGGCTTAAACTGGAGGATAAGTTCATTGGAATAGGCAAGCAGATCACTGGCCTGAGAGCCTCCGAAACCAGAATTTACGATATGATGGTTTGGGAAACGCTCTTCAAGATCGCTCCATATTCGAACACTCGAACTACCTGTGAAAACAACGGTCTCCTTAGCGGCATCCCAGAGGGAGTCGTATTTTTTTTGAATGTCCTCGATTTCAGCGGCAAAACGAATCGGGTCTTGCCCGTAGCCCGTTAATGCCGAAAATAGAAATAAAACTACGATGTATCGCATACCTTGTTATAAGGCCGAAAGATACTTTTAATTTGACAAAAGTTCAATTATTTCAGATTTGCCGTATGGGTTACTATATCTATTTCATCGGACAATAAAACAGTACTTATTGTTTCATCACGGGTTCGGTAATTCCCTCGGCCACGGCCCAATCATGAAATCGTTGGATCCAGTCGTCAGAAGGCAACCCTTGTGCCTTCATGCCGAAGCCATGACCACCTTTTGAATACATGTGCAACCCTACTTTTTTGCCATCCTTCAGCCATGCCGAGTATAGGTCCGCGCTGGGTGCCGCCAATTGCAAAGGGTCGTCCGAAGCACAGATAACCAACATAGGGGGGGCATTTTCGGGCACTTCATAGGGTCCGACGACAGCCATCCAAGGGTAAACGGGAACGATAAAATCAGGTCTATTTTCTTCGGAATAATTAAAAGTAACGCCCATGGTTACCGCCCCACCTGCTGAAAATCCCATAAAACCTATTTTACTTGGGTCGACCCCAAATTCCTTGGCATTTTTTCGAACATGTGAAATTGCGGTAAGGCCGTCGGCTACGGATAGTGGCAAGACAGGAGCCACACGTTCCCCGATACGCGCGGGATTGTTGGCACCCTCTTCGGAAATTTCCTTGACCCCATCTTCACCCGTGGGCACCAGACGATATTTTAAAACGAAGGCGGTGATTCCTTTTTCATTTAACCATTGGGCCACATCGGTACCTTCACTTTTTATGCTTAGGGCATATAGACCGCCACCGGGCGCTACGATTACCGAAGTCCCGTTCGGATTTTCAGGCCTAAAAACCTCCATGGTCGGCTCAGAGACATTGGTAACGACCTGGTTCTGCCAAATATCGGAGAAGTAATCTTTCTCTCCACCTTCCCAAGTAACATCGGAAGAAGTTTCATGTTGAAGTTTAATTATTTCTTGGGAGACGGCCCATTGCACCATTCCCGAACAAAGTAGTATTGCGATTAATTTTTTCATTTTCAAAGTATGTTTACGAGGTTGTTTTTTAAATTCCGATAGCGAGAAATGCCAAGGCCGCCAAGACCCCTCCGGTAAGCGGACCAAGAATCGGGATCAGGGCATACCCCCAATCGCTACCGCCTTTTCCCTTTAAAGGCAAAAGGGCGTGCATGATCCGTGGCCCCAGATCACGTGCGGGATTGATGGCATAACCCGTCGGGCCGCCCAAGCTGAGCCCGATACCAATGACCAAAAGTGCCACGGGCAAGGCATCCAAAGACCCGAGTTTTACGGGTTCGTCGCCCAAGGTTCCACCGGCGATGTACATGACCCCGAAGACCAACGCGAATGTGCCGATGACCTCGGTAACGAAATTCCATAGCGGACTTCGTATCGCCGGCCCCGTCGCAAAAGTCGCCAATAAGACGCTTTGGTCTTCCGTAGCATCATATTGTTTTTTATAGGTCAGCCACACCAAGGTAGTTCCTAACATGGCGCCAAGGGTCTGTGCCATCATGTAGCCGGGTACCATGGCCCATGAAAACTTTCCAGCAGTAGCAAGGCCTATCGTTACCGCCGGATTGAGGTGTGCCCCACTGACGTCAGCGGAAATGAAAACACCTGTAAAAACGGCGATTCCCCAAGCGAGGGATATTCCTACCCATCCGGAGTCAGATCCTTTCGTTCCTTTGAGTATTGCATTTGCGACGATACCGTTTCCCAAAAGAAGCAGCATGGCGGTTCCTATGAATTCAAATAAATATTCTGTCATAATGATCGGTCGTTTATTTGCCGTAATATAATTAATTGCGCTGATAGTTTGAATCCCAGCACAGAATATTTCAATTGCAATAGATCGACATGTGGTCTTGGAAAATAAAATTTGTTTGATTTTTCTTTCCTGTTAAAGTTTTTTTTAACTTAGAGACTGTTTTGAAATGTGTGAAGGGACATAAAAAAATTCTAATCACACATTTCAAAACAGTCTCTTACGGTACTATTACAACAATGAACTATTAACCCTATTTAAAGACAGTAATTATGAGTGATTTAGCAGACAAATTAGCAGCATTGAAATCAACTGCGGTAAGCCAATTGAACGAATGTGGAGTTTCGAATATAGACCATGACAAGTTAGATGGTTATGTAAATAGCCTAAAGTCTATGGTAGATAATAAGGATGCCACCTTGGTATCGGGTACAGATGAGTCTGAATTAGAAACTGTAAGAAGAAATTTCGTTGAAAAGAAGTTAGGTGTAACCGATAAGGACAAAGCTATGGGTGCCATCAATTCGGTAGCTGGCAAAATGTCGGGGATCAGAATGAAGAGCAGACCCGCCTTTTATTATTTGGTACAGCAAGAATTAAAATAGTCGATCTATATTTTTTAAAATGATTTGCAAAAACATAAAGCGACCCCTTGGGTCGCTTTTTTTACAAAAACAGGTTTCAAAAAATATGGTACATTTAATCCTGAAATTTCCTATAAACCGACCACCGTCAATGCAACACTATAAAAAACTAGGGCTTTTTATCAGCTTAATGTTCTTTCCCATTATTTCTGTATCCCAAGTTGTCTCATCCGCAACAACGAATGAACGCCCGACGGCTAATGCGGTCGCACTTGAATCGACTCCCGTAATCGATGGAGAAGTGCTGAACGATGGTGTTTGGCAGGCCATTGAACCTTTTGGTAATTTAGTGCAGGCCCAGCCGAATTTTGGTCGCCCGGCCAGTGAGAAGACCGAAATACGCATCGCATATACCAAGGAAACTTTCTACCTCTCCGTGGTCTGTTACGACTCTCGACCGGATGCACTGGTCGTATCCGATGCACGTCGTGATGCCGATTTGGACAATACCGATGCTTTCCTTTTTATCTTGGATACCTATAAAGATGGCCAGAACGGTTTCATTTTCGGAACGAATTCGTTGGCGGTAGAGTATGACGCCCAAGTTGACAATGAGGGGCAGGGCAATTTCAATGCTAATCGCCAACAAGGGGGAACCATAGGAGGGTTCAACCTAAACTGGGACGCCTCGTTCGAGGTTCGGACACAAGTTGGTGATTTTGGTTGGAGCGCCGAGTTTGCCATCCCGGTTCGTACATTGCGTTTTCAAGCCGGCAAGGATTGGGGTATCAATTTTCGAAGGAATATCAGAAAAAGCAATGAGATTGTCTATTGGGCACCCATGCCCGTAGGGCTCGACCTTAAAAGGCTTTCTTTGGCAGGCACCCTGACAGGTCTTGATTTGCCCAGCCCCGGAAACCTGAAAGTGATTCCGTATGTGCTCGGTCGGATGGACAAGGATTATGCCGTGGCCGACCCAAAGAATAAATTCGATGGCGAAGTTGGGGGCGATGTCAAGTTCAGCGTTACGCCAAGTTTGACCCTTGACCTTACCTACAATACCGATTTTGCCCAAGTAGAGGTCGATGACCAGCAAGTGAACCTAGATCGTTTCAATCTTTTTTTTCCTGAGAAAAGACCCTTCTTTTTGGAGAATGCCGGACTGTTCAGTGTGGGAAGCCCGGGTGAGGTGGATCTGTTTTTCAGTCGTCGCATCGGAATTGGGGATAATGGAAATATTGTACCCATAGTCGGAGGCGCCCGTCTTTCAGGAAAATTGAATCGCACCAATGTAGGACTCTTGAGTATGTGGACAGAAGATGTACAAGATAAGGGCATCGAAGAAAATAATTTTACCGTAGCACGTGTCAACCATGAGTTCAAAGGCAGAACGGCTCTAGGCGCGGTTTTTATCAATAAGGAAGGATTGCAGTCCGATAATTTCAACCGTACCCTTGCGCTCGATGGAAAACTTGGTTTGGGAAGAAAAGCGCGTATGTCGGGCTTTTTTTCAAAAACGTTCGACCAGAACGATACGCTTAATGCCCATTCGTTCAAATTTCAAACGGATTATAATTGGAACAATTGGGAGCTACGGGCGGCCTATACCGAAGTAGGGCAGGGGTTCAATCCTGAAGTGGGTTTTTTGCTACGGTCCGCTTTTAGAAAACCTGAGGGGTTGGTACTTTACCATTTGCGGCCTAAAAACCCCGATGCCAAAATCTTGGAGTATCGCCCCCATATTTCATATCGCGGGTACTGGAATTTCGACGGATTTCTGGAAACCGGTTTCCTTCATACGGATAATCACTGGGAATGGAAAAATGGTACCGAACTGCATACCGGAGTCAATTTCACTACTGAGGGTGTGGTGTTTCCTTTTGATATTTCAAGGGGAAAGAACGTCGTGATACAACCCGGAACCTATCGTCATACGGAATCTCAAATAATATTTTTC
This sequence comes from uncultured Maribacter sp., assembly GCA_964351985.1. Lineage (GTDB taxonomy): Bacteria > Bacteroidota > Bacteroidia > Flavobacteriales > Flavobacteriaceae > Meishania. The sequence continues at coordinate 84,071 of CAYGPR010000011.1, read as the reverse complement.
ACCAATAAGAGCAATCCATTATCGGTCAATCTTCGGTCGGTCATCGGGGGTTCTTTCGGCGGTACGCGATATCAAGAAACTATTACTGGAAGCCTTCGTATTGGCGATAAATTCAATACTGACGTAACGTTACAATACAACAATTTTCAACTTCCCGCGGGTAACTTTACGGCCAATATCGTAAGCAGTCGATTGTCCTACGCTTTTAAGCCCAATATTTATTTACAGGGGCTGGTTCAACACAACACAAGCGATAAACTATGGGCCGCCAATGTTCGTTTTGGATGGTTGCAACAGGCAAATACCGGACTTTTTATAGTCTGGAATTACAATTACTTCGATGGAAGCCCGCTGAACAATAGCTTCATTATCAAGTACACGAGAATGTTCGATTTGGTGCGGTAAATTACACCCCAAATTGCTGTAGATGATGGTCGAGGTGCTTTGAGAACATCGTGTTCCATTCTTTCGTCGATAAGGGTCCGAAAGCATGGTTTGCTTTTCCATCGAAGTGTGATGCGCCCAACTGCTGGGTTTTTTGCAGATGCTCGATTAATCGGCTTTTTACCTTTTCAAAATCCCGTTTGTCGCTAATGACAAAAACAGGGGCCGTGCGGCTATTCTTTTTATAGGGCTTAGGGCCCACCACGATATTTTTCGCAAAAAGTTTGATCATAAATTTTTGAAATCCCTTGGGTTTGGGGTGTTTGTCGGTATAGACCAATTCATAGGCCACATTGCAATGGGCCAACATTTGGTCAACGCTCATTTTCCCCCATTGCGGTTGGGTTTCAGGAGTCAGCGCTTTGATACGTTCAATAGTTTCTTGTGATTCGTTTTGGTCAAAAAGGTTTTTCCAGCTCATGATTTTAGTTTTTTGATTGTTATTAAAGCTATTAAAATTGGTTTAACGTATTCCGTTGACCGCCATCTCCAAGGTATAGACCGAATCCATAGCGGTAATAAAAAGGATATTTTGTTGAGGTCCGCCAAAAGTCACGTTGGCCGTCCATTTTTCAGGTACGGCAATATGATGGATTTGCTCTCCTTTGGAATTAAAGACGGTGACCCCGTCTCCTGTTAAATATACATTGCCTTGATTGTCCAAAGTCATCCCGTCCGATCCGAGCTCACAGAACAATTTTCTTTCACCTAGCGTTCGGTCTTCGTTAATAGGGTATACATACGTTTTCTTATCTCCGATATCCGCGATATAAAGCGTCTTTCCGTCAGCTGTACCGATAATGCCATTGGGCATCACGAAGTCTTCTGCAACTATTTTTACCTCGCCAATATCAGGGGTCACATAGTAGACCCTACGTTCTTCCAATCTGTTTTCGGTCGGTTCCCACCAAGGGCGGTCGTATAAAGGGTCGGTAAAATAAATTCCGCCATCTGGGTCTACCCAAAGATCATTGGGGCCACCTAGTTTTTTTTCTTCAAAATTGTCAACGAGCACCGTGGCGTTTTTTTCCATGTCGATGCGCCATAATTCGTTTTTTTCGTCGGCGCAAGACAATAAGTTTCCGTCATGGTCGAAATAGAGTCCGTTTGAACGACCTGAAGGTTTCATCCAGTCCGAAACGGAATTTGTTGAAGCATCCCATTTTACAATTCTATCATTGGGTTGGTCGGTAAAATAGACATCACCATTTTGGGCTACCGCAGGGCCTTCGGTAAAATCATAGCCTTCTGCGACCAGGGTGAGTTCGGTGTTATTGGTAACAAGGGCCATTTTTTGGGCTTCGCACGAGGCAAATACCAATAGCGCGGCAAAAGATAGTAGTGTTAATTTCATATTTCTATTTTTTATTTATTCGAGTTCCCAACCTGGGCCTTTGACAAACCTCCCAGGAAAAGCACCTGTATGTTCCCCATCTTTTAGCACCTGTTCCCCATTGACAAAAACATGCCGCATTCCGGTGGCATACTGATGCGGTTTTTCGAAGGTAGCATTATCATTTATTTTTTCCGCATCGAAGAGTACCACATCGGCAAAATATCCTTCTTTTAAGGTTCCTCTTTTTTTCAATTTAAGGTTCGTTGCAGGCAAGGTTGTTAATCTGTAAATAGCTTCCTCAAGGGGAATCACTTTTTCCTCTCGAACATAATGCCCTAACAATCTTGCAAACGAACCATAAGCTCGGGGATGTGTGCTCTGCTCTAAAAATACGCCTTCATTCGTATACGAACCGGCATCGGAGCAAATACTCATATAGGGAAGTTTCAGTTTCTTCTTGATATTTTCTTCGGACATGGAAAAATATACGACCTGAATTCTACTATCATCTTCATGGATAAGGTCGACCAAGGTTTCATTAGCGGTTTTATTTCTTTCTTTGGCAACATCGGCCAAGGTCTTACCGATAAGATTTCTAAGTTCTTTGTTTCGAAAACCTACCAAAAGGATTTTGTCGGGCGGAACATGAAAATCGATTTCAGCCATCATTTTTTTTCTTTTTGCAGGATTCTCGATGAGTTTCATCGTTGCCGAGTGCCCGCCCTCTTTCGCCCACGCAGGAAGTACCACGTTCAACCCGGTAGAACTTGCGTTGTACATATACATATCCGTTGTGATGGGAAGTCCTTTTTTTCTTGCGCTTTCGACCAGTTGGATGGCACTGTCCAACAGCTGCCAATTTGCATTACCGGAAGCTTTAAAATGATAAATTTCCGCTGGGAGTTTTGCTTTTTCCGAAATCGTGATCAGTTCATTGACGGCATTGAGCAAACCGCCTTCTTCATCACGAATGTGTGAGATGTACATTCCGTCATATTCGGCCACAACTTTTGCCAATTCGATAATTTCATCGGTTTTTGCGTGACCACTGGGTACGTAGATCAAGGAAGTGGAAAGGCCAACGGCCCCTTCTTCCATTGCCTCTCGGGTCAGTCTTTTCATGGTTTCCATTTCTTCTTCGGTGGGCAATCGGTTTTCATAACCCATCACGAATTCCCGTATTGTGCCATTGCCTATAAAAGAAGTTATGTTAGTAGAAACACCTTTTTTTTGCAGAAAATCAAGGTATTCACCAAGACTTGACCAGTCGATATCATAGGCGATACTGCCTTGACCTGCTTTCATTTCTTCCCTCATTTTTGTGTTGAGCGGACCCATCGAATGACCTTCGCCCATAACTTCCAGTGTTACACCTTGTCGGATGTCGCCTTGCGAACGGCCATCTTCAATTAGTGATTCATTGGCCCAACTTAGCATATTGATAAAACCGGGCGCTATTGTAAGACCGGTCGCGTCGACTTCAGTCGTACCCATTGCGTCTTTAAGGTCGCCCATGGCAGCAATCGTATCTGCATTAATGGCAATATCACCTACATATCTAGTACTTCCTGAACCATCTATAAGCTGTCCGTTTTTGATAAGGATGTCGTAGTGGGTTTTTTCAGGTGTGCAGGCCATGACTAGCATTGCCAACAAAAAGGTAGTTACCGGACCAAAATTTTTCATTTTTAATATTTGGTTTAAAGATTTCAAAGCAGCTATTTGTTTTAAAACTTAGCGGGTCAACCCTTCAAACTCACCTCGCTTGCGCTCGATGTGACAGATGATTTTATTGAACCTAAAGATTTTTTAAAAATTCCATGTTGTGTTTCATGCTTTCCAATGGGGTGCTGGCATATTCTTCTTGTTCGATAAAAATATGTTTTACCCCCGAAGCTTCCTGATTTTGCATCATGGTTTTAATGTCCAACCCGCCTTTGCCGAATTCGGTGCTTTCTTTTTCTTCCATGTTCATATCCTTCAAATGCCAAAGCGGAAAGCGTCCTGGATATTTTTTGAAATAATCCAGAGGATCTTTTCCGGCGACGATGACCCATCCTAAATCCAGTTCCATATGCACTAAATCAGGGTCAGTGTTATCCATCAAAACATCATAAAGAATTTGGCCATTATGCGACTCAAACTCGTATTCGTGATTGTGGTACCCGAATTTCAACCCGAGCTCTTTACATTGCGCTCCCGCTTTGTTGAACTCGTCAGCCACTTTTTTATAATTGTCTACCGTCTGCCCGTTGGATGGCATGGTCGAACAGATTACATATTCTTGTTCCGCGGCTACGGCATCCTCCATGGTTTTTTGAAATTTATCATCAAGATGTACATGGCCGCTCTTTAGATCCATTCCCAAATCGTTGCATGTGTTTTTCATTTCTTCCGGGGAAAGTCCGTAGTAATGGCCTTTGCTCGAACGCGCACTTTCAATTTCCTTGATACCGACGGCCGCTATTTGTTTCAAAGTTCCGATGGCATCTTTTGCCATTTCATCCCGAAAAGAATAGAGTTGTACGCCATATTTAGTTCCGGCATCCGAGGCGAACATACAGGAAGGAAAAAAAAGTGTTCCTGCGGTCAAAGCCGATGATTGCAATAAAAAATTTCTACGTTTTAGCATGTTATTTAATTTTTATGGTCCGATTTATAATGGGCATTGAGCATATCTTCTCCGTAATCATTATCAATGTCCCTAATCGCCGTGTGGACATGATTGGCGTTGTTCTGGATATTATCGTATTCGATGAGCAAAGAATTACCCTGTATCCTGTAATAATGGCCAGCCCCGGGTGCTAAGCTGCCCGCCCATGCAAAATAAAGATTTTCCAAACCCTTGTCATTCAACTTTTCTTTCAGACGTGAAGCGTAACCCGATTCATAATTATCGATATACTCATTTAGTAGTTCAATAAAAGTTTCCTTTTGAGCTTCGGTCAGATCGACGTATGAAATACCCTTGGGGTCTAACGATTTTACTTTTCTATCTGATCCAGTAATAATCTCGGCAGGTGCCGAATCAGAAAATCGGGCCAGTTGCAATTGTTCTTGCGTCATGGAACTAATGAGGGCAAAGCCCAGATCCGTTTCCTTTTTTAGTACTTCCTTTCCTTTTTGGGCCGCACTTTTTACGATTCCCGGATTGGAACCAAAAAAGGTTGGGGTCGAAGAAACTATCGTTTTATCGGTAGCCGTAAAATTTAAAGAGATATGATGTCCCTCAAAACGCCAACCCCAAAAAGAGTCAGGTGACGGATTTCCAAAAATGCATAAATGATAATTTAAGGGGTCCCGATAAGGCCGACCGTCTTCCATCTTTTGATCATTGTTCTCAAATTCGAATAGCACGTTCTCGAGTTCCATGATTTCTGTAGTCTTTTCATACCCTTGGTTGCTTAGCGATGCCCTTAATAGATTTAGGGCCAATTCTTTTTGCGATGTATTGAAGTCGTGAAAAGTCGGCCCTTTTCGCATTTTGGGTACGAAATTCATATTAAATCGTTCCTCGTCTTCGAAAGCATAGTGTGCTTGTTCCTTCAAATCTCCCGAAAGGGAATTTAAAAAAGAATTGGCCTTATCGGATAATTCCTGGGCATTTAAAGTGCTGGTAATAATAAATAGAGAAAGCAATGCACCTATTTTTTTCAAGACCATTTCATTTTGTTTTAATTTTTAAAGCGCAATAGTTACTTCAATTGATAACTGACGAAAGCCACATTTTGGCTATCCGGGGACCAAGAGGGGACATTGATCGTACCCTGACCACCAAAAAGCTTGGCCATTACCTGAACTTCTTTGGTTTCCAGATTCATCAACCTTAGCATGACATCTTTGTTCGGTGGATGGCTCCCTGGCGGTACGTCGGTGCCAAAGGAAACGTAAACGATCCATTTTCCATCGGGCGATGGGTGGGCGAACCAATCATTATATTCATCGGTGGTTATTTGCTCTTTCTCGCTTCCGTCGGTTTTCATTCGCCAGATTTGCATGGTTCCTGTCCGCTCTGAATTGAAGTAGATGTATTGCCCATCGGGTGAATAATCAGGGCCATCGTCCAAACCTTCGGCTGTCGTCAATCGAGTTTCTTTACCGCCTTCTAAAGGAATGGAATAAATGTCATAGTTTCCGTTTCGTTCGGCGCAATAGGCCAGCGTCTTTCCGTCGGGAGACCACCCATGCCAATACGACGGACCAACAGGAGTTATTTTCTTCGGAACCCCGCCTTCAATCGGCAAGGAGTAAATAAGTGATTTGCCGGTCTCGGTCTGGTCACTTATGACCAATTGTGTGCCATCTGGTGAAATTCCGTGATCGTTATTTATCCTTTTGGCAAAATCTGTCGGAATCGATTCCGGCTTCCCACCTTCTACAGGAATTTTATAAAGCAGCCCCTTGCTATTAAAAATCAAGGTCATGCCATCGGGCGACCAGTTGGGTGCTTCAATATGATTCTGTGTATGATAAACAACTTTTCTGTCAAAAGATGAAATGGGAATGATCTCCAAAGTACTTTCCAAAACTTTTAGGGAATCTGGCCGCTGCTTTATTTCGTTGATGATCACATTGGAAAACTTAGCGGTTTCTAAAACCTCCGAATTATGCGAACAAACACCTAGTCCGACATAAAAAGGTTCTTCAAAACGGAGTTTGAACGAACCACCGGAAGATGTCAATTCCCCATTTCCCATACTATAGAACATTGAAACGTAATCGCCCTCTTTTTCGATTCGAATACGTTTCGGCGCGACTATATTCGCTTGTACCTCACGGGTATTGGCTCCAGAAGTTTCACGGTATTGAATGGAAGTAAGGCCATCGCCATGAATGACCGCATCGGCGTAAGCGGAATTTGGTTCTAGACTTTGACGTATGATAAGGCAGGCTTTTTTATGTGGGTCTCCACCCTTAGTGACCCATTCGACATCTGCCGCCAACGATATATCGCCCGACATCTTTTTATAGACATAGTGCAGTTCATCGGTACCGAACCACATATTGGAGCCACCTCCGGAAATAATAAAGGTATTTTCTTCGGAGTTGAATTTGGCATTGCCCTCAAGTTTTGGGTTGCCGATATCGGTATTACTTTCGAATAGTCCTAATTCTTGTCCATTAACAATTCCCGCAGATAGTATTGCGATCAAGGCCATGGGCAAAAAGTACTTTTTCATTTTAGGGTATAAGTTGATTTCAAGACAATTAAGGTAAACAAAATAGTGCGATCTGCGCATGACTTGAAAGAGTTTGTATTTGTACTTTTGAGTAAACATATTTTTTATGAATTCAAGAGAAGTTCAACTCGGGGCTTTTAATCGCCTCTTGACCATCATGGACGAACTGCGAGCACAATGTCCATGGGACAAAAAACAGACCATGCAGACGCTTCGCCACTTGACGATCGAAGAAACATATGAACTTGGCGATGCCATTCTCGACAACGACCTTGAAGAAGTAAAAAAAGAATTGGGCGATGTTCTGCTACATATTGTTTTCTATGCAAAAATCGGTTCTGAAACGAATGATTTCGATATTGCGGACGTATGCAACGATATCTGTGAAAAACTAATTAATCGTCACCCACATATTTATGGAGATGTCACTGTTAAGGATGAAGAAGAGGTCAAGCAGAATTGGGAGAATATTAAATTGAAAGAGGGAAAAAAAAGTGTGCTTGAAGGTGTACCGGCAAGTTTACCCGCTTTGGTAAAGGCCAATCGCATTCAGGATAAGGTTGCGGGAGTCGGTTTTGATTGGGAAAAACCAGAGCAAGTATTCGAAAAAGTTCAAGAAGAACTGGAAGAACTTCAGGAAGAAGTCAAAACCGCTAATCCTGAAAAAATAGAAGAGGAGTTCGGTGATGTGCTTTTTTCGATGATCAATTATGCCCGGTTCTTGAATGTCAATCCTGAGAATGCTTTGGAACGGACCAATAAAAAATTCATTAAACGGTTTCAATATTTGGAGTCTAAGGCGAAGGAGTCGGGCAAAAGTTTAAAAGAAATGACCTTGTCCGAAATGGATGTATTTTGGGAAGAAGCGAAGTTGCAGTGAGCAGCGAGTAGTTTGCGGTAGCAGTAAGCAGTACCAACGTTTGACTAACTTTGTCAAAGTTATAAACCAGAAACCAATACTCTCTTGTTAAACAATTACACCAAAGAATTTCGCTATAACATCAAGCTCTCCGTCCCGGTAATAATGGGCATGTTGGGGCATACGTTTGTGCAATTGGCCGACAACATTATGGTCGGTCAATTGGGTACCGCTGAATTGGCAGCGGTTTCTTTGGGTAATAGTTTTGTTTTTATCGCCATGTCGTTGGGAATCGGTTTTTCGACCGCGATAACACCTTTAGTAGCAGAAGCCGATGGGGCCGAAAACAAGGCGGACGCCAAAAGTGCCCTAAAACACGGATTGGTACTTTGCACCCTTCTGGCCATAGCGCTATTCGGCCTGATTCTACTCTCCAAACCGTTGATGTACAAGATGGATCAGCCTTTGGAGGTCGTCGAATTGGCAATGCCGTACCTAGACCTGGTAGCCCTGTCTCTGGTGCCACTGGTCATATTTCAGGCCTTTAAACAATTTTCCGAAGGTCTGTCGCAGACCAGATATCCCATGTATGCCACGATTATTGCCAATGTGATCAATGTAGTTTTGAACTATCTTTTGATTTTTGGTACGTTCGGCTTTCCGAAACTGGGTATTGTTGGGGCTGCCATTGGCACATTGGTTGCACGTATTTTAATGGTCGCCTATATCTGGTTCTTGCTCAAGAGCAAAAAGAAATTCCACGATTACGTAACCGGATTCAATTTCAGTAAAATCGAGAAAAAGGTGATGAACAAGATTATTGGTTTGGGCTTTCCGTCCGCATTACAAATGTTCTTTGAGGTTGCAATTTTTACTGCCGCAATATGGCTTAGCGGTGTTTTGGGCAAGAATGCGCAGGCAGCGAATCAAATCGCTTTGAATTTGGCCAGCATGACATTTATGTTCGGTATGGGTCTTGGCGTAACTGCCATGATCCGGGTAGGCAATCAAAAAGGGTTGAAAAATTTTGGTAAGCTTCGGCGTATCGCTCAGTCCATCTTTCTATTGACATTGTTAATCGAAATAGTGTTCGCGGCACTTTTTCTTTGGGGAAGGAATTGGTTTCCGACCTTATATCTAGATCTCGATAATGCCCTGAATCTTGCCGATAATTCAGAAGTAATTGTCTTGGCGGCCCAACTGCTTTTGGTCGCAGCTTTTTTTCAGATTTCCGACGGAATACAAGTGGTGGTTCTAGGTGCCCTACGTGGTTTACAAGATGTGAAGATTCCCACCTTGATTACGTTTATTGCCTACTGGTTGATCGGTTTTCCGATTTCATATTATTTAGGGCTGTATACCGATTTAAAAAGTATGGGAATTTGGATAGGTCTTTTATCGGGGTTAACCGCCTCGGCGATTATGTTGTATATTCGATTCAATTATTTGACCAAAAAGTTAATTGCCAATGGACCTACCTAAATTCATATTGGGCGACAATACCGATTATCCCGCAGCCATATTTATCATCCATACGGAATATCCGCGTTTTATCATCAACCTCGAAAATGATGAGGTCGAATGGTTCGAGGATTTCTCGAAGGAAGATGAAGCCGATCTTGAATCGGAGATGACCACGCTCGTAGAACAGGCTACCGAATTCTATGATAGAGAGGTAGCACGTTATGATGAATAGCTCAGTGCACAATCAATATGCTTGAAGAACTCATTCAATACGATAAAGAACTCTTCCTCTTTCTCAATAATCTGGGAAACCCAACTTGGGACGGGTTCTGGATGTTCATCACCAATAAGCTTAGTTCGATTCCGCTATATTTATTTTTGCTGGTATTGGCCTATAGGGAATTAGGACTTAAAAAAATAATTCTACTCGTCGTGACCGTGGCAATTTTAGTGCTTGCTACGGATCAACTATCCAATTTCTTCAAATATGGCTTACAACGTTTAAGACCGTGCTATGATCCCGATGTAAATTCGATAATGCGCTTGGTCAAAGATACCTGTGGGGGTAAATTCGGATATTTTTCTGCCCATGCCGCCAATTCTTTTGCCATTGCTTTTTTCTTCACAAAACTCTTAAGTCGGAAATTTCGCTTCATAGGAATTTTCTTAATGGTCTGGGCCATTTTGATGGCCTATAGCCGCATTTATATCGGTGTGCATTTTCCGCTTGACGTCATTACTGGCGGTCTATTTGGACTTGTTCTAAGTTGGATTGCCACAAAGTTGTATATATTTGCGCTACAGAAATTTCCCCAATGATTTCTAACAGAAGGTATTGGTTTTTACTGGTTTTGACCGTTCTGATATACATCGCCGGAATGTTCGTAACCCTCTTCGAGAACGACTCCGCCCAGTTTGCCGTAATGGCTATGCGTATGGTACAGGAGAACGACTTTCTAAGTCTTTTCAAGGGTCCCGAAGAATATCTCGACAAGCCTCACATGCACTACTGGCTGGCGGCACTATCATTTAAGATTTTCGGCATTTATGACTGGGCCTATCGTATTCCGGGTATTCTAGCGACCTTGTTAGGGGCCTATGGATGTTTAGGACTAGGAAAGTTACTCTACAATACCGATGTGGGTAGATTGGCCTCCCTCCTTTTTATGACGGCCCAGACCATAGTACTCTCTGCCATCGATGTCCGTACCGATGCTGTACTCACTGGTTTTACCATATTGGCCATCTGGCAGTTGGCCGAGTACATCGAAACAAGAAGGATTAAACATATACTTCTGGGCGCGTTTGCTGCAGGAATCGCATTTTCGACCAAAGGACAGATTGCGCTAGTAGTTATTGGGTTACCTTTAATCTGTCATTTAGGCTACACCCACAAATGGAAATTGCTTTTGAATTGGAAGGTATTGGCCGCCCTCTTGGTTTTTGCAGTGACCATTACACCCATACTTTATGCCTATTACCATCAATTCGACTTGCATCCCGAAAAAATAGTTCGGGGCAGAGGAGACCGTAGCGGTATCTTCTTTATTTTTTGGGAGCAGAGTTTCGAGCGAATGAGTGGCGAAGGTATCGGAAAGAACAGCAGTGACTACTTTTTCTTTTTTCACACCTTTCTATGGGTATTTCTACCATGGACCGTATTGGGTATTATGGCCTTTGGAAAACGAATAAAAGGTTTTATGAATGAAAGACTTCATTATAATCCTAAGAAGGAGCTATTGACCTTGGGAGGAATATCCTTAATTTTTATTATTATCAGTTTTGCCCAATTTAAATTACCGCATTATCTGAATATCGTAATTCCGTTATTCGCGGTATTGACCGCATCTTACCTTAACCAATTATATATAGACCAGAGAAAGGAATCTATAAAGGTTTTACTGGGAATACAATACTTCATACTGGCCATTGTTTTTATTGCCTGTGCATTGCTATGTTTTTATGTTTTCGAATTTCAACGTCCCTTCGCCTATCTCATACTTTTAGCAGCCGTGGCTATTATCATTTATTACTGTTTAAAGCGAGAGAACTATTACTATAGAATCATCACCATTACGGTTTGTAGCTCTTTGTTGTTGAATGCGGTGCTCAACCTACATTTTTATCCACATCTTTTGACATATCAAGGTGGATCTTCAATGGCCGAGAAAATTAAGGAAAATGAGATTTCTGTTGAAAATATCTATAAAATCTCTGAAAAATATACCTGGGCGCTTGATTTTTATAATCAAACACCCGTCAAAATTTCTTCCATCGAAGAAATTGGAAAGAGAAAGAATATCTGGGTCTACGCCGATGACGAAGACTTGGAAAAACTACATGCCGCCGGATTCGATTGGGACCAACAAATTAGCGAAGACCAATTTCGGATTACTAGATTACAACGCACTTTCTTAGATCCTGCAACACGAAAAAAAGTACTGAATAAAATGCATTTGGTACACATTTATTGAAACCCGAAAAGCGCGATCGGTACATTTTTTCATTCTGAAATCACCTGCAAGTCTACTTTCTTAAAATGATAAAAAATACCTAACAGGGATATTATGGCGGTAATCAAGAAAAAAACCATACTGATACCAACAGAGGTGTTTTGATTCAAATCTAGTAGGGTGGCACCGTAATAAAAAGTGACTTCCCGGCTTCCAATTCCGCCTATGGTCAAGGGCAAGACCGAGACTATCGATGATACTAAAAATATAAACAGGTACGCTATAGTATCTAGAGTGATTCCCAAGGATTTTAAAATAAAAAAAGCACTGCACAATTGTGCGAGTTGCACGAATGCCGAATAGTTGAAAGATTTCCAAAAAACGGGAAGCATTCCTGCAAAGAAACGTTTGTTCACGAACCAAAAAATCAGAATGCTGAAAACGATTGCTATACCGAACAACCATTTCGTATTCCGAAAAAGTTCATTTTGAACAAATAGTGCTAATATACAGGCGTATACAAACAAAAGTAGTAGCCCGCTTAATCGGTCTAAAACCAATACCGACACCACTTTTTTAGTATTGACTTGAAATTTCTTTCGAATTAAATATCCTTTATAAGCGTCACCGCCTATACCTCCAGGAAGAAATAGATTATAAAACATACCTAGCAAATACAACTTTAAATTACTCTTTTGGGTCAGAAAAACACCTAATTGATGGAAATATAGGTTGAGTCGAAAAGCTGCTATAATTTTCGAAATGACGAAAAAAAGAAGTGCCAATAAAAAGTAAAAAGGATTTGTTCTGCGCAGTATATCGAAAACTTCCAAGAAGTTGACCTTGGTGAAAATAAAATAAACCAACAGCGCACTGATCGCGAATTTTAGTATGGTAATAAACGGCTTACCTCGATTTGCCACCTACGGTTACTTTTTTGATTCGATAGGGTCGTTTATTTTGCGACTCATAATACGTGCGTATCAACAATTCCATAACGATACCGATAGTAAACAGCTGAATTCCGGCAAGAATGAACATAAGTCCGAAAATCAATAAGGGGCGGTTGCCGATATCCTCTCCCCAATAAAATTTCACAAAAAGGAGGTACATATTGATGACAACCCCCAATAAAATCAATAAAAATCCAAAAATGCCGAAAAGATGAATGGGCCGTTGAAAATACTTTCTAATAAAGAGCAAAAGCATCATATCGGCCACAACCTTGAAAACTCGTTCCAGTCCGTATTTTGATACACCGGCGTGACGGGCATGGTGTTTTACGGGTACCTGCTTGATTTGGGCACCTTCAAGATGTGCGAGTAAGGTGATGAACCGATGCATCTCACCGTAAAGGTTCAGGTCTTTGGCAATGTCTTTGGTAAAGACCTTAAGGGCGCAACCATTATCTTTTATATCTAGTTTGGTAACTCGCCTGACCAAAAAGTTGGCGATTTTAGAGGGTATTTTCTTAATGAGGGAGTCTTTACGCTTTTGGCGAATGCCCGTTACCACGTCATATTCACCGCTAACGGCATATTCCAACATTTGTGGTATATCGCTAGGGTCGTTTTGGAGGTCGCCATCCATGGTAATTATATAGTCACCACTGGCATAGTCCAATCCTGCGGCCAACGCCAGACTCTGGCCATAATTTTTCTTGAGTTCCAGCAGATGTACGCGTTCATCGTTGAGGTTCTTGATTACTTTGCGCGTATCGTCCCTTGAAAAATCATCGATATAAATAATTTCGTACTTGTAACCTGCAAGACTTTCGTGAATCTTGTCGGTCAAGAGAACGACATTTTCTTCTTCGTTGTATAGGGGAACGATGATGGAGAGCAAAGACGATGTAACGGGATTCATCAAAGGAAATTAGGGTTGGGCAAAGTTATGTTTTTTATTTGTTCTGGTTTTCATAGATTTCCAGCAGTTTTTCGGCTGCCCTGAAGGGAGAAATTGTATTTTTTTGAACCTCTTGTAAAAGATTTTCCAATTCTTTTTTGACGCGAGGATGGTTATAAAAGTGCTGCCTAAGCCGATCATCAATACGCTGTAACAACCAACTCTTGTTTTGTTGTTTTCGATTTTTATCGAAATGGCCGGTTTTTTTTGCGAGTACGAAATACTCCGATAACATTTCCCATATTTCAGAAATCCCAGTCTTTTCATATGCAGAACAGGTTAAAACTTTGGGAAACCATCCATTCGTCTTTGGAGGATACAAATGTAACGCCCTTGTAAATTCTGTCTTGGCCCTATTGGCCGCATCTATATTTTCCCCATCCGCCTTGTTGATGACCAGGGCATCGGCCATTTCTACAATTCCTCTTTTGATACCCTGAAGTTCGTCTCCGGCTCCTGCCAGTTTTAACAAAAGAAAGAAATCTACCATGCTATGAACCGAGGTCTCGCTCTGACCTACACCTACGGTCTCAATAAGAATGATATCGAATCCCGCTGCTTCACATAGAATCATAGACTCCCTGGTCTTTCTAGCTACGCCGCCCAGAGATTCACTGGATGGCGAGGGTCGAATAAAGGCATTGGGATCTTTGACGAGTTCGTTCATTCGGGTCTTGTCGCCCAAAATACTTCCTTTACTTTGAGTGCTTGTGGGATCGATGGCAAGTACTGCAACTTTTTTCCCGATTGAAGTAAGGTGCAACCCCAAAGCTTCGATAAAGGTACTCTTGCCCACACCGGGTACTCCGGTAATACCAATTCTAAGACTGTTTGATTTATGTGCTAGGCATTGTTCTAAGACGGCACTGGCCTTTTTGGAGTGCTCAGGTTGAACACTTTCAACAAGTGTAATGGCCTGTGCCAAAGCCGTTGGGTCACTTTTTTGAATACGACGGACGAGTTCCTCTTCGGTAGGGATTTGTTTTTGTTTTCGCCGTACTTTCGAAGTACGCTTCGGGTCGCTGTTCTTTTTTTCGCTCAATGCTATTGACTAATAGGGACTTTTATTTCGGTTTCGTCCCATGATAAGGTAAGATATAGTTGTTGGGTGTCTTCAAAATCGATTTGAAAACTTTCTTGCGGTTCGGCTAAACGTTCGGTAGAAACTTCAATGTGAGCAACATCGTTTTCAGGGTCTCGGGTGGTTTTGGCCCCGGCACTGAGTAAAGTGACTCCCCATTCCGGAACTTCTTTGTTGAAGAATACCGACCACTTTTCAGGATTTGGTTTTGTCCAAAGCGAATATGTGCCTTGGGGCAAAATTTGATTACCGACCTGTATATCTGATTTCGTGGTAAAAGTTGTTGGTTCGTTCGCCCCTGTTCGCCATACTGCATCATAGGGGACCAGCTCGCCAAAAATAACACGCCCCTTTTTAGAAGGACTGCTATATTTCACTGCTAAATCCATACCCTTTTTAGTAAAGGTCGCCACTTTTTCTGGGCTGTGTTTTTTCGTTTGTTCCTGTAAGTATGGCTTTCCAACGGTAAAGAAAAGAGCGGCCAATACGACCAAAACGATTATCAACCATTTTAAAAATTTCATATTTCGGCATTTATATTTCCCCTAAATTACTAAAACCCGTTCTATTGTGCTTCATTTTTAGTCTTTTCGGGTTTAATCTAACTGCCGACAGGTGGATTCTTGAAGCTCTGTTTCACTTTGCTTTTCTGGAATTGGTGCTTGGATTTTGGAATTTTATCGGTCTTGCAACTTTCACATAAATTTAATATCCCTTGTTATGGTGATTGACTTGCAAGAAGTATATTATCGCCTCATAAAAAAATTAAACGATGAAAACGATTTTTAAAACAAAGGCCACCAATGAAGGTGGTAGAAGCGGACATGTAAAAAGTGAGGATGGCGTAATCGATTTTGATATCAAAATGCCCGAGGGTAAGGAATCTGACGGGAAATCAACAAATCCGGAACAGCTTTTTGCCGCTGCTTATTCCACTTGCTTTGCCGGTGCACTTCAAGTTGTGGCCAAGGAACATAAAATAAATGATCTTGGCGATTTCAGTGTGACCGCAGTTATAAGTTTCAACAAAGATGAAGATGGATTTTTTATCGGTGCGACGCTTGACTGTTACTTACCAACTGTAGATATGACCACAGGCGAAAAATTGATCAATGCGGCGCATGAGATTTGCCCTTATAGCAAAGCGACCAGAGATAATATTACCGTCACCCTGAATTTATTGATAGAGGAATAAAAAATGCGGAAAAATTATAGGAGGCTTTCAAAAATATCTGCTCTACTATCACTTAGAGCGAAGTCGAGCAGACTTTTTAGAAAACTTATTTTTTAGTCTAAAATATCGAACGTAAACTTAGAATCGTTCAAATAACGCTCCCCGGGCCGCAATACGCTACTGGGGAAATTCTTTTGGTTCGGGGCATCAGGATAGTTTTGGGTTTCAAAACAAATTCCGGGAAAATGAGGTGGTGTATAGACCACAACGGCCGGCTGATTGGTATTTACCTCCATTGAGATTCCTGACTTTTTGGAAGAAACCTTCGCCACTGTTTCTGCATCCGGATCGATTACGTAGGGCGTATCCAAAGGTTGGCCGGCTATTTTCTTCCGTTTCAAAAAATCGTACTCCGTATTTTTAACCGTAACGATATTGCCGGTCGGGAGTAGGTTCTCTTGGGTCTCGACCATTTGCGAACAATTCAATTGTAACTCATAGTGATTGACCGAATCCGAATCGTCCAACTTAAAGTATGAGTGATTGGTCAGGTTTATGACAGTCGTTCGGTCGGTGGAGGCCTCATGGGTAATCTGTAGCATGTTTTCAACTAAACGATAGGTCACTAAAACCTTTAGGTTTCCAGGATAACCTTCTTCCAAGTGTTTACTGAAATAAGATAGCTTTACGAAGGGGTTTTTTCCTCGATGTACTTCCTCGATGGTCCAATATTTTTTTCCGAAGCCTTCCTTCCCTCCATGTAAATGCATACCATGTTCAGCAAATAAGGGGTAGGTCTGTCTGTCTAGTTCGAACTTGCCCTTTGAAATGCGTCCCGCATAACGCCCAACGCAGGCACCTAAATAGGCCTTGTCGGTGGGGTATAGGCTAGGGTAGTCATAGCCAACTACCACGTTTCGTGAATTTCCCTCCTTGTCCTTCACCAAGATTTTCTGAATAATCGCCCCATAGTCCAAAACGATTAGGGTAATAAAAGGGGTATTTATGGTAACTTGTTTCAAGCCTTACGGTTTATTTCAATGTAAAAATACTTGATTTTTGCAACATCGGTATTTTTCTTTCGTCCTTAAGGTAACGGAACGATCAAAACCAACAACGAAACTTGTCCATGTTTCAAATTGATGTCGTAGAACGATGCAAAGCCAATGACAGATCAGCGCAGCTGAAACTGTACAAACAGTACTGCGATGGTATGTTTTGTGTGGCCATGCGATTTTTGAAAAATGCGGACGATGCCGAAGATGTACTTCAAGAATCATTTATAAAGGCCTTTCAAAAAATACATCAATATGAGGGCGAGGTTAGTTTCGGGGCATGGTTGAAGCGTATAGTGGTCAACAAGAGTATCGATTTTTTAAAATCGAGGAAAGAGAAAATGGTTGTCTTGGACGAAGGATATATGCATATTACGGAGGATGAGGATTGGTCGGTCCATGACGGAATTACCATTGAAGAAGTCAAGGAGGCCATTGAAAAGCTTCCGGAGAAGTACAAATATGTCGTCATGATGTTCTTGGTGGAGGGATATGACCATAGGGAAATATCACAGGTACTCAATTTGACCGAAACGACTTGTAGAACCCGTTTATTACGTGGAAAGGGTATGTTAAAGGAAGCATTAAAACAAAAGAACTATGGCACAGGATCTTAGAGAATTATTTAAACAGGAGCGGGAAGCCAAAAAATTCAAAATGAAACCTGATCACGAAGAGCGTTTTTTGGAACGCTTACAAAAGGAACTTCCCGAAAGAAGAAAAAAGGTTTTTCCATATTGGAAAATCGCAGCCGCAGTTTTAGTACTGATCAGTGCGGGTTGGTTCACCTATAATCAATTAAAACCTGTCGATATACCCGTTAAAACTACCATAGTCGATAAAAATCATAGCGAAGAAAGTTCAGGGGGCATTTCGCTGGGCGATCTATCCCCAGATTTGAAAAAAGTTGAAAATTATTATGTGACCAATATCAATTTTGAACTTTCTAGACTTGAAATTTCCGAAGAGAACAAAGCTATGGTCGATGGTTTTATGGACCGATTGGCAGATTTAAATACGGAATATAAACGATTGAATACCGAACTGAACCAGATCGGTCCGAACGACCAGACCATCAACGCCCTGATCAAGAACCTACAGCTACGGCTACAATTATTGGACAAATTACAAGAGAAGTTGAACGAATTAAAATCATCAAAAAATGAACATGACAAAAATACCGTTTAAATGTTTAGCGGTCGCGCTATGCCTCATCAGCATAGCGGCCACTGCGCAAAAGCAGACCAAGACTTTCAAGGAAAGTTTTAAGGTGAACGCGGATGCAGTTTTGGATATCAATACGAGCCATGCCGATATCGAGTTCGAAACATGGAACAAAGATGAAGTTTTGGTCGAAGCGACCATAGAACTTGACGGTGTCTCCGATGCCGATGCCGAAGACTATTTTGAAGATGGACCCATAGAGATTCTCGGGAACAGTAAAAAAATTACGATTTCGACCGGAGGTGGGAAAGGATTGTTTTCCAGTAGCGGGGCCGGTGGGTTTGACGATTTCGACTTTCATTTCGAATATCCCGTGATTGCCGATCTGGATTCGTTACTGGTCGAGATGCCGGATATGCACGAATTTCCTGAACTTTTCGAAATGCCACCGATGCCAAGAATGCCCCGTCCGGATTTTGATTATGATGCCTTCAGGAAAGATGGTAAGGACTATTTAGAGAAATGGCAAAAAGAATTTTCGAAGGGATTCGATAAGGAATATGAGGAAAAATTGGCAAGATGGGGCGAACGTATGGAAGCTCGGCGCGAGGCCAGGGAAGAAAAACGAGCCGAAATGCGAGAAAAAAGAGAAGATTCTCGGGCAAAGCTGATGGAAAAACGCTCCGAAATGCATCAGAAACGAGCCGAGATGCAGGAAAAGCGAAGGGTCTTATTGGATGAGCGCAGGGAAGAAATGGCCAGACTAGGAAACAGAACAAATAGTATCTTTATTCAAAGCGACAGCTTGCACGGCGGCCCCAATATCTTTTATTTTTCGACAGGAGGCGAAAACAAGAATTACAAAGTCAAAAAGACCATCAAAGTCAAATTGCCAAAATCGGTCAAGATTAAGATGAATGTACGCCATGGCGAGGTTAAGCTTGCCGAGAATACCAAAAACCTGAATGCGACATTATCGTACGCCACGCTTTATGCCGCCACTATCGATGGGGACGCTACCAACATTACGGCATCGTATTCACCCGTCAGTGTGCAAAATTGGAACTACGGACAACTTCAAACCAGTTATTCGGATAATGTAAATCTGAAAGAGGTGCTCAACTTACGGTTGAGCGCCACTTCTTCGGATGTGGTAATTGACAGGTTGATAAAAAGTGCTTATATCAAAAATGACCTGGGCCCATTGCGGATCAATTCAATATCAAAGGATTTCAAGGATTTGGATATTTCACTACAGAATGCCGAATTGGACTGCGGGTTACCTTCTTCATCCTATACCATTTATGTGAACGGAATATCTTCTAAATTTAGTTGTCCTTCAAATTTGAAGTTGGAGCGTACCAAAAATCTAAACAGTTTTATTCAGAAAGGCTATCATATCACAAAAAATACGGACCGTTCCATCACTATAAATTCGAAATATAGTAACGTCGCTCTTGACGAACAATAGTTTTTTGCCTCTAACTTTCCAGACCCAAATCTGAATTCCAACGCACGATTTTATCATGATGCATGGCATCGAGTCCCATTTGAACACAGGCTGCGGCTTTAGCGCCCGAAACGATATTGGAGATCGGTTCGGTATTGTTCAGAACACTGTCCCGAAAATCAAGTAGTGCCTGCTTGCTCGGATCTTCATGCGCTACTTCGATAGGAATTCCCTTGCCTTGATCCCATTTTACCGTTGCCCCGGCAACCCCGTCAACATTGCCCATTTGTTTGTTTTCTTTTCCTTCGGGATAAAACCAAGCTTTGGTATAATCAAGAATAATCGTACCCTTATCGCCCATGACCTTAATTTGATAATCGTCCATGGCGTTGCTCGTAAGGCAAGTGAATTTAGCCTTGATTCCATTCGGGTAACTATAGAGTAGATGTACATTGTCATACGTCTCACGACCATCTTTCCAGTAATCGATACCGCCAACGCCCATGACCTTTTCCGGTACGCTCTCGGTCACCCAATTGACAAAATCGATTTGGTGGGAGCAGAGTTCGGCCACCAATCCCCCTGAAAATTCGCGGTACATACGCCAGTTGATGTTCCGTTCCAATTTAGGATCGGGCACGGGTCGCCGCCAATCACCGTTACGGTTCCATTGACATTCGAAGGCCGTTATTTTACCGATTTTTCCGTTGCGTATCAAATCTACTACATGCGTGTATAGTCTTGAACTGTGGTATTGATGACCGGTCTGAAATATTTTATCAGATGTTTTTACCTTGCCCACTAGATTTCCAATTCCGTCGAATCCTTTGGCCATGGTCTTTTCGCAATACACATGTTTGCCTACATCAAGAGCGTCCATGGCGATTTTGGAGTGGGTGTTGAAGGGAGTGGCAATCAATACGGCATCGATATCAGTATTTTCGAGAAGTTTGCGATAGTCCTTATAACCCTCAGCTTGGCCATCGACTTTGTTCAAACCGCCTTCCAAACGAAAAGGAAGAATATCACAACACGCTATAACCTTCAGATTTTCTATTTTATTTATAAAGGGAATCAACCCGCCGCCACGGTCTCCCGCGCCGATAACACCAATGTTGATGGCATCAATATCATTTTTTGATTTGGGAATATGGCTTAGCGCCAAATGGGATGTTGCGATCGCCGTAGTTGCCAATCCGCCTTTGATTACAAAATCTCTTCTTTTCATTTACTAATTAATTAAATCCGAATTGGAAAATGGAGACGGTATGCACAAGACCGAACACATTCCGTCTCTACATAGGTTTTAACTACTGACTGCTAACTGCTGCTGTGAACTGAATACTCACAATTTAGGTTCCCATCCATTTTCATACTCTCGCTTCCAGCTTTTCATTGCTTTTTCGTTGTTCAGTACCTTGCCCGTAGCTTGATCTATCTTCAGCATTTCACCCGCATCTTGTGCCATATTGCCCAGATGACAGAGCATGGTAGAGATACTGGCATCGTTGATATCGGCCTGTAGACTTTCGTCTTTTCGTATTCCTGCAAAGAAATTGGCAACATGGTTGACATCCAAACTACCTTCGCCACGAGTATTCGTGGTGGCACTTTCGGCACCTTCTTTTTCTTCTTTTATCAGTTCGCCACCCAAATCAAAAAGTTTGTAAAAGTTACGGTCGAGCATGATGGTACCTTTACTTCCGTAAATGGTGATGCCCCGTCCAGGTTGTTCGGGTTTGATTAAGCCTCGGCTGTGGCCTGTCCAGGTAATGAACTTATCCCCAGGATATTTAAAGGTCACTTGTTGATTGTCCACAAACTCCCAATCGTCGTCATAGGCATATTTTCCTCCGAAAGAAGTAACACTTTCTGGTAGATCTACTCCCAAGGCCCAGCGACAGATATCGACTTCGTGGGTACCGTTATTATGCATCTCGCCCGTACCCCAATTTCTGAACCAATGCCAGTTATAGGGGTGAATGTTGTCTTTGTACTCCTTTCGCGGGGCAGGACCTTGCCATAGCTCCCAATCCAAGGTTTTTGGGACATCGATTTTCTTACCAACACCAATAGATCCACGATTGTTGGAATAATAAGCCTCTCCCTTAAAAACATCGCCTATAATTCCGTTTCGGATATCATCAATGGCCATAATCGAAGTTTTGGCCGAACGTTGCTGATTACCCATCTGTACTTTTTTGCCGTACTTATTTTGTGCCTCCACCAAGAGTACATTTTCATGGGGGTTATGGCTACAGGGTTTTTCCACATACACATGCTTGCCCGCCTGCAATGCCATAATGGCCATAGGCGCATGCCAATGTTCGGGCGTGGCAATGAAAACGGCATCGACATCCTTATCTTCCAAAACCTTGCGGAAGTCCTTCAAAACTTTCGGGACATATCCAATATTTTCTTGGCACCAGGTATTGTGTTCTTCGAGAATGACATCGTCAACGTCACAGCTATAAAGAATTTTTGCATTGGGGTCGGCATGAATGGCCTTGACGTGGGCCTTGGCGCGACTACGCACACCAATGACGGCACAGTTGATCTGGTCGTTCGACCCTAAAATACTGCTGTAGCCAAATTTGGGAAGTACGAGTCCGCCTAATGTAACGGCGGCAGTGCCAGCTGAGGTCTTTTTGATAAAATTACGTCTTGTGGTCATAGTCTATTCTTTAACGATTGGTCGAATTTTTATATTTTTAAAGGAAACTCTGTCTCCATGATCTTGTAATAGAATATGGCCTTGTTCCGATTCCCCGAAATTCGGCCATTTTACATATTTGCTTTCGGAAACCAATTTTCGATATTCCGGACTTTTTCGTTCGTATTCCAAAACCTTCATGCCGTTCAACCAGTGCTCTACGTGATTATCCCTTGAAATGATGTGGGCGGTGTTCCATTCACCTGGTGGATTCATAGGTTTGTTCGGATTCGCTTGGATCAGGTCATAGAGTGAGGCGACCGTTCGGCTTCCTTCCTGAGCACCCTCCTTTGCATCAGGATGTCGTTCATCGTCCAAAATCTGATATTCCAGTCCTATGGAAGATCCCGGACCTTTGTTGATATCGGTATCCACATAATATTTGATACCGCTGTTGGCGCCTTCGGTAATCATGAAATCAACCTTTAGTTCGAAATCGCCGTACAATTCTTTGGTTACGATATCTCCGCCAGCGGCAGATTCTTCTCCTCCCGAGGGTAACACGGTCAAGACTCCATCAGAAATTTCCCAACCCGATTCGGGGAACTCATCCAATCGGGCACCGCGCCAACCATTGGTCGTTTCCCCATCCCATAGCATCCTCCAGCCGTTCTTCTGTTCATCAACACCCAATTTATTTTTAGTAATTATGGGTGGAATAGGGGAGGCTTTTGAATATTTTGAAAGGCTATCCGTCAGAATTTTAATGTTTTTCCAAATGATTTCGGTACCCGCCTTATTTTCTTTGGGAATACTATGTACCTGAAGGCCAATAAAACCGCTATCGGTTTTGTCGTCAATCAGGTGAGCCGCCGGAACACCGTTGATCCAGGTTTGAATGGTATCGCCGATCGCCTCGATCCGATAATGGTTCCAATCATTTTGCTTAAAAGCCTTTTGCGCTTCCGGATTATCGGTCAACGGATTCAACCAACCTCTTCGCGCTTCATCGTAGATACCGGCGCTCCAAGCACGATCCGACGGGTCGATCTCTATTTGATAGCCGTGTACGCGACCATCCCTATAATGCGGATAGCTGTTACTACGTATCTGTACCCCAGAATTCATGGTAGAATCGACCTTATATTCAAATTCGAGAATAAAGTCACCGTACATCTTATCGGTGGTCATAAAAGAATTCGGGGTATCATGTACGGTGGATCCGACGATCATTCCATCCCGGACTTCGTAGTTGGCTTCGCCTCCTTTTTGGGTCCAACCGTTGAGGGTTTTTCCATCAAAAATTTCGACCCAAGGGGTATCGTATTTTTTCGTTTCGGCACATCCTATTAAAAGTATTGTAATACATGATAGTGCGAATAGTTTCTTGCAATTCATACAGGCCCGTATTTAAATATAAAAATTTACTCCCTAAATCTACAAATAAAAAAGCGACCTATTTCAGGTCGCTTTGTGATAATTCAAGGCCCTGGTATCAATTCGATTCCAACACTTCGATATCGTACAGACCGGTAACGGGCCTTCCGTCACTGGTAATACCTTCTACCTTGACCCAATAGCTACCGGTTTGATCGCCCGTGTAGAAGGCCACGGATGATTCTCCTTCGTCGTTCAACGCTACTTCGGGCTCCCAGAAAAGGGTCGTGCGGTAATCGGGTTTCTCGGGGTCTTCCTTTACATAATCGGGGGTGTAGAATTCACGCGCCTTGTAGAAACCGGGTATTTTAAATTTGGTGATGCCCGGGTATTCTTCTGGGGCTGCGTCAAATTTAGAACCCCTATGGGTATAAACCGCGATTACGCCTGACGCCCCCCTTGCACCCCATAATGCCGTATCGGAACCCCAAACCACATCGATAAAAGCTACTTCGGTTGCCCTTAAGGGCTGCAGAAAGGATAGATCAGTCGCGATGCCATCTACGAGTACCAATGGGTTTGATCCCGAATTAACAGATTTAGGCCCGCCAGGAAGACTCACCCCTTGATTAGGATAAATACCTGTTACAATAACCCCTGGCATTCTTGCCAATAGGTCCATGGCACTGAAGGTTTCACTTCCAGGAATGGAATCTTTGTAGACGCGTCTAGAGAATATGGAAGAAGTTAATTGCGCATTGTATTCCTCGTTGATAATCTGCCTACGAGATTTTTTTCTCTCAGACACAACTACTTCATCCAGCCGGGTCACTTTTGTTGGGTCGTACTTGAAGTCGGTCACTTTTTTTACGTAGGCCTCCTTCAGGTATTCTTGCGCCAGTTCTATGGTGCGGCGGTCAGTTCGCTCCGTTTTCTTAAGTGTTGAAGGCAATTCGGGCCGTTGATCTTCCAAGATGATGGAAAAGTTCTTTCGTTTGTATTCCCATTTAGGCAAGGAGTCGTAGGCCTCTACGGTAGCTTCAAGGCTGTCCTGAAAATAGAAGGGGCCGAAACTGAACGCTCCTTGGGGCGTTGTCTCTTTCTTCGCATTAAGGATGTCGGGCCCGTAGATGTTGAGCGTCGCGACCGTTTGTCTTGTTTTGAACGGTTGGCCGAAAGCCGTGGTGCGCCCATTGATCATAATGCCTTTTTCGGGGTTGAAGGTAGGGGCCTTACTAACGTTTTTTGAGAGCATGTCCTTCCAAACGAAGCGCCTCCAACCATGGGTGAGCATAAGCGCGTCCAACAGAAATTTGCGCTCCTTCGAATCATCGGTAAAGAAGTAATCGGGATTCTGAACGGTACCTCCCAAATCTGAATCCAACAGAAGCCAACTTTTTATGTTGGTCGTCGATACGTTGCTACCCGTTTTTGACACGACGCCCATCGAGAAGTCTCCTTTGAGAGGCTTGCCTTTTTCGTCGGTCAAGGCCAAGTTCAAGTCCACCTTTTCTCGTTTTCCGAATTCTTTCACGGGTGATGAAATGGTCAGTAAGGCATCATTGTCGGGGTCATCGATAAAGATCAAGCGCTCGCTCACCGGCTCGCCGTCGGGGGCGAAGAGCGTGAACTGTGCTACGCCGTCTTGCAGCTGATCGGTATATATTTTCGTAGCGTACGAATCGTTGTCCTCGGACTGTCCGATGCGCTTGAATATCAGGTCGCCCCTTAAATGCCCAACCAAGATGGTTCCTGCAAGCCCATCAGGTTCATTGCTCGCCACTTGAACCAGCACATGGTCATCCCTATTCTTATAACTGAGCACGTACCCTTCGGGCAGTGCCTTCGGTAACGGGAATCGCTCTTCTTCGCCATTGAACACCACACTGGCGTAATATTCGGTGTCGGGCAGGGGCGTGAAGCCTACACTTCCCAGACCGAATTCCAGACTTTCGAAAGGTTCGATAACGTTACCTTGTTCGTCTTTAATGGCTCCCTTAAGTGCGATACCGTTGCCCTTGGCATCCAAAACTTCCAACCCCATGGTAGCGGGTAACCCTTGCACAAGATTTCCGCCTTCGGGGAAAAACTTGACGTTGGGTTTGCCAAAAATGGCATCGGCATTGGTTGCATTTCGTTCGAAACCGCGCAACGATCTGGTTAGCGGAACCTGATCGGCGGTCATATTGCTACGCACTTCTTGTACGAAGATGGGTATGTTTTTCTCGAAAATGACCGGTTCCTCTTCATTGAGCATATATTTGGTGTACGAGCGCAGGGTGTAATCCCCTTGGGGAATGGTTTCGTCGATTTCGATGTCGCCGGAGGCTCCAAGTTCATTGACGAAGAGTTTGCGCTGGGCCACGATGCTATCTTGGTTGTTTACCAGCTCTACGTAGACCACATTACTTTTTGCGGTACGACCGTGCGAAATGCCGTCGACCAAATAGGTCTTGAACCATATTGTCTCTCCGTTGGTGTAGAGGTCCTTATCGGTATGTAGGTATGTTTTTTCAGGGGCCTGGTTACGGTTGTAGTCCAAGAGTCTTTCGGTAATCTTTTTTAGTAGCAACCGCTCTTGTGATAAGGTGGTAAAGGCCAGAATGGAACATAGCCCTATACATCCAAGTATAAAAGTAATGCCTGCTTTCTTCATAGTAATGCTATTAATTCTAAATTAAAGATAGGGCAAAGAATCTTTTTTTAGGATAAGGTTTACAAAATTTTAACATCGGCGACCTAATTACATTTCACTAATGTGCATCCTCCTTCAAATACTCGGGAAAGTTCTTTTTGAAACGGTTCAACCTCGGGATGGACACATTTCTTATGTATGAATTATTCGGATTTTTCCGCTCATAGTCCTGATGATAGTCCTCGGCGTCATAGAAAATTTCAAATGGAGTCACCTCGGTAACAATGGGCGCATCGTAGACATTTTGTTCACGCAATGCACTCATATAGTCTTCGATGATTTTCTTTTCTTCAGGGTTTTTGTAGAATGCCACTGAACGGTACTGCGGACCGCGATCGGGCCCCTGTCTATTGAAACTGGTGGGGTCGTGGGAACCAAAAAACACCTGTACAAGTTTTGTAAAAGAGATTTCCTTTGGGTCGTAATAGACTTCCACCGCTTCGGCATGCGTAGTAAGCCCACCGCCTACTTGTTCATAGGTTGGATTTTTTTCCGTTCCACCGGAATACCCCGAAACAACTTCTTTGACACCTTTTACACTTTCGAAAATCGCTTCGACGCACCAAAAACATCCACTGGCAAAATAAGCAGTTTCATATTGGCTTAAATCTTGGGGGGTTGGGGCAATCTCTTCTTTTTGAATTTCCGAATTCTGGGCTTTGTTGGATTCTTTTGTTCTTGATTGACAACTTGTGGTAATAAACGCCAATAAGGACAGTGTTGTAATTTTCAATAGCTTCATTTTTTCTTTTTTTAGTGGGTAAAAGTTACGAATACTTACACAAGTACTTTTAAAAAAGTTTGATGGCGTCAAACGTTTCTATTTTCGGTAGACTTTACTATGAAGTAAAAATCCAAGTGGCAGAAAGTACCGATTAAAGGTTTGATTTCTTGGATTAAGGGTTCTTACAGCTTTTTTTTCTGGACTACAAAAATTTGCCATTCATCGAAACTAAAACGCTTTGTCGTGAAAATGAGTCGTTTTACCGAAAAATCGCCCTTTGAAATGAGTTGTTCGAGGTTATATTATGACCAAACCTTATTACCATGCGAAGTATTTTTGTTTTAATCTTAGTGTTGTTTTTTGGCGTATTGGCGCAAGCCCAAAGGTCAGCTACGGAAAAAGTCATTCTTATAAAAGAAACAGAAAATTCAATAGTTAAGGTAGATACTTCTTTCCCAGATAATCTTAAGTTGAGCAAAGAACTTTCTCTTTTGCACAAGAGAAGAAGGTCAGCGGTAAAAAAGCACCTGCATTTTGCAGTTCGACGAAATAGGATAAAAGTTGCTTGATACCAAGGCTTTCAAATACCTCTTCATTTACGCCAATGGGTTCGATGCCACGAAGCTTACTTCGAAATGGTGAAGGTTATTTCCTTTTAATGCCGCCCCGAAGTAGTTTACTTAATTATTTCCCCAGAAAATACCGGTAGTCTCGTTCAATCGTCTTGAAATAAGAGTAAAATTGGTAGGGTCAGGTTCTAGATTAATATATTTGTCCACCACATTACTATTTTTATATATAATCAGTGTACTCTTTACCTCTGGATTTATTTCAATAAAATCAATTTCAGAATCTGTATCCGAAAATGAGGGGACAAAAGTCAAGGCCACATGTTCAAGGGTTAATTCTTCACCCAAAGATTCCAATAATTTGATGTGATCCGTTTTATTGTAATCCATATCATTCCCATACACGAAATACACCTTTAGCCCCTTCTTTCTTTTGCTGCTCTCATCTTCAAAAAACCGTAGCCATTTTTTGATTGCTAACCAATCAGGATATCTTCCAACAAAGTAAAGAATACCCTGCCGCTTTCCATACTTGCAAACGGGGCAGGTCTTTGTGCCCCTGTCAGGTCCCCAAGCGTGAAAAGGTGTAAATGAAAGTACATCTTCACCAATGGAAATACCTGAAAAAATATCCGCTTTCTTGGTTTGGGGATAATTCGGAATGTTCAATCCAAGAATGATATTATGTTCCGCAACCTGAAGACCATTACGTTTCATAGTTCTCAAAATACCACTTCCTCCTCGGTTGGTCAACGCTTTTCTTTTATCAGTGGTCAATAGTCGGTCATCATCAAAGACCAGTGCATCGAGATAATATTCTTTTTCAATATTCGGCTCTTTTACGGAAATATGAATATGCGCTGGCTCTTTAAGATTGGGATAGGGGGCAGGGCGAATGGTATAAATTGTGTAGTTGCCCTGATCGTCAGATTTTACCCAGCCACGAATATGTCCATGGCGTTTCGCCCTCGGGTCCAAACTTTCTTGGTCGGAGTAGTATCCGGCCGTATCCGTTTGATAGTAGTAAAGTATAACATTGGGGGCGGGTGTTTTTCCATCCTCTCTAAACATTCTTCCTTGAATCATCAATTTTTGTCCATCGAGATGCCAGGCCGCACTTGTGTCAACGGCGCTTATGGTTTCTGGCATTCCGTAATACATAAATTCCCCATTTTCGAATGGACCGCCAACTATGGTATTTTTATTTGACTTTTTCTCAGGAATATTGGTTTTGTTCTGCCCCGAACATGAAGCAATACATAACAACAGGATCGATACAAAGAAGTTGTGGAAACGATTTTTCATACTACACTTTTTGAAAAAAATACGCAGAAACAAGTTTGTCTAAAAAGGAAAACACCTTCAATATGCCTAAAGGAGTAGTATTATATCTCAGTGGAGGCCAATGGCCCCCAATACTTCCGATAATGACGGCTAAACCTAACGGAACCACCATCGGTAAGGGTGGCATCGTAGTCTCCGTTACCTCTTGATTTCAACCCTACGATATGAAGTTTATTCACCAGTACCGAACGATGAACCCTAATAAACGTTTTTGGGTCCAAAGTACTTTCGAACTTTTTGAGCGTACCACTGTGTAGATATTTCGTACAATTTGCTGTTATTTCAGTATAAGGCTTGTTTGCAACAATGGATTGAATATGTTCGACCTTAATAGGAATTCTATTTGATCCTTTACGCACCATTATGGAATTATCATAAATACTATGGATTGCCTCTCTTTCAGGAACTATTTTTTTAAAATACCGAACAAGCAGCGGTACAAAGGCATAAATCATAAAAGTAATATAGGCTTGGTTCGATAGTGCAGATTCAAAAATACGCCCAAAACGATGTGGATTCGAAAATAAAAGTCGACTGATGTGTATGAACATCTGGGTGAAAACCAATATATGTGATAGGGTGAGAACTAGACTAATCGCCCCCAAAAATAGTATGTTCAAAAACAAACTGTTGGACCTTAGGGCTATGTATATCTTCTGGGCTAACCAAATAAACGGAATCAACCAGAACCAATATATGTTGTAGAGCATGGTTTCCGACCAATAAAAACCTGTGGCACGTATTTGAGATGATATATAATCTTGAAATATGGCAGCAGCGTACAGCGTGCCACAGAATAGAAGTAGAAAGGCTAGCTTATTTACAACGTTTATGGATTTTTTCTTAGTTAAATCGATCCGTACCAAAAGGTCAAGTTTTAGGTATTTGTTCAATACTTGCACTTCAATTTAATTATAAATACTTTTTCGAACTACTAAAGCTTTCCTAAAGTTGTTGATTTGGTCGATTAACACCCTCTTTTTCCGATAAGGTGTTTTTAGGGTTCTGCGCACTCACCGAGGCTTTTTTACACTTTATCCGAGTTGTTGTCCGTTAACGACTATTTTGGCTCGTTGAACGAACCGAAACCCCGTATAATGGTGGCTACGGCGTTTTATATATATAAAACGCAAGTCATGAAAACTATCGCAACTTTAATCTTTGTTCTTTTTATCGGAGTCGCTGCCCAAGCACAAGACGCTAAGGTTGAAACCATCGAAATGGGAATCACCACCGAGATTACCGTAAAGGAAGTTAAAACCGAAAAGAATAACGAAGTTGCCCGTTTGTACAGAAGAAAGTTTTCTACGGCTAAGAAAGCACTTTCTTTTACCACAAAAAGAAATGCAGCTAAAATGGCCTAATTTATTATTGAACTCATCTTGACTTTTTGTTTGGAACCGAGAATTATGGCTTTTGTGCCGTAATGAAGTTGTTTTTTAGTTGCATAGCCATAGCTACATAACTCAAAAATGGCAAAATTAGGGTGCAAAATGTATAATTCGCAGGTAAAAGAAAAAGTCAAGATGAGTTCATTGCCTTCTAAAGCACATCCTCAAGAACCTCCCAAACATTTTCCCTAACAATTTTTTGTCCTTCGGCCGTCGGGTGTATTCCATCTTGCAAGTTCAGTTCAGGAATTCCCGCTACGCCATCCAAGAGAAACGGAATGAGCCTTACCTCATTTTCTGATGCCAGCTCAGGATATATTTTCCGGAATTCATCAGTATAGTCTTGACCCATATTGGGTGGAATCTGCATACCGGCCAAAATGATTTCCGTGCTTGGGTTCTTTTCTTTCACCAAGTTGATAATAGATTGGAGGTTCTTTCGGGTTTCTTTTAAAGGGATGCCACTTAGACCATCGTTCGCTCCCAATTCGAGTACAAATACATCAACTTTTTGATTCAGTACCCAATTGAGTCGATTCAATCCCCCTGATGTGGTTTCGCCGCTTAGTCCTGAATTTATGGCCGTATAGTTCAATTCCAAAGAATCCAATCGGTCTTGTATCAGTGCAGGAAAGGATTCTTCTGTATCTAGGCCATATCCTGCGGTCAGGCTATTTCCGAAGAAAAGAATGGTTTTAGTGCCAGTGTCAATTTCAGATGTGACCGTATTTTCAACAGGATTTTCCACCGACTTATCAGATTTCTGCTTCGTATTCTCTTTACACGAAATAAAGAGGGCCAATACTAAAAAATAACGAAATTTTAAGAAGGTCTGCATAGCGATAGGTTGAGAAAATCGAAATCAAATGCTTATTTTTCATGTTCTGTCATTATACGACAGTTTGAAAAAGAAGATTTAATCAATTTATGACAAAGATATTAAACGTCAGTCATCTGGGGAAGCGTTATAAGAGCGGTTCAAAAGAATTGACCGTACTCGACGATGTCTCGTTTGCCGTCGAGGCCGGTTCCACATTTGCAATTATTGGCCCTTCGGGGAGCGGAAAAACAACACTTTTAGGGCTTTGCGCCGGTCTCGACGAACCAGATTCGGGCACGGTCGAGCTTTGTGGTATTGAGCTTAATGGACTCACTGAAGATGAGCGTGCCCAATTGCGAAATAAACAAGTAGGTTTCATTTTTCAAAATTTTCAATTGCTGCCGACCTTGACCGCTTTAGAAAATGTTATTGTCCCGTTAGAACTACAAGGCGTGAAAGGAGCACGAAGAACTGGGGAAGAATTACTTGAAAAAGTAGGTCTTAAAGATCGTATGCACCATTATCCCTCACAACTATCCGGTGGAGAACAGCAGCGTGTGGCCTTGGCCCGGGCATTTTCTAATAGGCCTTCAATCCTTTTTGCCGACGAGCCTACTGGTAACCTTGATGAAGAAACCGGCGAAAAGGTAATACAGTTATTGTTCGACCTGAATAAGGAGGCGGGTACTACGCTTATCATTATATCCCATGATCTGGAACTGGCGAAACGTAACCAGCAAATCATTCGATTAAAAGGTGGAAAACTAGTGACCAACCAAACCACGGCGGCACTGTGAGCGATATTCCTCCACACACTCCCAAAGCCAGTTTAGGATGGCTCTTCAAAATGGCGTGGCGCGATGGCCGGGCGAGTTTGAAACGTCTCTTTTTATTTATGGCCTCCATAATTTTGGGTATTGCGGCCTTGGTCTCAATACAGTCTTTTGGTGATAATCTAAAGCAAAACTTTACACAACAATCGAAATCGTTGATGGGCTCTGATTTTTTAATCGCAGGAAAGCAACCTCATACGGATAAGGTACAGTCCATTATCGATTCTTTAGGCGGTGCGAACGCTACCGAGATTAATTTTCCTTCCATGGTCGCTTTTCCGAAACAAAACGCGACAAAATTGGCTTTTGTTCGTGGTATTCAAGGCGGATACCCTTTTTACGGGAGTCTAGTGACAAAACCCGCTTCAGCGGCCATCGAATACCAACAACGAGGTGGCGCTTTGGTGGATGCTACTTTGATGCTTCAGTTCGATTTAAATGTTGGGGATTCCATTCAGGTTGGTCTTATCAAAATGCCTATTGCGGGCTCCATAGTCTCCGGCCCTGGTAGTACGGGCATTTCGACTTCGGTGGCTCCTCCGGTATATATTCCGTATCGTTTTATTGATAAAACAGGACTAGTTCAGACCGGCAGTCGGGTAGAGTACAAGAGTTATTTTGTGGCAAAACCTGAACCAGATTATACGGCATTGGCAAAAAGAATTGACCCGATCCTTGATGCGGAGAATGCCGATTTGGACACCCACGAATCGACCGGACGTCAGTTGGGCCGGCGATATGATAATTTTGGCAAGTTTTTGAACTTGGTCGCTTTTATAGCGCTATTGTTAGGATGTGTGGGAATTGCCAGTTCGGTACACATATATATTAAGGAAAAGCTTGTGTCCGTAGCGGTGTTGAAATGTTTGGGAGCAACCCGAAAACAATCTTTTTTAATTTATCTAATCCAAATTGCCGGAATGGGCTTGCTCGGAGGAATCATTGGTACCCTTATCGGACTTTCCCTGCAACAGTTTTTCCCATTATTGTTGAAAGACTTCCTACCGTTGGAAATTGATGTCTCGGTGGCGTTGCAACCTTTGATCGTGGGGCCCTTGTTAGGTTTGATAATGTCCGTACTTTTTGCTCTGGCCCCCTTATTAAGTACTTGGTATGTTTCTCCTTTACAGGTTTTGCGAATTCAAGAGAATACTTCGCCAAAGGCGCGCAGAATGACTTTCGTAATCATGATGACTATTCTGGTCTTTCTAACAGGCTTTTCTTTTTGGATATTGAAGAATACCCGTTTTGCCCTCTTTTTCGTTCTGGGTATTTTGGTCGTATTTTCGGTACTAACAGGTATTGCGTTCCTTTTTATGAGGGCGGTTAAAAAGTATTTCCCGAATTCATGGGGATATACGGCACGGCAAAGTTTGCTCAATCTGTATCGCCCGAACAACCAGACCTTAGTATTGCTTTTGGCGATCGGCATTGGTAGCTTTTTGATAAGTACACTCTATTTCGCCAAAGATATTTTGGTCGCCAAGACCTCTTTGGAAGCTAGTGGTAAAACGCCAAATCTTATCTTATTGGATGTTCAATCCGCTGAAACAAAAGAGGTAGCCGAGAATATCAAAAACAATGATTTAAAAGTGATCGACAACTTCCCTATTGTTACCATGCGTATTCAAAGTATAAAGGGAAGGCCGGTGAACGATATTCGCGAGGATACAACATCTACCATTAACCGATGGATTTTGAACCATGAGTTCCGTACTACCTACAGAGATTCCCTAGTGGGTTCGGAGACCTTGGCGACCGGGGAATGGAACCCCGAATTTACCGAAGACGATGCGGTTCCGATATCATTGTCAGACAATGTAGCACGAGATGCTCAAGTTGTAGAAGGAGATACCTTAGTTTTCAATGTACAGGGTGTTTTAATGAAAACCGTTGTGGCGAATACCCGTGCGGTGGATTGGGGCCGTATGCAGATGAACTTTTCAGTGGTTTTCCCCAAGGGGGTTCTTGAAAATGCACCGCAATTTCATGTATTGAGTACCAATGTACCAGATGAAAAGGCATCCGCGAAACTGCAACGTGAACTCGTTAAAAAATTTCCTACGGTATCGATAATAGATGTACGGCAACTATTGTTGATGGTACAAGATATACTCGATAAAATATCGTGGGTCATCAATTTTATGGCCTTCTTCAGTATTTTGACCGGCATTATCGTATTGATCGGTTCGGTTCGTACAAGCAAGTACCAACGTGTCAAAGAGAGTGTGTTGTTACGTACGCTTGGGGCCAAGAGCAAGCAAATTTTGAAAATAACCGCATTGGAGTATCTTTATTTAGGCTTTCTTGGCGCTAGTATCGGCATATTGCTTTCCTTCTTTGCGAGCAAGCTGTTGGCCGTATTTGTCTTTAATACTGACTTTTCGCCCTCTTGGGTGCCGTTTTTGGTTGTTCTTCCAGGGATAACTTTATTGGTACTCCTAATTGGGTTGAGCAATAGCCGAAGTGTTATTAAAAGTCCGCCTTTAGAGGTACTTCGAAAAGAGGGAGTATAGTCCATTTGGCCAACCGGTTGTCTATAAATTAAAAGAGAAAGTTATGAACTACAGGAAAATCCCTAATACCGGCCTTGATGTATCTACGGTTGCATTGGGCACTTGGGCCATGGGTAATGATTTTTGGGGTGATGTAGATGACCGAGAATCCATCAATGCGATACAGGCGTCAATTGACGCGGGAATCAATTTTATCGATACCGCGCCCGCCTATGGAGCGGGACATGCCGAAACAGTGATTGCAAAAGCCATCGATGGAAAAAGGGATAAGGTCGTCATTGCCACCAAAACCGGAGTTATTCGAACGGAGGCGGAGTTTATTCGGGATTTGAGTCCGGCGAACATCCAAAAAGATATGGAGGAATCCTTGACGCGACTAAAGACCGATTATATTGACTTGTACTATATTCATTGGCCGGATAAAAACACTCCGTTGGAAGATTCGGTGAATACTCTGATAAAACTAAGACAGCAGGGAAAATTTCGGTATTTGGCCGTCTCCAATTTTACGACCGAACTTATGCAACAGATTCGTACAATGACCGATATTGTTTGCCTTCAGCCAAATTATTCCATGGTAAACCGTAAAATCGAGGAACAGATTGTGCCTTATTGCGAAGAAAACGAATTGGGCCTTGTTACCTATGGCACGCTTGCCGGAAGTCTTTTGACCGGAAAACATCGCGAACTACCCGAATTCGATGAAAACGATAATCGTGGGCGTTTCTACAATTATTACAGAAAGGAAATTTGGCCACAGTTACAGGGATTACTTTCCCTTATGGACTCGATTGCCAAAAGCCATACATGTACCGTGGCACAGGTGGCCATTGCATGGGCGGCCCAACAAACGGGAATTACTTCGGTTTTGGTCGGAGCAAAAAATGCCGAACAAGCGAAGGCGAATGCCAAAGCCTCCGAGGTGTTCTTAAATCATTCCGAACTTCAAGAAATCGATACTTATCTTAGAAATAAATTGCGTGAAGTAGCTTTTAATGGCTAAAGGTCAGGCTCCGCTTTTGGTATTTCTGATCAGACCTACGCCAGCAAAAAAGAAAATGGCACCTAGAATACCATAAACCATTAGCATTTTCGTTGTGCCCGAATCGTTCGCAAAAAGAATGGCCGTGTAGATCAGGCCACCTATGCCCAGTAGGGTCAGTACTGTTCCGAATATTTTTTTCAAATCCATGGGGTCAAAAATAGAAAAATTGTTCGAAATGTTTGGATATGCTATACATATAAGTTTTTAGGCATTGAAATTTGACCTTGAAAGTAGGTTAAAATGCATCTTCTGTCGGTAAAGTGTTTTTAGGGTATGATACCGTTATCGGGGCTTTTTTACACTTAATCCGAAGTTTTGTCGGTTAACGAGTATTTGGACTCGTTGAACGAACCAAATCCCCGTAAAACGGGGTCTGTGGGTTTTATATATATAAAACAAACAGTCATGAAAACTATCGCAACTTTAATTTTTGTTCTTTTTATCGGAGTCGCTGCCCAAGCACAAGATAATAAGGTTGAGACTATTGAAATGGGAATCGCTACCGAGATTACCGTTACCGAAGTTAAAGTTGAGAAGAACAGTGAGGTTGCCCGTTTGTACAGAAGGTCTAACAGTCAAGTTAAGAAGGCTTTGTCTTTTACTACAAAAAGAAGTCGTGCTAAAATGGCTTAATACTTACAATTTAATTTACTCTTCCAACCTGTAGAACGATTTTTCATCCACGACCAAGGTGGTCAGTTCTACGGTATGACCATCTAAATCTTTAGTGTAGATGGAATGAAAATAAAAGTGGTCTTGAAAACGATAGTGTATGCCCAGTTCCCTATACCTAACCTGGGCCTTGTCAAAATTTTCTTTGGTCACATTAAAAGCAAAATGGTCGATTTTTACGTTTCTGGAAGTTTGATCAAGCTTCGGATGCTCCAAGTTTGCAGGAAATAACGCTACGCCCGCTTTACCAGCTAACATAAAAATAGGGAAGTCGCCCCATTCTGACAATTGGTAACGTTTTAGGCCCATGACTTTGGCATACCACCTTACCGATGCTTCTATATTCTTTACTCGAATGGCGACATGATCTAAACGTTCAATTTCAAAATGTGGCATAGTTCTCTTTGTTCAGTCCCTCATCAACTTTTCAAGTCCCTCGGGAGTTCTTGGTAAATTGTTACTCAAAACCTCGCAACCATTTTCGGTTACAAGAATTACATCTTCGGTAAAGACAGAAATTTGGTTATCATGATTATAGTACCAAGGTTCTACCGTAAATATCATGCCCGGCTCAAGTTTTGCCCCGGGTAGGTTAGGGTCTCCCGTAGATAATCCTAAATGGTGTCCGAAAAAGAGTCCGACTTGCATATATTTTTTGGCATTATCGGGAATAATGCTGTCGGTCAATTTTTTGATATCGCCAAAAGTGATTCCAGGTTCAATAAAGTCGATTATCTGGTCGGCGATACTCACTTCCATGGTCAAAATTTCTTTTTGTTTGTCCGTAAATTTTCCGGAGACGGGGAAGGTCCTACCCACATCACTTACATATTGTTGGTATTCACAGCCCACATCAAAAATTACGAGATCTCCATTTTCCATGACCCGATTTCTTCGATTGTAATGGGTTGCCAGTATACGCCATGGCCAAAGGGAATTAGGCCCTGACTTGATAATCGACCCAAAGGCAAGGCGATGGGCGCCGTTGATTTTGTAATTTCCTTCGAGAACGCCCTCTAAATAACGCTCATCAATACCAGCTTTAATAGTTTTTGCAGTGGTTTTGATTCCCTCGATGTTAATGGCCGTAACTTTTCGCATGATATCTATTTCGGACGGAGATTTTACCATTCGAACTTTGGCGACTGCCTCATACATATTTTCGAACTGGAGTCCTGAATGTTTTTCTTGCAAGACGTCATAAAGTATCTGAACAGGAGATGGGGTCGCTATATAGTTCATTTCAGGAAAAGATAGGGTTCCCTTTTTTCCAGTATCCACGAATATGGTCTTGCCGTTCTTGGCCGCGGCATCCATCACTACCGAGAAATCTTCTATGTTTTTTAATGGCAGACCTGAATTTTGAGCAATGTTGGAATCCCTCAATATGGGCCTCCCGGGAAAATCGTTCGGTCTTGAACCGCTTTCAAAACGCAAATCGCGTTTAGGAGAATAAATAGTTGCAGAATCTTTTTCAAGATCTATCACCAATAGGCTATTGGATAGTTCCAATCCCGTGAAATAGTAAAAATTGTCGAGTTGACGAAAAGTCTCACCATACGAAAAACCATCCTTTGCGGGTATGACTATTATTCCTTCGTCGGGAAGATGTTTCATAAGGTTTTCCCTACGCATCGAAAGTTCTTCGTTGGAAAAAGGCAGGCTCGTCCAATCAAAATAATATTGCTCAGGAGTCTGGCAAAAGGATACCGAACTAATGAAAAGAATGATCAAGCGTAATGTATTTTGAATCATGAAGGAAGCTTAAAAGGTTTTGAGATGGGGTAAATTACGTAATCCGTACTATTTGAGCATCGCAATTACCTTATTATTTCAGATTAAAAGCACCTTTTTTCGGTAAGTTGTTTTGGTTGCCCGATACGTTCACCGAGGCTTTTTTGCACTTAATCCGAGTTATTGTCGGTTAACGAGTATTTGGACTCGTTGAACGAACCAAACCCCCTTAAAATGGGGTCTGTGGGTTTTATATATATAAAACAAACAGTCATGAAAACTATCGCAACTTTAATTTTTGTTCTTTTTATCGGAGTTGCTGCCCAAGCACAGGACAACAAGGTTGAGACTATCGAAATGGGAATCGCTACCGAGATTACGGTAAAGGAGGTTAAAACCGAAAAGAATACCGAGGTTGCTCGTTTGTACAGAAGGTCTAACAGTCAAGTTAAGAAGGCCTTGTCTTTCACTACGAAAAGAAACAGAGCTAAAATGGCTTAATAATTTATCCCCTAACCGAGAAAATACTAAAGTATATTTTTAGGAATTACTTTTCGTGCTAAGGTTTTCACCCTTTTGGTTCTTGCCACCTCACCATCGGGATTCCAATCCAAAGTTGTTTCCCAAGCGTTTTCAGGTTTGTATTCTTCTTCCATAGCTTTCAATACTTGTTGTGCTACTTTTTCAGAGGGAATAATGGCCAGACATTCCGTATTCAGGTTTGCGCTGCGCGGATCTAGATTGAACGTACCGATAACGGCAACCTCTCCGTCTACGACCATTGTTTTGGCATGAAGTCCAAAAATAGGTCGATATTCCAATTCTTTTTGCAATGCCCCTGTCATGATTTTTACCCGTTCTGCGGCATCAGGTCTGAACTCATAAATTTTCACTCCGCTTTCCAGCAAGGTCTTACGGTCTTTTTGATATCCGCTAAAGGCTTCTAAATTATCGGTCGATGCTAGGCTGTTGGTCAATATTCGAACAGTGACTCCACGGGCCACCGCCTCACGAAATAGCTGTTGACTTACTTCGGAAGTAACCAAATAGGGACTCTGTATGTCCAAAGAGATTTTGGCATTTTTTACAAGTTCAATAAGCGCATCCGTAGATATACCTCCTCCCGAAAGTCCTTGGTCGCCATCATTTTTTCCGGGGATATCGGAAACGAATCGTGCATCGTCTACCCACACCAATTTATCGGATGCTTTGATAGCCGGAAAAGCCTTCGGGAGGTTCTTGATCTGCTCACGTACCTGGGGCCAAAAATTTTCAGGATTGCAGGCGTATTCGTGTAGTTTGTCAAAACGTTTTGGATCCACAATGTTATCTGGTACAACATCTGCGACTTCAATTACAGGAACCGCTAAATCATTTTCCCAGAATTCTTCAAAAGAGCTATTCATAGTTTGGATTTCTTTCCCCAAAAGCAGTACATCGCGATCTCTGAAATTATATTCATGGTCATAGTCGAAATATTCATCGGCGATGTTTCGGCCACCCGTGATACCGACTTTACCGTCGACAATAAAGGTTTTGTTATGCATTCGTTGGTTCGCATCACGAAAATCAGTGGCAAATTTTGTGGCCATGCCCAGAATGCTCTTTCCTAAATTCACCCCAGGGTTGTACACTTTTATCGAAATGTTCTTGTGAGAATCCAATGTTAGGATATCCTGCACGTCGGCATCGACCATAATGTCGTCTACGATCATTCTTATTTTTATGCCCCTATCCGCGGCCCTGACCAAATAATCACAGGCTATTAAACCCACATTATCCGTAGAAAAAATAAAATATTGAATGTCGATGGTCTTTTCTGCGTACTCGGTCAGCCATGCACGGGTAACCATGGCGCCCCCGCCATCTTCCAGTATATACACTCCGGTCTTCGATCGCATTAGGTCTTCGATGTCCAATAATACCTCTGAAAGATTGGTGGTCGTATCTCTATGTATTGTGGCGCAAAAATCGGTATGTTGTTCTCCGGCAAGAGGATTTTTATCCTCTTTACAAGAAAACATGATCGATGTCAAAAAGACGAAGGCCAACGACTTCCGTATATGAATTAGTGTTAGTTTATGCATCGAATTGTGATAAATGATGGTCTAGATGATATACGGTGATGACCATCCAACGTTTTCGGTCACTTTTTCCAAAATAGGGATGGGGTGCATAGTCAAAATCTTCGGGTAGGTTCAAGAATTCCAGCAGATGGCTTTTTAAAAGAACTTTGTCATTTTCAAAAGTAGTTGGTAAGGTTCCATCTCCTTCGACTTGCCCCAAACCTTTTGGCGTAGGCACTGGTCTTTTTGTCAAGGCCAAATTCTTTACCATATTTGGATCGATAGGGGTGTAATCGTCGTCCGCTTTTATCGTGCCCAGGGCCAAACGCAACTGATCTGTACAATGACAGACCATTTGATGCACGTTCATTTTGCCAAAGACAGGGCGATGTTCGGGAGTCAGTTGGCCAATTCTTTTCAAAAACTCTTCTAGTTGAACCTCGGTCATGAATCAAAGATAAAGTTCTTACGTTAAAATTCGATTGAAAATAGACCTTCGACATTCGCAACCTTTTAATTTCGTCGATTAAGTCCATCTTTTTTCGATAAGCTGTTTCGCTTACCCGAAACCGTTGTCGAAGATATTCGGCAGTTTAACCAAACTTCTCCCACATACCGAAAAATATGGGTATTCAGCGATTGCTGACTCAGATTAGCTACCGTCTGGGGTTATCTTAGTGTAACCCAATCTAAAGTAATGAAGGCTATTTTAACCCTTTTGTTTGTTCTCATCTTCGGAGCGATTGCTCTGGCCCAAAACATAGAAAGCCATGATAAAGTTCAGTCTACTAAAATGGGTGTTGTTCTGGTCAATAGCATTGATCGTACTATTTCTAAAAAAGAAATGGCAGCCCAAAAGAAAAACGGTGTAGCACGCCTGTATCGATTCAAAAATTCAAGGGTGAAAAAAGAACTTGCCTTTGCGACCAA
Source organism: uncultured Maribacter sp. (assembly GCA_964351985.1). Taxonomy (GTDB): domain Bacteria; phylum Bacteroidota; class Bacteroidia; order Flavobacteriales; family Flavobacteriaceae; genus Meishania. Next base: position 43,137 of record CAYGPR010000011.1, on the reverse strand, counting down.
AAGAAATAAAGCCAAGTTGGCATAATACTTGAAGTACCCAAACCGACTTTACAAAACAGTTAAGTCTAAAAATCGAAGCTATGATCTTATTTGTAATCTCAATACCAGTTATTCTTTTTCTTATTTACGTCACCATCTTCCCTAAAACGAAAGGCCAAATGCGGCCTATCAAGGTTCGCGTTGAGCACAACAAAAGAAAATAGGACATCTTTAAAGAATAATGAAGCTCCACTTTTACGTTGTGATGGTGGAGCTTTTTTGTTCCGAGCAAATCTAAAAACCGTAGTATCTATTCTTTAACTCCGGGTTGCAGAATCTTGAATCCTGTTTTCGTTTTTTCTTCTGCTACCATTCTCTTTACATCTTCTAATAGGGCTTTGGCATCGTAGATTATTCCGTCTTTTATAGTGTATTTAACACCACCTTCCCGAATAACCTCATTATCCTCCGTCAATTTGACCGCTCCTGTGCCGTAGAGCACTTTTAAATTTTTCAGCGGATTGGCATCGACGACTACAAAATCTGCCAGTTTTCCTATGGCGACGCTTCCTATTTTATCATCCGCACCTAACGCCTCTGCCCCGTTTAAGGTCGCAGAACGAATAATTTCCAAGGGATGGAAACCTGCTTCACGAAGCAACTCGAACTCGCGTATATAGGCGAAACCATACAGTTGAAATATGAACCCTGAATCTGAACCTGTAGTTACACGACCCCCGCGGTTCTTATATTCATTGATAAAGGTCATCCACAATTTATAGTTTTCACGCCAAGCGACTTCTTGCTCAGTACCCCAATCATGCCAATAACTGCCATGTGAAATCTTACTAGGTTGATAGAATTCCCAAAGCGAGGGTAGCGTGTATTCTTCGTGCCATTCGGCACGGCGGGCTCGCTGCAGGTCACGACTGGCTTCGTAAATATTAAAGGTCGGGTCCATTGTAAAATCCAGTTCCAATAGTTCGGTCATTACGTTCTCCCAATGTTCTGAATAGGGTTTGGCGGCCTGCGCCCAAAGTTTTCCAGCATTTTCAAAACGATGTTGTTCATTCTGGTAATTGTAATTTAAAGGATAGTCTTGTACCGTGCGGTCATCGAACAAAGCTTCGGGAAGCCCGTACCAGTGTTCCATTGAGGTCAATCCCGCTCGTGCGGAATGTAGCACGTTCCATCTCGCAACACTTAGTTGTGCATGATGACAGGCGGATCCCAACCCCAATTTTTTATTTTCATCGAGTGCGGCGGCCATGATTTCAGGTTCGGCTCCAAAAAACTTGATGCCATCAGCACCTTTTTTGGCATTGGCGCGGACCCATTCACGAGCTTGTTCGGGCGTCGAAATCGGAATATCGTTCAATGGATTAAAGTCTTTGCTCGTTTGGCCGAAACCGGTATAGGCAAATATCCGTGGTGCGATGATTTCATTTTTCTCGCTTTTACGTTTTAAATCCATTGTAAAATCAACACCGCGACCGCTGGGTTCACGAACCGTCGTCACTCCGTGTCCCATCCAAAGTTTGAAAACATAGTCAGGTTCTGCACCTTGGGCTTTACCACCAATGTGCCCGTGCATATCGATAAAACCGGGCATCAGGTACATTCCGTTGCAATCGAGTTCCTTACCTTCAGCTTTAAGTTTTGGGCGCTTCGATTCATCGATGGGTACTCCATCGTACCCGACAACTTGTATTTTTTTTATGATATTGTTTTCGACTACGATGTCAATGGGCCCCTGTGGTGGCGCCCCATTGCCGTTAATCAACATGACCCCACGAATAATCAATTGTGAGTGTGGGCCATCACCCTGTAGGGATTGGGCGTTGGTTTGTAAAATTCCAATGACGAATATTGATAAAACAAGTTTTAAATATTTGATTTTCATGTAGTGGATTGTTGGATTCTTAAATTTCTTGAGTGTATTGATAGTTTCATCTTTCTCTAATCATTACTTGGCACACTTATTTTATCCCCAAGGAACAAAGCGTTCAAAAATAGGCGGTTGGTACCATACCATGAACCCCTAAAATTTGGATTGTCGGCGAATAGTACCACATGGCCACTTCCTAATTTGCTGACAATCAGCGAGGCGGAAGGCTTCACAAATTCATCACGGTTCTTATCCGTCATAAAACCATCGATATGGGGGTCAGCATTGTATTTGGCAATAGTAGCGTATTCATTCTTACTTGGCGATAACCATACCTCGTTGTTCTTATAAACAGGAATGGAGCTATCGTTATAGCCAAATGCCAAAGGATGGGTTATATCGATATCTGCTTTTAAGATTACCCCGCCCAAACTTTCCTTTCCAAGGTTTTCACGGGCATCTACATACGGTTTTCTGATAACCTGCGCGGTAGAATCCTTTTCTGATTTGGTCAGTTCTTCCTTGACCAATTTTTTTTCCACAGCCCATTTTGAGGCCGTTCCTATGGTTATCAAGGTGTTGCCCTTGCTTACCCAGTCCTTGATTTTTTCTTGTTGTTTGTCGGTAAGTGAATACCGTCCGGAGACCATAACCATCGTATTGTATTTGTCAAAATTGGCCCGGTTAAAATTTCGCATGGGAATTTTTGTAATGGGCATATGAACCCGTGTATCCAAAAGATGCCAAACCTCACCAGCTTCGTAAGACCTCACCCCATCGCCGATTAACATCACGGCTTTTGGCTTTTTGATAGGGGAAACGTAAGCACTTCCTAAATCGACCCCTTTGAGATTGAGTCCTGAATTCACGCTGTACATAGGGACCTCAAATTTCTTTTGTGCCTTTTGGAGCAGGTCAAAGACCTCGTCCGCACTTTTCTTTTGAAGGCTTATGGGAAGAACCAAGGTTCCATATCCAAAAATCTTTGAATCAGAACCGACTTTGGCCGTAAATGTTTTTCCGGAACTTGACAAAACAAGACCATTCGACTGTAAATAGTGCAACGTAGCCGGGGCATTGTAGTCTTGCCAATCGATAAGGTAAGCGTAATCGGATTTTTGAACCGGAGAAACTGAAATCAGGTTTTCGATATTCTCCACTTTTTCACCCATACTCAAACTCGTAACCGGTCGATACTTCATATTATAAAAATTTGCGATCGACCAAGCAGAAGCATCATAATAGACACTATCACGATATTTTTCATAAGTTTCGAACATCGATTGTACCATTCTATATTGGGGTTGATTGGTTGGTACGACAAATTTGTCTCCTGATTTATACACATCGATTTCGTGTAGCAATAGCTTGTCGATAAATGCCTTTGTGCGATTTTGATCGTTTTCATCTCCGAACGAATATCCTCTGATTTTTCCCTTACCGGCGTTGGTTAGGGCGCTTTTAAAAAAGTTTTGTTGATACTTTCTCAAGTACCCTTTGTTCTCTACAGCGGCGCGCACGGTAGTGATACTTGATGTGTATTGGTTTCGTATGGTAAAAGGGAAAGTAATTTCCCCAAAAGCCGTTTTCTGTCGATGGCCCCGCGAACTCGCCTGTTCAAACAACAGTCCCAATCCGCCTTGTAAATCAGGATAGGAGGAACCGTAACCGGGGTAGGTGCCATCAAAAACTTCTTTGGTAAAATAAAAAGAACCGATACTATCGAGTGCCTTTGCGAAATAATTGCCAAAAAGTGTATTCAGATCTTCATAATTTTCTTTAGGCATGATCGGATTCAAGGAGCCATTTGTCTTCATCGGTTCGAAAAAATAGGTGCTTTGCGTACCCATTTCGTGAAAGTCCGTCACGACGTTCGGGTACCATTCGTGGTACCAAGCCAATTTTCCTCGACTTTCAGGATGTATTGCCAATAACCAATCACGATTGAGGTCGAACCAATAGTGGTTTGTGCGACCTCCGGGCCAATATTCGTTATGTTCAGCGTCTTGCGTATCAGCCACTTCGGGATTTCCTTGATAAGTATTGGCCCATTGCGTATGCCGGTCTCGCCCATCGGGATTGATTGTTGGATCAACAAAAATGACAGCGTTATTTCGGTATTTTTTTATTTCGGAACTTTCCGACGCCACCAGCGTATATGCGGTCAACAAAGAAGCCTCTGAGCTAGAAGGCTCATTGCCATGTACGTTATAGGCCAAATTTATAAATATGGGAAGAGCATCATAATTTGAAACGTTTTGGGCCGGATCGGTAAAGGCGAGATGTTGCTTTTTTAGGTTGTCAAGATTTGAAAGGTTTTCGGGTGTTGTTATCGTTAAAATAACCAACTTACGACCTTCATGCGTTTTTCCGTAATAATGAATGGATGCCCGATCGGAGACCTCGGCGAGTTTTTCCAAATAAGCCACTATGAGATCATGGCGGGTATGGTGCCCCCCGATGCCATAGCCTAAAAATTGTTCCGGCGAAGGAATTTTGTCATCATAAGGTTCATATTTTTTAAGAAAATAGTCCTGTCCGTAAAGTGTCGTACCACAAAAAAGGACCAATAGGAGTAGTCTTTTCAACATTGAAATATATTTAGAATTAGTCGCCTAAATATAGGGATAAAAATAGAAGTAAAAGTCAAGAAAACAAAGCCGGTCTATGTCTTCTGAAATAGGAATGCTCAAGCCAAGGAATGAAAATTACCGCCCACTTCCTTGAACTTTACGATATAGTAGGTTCCTTTTCTAGATACATCCCTACTTATAGAACCTTTCAGTTGTCTTGCAAGATTGTGTATCAATTTCAATCCTAAAGACTTTGTATTCTTATATGTAATACTTTCCGGAAAACCAACTCCATTATCCCCGATATTCAAAACATAATCGGTGCCTTCCCCTTTTTTGAGGGCGATATCAATTTCTCCTTCAGCATCGTCCTTAATGCCATACTTTAAGGCGTTCGTAATTGCTTCGTTGATAAGCAAACCTAAAGGTATTGCCGTATCGATTCCTAATTTGATGTTGTTAATATCAATATTGAGTTTTACGTGGTTTTCAGTGCCTTTGAGCGAACGCACTAAATAGTCAGCCAGTTCTTGCACATAAGATTGATACTCGATTTTAGAAAGGTCATCGCGCATATAGAGCATCTCATGTACCATGGCCATCGATATGACCCTGTTTTGACTGCTCTTTATCAGACTCTTCATTTGGGTATCTTCAATGCTCCTGGATTGCAAACTTAAAAGGCTCGAGACAGTCTGAAGATTGTTTTTTACGCGATGATGTATTTCCTTTAAGAGAATCTCACGCTCTTTCATCTGCTGCGCAATTGCCATTTTCGATTTGTAAAGACGGTGATGGGTACGCAGCAAGTTTTTCCCGAAAACATGACCTAATAAATAGACCGAGAAAAGCACCGATAACAAATTGAACATATTTTGGGATTCTTCTGGAACCACATTTCGGGTGAAACTATAATTTTCAAGACTTTGGGAATAAATCAATACCACCAGAAATAAAATCAGGTTCAGGTAAATCTGACCATATTGACGGGTGGTCACGTAGCCCGCAAAGACGATCAGGGCCAAGGTAAAAATGAAAGGGCTTGCAATCCCTCCAGTATACAGTGTAATGACCAAAGCACAGACCAAAGCCGTAATCGATGAAATATTATATGTTAGAGAGAGATTCTTATGGTATCGGAATACCAAGGTATTGGCCAAGTTAAAAAAACCAAAAAAGAGAAATGCATAAGGTACGATTTCGGTGATTTTCAAAAAGAATAAGCTGAGCGCAAAAAACGCGATGGCCAATGCCGAGGAGATATAATTTACCCGAAGAACCAAGTTGATTTTATCCCTTAGGCGCTCTACATCAACTGTTGTACCTTCCATAACCGGTGCATTTTTACTGAAACCTGCCGAAATAACAGATTATAAAACTAATCATGTTTATTATATAATAAAAGCAAATTAAGCTGAATACCACATTCGTAAAGGTATGTTAACTCCTTTCCTTTTTAGGAATTAGATCTGTCAGCGAATCGATTCGGACCGCTTTACCTGTTTCAATGCTGTTTCTAGCTGCAATTCCTATAAGACAAGACATTGCACCATCTCTAAACCCGGCCGTTCTGCCATACGGATCTTCGCTATCTGTTTCCCTAAAAATTTTATCTTGAAGTCTACTATCGCCACCGCCATGACCACTTTTTTCCGTTTTGACCTCTAAGGTCTCATACTCTTTCCAAAGTTTATGTACGATGATGGGTTCTATATGGAATTCTTGATCTTCGGATTGGGCCATTTCCTGAGCATGCATTTCAGCTTGGTTCAGCTTAATGTTTTTGTTATAAGGAATGTCCAACCACGCCTCTATTCGGCCTTCGGTACCATTGAAGGAAACCCGCCAACCTTCAAAAGGGGAGTAGGTCGTCAATGAATAATTGACCACAACATTATTGGCGTATTTTATCTGGGCCGACATTTTATCGTAGATATTGATTTCTTCCCGAAATAGACAGTTGTCACGAATGTATCCGTCGTGTTCCTCATTGTCGACATAAAGTCGCATCGAACGTTCGCTTTTTGTGATATCCCAATGAAAATCGCATTTTGATTTATGCTCGCAAGTTCGGCAATTGTCTCCACGGAAAGGGCCATTTTTACCATAGAATTCTAAATCTCCAAAGGCGAAAACCTCACTGGGCTCCGAATTGATCCACCAATTCAGCAGATCGAAATGATGGGTGGCCTTATGTACCCAAAGGGATCCTCCACTCTCTACTTGACCGTGCCATCGTCTAAAGTAGGAAGCCCCGTGATAGGTATTCAAATACCAATGAAAATCGACCGAAGTTATTTTACCAATAGAACCTGAAGTCAACAATTCTTTAATTTTTGTGGCATACGGACTCCAGCGATAATTGAAGCCCACAATTAGAGTTTTATCGGATTTTTTTTCGGCCTCTAAAATGGCCCGACATTTGGTTTCATCAGTGGTCAAGGGTTTTTCCGTCAATACATCACAGCCCATTTCAAGGCCTTTGACGATAAACTCGTGGTGCGTTGAGTCTTTCGTGGTCACGATAATCAAATCCGGTTTAGTGGTTTCGACCATTTCATCGAAATTCGTATACGTAGGACAGGAAACCCCGATATATTTTTTACCATATTCAAGTCTTCCGGGATTAATGTCGGAGAGCCCGACGAACTCCAGAATATCGGAATATTCATCAACAAGTCTTTTGCCCCAAAAACTCGTACCGCGAACACCTGTGCCCACAAGCGCTACTCTTAGTTTTTTGTTAGTACCAAAACTAAAGGCTTGTAAGGGCAGGGCACTGCTTGCGGCAAGCATACTGATCGAGGTGAGAAATTTACGGCGTGCTATGGTCATTTTCTATGTTTTGATGTCCATTAAAGATATTGAAATTTGTGTAATAAAAAACGGCGTCCAAAAAGAGACGCCGTTTGTAACTTCAGATCAAGTTATTTTTAGTCTTCTGTCAAGACCCACTCTCCCTTGTCCAATAAGGGTTCGGCTTGTTTGTATTTTACGGTCTTGCTCTCGCCTGACATTACATTTTTTATGGTCACCCTTTCGTTACGACCTATTTTCGGCCGTTCCCTAATAATAGTTTCGGTTACCGATGGTCGACCTCCTTGATTTTGTCCGATGGCCCTGCTCTGGGCGGCGCGCTCATCACTATTCGGAATTTCTTCTTTAGTAGTCTGAAGATTTTCCTTGGGTCGCCTTACATTTCGTTCTTCTTGTATCTCATTCGGGTTACCGGTCGGTAATTCCCCTTTGAAAAGGAAGGATACGACTTCTTTATTAACTTTTTCGATCATACTCTTAAATAGTTCAAAAGCCTCGAACTTATAGATCAGCAAAGGATCTTTTTGTTCGTGAACCGCCAATTGTACGGACTGTTTCAATTCGTCCATTTTGCGCAGGTGGGTTTTCCACGAATCATCGATAATAGCTAACGTGATATTCTTTTCAAAATCGGTTACCAATTGTTTTCCATCACTTTCATAAGCATCTTTTAGATTTGTAACCACGTTCAAGGTTTTGATACCGTCCGTGAAGGGAACAACGATACGCTCGAATTTGTTGGCATTATCTTCGTATACTTTTTTAATGACAGGAAAGGCGGTCTGGGCGTTGCGTTCTATTTTATTTTGATAATAAACATAGGCCGCTTTGTACACTGCGTTCGCAATTTCCTGTACACCCATTTTAGCAAAATCATTCTCTGAAATTGGTGAAGTAATGGAGAAATATTTGATTAACTCAAACTCAAAGTTTTTGAAGTCATTGGCCGCTTTATTGGTATCCACGATTACCTCGCACGTATCGTAAACCATGTTCGCAATATCAACTTTCAACCGTTCACCTTGTAGCGCATGACGTCTTCGTTTATAAACTACCTCACGTTGCGCGTTCATGACATCATCGTACTCCAATAGTCGTTTACGAACCCCAAAGTTGTTTTCCTCAACTTTTTTCTGTGCCCGTTCAATGGACTTCGTCATCATCGAATGCTGAATGACCTCACCTTCTTCGAGCCCCATTTTATCCATCATTTTGGCAACACGGTCTGATCCAAAGAGGCGCATAAGATTATCCTCCAAAGAGACGTAGAACTGTGAAGACCCTGGATCACCTTGTCGACCTGAACGTCCTCGAAGCTGTCTGTCGACACGACGTGAATCATGTCGTTCTGTGCCTACGATGGCAAGTCCGCCTGCTTTTTTAACTTCTTCACTGAGTTTAATATCGGTACCACGACCGGCCATGTTAGTGGCTATGGTTACAATACCTGATTTACCTGCCTCTGCCACAACGTCTGCTTCTTTCTTGTGCAGTTTCGCGTTCAACACATTATGAGGGACTTTTCGAATGTTCAACATACGCGACAGAAGTTCAGAAATTTCTACGGAAGTCGTACCGATCAATATCGGTCGGCCTGCTTCGGAAAGTTTGGTGACTTCATCGATAATCGCGTTATATTTTTCCCTTTTGGTCTTATAGATCAAATCGTTTCTATCGTCACGTGCGATAGGTCGGTTCGTTGGAATTTCCATAACATCCAACTTGTATATTTCCCAGAATTCACCTGCCTCCGTGACGGCCGTACCGGTCATACCCGCCAATTTGCGATACATTCTAAAGTAGTTCTGTAGCGTTACTGTAGCAAAGGTCTGGGTCAAAGCCTCAATTTTTACATTCTCCTTGGCCTCAATGGCTTGGTGCAATCCATCTGAATATCTTCTGCCGTCCATAATACGGCCGGTCTGTTCATCAACGATCATCACCTTGTTTTCCATCACCACATACTCGACATCCTTTTCAAAAAGGGTATAGGCCTTGAGCAATTGGCTCATTGTGTGAATGCGCTCGCTCTTAACTGTAAAATCTTTGAAAAGCTCTTCTTTTAGTTCAGCCTCCTTTTCGATTTCAAGGTTCTGACTTTCAATTTTTGCAATTTCGCCTCCGATGTCAGGCATCACAAAGAAATCTTTATTATCGGCGCCAGAAATGTATTCGACACCTTTGTCGGTCAATTCGATTTGATTATTCTTCTCATCGATGACAAAGAGTAGGTCTTCATCTACCTTGGGCATTTCTCGGTTATTGTCCTGCATGTAGAAGTTCTCCGTTTTTTGCAGCAACTGTTTTACCCCTTCTTCACTCAAAAATTTAATGAGTGCTTTGTTTTTTGGAAGTCCTCGGTGTACCCTTAATAATAGAAATCCTCCTTCTTTGGTGTCTCCTTCTGTAATCAGTTTTTTAGCTTCCGCCAAAACACCTGTAAGGTGCTGCTTTTGTTTACCTACAATATCCGAAATCTTAGGCTTCAATTCGTTGAATTCGTGACGGTCACCTTCCGGTACAGGTCCAGAAATAATCAACGGTGTACGTGCATCATCAATAAGTACCGAATCTACCTCATCGACAATGGCGTAATGATGGGGTCGCTGTACCAAGTCTTTTGGCGTATGCGCCATATTGTCCCTCAAGTAATCAAAACCAAACTCGTTGTTCGTACCGTAGGTGATATCGGCATTATATGCGGCCCGTCTTCCTTCGGAATTAGGCCTATGATAGTCGATACAATCGACCGAAAGACCGTGAAATTGAAAAATAGGGGCCATCCATGCACTATCTCTTTTGGCGAGGTAGTCGTTGACCGTTACCAAATGCGACCCGTCGCCCGAAAGGGCATTGAGATATAAAGGCAAGGTCGCCACTAAGGTCTTACCTTCACCGGTTTGCATCTCCGCAATTTTACCTTGGTGCAAACAAATACCCCCTATCAATTGTACATCGTAGTGTACCATGTCCCAAGTCACCTCTTTGCCTGCTGCACCCCAAGAATTTTTCCAGATAGCATTGTCTCCGTCCAAGGTTACATAGTCTTTATCTCCGGAGAGCAATCTATCATATTCCGAAGCGCTTACGGTCAAGGTCTCATTATCTTTAAAACGCTTGGCAGTCTCCTTGACTACTGCGAAGGCCTCGGGTAGAATCTCGTTCAAGGTATCTTCTGAGATTTTGTAAAGCTCTTCTTTCAAGGTATCGATTTCCCCATAAAGCTCTTCATTCTTATCTATATCTAAAGAGGCTTTAACTTCTTCCTGTAACTCCTCGATTTTGGCATCGATTTCTTTGGTATTTTCTTTAATCTTAGCCTTGAAGGTTGCTGTCTTTGCCCGAAGCTCATCGAGACTTAGACCTTCTAAAGCAGATTCGAACGATTTTATTTGATTGACCAAAGGTTGTAGTTCTTTTACATCTTTTTTAGACTTATCACCTACAAAAGCCTTTAGTACCGAATTTATAAAACTCATAATATGCTGTTATTTATTGGAAAAACAAGTCGATGAGAAACCATGGACCGTTTTAAAATATCTAAAATGTAAGTCTTTATGACTGACGGGTATTGGTTAGCAAAAGGCATTCCAGTTTATAAATACCTACAAAACATGCCAAAAGCCTGCCAAAATTACACAAAAAAAAAGCCTCCTAGGAGACTTTTTTGATTCAATTAACGTAATCGTTATTAATATTCGTCCTCGTTCCAGAGGTAATCTTCTTCGGTAGGGTAGTCTGGCCAAATTTCTTCGATGGACTCGTATATCTCGCCACCTTCCTCCTCCATTGATTGAAGGTTTTCTACAACCTCAAGGGGAGCTCCCGTACGGATGGAATAATCGATTAGTTCATCCTTTGTGGCCGGCCATGGTGCGTCACTCAAATAAGACGCTAGTTCTAATGTCCAATACATTGTAATAGTTTGATTTTAAAATTTTTGCAAAAGTAAATTTTTAAAGCAAATAGCCAACTTTTTTAGCAAGTATTTCGACTATTTTATCAACAATACCTTTTGCTTGAATAAATTGATAACGAAGAAATCAGGGATTTATTAGACCTTTTTTTCGGGAATCCATTTTATTTCCTCTGCCTGTAAATCTTTGGACAACTTTCGTGCCAAGACAAACAAATAGTCTGACAGTCTATTGATATAATTGAGCACTCTTTCATCAAAAGGCTCATTTTCGTGAAGATGCGATGCCAGACGTTCGGACCTACGGCAGACTGTTCGTGCGATATGACAGTATGACACAGTGGTATGCCCGCCGGGAAGTATAAAATGGGTCATAGGAGGCAGATTCTCATCCATGTTATCGATTTCTTTTTCTAAAAATTTGATGTCCTCCATATCTATTTTAGGAATATTCAAGCGTTCCTTTCCGCTTTTTAAAATACTTTTTTCGGGATCTGTTGCCAAAATTGCTCCCACCGTGAACAATTTTTCCTGGATCAGCATCAAGGTTTTTTTTGAACTGTCATCGATATTTTGGTCGCGAAGAAGGCCCAACCAAGAATTCAACTCATCAATAGTACCATAACTTTCGATACGTATGTGATGTTTCTTGACGCGAGTACCACCGAAAAGGGCTGTGGTACCGTTATCACCAGTCTTTGTATATATTTTCATTTCAAGTTCAAGTTCAAGTTCTGTTCAGGTCGACTTCAAGACGGCCATAAAACCTCATTCTTCTTTCTTATCCTTACGTTTATAATTGTCCATGAACTTACGCGATTTTCGTTGTTTCGATTTCCTTCGGTTACTCATGGAAATCAAAAGATAAATTACTGCGACCGCACCTAGAACATAATACATATTGTACATATGATAAAAATATCGATTTATATTCGAATCTTAAAATGCTCTTTGACTTGTTCTTTTCTGAAAAATACCACTCCGCAATGGAAAAGATCAAGGGTAACGGTTACTTTTTCATGTGCCTTGATGGCTTCCCAGATTCTGGATGCCTTATCATTTCTATACAAATTGTCGAATATCATTATCGTACCATTATGCAGTTGGGTGGATTGCTCTAGGTACTTGGGTTCGTAATCTTCGATATCCATAAACATCAGGTCATAAGGTAAAGTGCCGAACGTAACGTATGAAAACTGAGAAATCAATTGATTTTGAATCGATTCATTATTAAAAGGAAGTGCAACACTTTTCACTTCAAAATGACTTATACTTTTTAGTAGTACATTCAATGATTTTTTTGAAGCGAGTTTTTTCTTGGAGTGAAGACATTCGGTGACATATCGAAATATAAAGGGGGAGTGAACTCCGTGCCGATTAGTGGAGGTTAGGAGGAAGTTCAGATATCGAAATAATCTTGGCATTGCTTTAAGATTTGGTTCTATTCCGTGGGTTCGGTCTTTCAACCCCCTCCGTCTTCTCGTCCGCTAAAGGCGGACGGGAATCCACCTCCCCTCGCACTTCGACTGCGCTCAGCACAGGTTTGAGGTGAGAAGCCGAAATGACGCACAGGTTGAAATGTATGAACAACTTTGCAATTATCAATTTTCTTCAATCTTTAAAATAGATGTTCTGGGGTTACTCCAACATCGCCGAAAGCTCGAACCAGCGTTCTGTTTTTAGTTCAATAGCATCCGAGATTTCTTTGAGTTCTATGGACAGTTTGTCGATATCTTCTCCCGATAATGTGCCATCGGCAAACTCAAGTTGAATTTTTTCTTTTTTAGTTTCTAACTTCTGAATCTCTTTTTCAAGTGTTTTGTGCTCTTTTTGCTCCAAATAGGTCAATTTTGGTTCCTTTTCGTCACTTTTCCAGCTATTTTTTGGCTTTTTTGCCTCATTTTGTTTTTCGGCCCTGTTCTCTATGATGGCACTATCCTCATAGGCGCGGAAGTCGGAGTAATTCCCCGGAAAGTTTTCTACTACGGCATCTCCGCGAAAGACAAACAAATGGTCGACGATCTTGTCCATGAAATAACGGTCGTGCGAGACTACGATAAGACATCCCGGAAAATCGAGCAAGAAGCTCTCCAACACGTTCAAGGTCACGATATCGAGGTCGTTGGTCGGCTCGTCCAAAATCAAGAAGTTCGGATTTTGTATCAACACCGTACACAGATATAATCGTTTACGTTCGCCGCCGCTCAGTTTCTCGACAAAATCATATTGTTTTTTACGGTCGAAAAGAAAGCGTTCCAATAATTGTTGTGCCGAGATCTGTCTTCCTTTTTTTAGGGGAATAAAATCCCCAAAATCGCGAATGACATCGATGACTTTTTGGCCTTCTTTTATGATAATCCCTTTTTGAGTATAATAGCCAAATTTTATCGTGTCCCCTACCACAACCTTACCGGCATCCGGAGTATCGGTTCCTGTGATGATATTCAAAAAAGTAGATTTGCCTGTACCGTTCTTTCCGATAACCCCGACCCGTTCTCCCTTGGTAAAGACATAATCGAATTTCTCTAGAATGGGTTTACCGGGATAGGATTTCGATATTTTATGTAGTTCCAAAATCTTACTTCCGACCCGCTCCATGTTTATTTCCAATTGTACCTCGTGTTCCTTTCGGCGCTGATTGGCTTTTTCTTTTATCTGATGAAAATCATCGATACGCGATTTCGATTTTGTAGTACGTGCTTTGGGCTGTCTCCGCATCCAGTCCAATTCTTTCTTGAAAAGGAGTTTTGATTTGTGTTGCTCTACCGCTTCTTGCTCGATTCGGGCCTCTTTTTTTTCCAAATAATAGGAATAATTGCCTTTATAAGGGTACAGCGTGCCATTATCCAATTCGATGATCTCGTTGCAGACCCTTTCTAAAAAATAACGGTCGTGCGTTACCATGAACAAGGTCATATTCTCTTTGGCAAAATACTGCTCAAGCCATTCTATCATTTCAAGATCAAGGTGGTTCGTAGGCTCGTCGAGAATCAATAATTCAGGCCTATTTATGAGCGCATCGGCCAAGGCCAATCGTTTTTTCTGCCCTCCTGAAAGTTTTCCAACCTTGGCATGAAGGTCTTCCAACTTTAGTTTGAACAAAATTTGTTTGTATTGGGTTTCAAAATCCCAAGCATTGAAACGCTCCATGGCCTCGAAGGCTTTTTGATATGCATCCGCATCTTCAGGATTTTCGAGGGCCTTTTCATATTTTCTGATGACCTTTAAAACTTCATTGTCAGAGGCGAAGATGGTCTGCTCAACCGTCAAATCAGGATTCAAATTCGGTTCTTGTTCCAAATACGATACCCGAATGCCTTTTCGAAAGTTGACCTGCCCCGTATCCGGCGAATCGTTACCTGCAAGAATGTTTAAGATGGAAGTTTTCCCGGTACCATTTTTGGCGATCAAAGCGATTTTTTGGTCTTTATTTATCCCAAAAGAAATACCTTCAAAAAGTACGAGTTCACCATACGATTTTGAAATGTTCTCTACCGTTACAAGATTCATAAAGTTGTTGTTTTGACACTATCGTTAAACCTCCAAAGATAGAGGTAACGTATAGCTAAAGCAATCATTAAGGGAATCAATACAGGCGAAAATTCTTGTATCCCAAATACCCAAAAACCAAGCATCAAAACTAAAAGCCCAAGTATAAAAAGGAAATAATTTTTGATTTTAGGGCTTGTTTTTTTTCTCAAAATGAAAAAGCAAAGTATCAGGTTTAGAGGAAAGGCCCATAAAATATTATAGTTCCGTACCGTCCAGATATGATCGGTCAAAAACCACAGATAGAATATGAGCGACCCAGCTAGCCCTGTAATCAGAAAAATACCAAAATCAAGCGCACGACTTCTTTTGTTTTTTTTGAAATCGGAGTAAGTAATCCCTAATATTACGATTGAAAAAATCAATGAAAGGAACAGGGGTGAAGTAAAGAAACTGAAAGAGTTTTTTTCGGGAGAGGCCTCAAAGGTCGGTTCAGCTTTTTGGGCCAACGGGGCACCGTTCAGTTTGGCAACTTCGAACTGTCGCATGACATATATGGGTAGATAGAGGTGTTCTTTAGCAGTGGCTTTTCTGTCTATATTCGCGCCAAGGGCAAGATCGATGCCGAAAGCGCCCCATGAGTTCTTTTTGATATGCTGGTGTACAAGCTCTCGAAAAGAATAACGTTGATCAACATAATTTGGATCAAAGGCCAGTTTTTTTCCAAAACTTTCCTCAAGCACGAACCAAATCTTTGTTGCACAATTATTTGAGAAATAATCGTAGGCATAGATTTTATTCTCAGGTAAGTTGTTGTTTTCTAGGTATTTGAAAAGTTTTTTCTTTTCCGGCAACGAAAGATTCAGTTGTTGTTCGGTTACCCAGCGGTTGGTCAACTTATAATCTCTCAGATACGATTCGTACCCTTCGCGTACCAACAAATAATCCATTCGACCTTGAGAGAACTTCAAGTAGAAATTTTCTCCACGTGTATCGAATACTCCGTAGTTATAGACTACATCAAACCCTAAAGTCGGGTCTTGCACCCGAATGGCACTATGACCGAATGCGGTATACAAAATATCGCCTGGGCCACTGGTCAACAAACTGATTTTGGAAAGTGGAGATAGTTCCGGCACCTGTAGAAAACCAGTTATGGGAATCAAAAAAAGTATAAGGAAGAGCCATTTTTTTAATCGCATGGTACGCTATGGAAATATTTTAAACAAATATCCGAATAAAATATGGCTCTAAAATCGCAACCGAAAAATTATCTTATTTTTACTGAAATCAAGGTTGATAATGAAAAGACATATTCCAAATCTCATAACGTTGATGAACGTTTTTTGCGGCTGTGTTGCCGTAGTTTTTGCGGTCTTGAACCAGTTGGAATTGGCCGCAACATTCATGTTTTTGGGAATTATCTTCGATTTTTTCGACGGTCTTGCCGCTCGAATTTTAGATGTAAAAAGTGAGCTAGGGCTGCAATTGGATTCTCTTGCCGATGTTATCACCAGCGGATTGGTACCAGGCATTGTCATGTTTCAATTATTGGGTATGAGTATGAGCGGTGGATGGAATATCGACTTATCTTCCGATATGGCTGATTCTACTTTTTGGGTGGGGCTAAAAGTGGCGCCACTTCCCTTTATCGGTTTCTTGATTACAATGGCCTCGGCCTATCGTTTGGCGAAGTTTAATTTAGATGAAGATCAACAAGATTCTTTTATAGGGCTGCCAACACCTGCGAATGCACTTTTGATAGTATCCCTGCCCTTGATTCTTCTTTACCACAACAGCGATTTTTTAAATACCATTATTTTAAACCAGTGGTTTTTGATCGGGATGACATTGCTTAGCTGCTATTTGCTGAACTCCAAAATCGAACTCTTTGCCTTGAAATTCAAAAATAGGGGTTTTAAGGACAATGCCCTGCGCTACATATTTATCATTATCAGCTTGGTACTTTTGATTACGATGCAATTTTTGGCCGTGCCGTTGATCGTTGCTTTTTATATTTTAAGTTCGTTAATCGTAAAATACGGTAAGTAATTTCATATTGAAATTTGCGCTTACAGAATATTTCTTGATCCAATCAAAGAAAATAGTTGATTGTAAAACCTTACTCTTGTAAATTCCGTAGGTATTATAAATTGAATACCTATGAAAACATTTTTAAGAACAGCACTTTTATTTTCTACATTCTTTATTTTTTCCTCCCACGAACTATTTCTGAAATCCGACAGCCATTTTTTGGAGCCGAATAAAGCTTATGAGCTTTTTTTGTTCAACGGTACTTTTGATAAGAGCGAAAACGAAATCACCACCGATAGAATTGTTACTCCAAAAATCATAGGTCCCGATTACATGTTCAAACCCGCGAAAAATGATTTTTATACCAGGGATAAAAAAACTTATCTAAAGTTCATGACCAAAACCGAAGGTACTTATGTGGCAGGTATCTCCACGCTGCCCAAAGTATTGGAAATGACGGCCGAAGATTTCAATGAATATCTTGAACATGAGGGACTTGAAAGAACAACAGCCGAAAGAAAAAAGGAAGGAATCATGGATTCCGGTGCCAAAGAAAAATATTCAAAACATGTGAAAGCACTTTTGCAGGTGGGCAATAAAACTTCGGAAGGATATGATATCGCTTTGGGATATCCGATCGAGTTTATACCCGTAGACAATCCTTTTGATCATAAAGTCGGAGAATCCGTTTCGTTTAAACTCTTGTGGCAAGGAAACCCATTAGTGAATCAAACTGTGCATTATAGCACCTCAATACCAGGCAAGGATGCACATGATAGCGAAAACTCCACTACGACCAATGCTGAAGGAATTTTAACCATGGTACCGAATCTAACTGGAAAATGGTATGTAGCAACGATTCACATGGCAAAAAGCAATGAAGAAGGCTTGGATTACGAATCGAATTGGGCAACTTTGACCTTTGAAATTAGGTAGTCTTAAAAATCCAACTTCTTTTTTCGAAGCTCAAAATTCTGCCCTAAATACACTTTACGTACCATTTCATCAGCGGCAAGGTCTTCAGGAATTCCTGACTTTAGAATGCCACCTTCGAACATCAAGTACGAACGTTCAGTAATGGCCAAGGTTTCCTGAACATTGTGATCGGTGATGAGAATTCCGATGTTCTTATTTTTCAGTTGGGCCACGATACGTTGAATATCTTCTACGGCGACGGGATCCACTCCAGCGAAGGGTTCATCCAACAAAATGAATTTTGGGTCTGTGGCCAGGGCGCGGGCTATTTCCGTACGACGCCGTTCGCCGCCCGAAAGCAAGTCACCACGGTTTTTTCGAATATGGCCTAGGCCGAATTCGTCGATGAGCGATTCCATCTTTATTTCTTGCTCTTTTTTGCTCAGTTTGGTCAATTGAAGTACACTGAGAATATTCTTCTCGACACTCAACTTTCGAAAAACCGAGGCCTCTTGGGCGAGATAGCCAATACCGTTCTGCGCACGCTTGTACATCGGAAATTTTGTAATCTCCATGTCATCGAGGTAAATATTTCCACCATTGGGTTTTACAAGACCCACGATCATATAAAATGAAGTTGTCTTACCTGCACCGTTCGGCCCTAATAGCCCTACGATTTCACCCTGATTGACTTCCAAAGAAATACCCTTCACGACCTGGCGGCCACGATACGATTTCATAATATTTTCTGCTCTAAGCTTCATTGTTTAGTTCAAGTTCAATCGCAAGTTCAAACCTTCCTGCGGACAGGTAGGTTCAAAATGGATATGCTCTAAAACACTTTCATTTGTGTGGCTTTCAAAACTAACCCTTGAGAACGGAATTCGAAAACAATTACGTTTTATTTAACCTTCACGATGCTCCAGGGCTTCCCAATATTCATAAGCCCTTCGCAAATGAGGTACTACGATGGTGCCGCCCACTAGGGTTGCAATCCCCAAGGTTTCCATAACTTCTTCTTTTGAAGCTCCCGCTTCTTTTGAATGTTCCAAATGATATTTAACGCAGTCGTCGCATCGTAAGACTGCCGAAGCCACGAGACCTAAGAGTTCCTTGGTCTTTACATCTAAGGCTCCTTCGGCGTATGCATTCGTATCCAAATTAAAAATACGTTTGATGATTTTATTGTTATCGGCTAATAACTTTTCGTTCATTTTTGAACGGTAGGCATTGAATTCTTCAACCTGATCAGGCATTCTTTTTAAGTTTAAGTTCTTTTTTTGCCTCGCGCTTCATCACCATTTTCGAAATAAAAATACTTACTTGATACAGCACCAGCACGGGAATCGCAACGATAATTTGGCTGGTCACATCGGGTGGGGTAATGACGGCCGAGAGAATCAATACGATGACCAAGGCGATCTTACGGTATTTTTTCATGATTTCCGGAGTTACGAGTCCCACTTTGGTCAGAAAATAGATAATGATCGGCAGTTCGAACATCACCCCGCAGGCGATGACCGATGTACGGACCGCGCTTATGTAAGATCCGATATCAAATTCGTTCAGTACTTGTTCACTGACCTGATAGGTGCCCAAAAAGTTGATAGATAGGGGAGCAACAACGTAATATCCGAACAAGACGCCCATGAAGAACAGCATCGACGCTATTAAAATGAATCCACGGGAATGCTTTCTTTCGTTGGGATGTAGACCTGGACTGATAAACTTCCAAAGTTCCCAGAGTACATAGGGAAAACCGACGACGAACCCCACCCAAATAGCAGTCCAGATATCCGCGGAGAACTGCCCGCCCATCGTCCGGCTCTGAATCGTGAAAGGAAGTTCGTCTTTGCAGAAATCGGATTCCACTCCTACCGAGGTCGCTATATTGCAGAACATCCGATAGGTGGGAAAGTCCATACTTTTAGGCCCAAAAATGATGACGTCAAATACAAATTCGCTGAAGACGAAGGCCACAATACCTATAAGGACTACCGCCAATACAGAGCGTATTAAATGCCAACGTAATTCTTCCAAATGATCCAAGAACGACATTTCATCCGGTGCCTTGGTCTGTTTTTTCTTTGCCATTATATAATACCTTCGTTGATAAGATTATGTAAATGTACAATGCCCCTATACGATTCGCCGTCTACCGCAAGCAACTGTGATATTCCATTAGCTTGCATAATTTCAAGGGCTTTGATTGCCAGCACATCCGATTGAACCGTTTTGGGATTTGAAGTCATAATATCCTTAGCAGTGAGTCCGTTGATGTTTTCATATTTGTTCAACATTCTTCGTATATCGCCATCGGTAACTACGCCCACAATTTTATTGTTGTCGACAACGGCGGTAACTCCGAGCATTTTTTCGGATATTTCCACAATGACCTTTCTGACATCGGTATCCAGTTGAACTTCGGGTTTTTGGTTGTTATCGGCGATATCCTGAACACGAAGATATAATCGTTTCCCTAAGGTTCCGCCCGGGTGGTATTTGGCAAAATCCTTGCTGCTGAAGCCTTTCAGGTCCAAAAGGCATATTGCCAACGCATCGCCCATGACCATTTGTGCCGTAGTACTCGTAGTCGGTGCCAGATTGTTGGGACAAGCTTCTTTTTCGACATAAGTGTTCAGAACAAAGTCAGCTTGCTCGGCTAGAAATGAATCAATGTTACCGGTCATTCCGATAAGTTTGTTCTTTCCTCTTTTTATGAGGGGAACCAGCATTTTGATTTCGGGGCTAATTCCACTTTTTGAGATACAGATGACAACATCATTTTTTTGGATAGTCCCCAAATCACCATGTATGGCATCGGCAGCGTGCATAAAAATCGCAGGAGTTCCTGTAGAATTTAGGGTCGCAACTATTTTTGAGGCTATTATTGCACTTTTTCCGATACCTGAGATAATGACCCTTCCTTTCGATTTAATGATACATGCAACCGCTTCGGCAAAACTATGGTCTAATAACGTGGTCAAATTATGAATCGCGGCACTTTCGCTTTCAATGGTCTTTTTTGCCAGGGCAAGTATCGCTTTGGTATCGCTCAAGGTATATTTTAAATTAAGAATTGCAATGCTAAAAGAATGTCTTATATTTAAGATTACAAAATTACATAAAGTATATTGAATGTCTTAATGGCATGGAATATTTTAAACTTTAAGACTTTTTAACGACTATTGCTTACATCGAAGTAGTAAAAGTGCGTAAATTGAAGTTTGGAAATGACGCCCCCACAGTGCGTTGAAAGAAAGTAACATGACAAAACATGGTATGGTTTTAAGTGATATCGACCTGCATGCCTCGCTCAAGAAATATTTTGGATTCTCACAGTTCAAAGGGCTTCAAGAAGATGTAATCAAGAATATCGTTCAAGGTAAGAACACCTTTGCCATTATGCCTACCGGAGGTGGCAAATCTCTTTGCTATCAACTTCCGGCATTGATGCAAGAAGGTACGGCGATTATCGTTTCTCCCTTGATAGCACTGATGAAAAATCAGGTCGATGCCATTCGTGGAATTTCTTCTGAGAACGGAATCGCCCACGTACTGAACTCTTCTTTGAACAAATCAGAGATCAAACAAGTCAAACAGGATATTTTAGATGGAATTACCAAGCTACTCTATGTTGCTCCAGAATCTTTGACCAAAGACGAGTATGTTGATTTTCTGCAATCGGTTCGCATATCTTTTATGGCTGTTGACGAGGCACACTGTATTTCGGAATGGGGCCATGACTTCAGACCCGAATATCGGAATTTGAAATCTATAGCCGAGCGATTGGGTGACAATATTCCTATTATCGGATTAACTGCCACGGCCACTCCCAAGGTACAAGAAGACATCATCAAGAATCTTGGTATCGGTGATGCCAAGGTTTTCAAAGCTTCCTTTAATCGCCCGAACCTGTATTATGAAGTACGGCCGAAAACCGACAATGTCGATGCGGACATCATCAGGTTCGTGAAACAGAATGCCGGTAAATCAGGTATCATTTATTGCCTAAGTAGAAAGCGTGTCGAAAGTTTGGCTCAAGTACTGCAGGTTAATGGAGTTAGCGCCGTACCCTATCATGCAGGGTTCGATGCGAAGACCCGTTCGAAATATCAAGATATGTTCTTGATGGAAGATGTAGATGTGGTCGTGGCGACCATTGCATTTGGTATGGGGATCGACAAGCCCGATGTTCGCTATGTAATACATCACGATATTCCGAAAAGTATAGAAAGTTATTATCAAGAGACGGGTCGTGCCGGAAGGGATGATGGAGAAGGCCATTGTCTTGCCTTTTACTCCTACAAGGATATTGAGAAACTTGAAAAGTTCATGTCCGGTAAGCCTGTGGCAGAACAAGAAATTGGCAACGCACTTTTACAGGAAGTTGTGGCCTATGCCGAAACCTCCATGTCACGCAGAAAATTCATGCTCCATTATTTTGGGGAGGAATTCGATGAGGTGAACGGCGCCGGTGCCGATATGGATGATAACACCCGAAATCCGAAAGAAAAAGAGGAAGCTAAGGATAATGTGGTCAAACTTATAAAAGTTGTTCAGGGCACGAGTGAAAAATTCAAATCGAAGGAAATTGTAAAAGCCCTTACCGGTCAGGTAAATGCTTTGATAGCCTCCCATAAAACCGATGAAAAAGAAATTTTCGGTATCGGTTCCGATAAGGATAAAAACTATTGGATGGCTCTGATACGTCAAGTGCTAGTGGCCGGGCTACTAAAAAAAGAGATCGAGCAATACGGAATTCTACATGTAACCAAAAAAGGTAAAGCATTCTTGCAGAACCCCGTCTCGTTTATGATGACGAAGGACCATGTGTATAGCAAGGCCAATGATGCTGCCATTGTAAGTGCCTCGAAAGGCGGAGTTGCCGATGAGAAACTCTTGAAGCAATTAAAAGATCTTAGAAAGGCCCAGGCAAAGAAATTGGATGTGCCACCATTTGTTGTTTTTCAAGACCCCTCGCTCGAAGACATGGCCTTGAAGTATCCTATCTCGATGGAGGAAATGGTGAATATCAATGGGGTAGGCGAGGGTAAGGCCAAGAAATACGGGAAACCCTTTTTAGAGTTTATCTCAAAATATGTAGAGGACAACGAGATAATTCGCCCCGAGGATCTTGTAGTCAAAAGTACCGGGGCCAATTCAGGACTTAAATTGTATATCATTCAAAACGTAGACCGTAAACTACCGCTATCGGACATCGCTTCTTCAAAAGGATTGGAAATACCGGAGCTCATCAAGGAAATGGAACAAATCGTCTACAGCGGTACCAAGCTGAACTTGGGCTATTGGATCGATGAGGTGTTGGACGAAGATCAACAAGAAGAAATCCACGAATATTTTTTAGAGGCCGAAACCGATGATGTCGAAGAGGCACTAAAAGAGTTCGATGGTGAATATGAAGATGAAGAGCTACGGCTTTACCGGCTTAAGTTTATCAGTGAAGTTGCGAATTAAAAAGAATTGTCAACTATTCAGACGTTTTTGAACCGCTTTTTTATGGCTTTCGCCGATGGGAATTTCAATTTTACCAATTTCAATATCCTGTTTGGTGTAAGCGGTAACTTTGTCAAAATTTACGATATATGAACGGTGCGTTCTAAGAAATCTATCGTCGAGAATTTCCTCGAAAGACTTCAGACTTTGCTTTATTAAATGGCTGTCGTTTTCGGTTATGATCTTAATATAATCCTTGACACTTTCGACGTATACTATCTCTTGAAAAAAAACTTTTACCTGTTTTCTATCCTTCCGTATAAAGACATAATCATTGGTTTTTTCTAAGCTATCAGGTGTAGTTTCCGCTAAATACTTCAGCTCCAAGAATTTCTCGATGGCTTTAAAGAAACGTGCAAAAGAGATGGGTTTTAAAAGATAATCGACTGCGTTCAAATCAAAACCGTCCAATGCGAAATCGCGATGGGCGGTCGTAAAAATAACCTTTGGTTTATGAATTAGGTTTTTAAAGAATTCCGTGCCCTTTAAAACAGGCATTTCAATATCCAAAAAAAGCAAATCAATGTGTTCTTCTTTCAGAAATTTATTCGCTTCAATGGCACTTGAACAAGAGGCAATGATTTCAAATTCAGCAAGTTGGGATAAATGTTTTTCGATTAGCCCTCTAGCCAACGCTTCGTCATCCACAACTAAACATTTGTACCTCATTTCGCCATTAGCTTTAGGACTACCGAATAAATCTCTTCCTTCTCGGATATTTGCAAATCATAAGAATCTAGGTATAATAAGTCTAGTTGCTTTCTTATGTTTTTGAGTCCCAAATGTTCTTCATTATTTGGTTGTATTTCCGCAGGAATATTTGGTTTAGAATTGAAGATGGAAAAAATGATATCATCATTTTTGAGGTTTAGGAAAATTTCGATTTTTGCTTGCTCTAATTCCTGACTGACCCCATGTTTAAAAGCATTTTCAACGAAGGTCAGTAGTAGCAACGGCGCAATTTTTACTTCATTTTCGATTTGGTGATCAAAGTTGATTGCAACCCGGTTTCCATATCTTATTTTTTCCAAAGTCAAATAATTCTCGATAAGCTCGATTTCTTTTTGGATTGGGACGAAATTCTCCTTACAACGGTATAATATGTAATCGAGAATGTTGGAAAGGCGCTCGATGACCTCTGGCGCTTTGTCCGATTTGTCCAAAGTCAAGGCATATAGGTTGTTTAGTGTATTGAACAGAAAATGGGGATTCAGTTGATTCTTTAAAGCGGTAAGTTCCGTAATTTTTTTTTGCTCGTTCAATTTGAGAAACTTCTGTTGATTTTTATAAAAACGAACCATGAGCAATAGGGCGGTGGGAGTAAGGTACAGAACACACTTGCTCAAAAAAACGGAAAAATAGGTTAACCGCTTCCAGTAGGTCTCCACGGCATAGCTCCTTTGGGTTTCATCATAATAATAAAAATACTCGACATCAAAATAAAGCATTCTAAAAGCTTGGTATATGGCGTGTACCGAAAGCAACAAGATCAACACCCAAAAGATAAACAGACCGATTTTCTTTTTATTGAAAAATTTGGGAATCAAAACATAGATACAGGTGTACGCCGTAATGATCTGGGCGATTACGATTATACCGTATGATTCCAATAAATGCCGGTAGCTGGCATACATACTCAGGTTATTGACCGACAGTACGAAATAAAGGAAGACGATAATCCAAAACATCGAATGTTTGAAAAAAGGGGTATTGAGATATGTGAAAATTTTATTCATGAGGTCAATCCATAAAAATAGCTTTTAAAGTTGTTCAGTTTATTAATTGTGTACCAAACTTCCATTTAGTACTATGAATAGGCCGTTAAGGTCTACGAACAAGAAAAATACTTTTGGCGGCCGGAAAAAGGGTATTCGTCTACTTTGAAAAATACGGGTTCTGATGTGGGTTAAATTGCCCAATGAAAATCCGCATTATGAAAAATTTGTTGTTTGCAATACTGATGGTACCATCGTCTGTATGGGCACAACAATCCGAGATTCCATTTTTTGATGAAGATATCGATGTCGACGGCCAGCTTAACGAAAATGTTTGGTTGAAAACAGTTGAAAATACGAGATTCTACAACCATCTTCCGACAGACGAAGGACTTGCCGAAAACCAAACTTCGGTGCGCCTATTTCATAATGGCGAATACTTATATATCGGTGCGACCTATCATGATAGAATTTCAAAAACGCAACTTGGTTCCTTAAAACGAGATGATTTGGAAAACTCGGTGGCTTCTAGCGATACTTTTGTACTTATTCTGGATACGCAAAACCAAAAACAGAATGCTTATTATTTTGCTGTGAACATGGGTGCCGCCCAAACGGACGGATTAATAGAGCGTATCGGCGAGGCGGACGGATTTACAATAAACACAAGTTGGAATGCCGTTTGGAATGCCAAAACTTCAACCGACGGAAACTTAAAACTTTATGAAATCGAAATACCATTTAAAGCTTTAAACTTTAATACCGGAAAATCTGTTTTCGGCATCCAGTTTTACGTACGCGATATAAAAAACAATTCATGGACAATTTTAACCAACGTGAAACGAAATTTCAGGTTGTTCGATTTGCGGTTTACAAAAGATTTTGCTGTTGAAAATCTTCCAAAAAATGCAACCTCCCGTTTTGCGGTAACCCCTTCTTCTACTTTGAACTATCAGAATGATGTTGTCGATGATACTGACAATACAAATCTCAAGCCTAGTCTTGATGTACAATACAATGTCACGTCATCCTTAAAGATGGATGTAACGTTGAATCCTGATTTCTCACAGATCGATGTTGACCAGCAGGTTACTAACCTCACACGTTTTTCCGTTTTCTTTCCTGAAAGGAGAAATTTCTTTTTAGAAAATTCCGACTTATTTTCAAATTTAGGGGTTGATGGGGTTAACCCATTTTATTCCAGACGAATAGGTTTAAATTCGGATATTCAATTTGGATTGAAATTATCTGGAAATATTTCTCAAAAAACCCGATTAGGAGTGCTAAATGTGCAAACGGAGAGAGAAGATGCCGTTGAATCACAAAACTATGGAGCCCTAGTCATCGAACAACAATTATCAAAGAACTTCACGGTAACCAGTTTTCTTATCAACCGGCAAGAAACTGAAAAATTCAATTTTATTGATGAATATAATCGGGTAACAGGGGTAAATCTCAACTATAAATCAGACAATAATAAATGGATAGGTCTGGCAAATTTTGGCAGCAGTTTCAATGATGGATTGACAAATGACAACAACTTTTATAATGTCGGTATCTGGTACAATAAAAGAGGTCTGGATTGGAATGCCTCTTTAAAGAATGTCGGTAAAAATTATATAGCCGATGTAGGCTTTACGCCCCGGCTTTATAATTATGATGCCTTGAACGATATTGTGGTTCGCGAAGAATATACGCAATCCACAGCAGGAGCGACATTGACCCAATTTTATGAAAACTCGAATCGTATAAACTCCTATCGTTATTTTTATGGATTTAATGATACCTATTGGGATGAAAATGGTGCCTTGAACCAATCATCGACTTTTTACAACACTGCTTTATTCTTCAAGAACCTATCGGCTGTTTATATCAATCTTTACCACGACTACGTAAATTTGAAATATGCTTTCGATCCCTTGGGCAACGGTAACGAACTAACACCGGATATTTATAAATTTTTTAGGGGAAGAATTGGCTATAATTCAGTATTCAACTCCAAGTTTGTGTATAGGGGGTATTTGCATCATGGCGAATATTACAACGGTAAAAATTCCTCAGCGTTTGTCAACCTAAGTTATAGAATGTTGCCCTTTGCCAATCTTCAAATGTCATACGAAATCAATGCCTTGGACTTAAACGAACTGGGTAGTGAAACGTTTCATTTGGCTCGTTTTACTGGTGAAGTTTTTTTTGACAATCGACTTAATTGGACAACCTACGTGCAGTACAATACCCAATTTGACAATTTTAATATCAACAGTCGATTGCAATGGGAGTATCGGCCCTTGTCATATGTCTATCTAGTAGTAACGGATAATTTTAATAAGAACGTCACTAGAAAAAATTGGGGAGCTGCATTAAAAATGATTTATAGATTTGACTTTTAATTCATTGCGAGCGAAGCGAAGTAATCTGTCCGTCGGGAAAAACCAAAAGAAGGATTGCTTCGTTGCTACCGTTACTCGCAATGACGTTATGATTTAAACCTCCTTCGCCTCAATGGCCATTTCACAGCCATAGGTATCCATAAAGAAGTTATCAAGATCGTCAGCTTTCAAGGCCAAATTCTTGATGTTTTCCTTAATATCATCCACATGGTCGGTAAAAATATCCGAAAGATGGGTTCTGTATGATAGATAGATATTGTTATTGTGAACGCCCAAATAATATGGATCCACGTTTTTTTGCAACAGATATTCCATCAATTCCGCCAAATTCTGTTTGGGTAGTTTGTTCAAAGGCGAAGTGGCCACTAAATAATCGCGTTTAAAGACGAAAATACGCACAAGGGCGCTTCCTTGGTGGAATTCCCAGAAATCCCTACCAGCCCTTCCCAATACGGGATTCATACCCAGTTCGGTTAGGGCCTCCTCTACAAAATTGGCAAAATGACTTTTTTCGAATTCCTCCCAAATAGAGACATCCATATCATTACCACAATTGTTACAGAATTCGGTTTCTTGTTCGGTATACCCATCGCACGAGTTACATTTTACACGATACGCATTATCTTGATATGTGAAATCGGTAATCTCTTTGATCAAATCGAGGTGTTTGATTCCGAAACCTACGTTGTCGGCGTCGTTGAACTTAGAGGTGGTTACACCGACCAGATTACCGGCTTCATTGAGCATCGGCCCACCAGAATTTCCCGGATTTACCGCCGCATCGGTCTGAATATAATGACGTGAATCCATGGGCTGACTGATGGAAGATACAATACCTTCTGTTATCGTGTAGGGCATCCCGAAGGGATAACCGTTGATAAATACCTTTTGGGTATTCATGACGAGTACGTTTTCATCCAAGGTAATATCGGTTTCGGTATTTTCGAATCCGTCGATATGTAAAAAAGCAAGATCTACTTCAGGATTGACCATGACCACATTGGCGACATGCCTATCTTTTTTATAATCTTCGACCGCAACGGTTTTTTCGCCCTGAATGACGTGATAGTTCGTAATGATATGATTTTTACCGCTTACCGTGAAACCGCTTCCCGTGCCTCCTGAGGTAATTATCTTGAATACTGATTTATGTATGTTTTCCATGTTGTTTTTCAATTTTGTTTTTTTTTGGGATTTGGAATTTTAATATCGAGGGCCGAACGCGAGATATTTCGTTTATCCGAAAAGTTTTGAGAAAAGCCCCTTATTGCCAGTTTTGACCGCTTTGGTATTACCGGTCACGAATCCGTTGTAGGTTGCTAGAAGTTTGGGTACGGCAACATGCGGTTCAAGGCCCGAAACACTTTCCAGAACATCATAAATGGCATTCTTGTGGTTTTCCTCTACGTTATAGTTGTAGAGCATATATAGAAAATTATACTGTAGGTAATAACTCAAGGAAAAATTGTCCCCATCATTTACATACTTGGTTACGTAGCCTTCCCAATTTTTTACGCATTCTTGCAATATTTGGTCCGAGCTTCTCCATTTCAACGAAATAAAGGCATCCGCATGATAGATATCGTTCATAAAATCTTCACGGGTCATAGCGCATAGCTTCTGCATAAAGTTGGTGCCTTTGTCGACCCTATGCTGAAAATCGATATTGCCGTTGAACATATTGTGCACGTACTCCTGAATTTTTGTGCGCAATGTGCCATGAACGTATGGCATGTTCACTATTTTTAGAATGGAGATAACGGTTATATCCCATTGAAAGGCATCCCATCTTTTCTCCTTGAAGTAGGCGGAATAGTTTTGATAATCGCTGAGTATATCGCTGATCTGTTGCCAAACTTGCTCGGCTTCTTCGCCCGTCATGGGCTGCACGTTCGCTTCTTTATAAAAATCAGCCTTGTACTTTTCTACGAATTCATCATCATAATCGTCGGCATAAACACATATTTCACGTAGTACGTCATAGACTTTGTACGGTTGACACAACGAAATGGGCATTTCATATTCGAACCATAGTGTATCGTCTTTCAGATGTATCTGTGCGAGTGTCAACGGATTGAAATTGACCTCGGCGACCTTTCTGAACAGTGCCACTTTGTTGGTCTTTTCAGTGACTTTTAGAAAAGGGGCTTTTACGGTAAAGGTGTCACTGGCGATGGTGACCTGAATCTCTGCAGATCCTTGACCGCGTGTGATATTGATATCTCCGTCGGTCTCCTTGCTAGAAAGGATTTCGGGATTCATATAATTTATCGTCTCGATCAATGCGGTTCGAAAATCTTTGGCATCATAGGCATCCATAGCCTTGTCCCAATGTGAAACTTCGGTACGCGGCTCATCGATTCCTTGAATCGGTCTTTTAAATTTTGGTAGTACGTTTTGCATAAAATGGTAGTTAGATTGAAGGAATTGAATATGAAATACAACGTGCCCATGGATAATTTATTTTCAGAGCGATCGTCAATTTCCAATCCTCCGGTTAATAGTATTGAATGAACATGTTACAAATATCCGGGGAGAGTAGCCATTTTGAAAAGCTGCTTCCAGTGAAATTATCTTCCCTGAAAACAGGGGTGATCTTCATTTTATTAATTGTTTAACGTTTAGTATAAAAATTTAAACAAAAATTATGATAATACCGTTTTCCTTCCACTTACTTTTGAAGAAACTTAAAAAATATACATTATGAAAAAGATGAAAACTATTTTGGCTTCTGCTTTACTATTTATTGGGGCAGCCACTTTTGCACAAACGGAAAACATTGTTGGCGTTGCCGCCGGAAATGAGAATTTTTCCACATTGGTTACAGCAGTAAAGACTGCAGGTTTGGTAGAGACTTTAAGTTCTGAAGGACCTTTTACGGTATTTGCGCCTACAAATGATGCCTTTGCTAAATTGCCTGATGGTACGGTTTCAAGCCTGTTATTGCCTGCTGCCAAAGCAGACTTGACCGGAATATTGACCTATCACGTGGTTGCCGGAAAATTTGAAGCAGCAGCCGTAATTGAGGCTATCAATTCAAATAATGGAATGTTTAAGGTTAAAACAGTCCAAGGTGATGAAATCGGTCTTTCTTTAAAAGATGGAAAAGTTATGTTGACAGATGCCAAAGGAGGTATGTCTACAGTGGTAATTGCAGATGTAGCTGCCACTAATGGTGTTATTCATGCTATCGACACGGTAGTTATGCCAGGTAAGTAAAAGACATTACCCTAATTAAGAAGCCATCATTTAATAAATGACGGCTTTTTTTTTGATTCTATTTTAATAGAGACCTCTATGGAGCTGAAGTACCGCTGTTATTTTTTGCTCTTCTCAATTGACGTTGAATTTTCTTAATGGCCGACTCAATTGACTTTTCAGGTTCAATTATATTATACTCACCCCAAAAATCAGGGTCTGCGAAGCCGATAGCTTCATCACTTAAAATATAAGAGGTTCTGATTCTTTCCTTGGATTTAGGAAATGCGCTCGTAAGATTTTTCTCCCAATCCGTTACTGCCATTTCACAGGTCATGCTATAAACAGAATTGAATAATTTTTTATCCCAGTTGACCTTGAACTCCAATAAAACATTACTATAACTATAATACCATCTGCCATTCTTTTCACGATAGTCGACCCTATAGGCCACTTCGGTCGGCCATACCTTTGCATTTCTGGGTTTTTTGCGAACAAATAGTCGGGCGGCCTCATCGCGATCCGTAATGTTCAACGAATAAATGGCACTGGTCAAAATCTTATTTTCAGCATCAATAAAAAGCTGACCTTGGTACAGCGGTTCGGTCAGGTTTTCTAGTTGTTTAAAATTGATTACGTAAATGAGCTGATCGTTAACCCTTACAGAGCGATCAAAACTGAATACATAATCGTCAATTGATTCTTCATCGAAAATGTATTCAGGATATTTCATGATGTCGACAAAAAGTGCGTTGAAAGGCCCGCCCTGCAACTTTAAGGCAACTGTATCAAGCTTACTATAATCCGTACTTTTTCTAGCCTTGTACATTTCAACGGCATCGCGTTTTAATGATGAATAAGGTGCTTTGTAAATGTTTACTACAGCTTCGGAGAGCGATACGTTCGTTCTTCTTTTTTTAATGGTCTCGCGATAAAAGGCCGTCATTACGGTTGGGTCTTTGAAATAATTATCGCCCTTTCTTTGCAAGGTTTCGAGCACCAATATTTTTGCATCCTTCGGTATGCTTAGATTGACTTCGGACAGTTGTTCTACCGAAATATCCATGAGCACTTTGTTGTTACCATTCTTAAACTGAGAGAGCGGAATAATTTTGTTCTTATACCCTAAAAAAGAAATTAAGACACTGACCTCGCCAATATCTTTTGGTACCTTTAATGAAAACTCACCTTCGGTATTCGTAATAGTACTGATGTTGGAGCCCTCTATGGCCAAGCTTGCAAAGATTAAAGGTTTTTTAGTCTCGGCATCCAAAACTTCACCTTTGTATTGTTCGAAAGCCTGTGCATCTTCTTGTACGTCTTCCTGAAAAAAGGCCGCGGCATTGTGTGTTCCTGTTATCCCAAAAAGTAGCATCGTAAATACCACAATTGATAGGGACTTTTTTAAAGTTATTCTACTTGTTTTCATCTTGATTTGGATTTTTTAAATTTTCAGAGCAAAATTATTCTATTCCTAAGTTAATGATTTTTAACGGAATAAGGTGTTAAAAAACATATATCATTTGTTAATGCAAATAATGCAAAATTGTCCTACTTTTTGTCAATGCCTACATACGTTTACGTTGTTCTGTGTTACGTATTTTATTCGTACCCATAAGCCGGATACCTTACCCCCTTTGCCAAACTGCGCTCATTAGACAATGTATTACTGAACGTTGTTGGTATTGAGGTATAGGGATAATTGTATGACCCTGCCTCTGTTACAATAAAATGTAGATGTGGAAACCCGGCGAGACCGGTATTTCCACTGAGTCCGATTTCGGTACCCCGAATGACCGAATCACCGATTTCGACCAATGCCCCGTTCTTCGTTAGGTGCATATACTGCGCAAATGTGCCATCTACATGTTCTATTATAACGAGGTTGTTAGGAAATTCTCCGTCGATACCCGATTCTTCCACATAAACCACTTCACCTGTTCTTGCCGCGGTAATGGTTTCTCCAATATCCATAGCGAAATCAACACCATATTCGTCGGGCTCTCCTTCGCTATGAAAAGACCCACCACAGTGGCTTAAGGTAACTACATAGCTCTTGCCGACAGGATAGGGCAGCACATATTCGGACGTTTTCCAATCGTCATATTGGCCATTTGGGCATCCATCTGCAATTGGTACCTCTCTAGACAGAAGTTCCTTTGGGGGCGTCTCATCGTTGCTGCAAGAAAGTATTAGCAATGAAATGACTAGTATATAATTTTTTATCCTTCGAATTGTCATGTTTATTGTTTCATCATTTTCTAATAGGGATAGGCAGGATAGTCGGTATAGGGCTCTAAACTCTGCGGATTGGGCTTAGTGTTTTTAAAGGTCGTAGGTACTGATTTATATGGATATTCAAACGAATCATTTTTCGTGACCACAAAATGAAGATGTG
Source organism: uncultured Maribacter sp. (assembly GCA_964351985.1). Classification (GTDB taxonomy): domain Bacteria; phylum Bacteroidota; class Bacteroidia; order Flavobacteriales; family Flavobacteriaceae; genus Meishania. Next base: position 10,308 of record CAYGPR010000011.1, on the reverse strand, counting down.
GATATCCGGCCGGACCGGTGTCACCGCTCAATGCTATTTCATCACCTTGCGATACAGATTGGCCTACATCGACCAAAGCACCTTGATAGTTTAGATGCATGTATTGTGCGAAAGTACCATCATCATGTTCGATGACCACTAGATTGTTGGGAAACTCTCCTGGTTCCCCAGACTCTTCGACGAAAACAACACGCCCCGCTCTTGTTGCAGTAACAACAGTTCCAATATTCATACCGAAATCCAAGGCATATTGGTCCGGTTCTCCCGGAGCATGAGACCTTGTGGAGCAATGTGTTCGATTTGTTTTATAAATTTTTCCAACAGGATAGGGCAAAACATATTTTGAAGCCTCCCAATATTCATAACCGACAGATTTACATGAAGTTTCGAACGAATCTGTAGTGTTAACGGTATTTTTGGATCCGGGTCTTCTGGTATCACGTTCACTTTTTGAACATTGAACCATTGTAAAAATCGTTAATAATATCATTGCTATTCTAGTTAAACGGTCATAATCGCATCTTATCTTCATTTGTCACCTCATCTTTACTATTTCTCTATAGTAAAGTACAACTTTTATAGGTCATCGTTTTGAAATGTATTCTTCCTTTGACCCAATTTTTTTAGATGACTGTGTCGCCCAACAAATCGATCTTCATACTCATCATATGGTTTAATTTGTAATTTTGTCGTTGTAATTTGACTTCACTGTTCCAAATCTATTTAGTCTATTAATATGGATATGCAGGATAGTCGGTGTATGGCAACAAACTTTTTTCGTTATCCAACGTATTTTTAAAGGTTACCGGAACCGAAGTATACGGGAATTCAAGAGGTTTTTCTTTGATTGCCACAAAATGAAGGTGCGGATAGCCCGCTAGACCAGTATTGCCACTAAGGCCAATGAGGTCTCCCTGCGATAAGAAATCGCCCACCTCGACCAAAGCACCGTTTTTCGTAAGATGCATATATGCATCGAATGTTCCATCAGAATGGGCAATGATTACCAGATTGTTGGGGAAACTTCCATCTACTCCTGATTCTTCGATATGAAAAACTTGACCTGGGCGAGTGGCGGTAATCTCAGTACCTATGGGCATGACAAAATCAATTGCGAATTGGTCTGACATTCCTGGGGCATGGTAAGATGAGGTGCAATTCGTTAGGTTGGTGCGGTATGTTTCGCCAACGGCATAGGGTAATACATATTCTGACGTTTCCCAATCTTTATAAGTTACGTTATTGCATGTAACATCGGTTCCGTCGACTCCTTCTGAAAATGCAACGGTATTTTTAGACCCAGGCCTCCTTGTATCCCTATCGCTTTTCGTACAGCTATGAAATTGATATGACATAAGACTTAAAATCAATATGAAAAGAGTTGGTCGCATCGTGAGCATGTATCGTCTTACATAAGATTGAATCTGTTGTTAACCCTCAGTATTCGTATTAATTTTTTTTAAAATAAAGTGGGTCTTCCATTTTCCCGCCCAATCGGGTTTCGTACCATCGGGGTAGGTTTCGTCGTACATGGTAAGAAATAAAGTGCCTTCTTCGATTCGATAATCATAGTACTGAAGACCTCCTTCAAAACCTGGTACTTTGGCAATTAAAGCCTTCGTAACCATTTTTGAACTCGTTGTAGTGTACGTTCCCGAATTGAAAACGATGGAATTAAAACCCGATTTGATTTCGGCATCGGTAGGTTTTGATAATGTATTGAATTTTGACCTGGGCTTTTTGGTAGGTGTCCAAATAATACTATATCTGTTAGGAGCGATCATTAAAATACCAGGTTGGGCCTTTTCGATGGTTAGCGTTGTATCTTTCGATATCCAATGTATTTCTTTTATATCCCAAGAGCCTAGCAGCTGATTAGATTCTTTGGAATCACTTCTTACAATTGAATGAGAATCCGATTTTTTACAAGATGTCAACACAAGGGCCACTAACATCAAAAATTTAATATGTACCATAATTTGCAACTTAAGTTGTAATGATCTTAATGCATAAAGTAATTTTTATAAAATTAATTTATATGATGAAAAGGCTTGTCTCTCTATGTAGGGAGATGTCAAATACACACTTAAAATTATCATGAGGTAATTTATCTGAGCTTATGATATTCATCGAAGCCTTTAAAAACCCATCACGATGCGTGCATCTGTTCCATATAATCGGAAGGGCTTCTTCCGTCGGAAAACTTTTTGAACGCCTTGTAAAAAGATGCCCGATTATTAAAACCTACGTCATAGGCGATTTGCGTTATGGTTCGATTTTCCTCTTTATTTTGTAGCAATAGGTTTTTGGCATCCTTGATGCGGTATTGGTTAACGAAATCAAAGAAAGAAAGATTGAAATGTTCGTTGATGATCTGCGAAGTGTGATTTCTTGATAAGTTCATGAGCATGGATAGATCGTCCAGCCGGAGGTCATTATCCAAATAGGGTTCTCGTTCTTCCATAATGCGTAAAAGTTTTGCTTTCATTTCTATGGATAGGGCTTCCGACAGACCTGTTTTTCTATATTTTACAAAAGGAAGGACTTCTTTGATGGATTTACCCTCGAAGATTTTGGGTTGCACAAATCCGAAAAAAGAGAGCATTCCTATAAAACCGACAATGGCAATGTCTACCAGATAATCGTAATTGGGATCCATCAGTCCGAACCGGACCAAGAATATGTAGAGAGCGAACAGAAAGGAGAATCCGAAGTACGATCCGACGAACCATTTGAGCCATACATTCTCTCGAAAACCGACCCTTTTGTTTCTCCAAAAATTGAAATAGGTATAGGCAGCGTAGAATAACATAATGGCAATGACGATCCAAATGGCGGAATTCGGGAAATATGCATAATCGTACGTTCTACCTTCAAGAACGACCTTTACTTTTTCTTTCAATGACAAGGCATAAAAAGGATATAGCATTGAAACTGTCGAGATCGGAGGAACCAAAAACAAAAGATCACGCCATTTAAAACCAACTTTGTTGATTACCCTGCGGGTATAAATGAAGACCAAAGCACCATACACGGTCCACAATGGAAAATGGGCGAGATTGAGATGAACGAAAGACTCCTTGTAAATATCTCCGGACCAACGCAGGGAGTTGTTCAGCAATTCAAAGGCGAATAAAAAGGTATAAATCCCCAATAGAATGTTCGCCATTCGATCTCCCTTCTTTTTGAAAAAAAAGAGCACGGACAAAAGAAGTCCCAAAAAAGTGAAAAACAGAAATAAGAGAATGACCCAATTCATAGTTATTACGATGATTACCTAAAGTTAAAGGTAGATCGGTAAAAACTGTCTCTTTTTATAGGATTTTAAAGGAGTCCTCAAATTACGGTAGATTGGTTATAAGTCATCATGCGTTTTAGAGGAATCGGACACCAAACGGTTTATTTCCAAAAGCTCCGACTGGGTAAGATCGCGCCATTTTCCAACGGGAATATCAAGGGTCACGTTCATGATACGAATGCGTTTGAGTCGCTTTACACGATAATCCAAATATTCGCACATGCGACGTATTTGCCGATTAAGACCTTGGGTCAGAATGATTTTAAACTGGTATTTACCAAGTTCTTCGACTTCACATTTGCGGGTTACGGTAGTTAGAATGGGGACTCCGTTTCGCATTTTTTCGAGAAATTCTTCTGTAATTGGCTTGTCGACCGTAACGATATATTCTTTCTCGTGGTGATTGCGTGCACGCAGAATTTTGTTGACGATATCACCATCATTGGTCAAAAAAATTAGTCCCTCACTGGGTTTGTCCAATCGGCCAATAGGAAATATTCGTTTCGGGTAGTTTATAAAATCAATGATATTGTCCTTTTCGACTCGTGTATCGGTGGTACAGACAATGCCGATTGGTTTGTTAAAAGCGAGGTATACCGGCTTTTCGTTTGGTTCGGAGATTAATTTGCCGTTTACCCGTACTTCGTCACCTTCCGATATTTTTGTACCCATTTCGGGTACTTCCCCGTTGATGGTTACACGACCTTGTTCAATGAGTTTGTCCGCCGCGCGGCGCGAGCAGTAGCCGACCTCGCTGAGGTATTTATTGATACGGGTCTGTTTGGGTTCTTGCACGGGGCGATTTTACGGTTTTGCAAATTTAACCGATCTTAGATAAGTAGCGTAAAGTGTGGAGACTTTGGGTAGCGGTATTTATTCTAAAACTTTATAATATTCTCGTTCTGCGCCATCTTTTCTCGTTACGATAAGTTTTTTGGAATTCAGATATTTTAGTCCGGGATATGTTTTCAATCCACCAAAATCATGTTCAATTTCGAATCTTTTTTCTGTTTTTAGTATTTTTAAATTGGGCTGTTTATCTTCAGATTTTTCAAGAGTTTTATATTTATGGACCACTGTGACTTTAAGTCTTCCGGTTCCATTTTTTAATTCAAAACGATATTCTAAATCTGGTTCAGAGTCTGTCTTTTTCCAATTTCCTTTTAAAAAGGTTTCAACTTCCTTGATTGATTCACAACATTTTAGTTCCTGTGAAAGTAGGGTAATAGGTAAAAAGGGCAATATTAAAATCAAAATTTTTTTCACGGTCACGATTTTACTTATATTGTTTACAACTGGTCGATAAACGCAATTTATAAAAAACTACATATAACCCAAGTAGGTTGTGCATAAGAACCTTTATCGATAATTACATAGAAATTCACCTTAATTTAATCTTGGGGAGAGAGGTAAACGTTTAGTATAGTGCACAAATTTCACCGATACCCTTAGTCAAACTCCCCAAAATGCCAAAGCACCCCGGACGGGTCGTGCATAAAGATTTCGCGGCCCCAGTCCCAAGTTTTGATGTCGGTGATTCGTACGCCTTTAAATTTTTCGGGCAATCTTTTTTCCATCAAATCTTTTTGGCATTGTTCGAGATCATCGACTTCCAAGAAAAGCATCGAATTGTTGATCCAATCCTTCACGTAGGCATTTTGCAGGTAGAAGGCAAGACTTTCATTGACCTTGAAAAGGCTCATGCTCTTATCAATGACCACCTCCTCGAAGCCCAGCTCTTTATAAAATTTTCTGGACTCTTGATAGTCTTTTGCCCCGATAAAGGCTCGAATCGATTTTGAGGTATAGTCCATTGGGTTACATATTTACAAAGACGTGTCCCGCCTGTGGTATTTCGGTCAAGTCGAATTCTTTTTCATTGAGCAGAATGCCATGCTCTAGATAGGCCTTTAGGTTAGCTAGCCAGAAGGTCCAACCGCAACTACATCCGTTGTAGACATCCATTTTGGTCTTCTCGTCCGTGGGAATCTCGAACTGCTTTAAGGTCAACAAAACAGCATCGCCTTTATTTTCAAGAGTTACGGAGACCTTACTGACGTCGGCAAATGAAAATTCGAGATAATCTTTTCCGTTGGCTTTTAGTATTTCTCCTTTTTCCTGTCCGTTCCAATTATACCATTCCCAGATATAATGGTCACCCATCCGGATTTCTTCATCTACATTGCGTTTAGTTCCTTCTGTTGTGGAGTATGCCGCATTCCGCAGGAACCAAGATTCAATGCCTGCTTTGGTCGCCCAGCACCAATACAGTTTTTCCAATGGGGCCTTGATATAAATCTTTTTTGTAAACGAATCAAATGTCAACTGTTCCATACTGTTTTAGTCGATAATCGAGATTAAAATGCTCCGATGCTTGCGTCGAAACCTAAATTTAAAATCCTCTTTAACGCCTTATGGGCTTGCCCAAAAGTAGTTTACTTTTTTTTACGGTTTAATTCTTGTTTATAGATTTCACGCCCTAATTCGGCCAAAAACGGAATGCCGACCTCCTCGAATTCGTAGGTATCATCATTGAAGATTCCATTTTTGTTGACCAATATAGTTGCGGTTACCATAAATTCCACATTATTTTTTTCATCCACGATATAGGCGCAATCGGTCAAAGTGCCATACGCCCAACCGACTTTGTTGTAGATTTTTATGTGTTCGGGAATGTCTTCTTTGGTATCACCGTACATAAAGAATTTACAATAGCCATCGTAATACTCCTCTGAATCGTAACCCAAATTTTTAGGCAGGGTATGCATTGCGGACAGCAGAAATTCACGCTGTTCTTCGCTCAAACCGAACCGTTGGTTCTCCGGAAATTTTTCAGGAAAAATAACACGTTTTAGAAGACCATGTTGCGCATCGATCGGATAGTAGTTCTTTAAGCTGAAATTAAATGGTTCTTGAATGAGGGAATCTTCCTCTACATATCCCTTACCTTTTTTAATTCGGTTTAGTTGTAGAGGTTTGGCCGAGGTGTTGATCGTGCCTGCAAAAGTGGCCGTTGTGCTATCGTTCAAATAGATAATCAAAGGTTTTGTGGAAACATCGTCAGAATGATATCCAAGGCGATGGGCGATTCGAACGGGTTGAACACCTCTTTTTTCCAATCCGGCGTTCATGGCGTCTTGGCCTAAAAATTCGACCAATCGATTGTTCGCGATATTATCGCTTACGGCAAAAATCTCTGAAATGGCCTTGGCGAATGTCGTTTCTACCGAATCGCCCTCGACATAAAATCGGGTATTTCTATCCAAGGTATCAATGGCATTGAGTTTTTCCAACGCGAGTACGGCCGCTGGAAATTTTACGGTGCTTGCGGGGTAGAAGTAGTTGTCTTTGTCGACTTGAAAGTCATAATCCGTAAATAGAACGCTATCATTTCTCCGGTCGATTTGGGTAAAACGTATTTGAACTTCGTAGTACGCTACACTGTCCATTACTCGCTTTATGTTTTTATTTTCAGAAGCAAGTGCGCTTTCAAGCGGATTTTCAGCAACGGTCGATTCAGTGCAATTGACCAAAAGAAATGCACTAAAAAATAAGAGAAAGGTTTTTTTCATAACGGGTTCGGTATTTTCCTATATAAAGTATTAATTAAGGTTGGCATATTTACTCCCCTCCTTGAGGGGGGGTAGGGGAGCCCCCTTCATATACTTCGCCCCGATGGGGTTTAAGGGCATCACGTACTTTAATCATATCAAGTTCCTCAACCACCATAAAGGCCAAGCTATGCATTTCGCCAAGTCTTTGATATCCGGTGGTGTCAATGGGAAGCCGTTCTAGGGCAATGTATTCTTTCAGGTGTTTTTCGTGATGTTCTGCCGTTTTCTCGGCAGCGGGACCCCGAAAGTCCCAGATCAATTTTATCTTTCTATGCTGCAATAGTTAAGTTTTTATAGCCTGTTTATAAATTAGCTACCGATGTACCGTTTTCTGCAAATGCCTTGAAGTCTTCCATATATTTTTTTGACTGCTTTTTGAAAGCGCCCGGCATAAGAAAGCCCATGGTCTTCATCATAAAACCTTCAAATTGAAAGTCGGTCTCCGAAATCCATTTTGTACTGTGTCCGTCAATATCCTTAAAATAATTTTTTTGCAAATTGTGTACGCCCTTGGTATCATAGGTCGCATGAAACTCGTGAGGGAAATTTCTTTTAATTATTGTTTCGATAAGCACCATGTTACGTTTTCCCATAAGATATTGGAGTTCCATTTTTGAGCCTTCTTCCCCAGGGGGCCCTGAAATGGTTTTGTAGTCCGTTAGGCCACGCTGCCAATGCCTCATATTATCCGGATTGTCCATTTTTTTAATGAATTCGTCCCTAGGTACGTCTACCGTAATTTCCGTAGTGTATTTCATGGCATTGAATATAAGTTGTTCTTAGAGACTGTTTGAAAATAATCGATACATATCCAAACAGTCTCTTACTCTTACTAATGTAATAAATTTTGGAGTGATGGCTAAAATTCTGTTAAGTAAAACAAGTATAGCTTGTACAACGTGATCTAATTCATATTTTTGCGGGATGCTATTTCGAAAATATAGGAGCGACTCCCTCGTTAAAAAAGTGCTGGTTTTTATACTAGGGCCGGTTCTGCTTTCATCCTGTAACTATTTACGAAAAGAGGAGGGTGGCAAAAAACCTTTGGCCCGTGTTGGACAAAGTTATTTATATGAAGATGATCTTGCTCTTTTGTTAAACGACGACCTGTCAAAAGAGGATAGTGCTTCGTTCGTAACCAATTACATCAACAATTGGGCTTCCAAACAATTATTGTTGACAAAGGCCAAAATCAATTTGCCCGAAGAAAATCTGGCTGAATATGATGCATTGGTCGACAACTATCGGACCGATCTTTATACCAGGGCCTACAAAGAAGCCTTGGTCGAACAAGGTAGCGATACGCTCATAACCGAATCACAATTGAATCGGTTCTACGAGGCCGAAAAAGAAAATTTTCGACTTAAGGAAAAACTGATCAAAATCCGGTTTATAGAATTGCCAAAACAGTTCTTGAACAAAGATGAGGTCATAAAAAAGCTCAAAAGTTTTAAAGAGGATGATGTCGCGTACCTAGACTCGATCGGGGTACAGTTTAAAAAGCTCAATTTTAACGATTCCCTTTGGATAAGGGCGTCGAGGGTGATTGATGAAATACCTCCTTTAACATTTGAGAATCAAGATAAGTACTTAAAAAATTCACAATTTTTTGAATTGGAGGATGCATTAGGGGTATATTTGGCCAAGATTACTGGGGTTTTGCAGGTTAACGATGTTGCACCCTTAACCTTTATAGAGCCTACAATAAGACAAGTATTGCTCAGTAGGCGAAAGTTAGACTATATTCGAAAGCTCGAAACTGAAATTATCGATGAAGCCATTAAAGAAAAAGAATTTGAAGTTTATACTAAAGAAGAAGATGAATAAGTCGATGTATATAATGTTGGCCTTCTTTCTGACCGGCATGCTGTTTGCCCAAGAGACGACCGAAGTCCCTGATACGCAGATCGAACCGCAAGAACCCGTAGTGGAGGCCGATAAGACGATCAAAAAAGATACGGCCCGAAATTTCAAGAAAATAAAATTGGATGGTATCGCTGCCGTAGTAGGCGATTACGTCATACTCGATTCGGACATTGAAAAAACAATGATCGATATAAAAAGCCAAGGTGCCTCTATGGAAGGTGTCAATCATTGCAGTATGCTGGGCAAGCTCATGGAGGATCGTTTGTATGCCCATCAAGCCGTTCAAGACAGCCTTTTGGTATCCGACGATGAGGTGGCGGCCACCACTGATCGACAAATTCAAGGCTTTTTGTCACAATTGGGATCGATGGAAAAATTGTTGAAGTTCTATAAAAAGGAAGACGAGGCCAGTTTGAGGGAAGACATCAACAAGATTATCAAACTGCGCATGCTATCAGAAAAGATGCAGCAGAAAATAGTGGAGGACATTGAGATCACTCCTGAAGAAGTACGTCAGTTCTACAATAAGATACCCGAAGATGAGCGCCCTGTGTTCGGTGCCGAAATGGAAATTTCCCAAATCGTGAAAGAACCTAAGGCCTCCGATTTAGAAAAGCAAAAGGTAATCGACAAACTCAATGCGATAAAACAAGACATCGAGGATAACGATGCCAGTTTTAGTGTTAAGGCGATTTTATATTCTCAAGGTCCAAGTAAGTCGCAAGGCGGACTTTTAGGAAGCATTACCAAAGATTCAGGATTCGACAAAACCTTCAAAGATGTTGTCTTTAGTACCGCCGAGGGTGAAGTCTCAGATCCATTCGAGACCATGTTCGGCTTTCATATTTTGTACGTAGAGAAGATAAGGGGTCAGGAGCGTGATGTGCGTCATATCATATTGCAGCCTGAAATCTCGCAAGAAGCTATGGACGAGGCAAAAAAAGAACTTGACAGTATACGACAGGCCGTTCTTGATGGCAAGTTTACCTTTGCCGAGGCAGCACTCAATTTTTCCGAAGAGAAAGAGACCAAGTTCGATGGGGGGCTGCTTCGTAACCCTACCAATTTCGATTCACGGTTCGAACTGACTAAAATGGATCCGACGCTTTACAACCAGGTCAGAAACCTAAAGGATAACGAAATATCAAATCCAATTATGGATCAAGACCCAAGGGGTGGTGGTGTGAAGTTCAAAATTCTAAAAATCACCAATCGTTATGAAGAACATGTCGCGAATTTTTCTCAGGATTATATAAAAATACAGCAATTGGCCAAGACCGAAAAACAGTATAGCGCTATCAAAAAGTGGATGGAAAAACATATTAAAGATACATATGTGAGCGTCAATGAAGAGAACCAAGAATGTGATTTTGCCAATAATTGGGTAAAAGAATAGTTGCATGTCGGACACAACTGCAATACATAACCTCGTCGAGAAACATGTTGCGTTAAAGCAAGAGATTGCAAAGGTAATCGTCGGTCAGCATCAGGTTATCGAACAAATACTTTTATCGATCTACACAGGAGGAC
>CAYGPR010000010.1:0-97288 GCA_964351985.1 uncultured Maribacter sp. | reverse complement strand
TTGTTCCAAAGCTTGATCTCAAAGTATGACAGTGCCTTACGATATCTGTGGTATCACCCAAAAATAGGGATGTGGCTAGGGGCGACTCCGGAAATTTTGTTGCGTATCGAAAATGACCGGTTCACATCCATGTCCTTAGCAGGAACACAGCAGTATATCGAAGACATCGAGCCCACTTGGGGCACTAAGGAAATAGAAGAACAAAAACTTGTAACCCAATATATTTTTGAAGCACTAAAAGACAAAATCAGTGATTTTCAGATATCAAAAACCGAATCGGTCCGGGCCGGAAATTTATGGCATTTGCGTACAAGACTCTCTGGAAAAATAAAATACGGATTGGCGGAAATCATCAAAGCGTTGCACCCAACCCCAGCGGTATGCGGATTACCCAAAGAAGTTGCCAAAAATTTCATCCTTGAAAGTGAAAATTATAACCGTGATTTTTATACCGGGTTTTTGGGAGAGTTGAACTTAAAAACGGAAACAGACCGTTCTTCCACAAGTCGAAATATTGAAAACAAGGCTTACAGATCAATCAAGACAGTAACCGAATTGTTCGTAAATCTTCGATGCCTGCAGTTAAAAGATCAAAGGGCGATAATTTACATGGGTGGAGGAATAACCAAAGACTCTAACCCCGAAAAGGAATGGGAAGAAACCGTTGCTAAAAGTAAGACCATGCTCAATATTGTCTTAGATAAAAAATAATTGGGCTAAGATCGGATGGCGTTGTATTTTTGCAGCTGATGAAATATGCTACCATACCATCTGCACAATCGGTCGTGCAACACTGCAAGGCAAAGGGTATCGAAAACATTGTAATCTCTCCAGGGTCGCGAAACGCTCCCTTGACCATTGGTTTTTCAGAAGATTCTTTTTTCAAATGCTTTAGTATCGTAGATGAGCGGTGTGCAGGTTTTTTTGCGCTCGGCATTGCCCAGCAAATTCAAAGCCCGGTTGCCTTGGTGTGTACTTCGGGTAGTGCGTTGTTGAATTATTATCCCGCTATTGCGGAGGCCTTCTATAGTCAAATTCCATTGGTTGTGATATCCGCTGATCGGCCTATCTATAAAATCGATATCGGTGACGGGCAGACGATTCGTCAAGACCATGTATTCGAACGTCACATCGGATATTCAGCAAACCTAAAACAAGATGTCACACATGCTACGGACCGGATTTCGCATTATGCGCCACAATGGCTGGAAAAAAAGCCCAAGGAGCTGGCACAAGAAGATATCCAGAAATTCAACGATACGGAGCTCAATTTGGCCCTTAATATTGCAATTAGGCAAAAAGTACCGGTTCATGTGAATGCTCCTTTTGAAGAACCCTTGTACAATGTCGTTGAAAAAACTACGGTGCATCCAGAATTTCTGTACAATGATGAACCTGAACTTTCACCTTTGAATTTGCAGCGCTTTCTGGAGGTTTGGAATGAATCCGAAAGGAAAATGGTACTTGTTGGGGCAAATTCACCGAATAGCATACAACAAGAATTTCTAGATGCGTTGGCCGAAGATTCTTCGGTAGTGGTATTGACCGAAACGACATCCAACTTGCACCATGAAAATTTCTTTCCCAGTATCGATAGTATTCTAGCACCTATTGAAAAGTCCGCACAGAGAGCTGCGATTTTCGAAAAACTGCGACCAGAGATTGTGTTGACCTTTGGGGGCCTTATCGTATCAAAAAAGATAAAGGCTTTTTTGAGGGAATACCGTCCCGAACATCACTGGCATGTGGATAGCCAAAAGGCCTTCAATACTTTTTTTAGCCTTTCACATCATTTTAAAATAGATGTCAATTCATTTTTGATGACCTTTCTTACGGCGACGAAACCTATGCGGAGTGACTATTACGAAGAATGGAATTCATATAAATCACATTATATGAATAGGAGAGAAGCGTACTTGGAAGAAATTCCTTTCTCCGACATGAAGGCTTTTGATACTATTTTAGGCACGATTCCCAAAAACTATCAGTTGCAATTGGCGAATAGTTCTACGGTGCGGTACGCGCAGCTATTTGATTTGAATCCCTCTTTAAAGGTGTTTTGCAATCGGGGAACAAGTGGAATAGATGGAAGTACATCGACCGCGATCGGGGGGGCGATGTATCATGAAGAACCAACTGTACTGATAACGGGGGATCTTAGTTTTTTCTATGACAGCAATGGACTATGGAACAAATACATTCGACCAGATTTCAGGATTATTTTAATCAATAATCAGGGAGGCGGAATTTTTAGGATACTTCCGGGAAAAGAGGATGCCGAGAATTTTGAAACCTTTTTCGAAACCACCCATGATCTGAATGCCCAAAACTTGTGTCAAATGTATGGAATCGGATATCAAGCCGCGGAAGATCAAGAATCCCTCAAAAACAGTTGCAGAACCTTCTATAAGGATTCCAAAATACCCCAACTGCTTGAAATTTCAACACCAAGATTATTAAATGATAAAATTTTGCTCGGTTATTTCGATTTTATATCTTCGAATCTTGTATAACCATTATTAATTTTAGAACACTAACTATTATGAGTAAAAGAGATGATTTAATTGCAAAGTATGCCGCTGACATCAAGGATAAATTCGGAGCCAGCGCAGACATGGATCTTTTGACCAAAGTTACTATCGGCTTGGGGCCGTCAATCTACAATCTTGATGCATCCAAAGTTTCCGGAGCCGATGAAAAAGAATTGGAAACCGTAAAGAACAACTACCTGATCAAAAAATTGGGGATGAAAGATAGTCCGCAATTAATGGATGCTATTAAAAGCGTTGTTGAAAAATACGGGTCTTCAAACAAGAACAAACACAGAGCGGTGGTCTATTACCAACTGTGCAAGCATTTCAAAAAAGAATCGGTTTATAAATAAGAAGGTATAGTTTAAATCAGACCGCCTACCGAAATGTAGGCGGTTTTTTTATGCCTTGGTTCTAAACGACTTCACTATTTTTGCGACATGATAGCATTGGGTGAATTCAATTCTTTGGAAATATTACGGGATACCAGCGTCGGCCTTTTTTTGGGCGACGGAGAAGGCAATGAGATTTTACTACCCAATAAGTATGTTCCCGAAGCATACGAGATTGGAGATACCCTGAACGTTTTTTGTTATTTGGACCATGCCGAACGTCCGGTGGCAACGAACATCGAACCCGAGATACTTGTCAATGAGTTTCAATTGTTGAAGGTGGCGGAGGTCAACGAATTCGGAGCTTTTATGGATTGGGGATTGGAGAAACACCTGCTCGTACCTTTCAGGGAACAGCGATCCAAAATGGTCGAGGGACAGTGGTACGTCGTTCACTGCTATCTTGATGAAAAAACGAATCGCCTGGTCGCCTCGAACAAGCTAGACCGGTTTCTAAGCAACGAAGAGTTGACGGTTTCGGAAGGCGACCAAGTAGATCTTGTCTTTACAAGATTGACCGATTTAGGTTGGGAGGTAATTATAGACCATCGGCATAAAGGTCTCGTTTACCGAAATGAAATATTTAAGAAAGTTTCGGTCGGTACGTATACCAAAGGAATCATCAAACAAATACGCTCCGACAACAAAATAGACGTTTCCCTACAACCTCTAGGAGAAAAAATTCTGGAACCCGCGGCGAACAAAATTTATGAAACCTTAATGGCCCATGGCGGATTTCTGCCACTACACGATAAATCGGACCCCGAAGACATTAAGAAAGAATTGCAAATGAGCAAAAAGACTTTCAAAAAAGGAATCGGTACATTGTACAAAGCCCGAAAAATAACCATTGAAAACGATGGTATCCATATCGCTAAATAGCGTTTGTTCCGATGCCTATGACTTTGAATATCAGCCCACTCTTAATTTTGACAACGCTTTTTTGCACCTTTGCAACATAAAACGCTATTTTTGCAACAATAGGCCAGTGCTTTTCATCGATGATGGCTTATTTTTTCTTAACTTTAGCGCAATTAAAGACCCCTAAAAAAGCATTGACCCATGCCATTTATAGAAGAAAGCGATTTATTGGAACTCCACAAGGATATTGATAAGGCGCAAATCATAAACGAACGCCTTCTAGACCAAATAAAATTTAAGAACAAAGAACTGAAAAAAAGTAAGATCCAGCGTAATGTTTTGGCTGGAATTACCGGTCTTTTTCTAATTGGTACATTGGGCATAACGGCCTTTACGGCAGGATTAAGTCAAAACAATTTTGAGGCCCAAGACCAATATGTACTTTCCGATATCGATAGTTTGGATGCTATTAAAAGCAGACTTGACAATTTAAAACAACAGAATGAAGAGCTAAGCTTGGTTAAAGAGTTCTATTTGGCCAAGAATTTTTTGGAAAAGGAGAAAGTCTATTCCGTTCAGGTTAAATCATTTGTTGATAATAATGTTACCCTGGCCTCCGAAGCACTTACCAATACGATGTTCGTCAAGACGAACCCGTTTTATTCATATTCCTTGGGTAATTTTGAAACCTTGCAAGAGGCCCAGAAATTCCGTACCCAATTAGTCGACATCGGTTTCAAGGACGCTTTTGTCGCTTCTTACAAAGAAGGAAAACGCATACAAATAGAAGATCCGTATTAGTTTTGTCAAAACTCTCAACTTGGCTAAGAGCAGCTAGGTTACGAACGCTCCCCCTTTCCGTCTCCGGAGTAGTAGTGGGTACAGCACTCGCCAATTTCTATGGTCAATCTGATAACATCATATTTGTTCTAGCACTCATGACAACAATAGGATTTCAGGTAACTTCGAACTTCGCCAATGACTATGGTGATGGTATTAAGGGTACTGACAATGATTTTCGTCTGGGTCCACAACGGGTGTTACAAAGTGGATTGTTGACACGAAAAGAACTGAAAACAGGAATCATGGTTTCCATTGGGATTAATGTTCTTTTAATTCTTGGAGTGCTGTATTTTGCCTTTGGTACTCAAAACTTGGCTTACTTCGCCTTGTTCGTTGTACTGGGCCTGGCAAGCATTTGGGCCGCAATACGCTATACCGTAGGGAATTCGGCCTATGGCTATAAAGGCTTGGGGGACGTTTTCGTCTTCCTATTCTTTGGGCTACTTGCCGTAGTCGGCACCCTGTTTTTGTATACAAAACAATTTTCATGGCCGGCACTTTTGCCCGCATTCACCATAGGACTTTTGAGTACTGGCGTTCTGAACATTAACAATCTACGTGATTTCGAGAATGATAAGAAATCGGGTAAAAATACGTTAGTGGTTAAAATGGGATTCAATAACGGAAAGTACTATCATTTTGGTCTGATACTAACAGCTTTCATTTGCATGTTGGTGTTCATTATCAGCAACCATTCCGCTGTTATCGAGTTTTTACCTTTATTGGCATTCGTGCCGATAGCCATTCATATGAAGAACGTAAATCGTACCAAAGCACCCGAAAAATTGGATCCTGAACTAAAAAAGTTGGCCCTGAGCACATTTCTCATGTCGGTCTTCTTTTACATTGTGTATAATAATTTTTTGTAATTTTGAATACTAACCATCTAAACCCCAACTAATTTGGAACAACCTATCAGAATTCTTATCGTAGAGGACAATGTCATTATCGCCGACGATATGCAATCGATGCTCGAAGAGATCGGTTACGAAATTGTCGACAATGTCATTGTATATGAACAAGCAGAAGAAGTCTTAAAAACCAAAGAAGTAGACCTTGTTTTAATAGATATCATCTTGGCATCTGATAAAACGGGTATTGATCTGGGCAAACATATTCGTGAAAACTATGACATTCCGTTTATTTTTGTGACTTCCAACTCTGACAGGGCCACTGTAGAGAATGCGAAGACTGTGAAACCAAATGGCTACTTGGTAAAACCGTTCGAGCAGCAAGACCTGTATACTTCCATTGAAATTGCTTTATCAAATTTTATTTATTCGGACGGAAAACCAAGTTCGAACGATGGCAGTTCAGATGTGCCGATGTCCAACAGTGTGCTGAAAGATTCCATTTTTGTAAAGAAACAGCACCTATATTATCGTATACAGTTTGAGGAGATACAGTTTATCAAAGCCGACAATGTCTACCTCGAAGTTAATACCGTAGATAAGAAGTTCTTGGTGCGTTCTCCATTGAAGGATTATCTTGAAAAATTACCAAAGCACAAGTTCTACAGGGCGCATAAGTCATACATCGTAAATGTAGATCATATAGATGCCATCAATTCAAAGGATATTATGATCAATAATAATTTGATTCCGATATCCAAAGAGTTTAAGGAGTTTATAATTTCAGCCATGAATTCATAACAGAAGTTGGTTGGCTATAAAATTGAGGCGCTTTAAGCGCCTTTATTTTTGCTATAAATCAGAATTGGCTTTCTTCACAACAATCTTTCTACCGTTCACAACAATTAATTTATTGACCATACACTTCGAACTATATTCGTATAACGATACCCATAATAGGTATTCTTCAAACTGCGAATAATTTTTTTCATTTTCATATAGTGTTCTCGTAAAAGGGTTCGGTCTTAATTGATCGAGCTCTTTTTTGATTCTGAGGCTTGGTATAGGATCCATAGAAATAATCAAATGGGTTTTGAAATCAAGACGGATTACAAAAATTCCTACATGGTTCTCCATGGATGGAAATCACATCCATGAAATACATAAAAATCCGATGAAATGCACTAATAGTACACGCTGATTTTTTTCACAACAAAAATCGACGGTTACACAACATTATTCTGAAAGTCGAGAATCAAAATCATAATTTTGAAATTATTAAAAGAGGTACCCCAAACCTTATCCTGTCTAAAATAATAAGCTAAAAAGCTGTGTACGTGCTATGCAGCTTTTTTTAATGTTTAATGTGATTGTCAAGGGTATTTATCAAGTGAACGGCATCATAAGTCAGGACCGTTTGTCAAAAAACATAAGGTGATATTCTTTAGGTAGTATTACTCGTGGTTTAAAAAATAGTAATTGTTGTAGTGACCAGCTGATTTAAGATACAACAAAAATTTAGCGAAACCAGAGCATTTTTATAAGTTTGGTCTTGCAGCTTTTTTAGTATGGGAAAATTATTAAGGAAAATTCTAGTTCTACTTGTCCTAATGTCCTCAGTAACTGGGTCGATAATGGCTCAAGAAACAGCTGCTACCGCCGAAAGCTCTTTTAAGGTTTTCCAAAAAACGGAAACTCCTTCCGCACGTTTCAATTTCTTTTTCGACACCTTAAATCGGTACAATGAAAATTCGGCCTACGATTGGTTGGATTCGGTCAATAAATATTTAAATGCCGCCGAAAAAACGCAAGATTCCCTCGCGATAATATATTATAAGATTATGCAGGCCCAAATTTATAACGACTTGGGGGAGTATGATAAGAGTTTGGCAATAGCGAAAGAGATTAACAATGGCAAGGAGGATTTTGAACTGAAAGAAAAGTCCGTTTTGCTCGGTTTGATGGATGCAAACTTCGGAGAGTTAGGCTTGTACACCGAACAAATCGAAGTACGGAAGGAAAAGAAAGCACTTGGGCTGACGGAAAATGTATATTTCTATGATATCTATTCCAAATTGGGATTGCATCGCAAGGCCATGGAAGATTATATCGAACAGGCAAAAAAGACAGTAGGCGAAAAAGATTATTTTGCGCAGGCCGAATATAACAACAATGTTGGAACATATTTAAGACTTGACAAATCGACACCTACGGCCTTAAGTCATTTCAAGAAAGCGAAAAGCTATAGTGACTTGAACTTAATCGATGTGATGAAGGTCAAGTCGGAACAGGAGCTTCTTCAAGCAAACCTGCTTCATGCAACCATATTGGGAAATATTGGGAAAAGTCTTGTTGATCTGGGGCAACACGAAGAGGCCATTCCAAATCTTGAACAGAGTCTCGAACTGTATAAAGAGTATAATAAAGGAGGATTTTCAACGGATATCGTTGAAAATAGTTTGGCCATCGCTGAGTGCTATCTTGAACTGAACGATCTTGAAAAGGCGACGGATTATCTTAGCGACAACCTTCAAACCAAAAAACTTGAAAATCTCATTAAAAAGAATCGATTGCTCTCTGTCTACTATAACAAGACAGGAGATTATGCGAATGAATCATCTTATTTACGTTACAATATTCGTATCAATGATTCAATAAATGAAAATGAATCTCAACTAAGAACTCAGCAGTTGGCCACCGTAATGGCAGAGGAAAAGGAGAATACCAAACTCATTATGGCAGCCCAAAAGGAAAACCTCGAACGCCAAAAAAGTGAAATGTTGGCCCAAGATGAACGTACCAATATGGTGCTAATATCTTTGGTGTTCACACTATTACTTTTTTCAGGCCTCGTTTATGCCTATTTGCGAAGTATTAAAAACCAAAGACTTATCGCCGAGCAAAAGCATATCATTGAGAATGCCTTGGTCGAAAAAGATTCTTTACTAAAAGAAATTCATCATAGGGTAAAGAACAACCTTCAAATGGTTTCTAGTTTATTGAGTTTACAGACTAAGAACACGCGTAGCAAAGCGGCCATTGAGGCCTTGGAAGAAGGTAAGAGTAGGGTAAAGGCCATGGCGCTCATTCACCAAAAATTATATCAGAACGATGATCTTTCGGTCATTGAAATGCAGGGCTATATCGAAAGCCTTATTAATAGCGTGCAATCTGTTTACAAAAAGGGCGGACATAACATTAACATTACCATTGATGCCGAGGGTGTGGAACTTGATATTGATCGTGCCATCCCTTTTGGACTAATTTTGAACGAGCTGGTTTCCAATTCTTTCAAATACGCATTCCCGGTTGACGATGATAATGGTAAGATTTACATTCATCTCAGAAAAATTGGTGACAAAGAAGGTTTCTTTGAATACACTGATAATGGAGTGGGGCTACCTGATGATACCGATGAAAGAGCGAATTCTTCTATGGGAATACGACTAATGAACCGCTTGGCCAATCAGTTGCAAACCAAACTAAATGTGGACAACAGCACAGAAGGTGTTCGGTTTTGGTTCAACTTTGTATAAATTTGGGATAGTCAACTACCTTGCGGCAAGCCCAAGAGGTATTGGAAAGGACAGAAATTCAAATTTCGAGGCGCGCCTCGGAGAATTTTAAATCTCGATTATCGAGGAAAGCATCATTTATGCAAATTACTTTTTTAGGCCATGCCACATTGTTGATTCGTCTTGAGAACAAAACCCTATTGGTAGATCCTTTTATTTCTGGAAATGAAAAGGCTTCCGGGGTTATCGATATTTCGACCTTGAATCCTGATTACATATTGGTTACCCATGCCCACCAAGATCATATTTTAGATGTAGAATCCATCGCAAGACAATCAGGGGCCACGATTGTCAGTAACTATGAGATTGCGACCTATTATGGGAATATGGGTTTTGAAACCCACCCTATGAACCATGGAGGTCAATGGAAATTTGATTTTGGTACGCTAAAATATGTGAATGCCATTCACACCTCATCTTTTCCCGATGGTACCTATGGGGGTCAACCCGGAGGTTTCATACTTTCCGCAGCGGGCAAACACATCTATATTGCCGGAGACACCGCACTTACGATGGATATGAAACTAATACCCATGGGCTTTGATCTAGATTTGGCCGTGCTCCCTATAGGTGATAATTTCACTATGGGTATCGATGATGGGGTGTTAGCCGCTGAATTCATAAAGTGCGATTCGATTTTAGGATACCACTACGATACCTTCGGGTATATAGAAATCGACCACGATGAAGCAAGGGATAAATTCAAAAAAGCCGGTAAGTACCTTACTTTATTGGACATAGGAAAATCAATTACTTTATAGGGCTATTTGAACGATCTTTTAAGTATGGCACAGCACAAGACCTTTGAAAAAACGTAAAAGGTAAATGCCACTGACTTTCATACGGTGGTTGTTTGCTCCGTACTTTTCTATGCCCTACTAATAGGCCAAGGCCTCTCTAATTCTGGATTACCCTCCGCTAAACTATCTATTGGTCATATACCTGCCATATCGGTTATTTTAGATTCAAAATATGGTTAAATTTGTCTTTGTCCGATGAAGGCTTCCTATAAAAAATATATTCTCGATTTTAAGCGCCCTAGTGGTACATCCCGCGGTGTTTTGACACAAAAGGAAACTTGGTTTCTCATCCTCGAAGAAAATGGAAACTATGGCATAGGGGAATGTGGATTGTTAAAAGGTCTAAGCATCGACGATGTAGCCGGTTATGAAAAGAAATTGAACTGGGTTTGCGAGCATATCGAAAAAGGAATCGATACTCTTTTAAAGTCTTTGGAGCGTTTCCCGAGTATCCAATTTGGATTGGAACAAGCTTCTCTGTCACTAGCATCTAAAAACCCTTTCGAATTATTTGATACGGGTTTTGTTCGAAACGAAATGCCCATACCCATTAACGGACTTATTTGGATGGGAGATGAAGTTTACATGCACGACCAGATCAGTCAAAAGCTTAGCGAAGGTTTTCGATGTATTAAAATGAAGATCGGTGCCATTAATTTCGACGCTGAACTTAAACTATTGAAATCCATTCGGAAGAAATACACCAAAAAAGAAATTGAATTGCGGGTCGATGCCAATGGCGCTTTTAAGCCAGAGGAAGCCATTAAAAAATTAAGTCGGCTCGCTACCTTTGATTTACACTCCATAGAGCAACCCATAAAACAGGGAAATTGGGAGGCGATGAAAATGCTATGTGCTTCAACGCCACTACCCATCGCCTTGGATGAAGAACTAATAGGAATTTTTGGTGTAACGAATAAAGAGAAACTACTACAAACCATTCGGCCACAGTATATCATATTAAAACCCAACTTGATAGGCGGGTACGAAGGAAGCGAAGAGTGGATTGCCTTGGCCGAGAAATACCGAATCGGTTGGTGGGTCACAAGTGCCCTTGAAAGCAATATCGGCCTAAGCGCCATTGCACAATGGACGGCAACGTTGAAAAATAAAATGCCTCAAGGTTTAGGCACAGGAGGTCTATACACCAATAATTTTGAAAGCCCACTTGAGGTAGAAAATGGAAACTTGTATTATCGAAAAAACAAAGATTGGTCAACTAACTTAATCAAAGAATTATGTACATAGAGCAGGGCTATAAAGGTGAATTGGGCGTTTGGAAATACTTTTTGATTCCTTTGGGTTTTATTGGTCTGATGGTATTGAACTATATCGCTATAAAACTCTTGAATATTGATGTTGAAGCTTTTATGGCCGCCGAGATTGCCAAAAAAGGCGCAAATCGTTTTTTGGTAGAAATGTTGGTTCCGTTCGTAGTTGGTATAGGACTTCTTTTTCTCTGGGTAAAATATATTCACAAGCAATCCATCGTTTCGCTGACCACTTCTCGAAGAAAAATCGATTGGAAACGGATTTTCTTTTCCTTCGGATTGTGGGCGACCATAACCATTGTTATGACGGGTGTGGATATGTATTTTTCACCGGAAGATTATGTACTCAATTTTCGCCTTGAGCCTTTTTTATACCTTTTGGTGATAGCGTTACTTCTGATTCCCATACAAACGAGTTTTGAAGAGTATTTGTTCAGGGGTTATATGATGCAGGGTATTGGCATAATGGCAAAAAATAAATGGATGCCCCTAATAATTACTTCCGTACTTTTTGGCTTGATGCACTTAGGTAATCCCGAAGTAGAAGAGATGGGCCCCAGCATTATGGTGTATTATATCGGTACCGGCTTTTTCTTGGGAATCATAACCTTAATGGACAATGGGCTAGAGCTGGCCCTGGGTTTCCATGCGGCCAACAATCTGGTATCCGCATTATTGATTACTGCGGATAGCACTGCATTTCAAGTAGATGCGATCTACAAAAATATAGCGGAACCCACTTTAGGATTCGATGCGTTTGTACCTGTTTTTGTCATATTTCCTATTCTGCTTTTCATTTTTGCACGCATATATGGTTGGACGGATTGGAAGGATAGACTGACCGGCAAAGTGGAACCAAAAGAAGTATTCTTAGCAACTAATACCGAAGGTGTAGATGGCAATTGAAATCCATTCAAAATTTAAGCTAAATGGAATTTCCTTCGATAATGAAGAATTAAAGGAGGTCGGCTATAGTTTGGTCAAGGAAGGCGATTCATATGAGAAAGCCATTGGTGATTTTCTTTTAGATTGGTGCAATGTCGGCCAAAATATTGAAGTAAAGACATCGGGCTCTACTGGAAAACCGAAGCATGTAGGGTTAAAAAAAGAGCATATGGTCAATTCGGCATTGGCGACGGGTGCATATTTTAAATTGGAGGCGGGCGATTCGGCCTTACTTTGTATCTCTGCTGATTTTATTGCCGGAAAAATGATGTTGGTTCGTGCTATGGTCCTCGGTCTGCAGCTTGATTACGTAAAGCCTTCTTCAAGTCCAATGGATTTTGTGTCTAAAAAATACGACTTCTGTGCCATGGTACCCTTGCAGTTCCAAAATTCGATAGCAAAATTGGATTGTATCAAAACGTTGATCGTTGGCGGTGCGCCCCTCTCAAAGCAACATGTAAAAAAGCTTCAAAATATCTCGACGGATATTTACGAGACCTACGGCATGACCGAAACGTTAACCCATGTGGCGGTTAAAAAAATAAGCTTAAATGCTGTCAATTTTAGTGAAGTTGAGATGTATTTTCGAGGGTTACCAAATATTGTGTTTAAAACTGACGATAGAAATTGTTTGATCATTCAGGCCCCAAAAATTTCAGATACTTCAATAATCACTAATGATATCGTAAACCTGCGGTCCGAAACCGAATTCGAATGGTTAGGACGCTATGACAACATCATCAATTCAGGTGGTGTGAAATTAATTCCTGAATCGATTGAGGCTAAGCTAGCCTCGATTATTGAAAACCGGTTTTTTGTTTCAGGTGTGTCCGATAAGATTTTAGGGCAAAAGATGGTACTTTTAATAGAGGGAAAGGTGGATAAGGCAGCATTGTTAGAGAGAATGAAGGATGCCAAGACGTTTCAAAAATTTGAAATCCCAAAGGATATATTCAACGTTCCTAAATTTATAGAAACTGCCTCCGGAAAGGTCAATAGATTGGAGACTTTGAAAAGTTTAACCCATTAAAAACATGCAAAAAAAAGTTTCGAGTTAGTTAGCCTTTAATTTTAAATAATTGGCCACCTCGGTCTGCAATCCTGCTTTGTATGGATTGTCCGATGGGTTCTTCTTATATATCTTCGAGTAGAACATGGCAGCGGCTAAAAATGTTCCTTGAGGACCAGGGTGATACCCATCTCCATTGTACAGATCTATATTGGGTAGGCTATCTTGCATGATCTCTCTCCAGACTTGACCGACACGCACAATTTCGGCATTGGCTTCCATAGCACCGTCCTCATAGGTTTTTTTTATTTGTTCGTACATCTGTGGTTCACCCCGATATTCCCAAGTCATGAAAAGATAGATTTTCGTACTTTTTTGTGCCAATATCTCCTTAAACGACTTCAAAGCTTCCAAGGTTGATTGCCCATCGCTTGCGGCGACAAATGTATTCTCTTGAAGTATGATATATTCCCAATCGCGTTCATTTACTTTTTCAAGGGTCTTTGAATTGCCTAGATGATCGGTCAAGCTAAAGCCTCCGAATGAAGATTCTGCAATAAAAGGGGTATACGGCAAATTATCTTGCTCCCTAAAACGACCAACCTGAAATGGAACTCCTGAATTATAATAGGTATGGCTATTACCAATAAAAAGAACTTCAATATCACTTACCGACTTCGAATTTTCGAGATCTTCGTTAGCATCCGGGTTTTCACTTTTGGAACAACCGAAAACCAGAAATAAAAGCAGGATGGCAAATCGTACGGTGCCTACAGCAAAAAAATTCATAAATCGTTGATAAAGGAAGCCGTAATGTTTAAAGTCTTCGACCATATTTTAAAAGTAGCATTTATTGAGCAAAGATTGTCGGCCTTTATAGGGTTTATGGTTACCAATAACATTTTTCCCGACAAAGGGACACAAGAATCCGTTTGGCATAACATATTTTTAGACTAACCTTGTCGAGTTGTCCAAAATCCGTATTTTCATAGGTGAAAAAACTCATTATGAAAAAAGCAATTACCTTTTTATTACTTAGCACTACAATTTTGGTTTCAGCCCAACGGATACTCCCCGAAAATGAAAGGGCAAGGGTCGTCGATGAAGTCTTAAACGATAAATTCAATAATCTGCTACCAGAGCTCATGGACAAGGCGGATTTCGATATGTGGATCCTGATTTCACGCGAGTATAATGAAGATCCGGTATTGCGCACGATGCTTCCCGCGACCTGGTTGAACGCCAGAAGAAGAACCATTTTGCTTTTTTATCGTAACAAAACAAAAAATACCATTGAGAAACTAGCGGTTGCCCGGTATAACGTAGGAGATAATATCGTATCAGCCTGGGACAAGGAGAAAGAGCCTGACCAATGGAAACGATTGATCCAGTTGATCGAAGAGCGGAATCCGAAGAAAATCGGACTGAATTATTCCGAAGACCATAATATTGCTGATGGTTTGGACAAGACCGATTATGACGAGTTTATGCAAAAACTACCAAAAAAATACCACTCCCGTGTAGGTTCTGCCGAACAGCTTGCCGTACGATGGATAGAGACCCGAACACCTCGTGAAATGGTTATCTATAACCAACTAGTGGATATTACCCATGATATTATCGATGAAGCATTTTCAGAAAATGTTATAACCCCTGGTATAACGACGACATCGGAAGTGGAGTGGTGGATGCGCCAGAAAGTCACTGATTTAGGCCTTGAGACTTGGTTTCATCCAACGGTAGACGTGCAGCGCACGAGTGAAGAATTGGTCGGTCATCTTTATTCGTTTTCGGGCAGGCCCGAAGACACGGTAATTTTACCGGGCGATCTTGTTCATTGTGATTTTGGAATCACTTATTTGCGTTTGAATACCGATTGTCAAGAGCTGGCCTATGTTTTGAAACCCAATGAAAGGGAAGCTCCCGAATTTTTGCGGAATGCCTTTAAGGACGGTAACCGTGTTCAGGATTTTTTAACGAAGAACATGATTGCTGGCCGCACCGGGAACGAAATTTTGGCCAGAGCTTTGGAAGAAGCCAAAGCAGCCGGATTACGCCCTTCGATATATACGCACCCTTTAGGTTTATATGGCCATTCCGCAGGTACGACTATTGGCATGTGGGATTCCCAGGGCGGAGTGATGAAAGATGATGGTGAGAATTATCCTCTAAACCCGAATACGGTATATGCCATTGAATTGAACACCACGGTTACTATTCCTGAATGGAAGCGTGATATTCGGATCATGTTCGAGGAGGCAGGTTTTTTTGGCGAAGAAGGCTTTCGGTATGTCAACGGAAGACAAACGGAGCTTTTGCTGATTCCAAGAGTAAAGAAACATCAAGACAACTAAAACTAGAGACAATGAAAACATTTCTGTTCGCGTTCGCAAGCTGCATTTTTATTTTAGGGGATATTTGTGCCCAAGAGATTGAAAATACCAATGTTACCATTTGTTGGGACAACTCCTTGTCGATGAGCGGACGAGATCTTGAAAAAGACTTTTCGGTACTGGATAGCTATTTCAAGAAAACAGAAAGTGTTGAGGTACAGTTGCTCTATTTTAATATCGACGTTACCGAAAAAAACTGTACCGTTATCAAGGGTGATTGGAGCCAACTCCGAGAGGAACTTCAAAATGTGATATATGATGGGGCAAGCATTTTTTCAAACCTAAAGGGTAAAATCCGCTTTTCCAAAGTATTTGTTTTTACCGATGGCAACAAATTGTTGGCAAAGGACATTCTGCCGATTCCCGAAAAAGCTTTTATTATTAACAGTAGCGGCACTAAGAATGCAACATTTTTGGAAAGAACCGCCCTTATCAACCGGGGGCGACTAATCGACTTTTCAAAAACTTCCACAGAAGATTTGAACACAGGGCAGAATGGCAAACAAAACGAAAAGAAAGGTTTATTACAGGGTACGGTCTATATTGGCAATCGACCGGTCTCAAATGCCAAGGTCGCTTTAAAAGGTATATCCGATAGTTTTTTTACAGACGAAAGCGGTAGTTTTTCAATACCTGCCGAAGTCGGCGATACCCTATTGGTAACCAGTAGGGAAAGCAAGACGTTGAAAATAGTGCCGGTCGAGATGATGGTACATACCAAAATATTTCTTGAGGCCAATATCGTTTCTTTAGATGAGGTCGTTGTCATCGAAGAACGACAAGAACAAGAATTGATAAATACAGGCTACGCACTTTATAACAAAGATCGTTTGGGTTATGAAGTAGCTACCATTTCTGAAGATGAAATATCGAGTATAGAGGTCACCGCGGGCGATGCCATCAGAAACAAAGTGCCGGGCGTAGATGTGTCGACCAAAAATTCCATTGGGGTCGAAGGGGGGTTGGCTCAAACCGAAATAAGAGGGCGCAATTCCCTTTATATGGATTCTAATGCATTATTGGTCATCGACGGTATCCCGAAAAAAAGAAGCAGTAGGGAAATCAATGCACAAGAAGGTACTTTTGACCAAACCATTGCGAACCATAGTTTTATAGATCCTGCAAACATTGAAAAAGTTACTGTACTCAAAGGTTTGGCCGCTACCAATCAATGGGGCGCAGATGGTGCCAATGGCGTTATTTTGATAACTACCAAAACAGCTGGAACAGGGATTGGCCCAAACAAGAAAAAAGTGGACAGGGCTCGATTAAAGAACAATGTGTATGAAGGAAAGGAATCTGAGGTTTCGACTGATGCATCACCTTTTTTAAAAGCCTTGGAGTCTTCCGCAAAAACGGAAGAGGCGTATGATACTTATTTGACCTTACGAGAAATGAATAGAAAAGACATCAACTTCTATCTTGATGCGTTTTCCTATTTTAAAACGAAAAATCAAAAAAAAGCATCGCGAATTATTTCCAATCTATGGGAAGAGAATCCTGAAAATCTTGAACTATTGAAGTTGGTTGCCATGGCATTTTCTAGTTTAGACGATTTTGATAGCGCCATGAAGGTCAATGAAGAATTGATTGAACGAGTTCCTACGGATGTCAACGCACATTTAAGTCGGGCAATTGCAATGAAAGGGTTGGGAGAATCACAAAATGCGCTTAATGAGCTATTGACCATGGCTACTGGCGATACTTATTTCTCAATGGATGCATCCGGCATTTCTAAGACACTGAACCGGGAAATAAGAAATTTGGTTTTTATGGATAGGAGGCAATTGAATACAACGACTTTGGACGCTAAATATCTGAACAATATTAAATACAAAGTGCGATTAATCTTTGAATGGAATCATCCCGGAGCCGAATTTGAGTTACAGTTTGTAAATCCGCAAAAAAGATTTTTCAACTGGAAGCATACCAATACTGAAAATAGGCAACGTCTTGAAGATGAAATCAAAAGAAATTATCGGGTCGAAGAATTTGAGTTTAATGGTAACGAGGTCACGGGGAAATGGATTATCAATGCAAGGGCATTACAAGATTTTCCAAAAGAAAGCGGTATTCCCTTTGTGATCAAATGTACGATTTATCAAGATTTTGGATATCCCACGCAACATAGTGAAGACATACTGGTCAATTTCACAAAAAATAATGAAAAGAAAAATATTAAGACACTGATGGTAGATTAAAGCCCTCGTGCAATGCCTTGTATTAGGTAAACTTGGTATAATTTTTGTAGCTTTATGAGCGTGTGCTAAAAAGAGTTTATGCAATGAAAACATCGTTTCTATCCTCCTTTTTGCTCCCTCTATTCTTAGTAAGCACGCTTTCTTTAAAATCTCAAGAAAAAGCTAATACGGTTCTCGGAACAGTTACCGATGGTCAGACCCCATTATCTGATGTTAGTATCTTAATCAAAGGTACCGATAACGGTACTACAACCGATTCTTGGGGTAGATATGCGATTCAAGCATCCCCAAAAAGTATACTGGTTTTTAGCCATATCGGTATGGAGGCCGTAGAAATCATTTTGGAAGATGTAACCAAAGTGCTGAATATTGAAATGTTGCCAAGGACCGAAAAGCTCGATGAGGTCGTGGTTACCAAAAAAAAGCGTAATACGCAAGAAAATCTGGCCAAGAACTATTTTAGCGATGCCACCATTGTAAATACAAATTTTGGATATCTGAGTCCTGAAACGGTCGGTTATGAACTTCGGGTAATCGATGGTAAAAATCTAAGAATATCTTCTCGAGATATTTTAAGTGCTATTGCCGAACAATTGCCAGGTGTTACCATTGTAGAAAGACAAGGTGAAAGATTTCTTTATATGATGAGCTATGGGTCACTTCGGAAGGCTCCTTCGGCCGCCTATGAAATCGATGGCCATATTGATTCCATCGCTCCAGTATGGCTCGATATCGAACTTGTGCTACGGATAGCCATAATACCGCCTAAGCAAGCGGTTTATCGGTACGGAAAAATAGGTTCTGGAGGTATGATCGTTATTAATACCACTGGTGTTAACAATGGCCTTAGGGAAGATGGTGGCCGTCCCTACGATTTGGCAAGACTCAGGGGCAACGTTTATTCGAACGAAGCCTTAGACCCAAAAGAAGTACTTGAAAACGGACCTGCCTATTTGAAAGAGTTTTATGAAAGTAACGGCATAGAAGAGGCGAGGTTACTTTATAAAAAACATAAAAAAATATATGGTTCTTCGTATGCGTTCGTGTTGGACGCCTATTGCCTTTTCCATCAGCATTTCTCGAATGCTGATATCGCCAATGTAATAATTGCCGAAAATGCCAAAATCTTTGAAGAAAACCCGATCGCACTGAAAGCACTGGCATATCACTATCAGGCTCAAGGCGAATTTATGAAGGCCAACGCCGTTTATGAGAAAGTATTCAAGTTACGTCCCGATTACGCGCAATCGTATCTTGACTTGGCCAGTAGTTACCAAGAAATAGGTAATTTTAAAAAGTCCGTTTCCATGTATTCACGATATGACTACTTGGTCAAGGAAAATTTATTGAAAGTGAACGACTCTACTTTGTTTTCTTTGATCATGAACCGTGAGCTTGACAATCTTGTTTCGTTACACGGTAAGGAAATCCTTTCGGAAAAAGAATTTTCCGAATATATAGTTGAAGACGATTTCAACGGCACACGTTTGGTCTTCGAATGGAACGACAGCGAGTCCGAGTTCGAGTTACAGTTCGTGAACCCCAAGGGGCACTACCATATTTCGGAACACTCCCTATTCGCCGATCCTGACCGAATTCGGGAAGAAAAGTTAGCTGGGTATTCCTGTGAGGAATTCTTGATAGACGAATCCCTTCCCGGCACGTGGCAGGTAAATGCCAAGTATTTAGGCAATAAAAGTTTGACCCCGAGTTATCTAAAGACCACGATTTATTATGATTATGGTAGTGCCGCCCAAAGAAAGGAGACCAAGGTTTTCAAACTGGGGCTTAAAAATGTGAACCAAGAACTATTTAAGATACAGAATACCGCTTCAATTACGTCGAATTAAAAAATTATCGCTATGAAAAAAATTGTTTTTGTTCTGTTCCTGACCCTGAACTTCGTTGTATCGCAAGAGAAATCAAAGATTATCTCTGGTATGGTCACCGACGGCCGTACCGTTATGGAAAATGTAAAAATATCGGTAGAAGGAAGTAATACACAAGTATTTACAGACGCCCAAGGCCGATATCGCATACGCGCCGAAAAGGGAAACATCATTAATTATTCGTACAATGGTATGGAGTCCATTGACATTTTGATCGAAGATGTCACCCGTATTTTGAATGTTGAAATGTACCCGGATATCGAGGAGTTGGATGAAGTGGTCGTTACAAAAAGTAAACGAAGATCACAGCAAGAATTGGAACTGGAATACAATTCGAACCCGAATCTGATTAAAACGGCGTATGGAATCATCGACCCTGAAACCGCCGCGTACCAAATTCGCTTACTATCCGAAGAATATATAAGCAGTGTCAATCTTTGTATTATAGACGTACTTCGAAATGAGTTTCCTGGGGTCGTCGTCAACGGAGATTGCATTAATGGCGGGGCCATAACAGTGCGGGGCGCAAGTTCGCTCTTCAATGATCAATCCGCTATTTACGATATAGATGGTCAAATACTTACAGATGCACCAATATGGATTTTACCAAGTAACATGAAAAGGGTTGCTGTATTATCAAGCTTCGCGGCAACAGTCAAGTATGGGGCAATTGCTTCTGGCGGTGTCGTAATTATAAACACGAATGTGGGTAGTTCTTATCCAAAATCTAAAGAAATAGCGGACAAAGCAAGGCTCCGAAACAACAAGTACATGGGCGATGCTTTGAGTGCAAATGAACGTACGAGTAGTAACCCCGTCTATCTTGAAGAATTAAATGGGAGTACATCATTGGAAGAGGCAAAAAAAGTATACTACTTCTACGCACCAAGGTATGGGGCGAGCTATGGCTATTATGTTGATGCGTTGACCTATTTTAAGGAAAACTGGAGCGACGAGGCTTTGGAGATTGAAATAGTACAGGATGCGCTCTTGAACTTTAACGAAAACCCCGTTGCGCTTAAAGCCCTTGCTTATGTGCACCAGGGAAATAGGGATTTTGAAAAAGCCAATGAACTTTATAAGGAAATCTTCATACAGCGGCCTAATTACGCACAATCGTATATGGATCTTGCCAACAGTTATCGAGAACTTGGGGATACCAAACGGGCGGCTTCCTTGTACGCACGTTATGATTATTTGGTAACCCACGATTTCTTGAAGAAAGATACCATGGCATTTGGTAAAATCATGGATCGTGAGTTCAATAACCTTATCGCTTTGCACGGAAGGGACATATTTTCCAAGAATGAAGTCAAAAAGTCAGTTCTTGAAGAAGACTTCAACGGTACCCGTTTGGTCTTTGAATGGAACGATAGTGAGGCGGAGTTCGAATTGCAGTTCGTGAACCCCGAAAACCGATACTATACTATAAAGCATGCGTTGATTGCCGATGCCGATCGTATCCGTGATGAAAAACTTCTTGGATATTCTTGCGAAGAATTTCTGATAGATGAGTCACTTCCCGGCACTTGGCAGGTGAACGCAAAGTATTTAGGAAATAAAAAGTTGACCCCCACCTACCTAAAGGCCACAATGTATTATGACTACGGCGGTGCCTCCCAGCGCAAGGAAACCAAAATCTTTAAACTAGGGTTGAGAAATGTGAACCAAGAACTTTTTAAGATTAAGAATTCTACAAGCGTCATTTCGAACTAAAAATTGATTTGAAGAGTTCAAAAGGGGTTTTCAGGTTAAGTTTGGTTCAACTATGGTGACAAACCCTTTATTTGTAATAATTTAGCACAAATTTTTTCATGAAGGTATTCATCACTCTTTTCTTGCTGTTTAGTACTTTTTTTGCAGTTTCTCAAGACAATACGAATAAAATCAGAGGTGTGGTCTCCGATATGGGCTATCCGCTGGCCAATGTCAATATTGCCATCAAAGGAAGTTCGGAAGGAATACAAACCGATGCCAATGGAAAATATGAAATCGAGGCACGCCCACGTGATGTGCTCGTTTTCAGTTATATAGGTATGTATTCCCAAGAAGTTATTGTTGAGGATGTAACCCGTGTTTTAAATATAAATATGAAACCTAGGGTGGAAGAACTCGATGAGGTCATAGTGCAGCAAGAAGGCCCTAAAGGCCAGCAGGGAATGGCGATGAATTATGGGACCAAGAAGACCATAATCAGAACGGCCTATGGCTTTGTCGACGCAGAAAATGCGGGCTATTCCATGAATTTTGTGGATGGGACAGAATTAAATCCGAGTGCCATTGATATCATTGCGGCCTTGCAAGGTAAACTTCCAGGACTAACTATTGGAACTTCTAATGGGCCGAATGGAGGTTCTTCAAGGGCTTTATATATGCGTGGCAGGGGTTCGGCAAATAATCCTAGACCTGTAATTTTTGAAGTCGATGGCGTCATTTTTGAGTCCGTTCCCGATTTTTTGGATATTCAGACCGTTGATCGCGTGGCCACTATTCCTGGGTTGGCGGGTGTAACCAGATATGGTCAGATTGCGGCCGGTGGTGTCGTGGTTATCAATACCAAGGGAGCCAATGTGGTACGTGAAGAAGGTACGAACAAACCGTACGACCAAGCCAAACTTCGAAATAACATTTACAATGAGCGTGTCGGTGCCAGCAAACTTAAAAGAAAGCCGCCAAAATATATTTTAGCAATTTCTGACGCTCCTGATTATGAATCGGCCCAAACTGCCTATCAAGAGCAGAAAATAATTTATGGAACTTCAGCTTATTTCTTTATCGAATCGTCCAATATTTTCTTGGAGAAATGGAAGAATGAAGCAAAATCGACCGAGATTTTGAATGAAATGAAACAAGCTTTTTCAAATAACCCTAATGCTTTGAAAGCTTTGGCCTATACGCTTGAAGAACACGGAAAATTGAAAGAAGCGTTGGACGTTTATATGGAAATATTCAAAAAACGCTCCCGTTATGCACAATCTTATCGAGATCTTGCAAATATGTATGCGGAAAATGGCGAGTACAAAAAGGCATTGGGCATACATGCCCGATATCAGCAATTACGAAAGATGGACACAATTTCTATAGCATTGGATGGTATCGATGGAATTTTGGAAACCGAATCAACGAACCTACTTGCCAGAAAAGGAGAAGAACTTGCCATTTCGAACAGTGATATCTCCGATGCCGATGTAGGTGGTACCCGTGTACTTTTTGAATGGAACAATAGCGAGGCGGAATTTGATTTACAATTCGTAAATCCCGAGAACCAATATTTTATATGGAGCCACACCCTCGAAAACGAACCCGAACAACTCAAAGACGAAAAGGTAAAAGGATATACCTGTGAGCAATTCTTAATAGACCGAAGCTTGCCAGGAGTTTGGAAAATAAATGTCAAATACTTTGGTAACAAGGGATATGACCCCACCTATATCAAAGCAACGGTATATTATGATTACGGCCTTCCCTCTCAAAATAAGGTAATGACGGTTATGCCGTTGACCGAAAAGAACATCAATCGTGAATTGTTGACCTTGGTGACCAAAATAATCGCAGGTGGCAAATAATGATTCCGTAATGTAATGTCCTAATTGCATGGTATTTATGAAAATTACGTATCTTGAAATAAAGTGTTACGATATTTTCCATCCTATATGATAGCTTTGCGAATTTTCCTTTTGGTTATTTCCCTTTTTTGTTCCGGTTATATTTCTGCCCAACTGCAGTATAATGGTACGGTAAAAGATGCGGAGACCGACATCCCACTTCCATATGTTAACATCGGGGTTTTGAACAAAGGCGTTGGCACGGTGACCGATGAGGACGGCAGGTTTGCCCTCCCCATAAACCGTAACAGGGTTTCGTTGACCGACACGCTTCAGATCTCTTCCGTAGGCTATAAAACCATTAAAAAAGCCATTGGAGACTTGAATTTTTCCTCAACCGATGGCGATGTGATTTTAATGCAGCCTGAGGTATATCAATTGAACGAGATAGTCCTCTCACAGGGCTCCGAAAGCATACGTCAAAAGAAAGTGGGCTACTATTATTCCCGGAGCAAAAAAATAGGATATTGGCGGGGCATTACTTCCCTTGGGGCCGAGATGGCGACCAAAATAAAGGTCAATAGAAGGCCAAGGCAACTGAACGAGTTTTATTTTCACATATTGAAAAATGATTCCGACAGTTTATTGCTTCGGGTCAATGTGTATCGAGGAGACACACCTTACCCCGAAATCAAGTTGTCGAAAGGGAATATGATCTTCACTTTAAAAAAGAAGCAGGGGAAGGTAACTTTTGATTTGACCCCGTATGAGATTTATGTCGACGATGACTTCACCATAGGATTGGAACTTTTGGAGGTATACGGTAAAAGCATCGGACTTACACTATCGGCCTCCGATGATCCTGGAACTTCGTACCGTAGGTATGCCAGCCAAGACGAATGGAAACGTTTTAGAAATGACGCTTTAATTTTTGAGGTCAACACGACCATCTACGCAAAAGATGATGCCATTGCCGGTACCGAGGATGATATGCCTGTTACCCAAGATTTGGAAAATATCAAAGCGAGTACCATCTCAGGTTTTGTGTTCAACAATGGAACCCCTCTCGAAAATGTGGATGTCAAGGTTGAAAGAAAGGATATAGCGACAAAGACCGATGAAAAGGGCCGTTATCAAATTCAAGCCGAATTAGGGGATGTTGTTGTTTTCAATTTTTTGGAGATGGAGACGGTTACACGAAAAGTATTGGAAACTACCTTTGGTATAAATGTTTCAATGGAGACAAAGGTCACCGCTCTCGATAATGTTACGGTAACGGAAAGTAAGAAACTCAAAAAAACCCAAGAAGAACTTTTTATTGACTACAATACCAATCCAAACCTCATCAAAACGGGTTTTGGTATTCTGGATAAGGCAACCGCAGGGTATTCCATGCATGTTTTGGATGAAGGAGATTTTAGCGAATACGCTGTGAACATTTTACAGGCCATAAATGGAAGGGTTCCTGGGGTTAGAATCAGTCCAAGAGGAGATCCAAGAAAGGTAGTATCGCCACTTGACCAAAATGCGGTAGTTTATATGAGGGGTGGGGGGTCTTTGCTTAACCCTAGAGAGGCTATCTATGAGGTCGATGGAATATTAGATATCGAAGTCCCCCGTCACATTGCCGTAAGTAACATACGCCGAATTGCTGTACTTCCGGGATTGGCGGCGACTGCCAAGTATGGCGCTATTGCAGCCGGTGGAGTTATTGTTATCAATACTACTGTAGGAAATTATTCACCCAAAAATGGAAAGGAGCCAGTGGATAACCTGCAAGTCAGGGATAATGTGTATAAAAATGATGCCATCAGCCAAGAACAAGCCGAACGCAATTGGCCCAGTTATTTGAAGGACCTATACGGTAGTAAATCATTTCAAGATGCTAAGAGAACATTTGAAGAGTATGCCTCTAAGTTCTCGCGTTCTCCCCATTTTTTCGTCGACGCCTATATTTATTTCAGGGAAAACTGGAAAAATGAGGATTACAGCGACAAGATCATCGCCGATAATGCCGAAGTTTTTGACGATAACGTAACCAACTTGAGCGCACTGGCCTATGCCTATGAAAAATCAGGAGAACTGAAGCGGGCAGAAGTTGTTTACAAGAAAATTTTCAAACTACGACCGAACCACGCACAGTCGTACTTAGACCTCGCAAGAAATTATATGGCATCGGCAGAATATCAGAAGGCGGCCGGACTTTATTCCAGGTACAATTACCTTTTGAACCAAGACTATTTGAAAGCAAGTTCCGAAGGTCCCCATTCGATCATAGTCAGCGAATTCACCAATTTAGTGCAACGAAGGGGTAAAGAGATTCTTCCCGATTCGGAAGAAATCATTGAAATCGATACCGAGACAAATCAGGGAACACGTATCGTATTGGACTGGAACGACCCTAATGCCAATTTTGACGTACAGTTCGTAAACCCTCGAAACCGCTTTTTCAATTGGAACAGTTTTGAGGGTATAGAGGAAAATGATAAAACGCAGCTGGTCTATAGTAAGGAATATTTTATCGACGATTATATGAAAGGGGATTGGTTGGTCAATGTGAACTACAAAGGTTCTAAAACCTTGGATCCATTCTACATGAAAGCCACTATCTTTTTTGATTATGGGATGCCCTCACAACGAAGTGTGGTCAAACTATTCCGACTTCATCTTAAAAATGTGAACCAACAATTGTTCAAGTTATCTGGAAACCCTATGACGGCTTCAAAATAGGTTTTTTGGACATAGACAATTTCAAAACTCAAACCTGCAAAACCCCCATATTAAAAGGCTTTTTTATTGGTGCATGGTTTGCGGCCTCGATACCCATCGAAATCCATTTTCGGGTTTCCAAAGGGTCAATGACGGCATCTGTCCAGAGTCTTGAGGCGGCATAATACGGAGATATTTGGTCATCATAGCGTGCCTTGATCCTGTCAAAAAGCTCGGCCTCTTTTTTTTCCGTTATGGTTTCCCCTTTCTTTTTTAAGGAAGATTTTTCAATCTGTAATAATACTTTCGCGGCAGAATTTCCGCTCATTACGGCAAGTTCGGCACTGGGCCAAGCAACGATCAATCTTGGGTCGTAGGCCTTACCGCACATGGCATAGTTTCCTGCGCCATAGCTATTGCCGATAACTATGGTGAATTTTGGCACAACACTGTTTGATACGGCGTTCACCATTTTTGCACCATCTTTAATGATGCCGCCGTGTTCGCTTTTGCTTCCTACCATAAAGCCCGTAACATCTTGAAGAAAAACAAGCGGAATCTTCTTTTGGTTGCAATTCGCAATAAAACGGGTTGCCTTATCTGCGGAGTCGGAATAGATTACTCCGCCGAATTGCATTTCTCCCTTGGTGGTCTTTACGACTTTCCGTTGATTGGCGACGATACCCACGGCCCAACCGTCGATACGTGCGTACCCGGTTAGAATGGTCTTTCCGTAGCCTTTTTTGTATTCCTCGAAATCCGAGTCATCGACCAGCCGATTGATGATTTCCAACATATCATATTGATCGGTTCTTGATGCTGGAACAATGCCAAAAATATCATCAGGATTTTCTTTTGGCTTCATGGCCTTTGTTCGATTATAGCCAGCATTTTCGAAATCCCCAATTTTTCCGACAATATTCTTAATGGTCTCTAGGGCATCTTTGTCGTCATTGGCCTTGTAGTCGGTAACCCCACTGATTTCGCAATGCGTAGTTGCCCCGCCAAGGGTTTCGTTATCAATATTTTCGCCGATAGCGGCTTTTACGAGATAACTTCCCGCTAGAAAAATACTTCCTGTTTTATCGACAATCAATGCCTCGTCACTCATAATGGGTAAATAGGCCCCTCCGGCAACACAACTTCCCATAACGGCGGCAATCTGAGTAATTCCCATACTGCTCATAATCGCATTGTTCCTGAAAATGCGCCCAAAATGCTCCTTATCGGGAAATATTTCATCCTGCATGGGCAGATACACGCCTGCGGAATCCACTAAATAGATAATAGGAAGACGGTTTTCTATTGAAATTTCCTGTGCCCGAAGATTTTTCTTTGCGGTAATCGGAAACCAAGCTCCGGCCTTGACAGTAGCATCATTGGCAACAACGATACATTGCTTCCCCGAAACATAACCCATTTTGACAACGACACCACCAGAAGGGCATCCCCCGTGCTCTTCGTACATTCCTTCTCCCACTAAGGCACCGATTTCAATACTTTCTTTTTTCGCATCCAAGAGATAATCGATACGTTCCCGGGCGGTCAACTTGCCTTGCGCATGCTGTTTTCCGATTCGGGATTTTCCGCCACCCAATTTTACTTGAGCGAGACGTTTTCTCAACTCGGATACTAGTAATTTGTTGTGGTCTTCGTTCTTATTAAATTTGATGTCCATTGAGGCTCCGGTTTCGTTATTGCGATAAAGATAAGGAGTAAAATTGATTACATTTGGGAAAATTCAAAAGCAGTATGGCCGACAAAATTCGATGGGGCATCTTAGGTCCGGGAAAAATAGCACATAGTTTTGCAAAAGATTTGAAATTGGTGGATGGTGGCGTTTTGGTTGCCGTTGCCTCTAGAAATAAAGCGAGAGCAGAGGCCTTCGCCAAAGAGTATGGGGCTGACGAAATTTTTGGGAGTTATGAAGAATTATTCGAATCGGACAAAGTCGATGTCATTTATATTGCCACTCCTCATACGGGGCATGCTGAATGGGCCATAAAAGCAATGAAAAAGGGAAAAAACGTGCTTTGCGAAAAACCTTTGGGAATCAATTCGAGCGAGCTCAAACGTATGGTGTCGGCAGCCAAAGAAAATAATGTTTTTCTTATGGAAGCGATGTGGAGCAGGTTCAATCCGACCATTCGAAAGGTGAAAAAGCTAGTGGACGAGGGAGGTATCGGAGACCTTAAATATCTTCAAGCCGATTTTGCCTTTTACGCCATGGATAGGGATGAAAAAGGCCGTTTGTTGAATCCCGATTTGGCGGGGGGATCCCTTTTGGATATTGGTATTTACCCCATTTTTCTTTCGTACCTCATGCTCGGAAAACCACAAAAAATCCAAGCCAGTTCAAAGTTCCATACAACTGGGGCGGAGATTCAGACTTCTATGCTGTTCGATTATCCTGACGCCCAAGCTTTGCTCTATAGTGGACTGAACGCATATTCCGAAATGGTGGCCAAAATCTCTGGGGACGAAGGTGCTATCACAGTACATTCGCGATGGCATGAATCCCAAAGATATTCAGTGGAAAAAGGTGGAGAAACAGAATACTTTGACGTGCCCAAGATCGGCAAAGGCTACGCTCATGAAATTGAGGAAGTACACCAATGTCTCAAAAACGGAAAAATCCAAAGTACACTGTGGAGTCATCAAAACAGTCTTGACCTAATTGCAATTATGGATGCCGTACGTGCCAAAACAGGAATTTCTTTCCCCTTTGAAGCTTAAACTTTGTTTTTTTAAGCTAATGGTTCCCCTAAAATTTACGATATTTGGAGTTACCAAAAACCAAACATACGTACTATGGGAATGAACAAAAATACCGTACTCGCCTGGGCCACATTCATTATGATTTTCGTAGGCTTCGGGCTTATCGCTTTGGGGGCCTTTCGATATGACGATGTTGCCGGATGGGGCTTTGCCTCGGTAGGAATAGGTTTTTTTGCCATTGCCTGGGTGTTCAATGCGCTGAAGGGAAGGGTTTGAAAGCGCGAGTTCAAGTTCAATTTCAAAAGGAATGCAACTGAACTTAAAATAATGAATCATACTTTTTTATATAGAATTCTCAACTCGTAAACTGATAAATAAAAAAAATGAGTGACGACAAGAAAGTAATCTTTTCGATGTCCGGGGTCACGAAAACCTATAAAAACGCCAATACCCCCGTACTTAAAAATATTTATCTAAGTTTCTTCTACGGAGCCAAAATCGGAATTCTTGGTCTCAACGGATCAGGTAAATCCACTTTACTTAAAATAATTGCCGGAGTTGACAAAAACTATCAGGGCGATGTCGTGTTCTCACCGGGCTATAAGGTAGGATATTTGGAACAAGAGCCCCAGCTCGATGAGAATAAAACCGTTTTGGAAATTGTGAAGGAAGGGGTTTCAGAAACGGTGGCGATTCTCGATGAATACAACAAGATAAACGATATGTTCGGCTTGCCCGAAGTCTATGAAGATGCAGATAAGATGCAGAAATTGATGGACAAGCAGGCGGAACTTCAGGATAAAATCGATGCCTCGAATGCATGGGAATTGGACACTAAGCTTGAAATCGCCATGGACGCCTTAAGAACCCCCGAAGGCGATAAGCAGATCAGCGTACTTTCCGGTGGTGAAAGAAGACGCGTAGCCCTGTGTCGATTACTGTTGCAAGAACCTGAAATACTGCTTTTGGATGAGCCGACAAACCATTTGGATGCGGAATCGGTGCATTGGTTGGAGCATCATTTGGCAAGCTACAAAGGCACGGTCATCGCCGTGACCCACGACCGCTATTTTTTGGATAACGTCGCCGGATGGATTTTGGAACTGGATCGGGGCGAAGGTATCCCATGGAAAGGCAACTACTCAAGTTGGCTTGACCAAAAATCGAAACGTTTGGCCCAAGAGAGCAAGACAGCATCGAAACGCCAAAAAACCTTGGAACGCGAGCTGGAATGGGTCCGTCAAGGGGCCAAAGGCAGACAGACCAAACAAAAGGCCCGTTTGAAGAACTATGATAAACTGATGAGCCAAGACCAAAAGCAATTGGATGAAAAGTTGGAGATTTATATTCCCAATGGCCCGCGTTTGGGTACCAATGTCATTGAAGCGAAGGGAGTAAGCAAAGCTTTTGGTGATAAATTACTTTATGAAGATTTGAATTTCAAACTACCTCAGGCGGGTATTGTCGGTATCATTGGTCCGAATGGTGCTGGTAAAACGACCATTTTCCGAATGATTATGGGTGAGGAAACTCCCGATTCGGGAGAATTTATAGTTGGTGACTCTGCTAAAATAGCATACGTAGATCAAAGCCACTCCAATATAGACCCTGAAAAAACTATTTGGCAGAATTTCAGTGGCGAACAAGAATTGATTATGATGGGTGGCCGACAGGTAAATTCCCGAGCCTATTTGAGCCGTTTCAATTTTTCAGGAAGTGAGCAAAATAAAAAGGTGAACATGCTTTCGGGAGGAGAAAGAAACCGTCTACATTTAGCCATGACCTTAAAAGAGGAAGGTAACGTATTGCTTTTAGATGAGCCAACCAATGATTTGGATGTCAATACATTACGAGCCCTTGAAGAGGGACTTGAAAATTTTGCAGGATGTGCAGTCGTTATCTCGCACGACCGTTGGTTCTTAGATCGTATCTGTACACACATTTTAGCTTTTGAAGGTAATTCAGAGGTGTATTTCTTTGAAGGTTCCTTTTCCGATTATGAAGAGAATAGAAAGAAAAGGTTGGGTGCCGATATCATGCCGAAGCGAATCAAGTATAAGAAATTGATCCGTTAAGAGTATTTTATAATGAACTCCGGCAGATGAACTTATTATCTATTGTATATATGAAAAGGCTGTCGGTTTTAGTAATGTTGTTGGGCATTCTTTTTTCCTGTAAACAAAATGAAAGGCCTGAAGGAGTAGAACCGGAGGCTACCTCTGATATCAGTTCAAATTATTTGACCAATCGAAATCCATTAGTACAAACCCCATATCTCGAACTGCCCTTGGGTGCCATTAAACCGGAAGGCTGGTTGAAAGACCAGTTACAAAGAATGGCCTTGGGAATGACCGGAAATCTCGATGAAATTTATTCGGAAGTGGTCGGACCAAGAAATGGCTGGCTCGGTGGCGATGGTGACGGCTGGGAACGTGGACCGTATTGGATCGATGGCCTACTTCCGCTGGCATATCTGTTGGATGACGATAGATTAAAGGCAAAAGTACAGCCTTGGATTGAATGGACCATCAACAATCAAACGGATGACGGGTATATCGGTCCAGTGCCCTTTGAGAAAGAGCCCGAGGACGAACAGGGACTTCAGCGGGGTCGACGAAAAGACTGGTGGCCTAAAATGGTTATGCTTAAAATAATGCAACAATATTATAATGCCACCCAAGATCGAAGGGTTATCGAAACACTGACAAAATATTTTAAATATCAACTCAAGGAACTTCCCAACACCCCTTTGGATTATTTGTCGCTTTGGGCCAATAGACGGGGAGGTGACAACTTACAGGTCGTATATTGGTTGTATAATATCACTGGCGACAAATTTTTACTCGAATTGGGTGATATCATCCAAGAACAAACTTTTCCATGGACAGAGGTTTTTCTAAATAAGGAAAACTACGATGATCCCGAATTAACGTGGCACTATTCCTCTTTAAAGCGTTACCCGTTCGATTCAACAGAAATAAATAATTTGACAGTTTCAAAAATTGGAGGCCTTCATACCGTCAATTTGGCCCAAGGGCTAAAAGAACCAATAGTATCGTATCAAAAAGATAAAGATCCAAAGCATATCGATGCCGTGAAAAAGGCACTTATGGACGTTATGAAATATCACGGACAGGCGCAGGGGATGTACGGAGGCGATGAACCTTTGCATGGAGGAAATCCCGTGCAGGGAGTTGAATTTTGTTCCGTTTCCGAAAAAATGTTCTCTTTGGAAACCATGCTTAAGATTACGGGCGATATGGAATTTGCCGATCTCTTAGAAAGAATAACCTATAATGCCTTGCCGGCACAAGCATCCGATGATTATAGTTCGCGGCAATATTTTCAGGCGGCTAATCAGGTCGAACTCAGTGTACGGGCAAATGCTTCTTTTGAAAATTTAAATCATATGGGTACCGATTTTGTATTTGGTACGCTATCGGGATATTCTTGCTGTACCACGAACATGCACCAGTCTTGGCCCAAGTTTGTACAAAACTTGTTTTATGCCACTCTTGACGCTGGTGTGGCCGTTTTGCAATACGCACCGAGCACGGTAAAAATGAAGGTCGCCGATAGTGTCGATTTACAGATCAAGGAAACGACAGGATTCCCATTTCGGGAAACGGTAGATTTTGAACTTGGGTTGTCGAAAACCGCTACTTTTCCATTTCATTTTCGCATTCCCTCATGGGCCGAGAACGCTTCGATATCGATTAATGGACAAAAAATAGATTTCAAGGCTCGGCATAAAGTTGCCATTTTAGAAAGGGAATGGAAAAATGGTGACAAAATAACATTACAACTTCCAATGAAAGTGGCCCGTTCTCAATGGTTCGAATTCTCACAAGCGATAGAAAGGGGCCCTTTGGTTTACGCCCTCAAAATCAATGGGAAGGAAAAAACAAAAGATGGGGGAGCCGAATATCAACAATTCACCGAAATTTTCGCCGAAGACCCTTGGAACTACGCCTTGATACAAGAAGAATTGGACAACCTACCGACATCGACAACGGTAATTGAAAATGAATGGGACGGAAGTTATCCTTGGAATTTGGAGAACACCCCAATTTCTTTGCGAATAAAAGGATTTCGATTGGATAATTGGAAAGCAACGAACGGATTACCTTATTTTACTGGCGTTTGGGGGCGTTATCGAGGAGATACCAAAGATAAGATTACTGAAATAACCTTGGTTCCCTATGGATGTACTACCCTGAGGATAACCCAATTTCCAGTTGTTAAGTTGTAACACTTTATTTTGTCAATCCGGAGGATTAAAAATCATCCAGTGGATACCAATCCAACTGAATTACTTCAATATTGGAATCCCCGGCATTCACGATTTCTTTGAATTTCGAAACATCGCTCACATCGGGATTTCCTCGATAATGATATGGATAGACTTTTTTTGGTTTGAATTCCAAAACGGCATCGGCCGCACTTTCAGGTGTCATAGTGTATGGTAGGTTCATGCAGATAAAAGCTTTGTCGATATTTTTTAAAGCCCGCATTTCAGGAATATCTTCGGTATCGCCTGAAAAATAGATACGTTCTTCGCCCATGTTCAGCACATATCCGTTTCCGCGCCCTTTTTCATGAAATTTCAGGGCTTCTTCGCGTAAATTGTACATGGGGATAGCTTCGACCGTAATTCCGTAGCGTTCTTTTGTATCTCCATTGTTCAGCACATCGATTTGAGGGGTAAAAGCTTTTGGCATTTTATCGGCAACCACTTGGGGCATCATGATTTTTGACTTTTCGGTATCTAAAGCCTCCAACGTTTCTAGATTAAAATGGTCACCATGTATATCGGTGATGAGAATGAGATCTGGTGAGTTTTTGCCATCAAACGCTTCGGCTCCCCCAACTGGGTCAATATATATGGTAACGTCGTTCCATTCCAAAACAGCCGTGGCATGTTCGATTGGCATTATTTTTAGTTCTGAAATTGTTCTATTGTCCTCGGTAACTACTTCGGTCACTATGGTTTCTTTTTCTTTTTTAAGGTTTTCCTTACAACTAATCGCAAGCATGCTTACCATAAGGACTGAAACAAATATTCTTTTCATAATATATTATTTAATTCGAGTTCCATCTTAATATCACTTCGAGCATAAGGAAGGTGTTTTTCCAACTGCACTTCCTTAAAACCATATTTTTTATAGACATAAAGCGCGGTATCGAGTTTGGTGCTGGAATAAAGCACGATTTTGCTCCATGTATTCTTTTTTGCCCAATCTATGGCAAATAGTAAAAGTTTCTGTCCAATCTTTAGACCTTGATATGGTTTATCGACTGCCATTTTACCCAGTTCAAAAACACCTTCCTTAAGTTTGATAAAGGAAAAGCAGCCTATGATTCTTCCTTCATATTCAGCAAAAAAGATATATCCCCCTTTATTTATTATAGTGTTCTCACAATCTTCCAAAAGGACGATATCCTTTGGTTCAACATAGAAATATTCTTCGAGCCAAGCTTTGTTCAAATCTTTGAACCTGTCGGCATATTCAGGCTGAAACGGAATTACTCTTAATGACATTGCGGTAAAATGGGTTTGCGAGCTAAACGAAGTTAATGCATCATAAAAAGAAATTGTGAGGATTTTTATTTTTTTTCATCCAAAAAATCCAATTTGAATATTGAACCGTATATAGAACGATACAAACAAACTCTGTTACTTAACACAGAACAACTAAAAGTTACTAAATTTTTACATTATGACTGAAACAAAAAATAACAATGGATTAAAAGTATTGGCAGGGCTACTTGGTGTAGTTCTTATCGGTACTATCATCTACACTGTTAGTCTTTACCAAGAAAAACAGAAGAATGAAAAAGTGCTTACCCAAGAGAAGCAATTGGTCGTTGAAGATCTTAACAGCCTTAAGTCCGAATACGATAAAGCTATATTGGAAAGTAACGCTACGAACGAAGAATTGGTATCTGCACGAGATAATATTGCAAAATATATCGATTCGGTAAAGAATATGAAAGGTGATATCGCATCATTGTCGAGATACAGAAGACAAGTAGGTGTGCTTAAGGCCGAAAGAGAG
Organism: uncultured Maribacter sp.; assembly: GCA_964351985.1. Lineage (GTDB taxonomy): Bacteria > Bacteroidota > Bacteroidia > Flavobacteriales > Flavobacteriaceae > Meishania. The sequence continues at coordinate 62,696 of CAYGPR010000010.1, read as the reverse complement.
CAACTATTGAAGCAAGTCGATTCGCTTACTCGTTCGAACACGATGATCGCCATGCAGCGTGACAGTACCTATGTTGAGTTGGAAAAACAAACTGTTTTTAACGATTCATTGGTCGTACAGAATACGCAACTGGCCGATGTGGTCGAAAAAGGTTCGGCTTTGAATCTTTCTAAATTTACGGTTGATGCCGTAAAGGAAAGAAACAGCGGTAAATTGGTCTCTACTTCTCGGGCCGGTAGAACTGACAAATTCAAAGTTTGCTTTACAGTTGCCGACAACGTAATTGCCCAAGCGGGTGATCGTGAGTTCTTTGTTGAAGTTCTTGACCCTCAAGGTAATGTTATGGGAGAGAGCTATTCTAAGACCAGCGAAGAAGGTTCTTCTGTTACGTACAGTAAAGGAACGAACTTCTACTATGAGAACAAGTCTTTGGATGTTTGTGATTATATTAATAAGCCTGCCGGTGACTTCCAAAAAGGGAACTACATGGTGAACGTTTATGATGATAAGCTGAAGTTATTAGGAACATCTAAGTTTACATTGAAGTAAGAAACACTATCCATTAGCATAAAAAGGGCCGTCTCGAAAGAAGCGGCCCTTTTTTATTTTGATCGAAAGTAGAGGTCAAGATTATCTTAATTGCCCCACCATGTCTTGCGGGCGTACCCATTTGTCATAGTCCTCCGCACTTACATAGCCCAGTCTGACCGCTTCTTCCTTAAGGGTCGTACCATTTTTATGAGCCGTATTGGCGATTTCCGCGGCTTTATAGTACCCGATTTTTGTATTCAGCGCGGTAACCAACATCAATGAATTGTTCAACAATTCTTTGATAATCTCATGATTCGGTTCGATACCCACGGCACAGTTTACATCGAAACTAACACATGCATCCCCCAGTAGCTGTGCTGACTGCAGTATGTTGGCGGCCATCATCGGTTTAAAGACGTTGAGTTCGTAATGCCCTTGTGTGCCCCCCACCGAAATCGCCACATCGTTGCCCATTACTTGCGCGCACACCATGGTCAGTGCTTCACATTGTGTTGGGTTGACCTTTCCCGGCATAATGGAGCTACCGGGTTCGTTTGCCGGTATAATGATTTCACCGATTCCTGAACGGGGTCCGGAGGCCATCATGCGTATATCATTTGCAATCTTATTCAACGATACTGCCAACTGTTTTAAGGCGCCATGACTTTCCACGATAGCATCGTGCGCTGCTAACGCTTCAAATTTATTATCCGCGGTCTTAAAGGGCAGTTCTGTAAAATCCGCAATGTATTTTGCGACCAACACATCATATCCTTTCGGGGTGTTCAGGCCCGTACCGACAGCAGTGCCGCCCAGCGCCAATTCGCTTAAATGATCTAGCGTGTTCTCTAGGGCACGTAACCCATGATCTAATTGTGATACATAACCCGAAAACTCTTGCCCCAAGGTTAGGGGAGTGGCATCCATCAAATGGGTACGTCCGATTTTGACAACACTTGCAAATTCTTTTGATTTTTTGAACAAGGTATTCCTAAGTTGTTTTACTCCGGGAATAGTCGTTTCCACTATTTTTTTATAAGCGGCGATATGCATTCCGGTCGGAAAAGTATCGTTCGAGGACTGTGATTTATTTACATCATCATTCGGCTGAATTGTTTTTTCGCCTTCGCCGATCTATTTTCCGGCAATTTCATGGGCACGGTTTGCAATTACTTCATTTACGTTCATATTGCTCTGGGTGCCCGATCCGGTCTGCCAGATGACGAGGGGAAATTGATCGTCATGTTTCCCGTTCAAAATTTCATCGCAAACTTTAGCGATTAAATCCCTTTTTTGTTCATCCAGAACGCCCAGTTCGTGATTGGTGTATGCAGCGGCTTTTTTAAGATAGGCAAAGCCATAAATAATGTCCAAGGGCATTGAGGCCGATGGTCCTATTTTGAAATTGTTTCGCGAACGCTCGGTTTGCGCACCCCAGTATTTATCGCTGGGCACCTGAACTTCGCCCATGGTATCCTTTTCGATTCTATAACTCATTGGTATAAAATTTTGTGTCTTTCAAAGGTAACGGTTTGTAGAAATATTTCCTTGAAACGAAAACGTATTTTGAGGTAGTTTTGTCCGACATATAATCAAATCCTATTTTTTTTGATTTTGATTTGTACTATATGTCCATTTCCAAGTATCTTTGTATCATTAAAATTTCACTGACATGTTTGAATTCGACCAATATTTAGGATTTTTAGCTTTCTTGACCATTCTGACCATCGGTTTTTGGCTGATGATTTTTTTGTTGCTGTTCGTAGTGCCCTATTGGTTAGGTGGAAATTTAATGGAAATTTGGAAAGAAAAGCGCGAGGCTAAACGAGCTAAACGTTTAGAACAATAAAAAAAGGAAGCCAAACGGCTTCCTTTTTACATTTATATCTTTTTATACTCAACTTCCGAACTCCTCATCACCTCCGCCATCATCCTGTCTTTGGCGATTTCTATTGTTTTGTTTTTTCTGATTGATTCGATACACAAAAGAAAGATTGAATTGTCGTACGCGCCACTGAAACTCGCTATCGGATGTAAAAAACGGTGTTTGTGTAAATGACATACGTTTTCTCGAATTCAATACATCACTTACATTAAAGGCGATGGTTCCATTATCTTTTAAAATGTCTTTGCTGAAAGCCAGGTTCAAGGAAAAAATCCCTTTGTTTCTCGTTTGGGCATTTTCCGTCGGACCGCGATAAAAAGCGTTCGTCTGCCAATCTATTTTTCCGGGGAGCGTAACTTTTGAACTAAACCGCGAAAACCAGCTTGTATTTTTGGCCCCAAAATCAACACCGTTAAAAAAACCTTCTGAATTGAACTGAAAAAAGTTAAAACTCCCATTTACCCTCCACCACTTAAAGGGGTTGTAGAGTATACCCATCTCAGCTCCGATTCGCTCGTTGGTCGACAAATTAATAGGCAATGAACGAATGATGGCTATACCATCTGAGGTAAGTTCGCCGGTTTCTTCTTGAATTCTTTCAAAAGAATTGGTTTCTTTTTGATAATACACCGAAGAGGTCAAAGTCAACTTTTTCCACCTTTTCAAATAACCCAGGTCATACGCGTTGGCAAAAGCCGGGTCTAAATCGGGATTTCCCTGAAATACATTTGTTCTACTGGATCGAGAAGGAAAGGGGTTGATGAAAAATCCTCGAGGTCGATTAATACGGCGGTTATAACCGAGCGTCAGATTCTCATTTTCAGCAAGTTCGTAAGTAACATTCATGGTCGGGAAAAGCCCAAGATAATTTTTGTCAAAATCCAAATCTATTTCTGACCCTAAAATCTCTTGCAAAGTCGCTACATCAACACCAGTTACTTTTCCCTTCAGTTGCGTGTTTTCTAATCTTAGACCCAAAAGAAAAGAGAAGTCCCCATATTTGTTCCCGTACTGACTATAAAGGGCATTAACGTTTTGATTGAATACAAAACGATTGGTTAGGCCTAAATTGGGTTCGAACAAGCCTGTTGCAAGATTCAGTTCTTCTAAGGCGAAATCCGTGTCGTTTTCTTCAAAATTACCACGATAACCTGCCTCAAATTGCGCTTCACCCATAGGCAAAACATAATCGACCTGAAACAAGACCTCATTCTGCTCTTCAATTTCGTTGATGTTCTCACTGGCTACAGACTCGTTGTTCGGAAACGTGTTATTCTCAATGATCGTAGTCGGCTTAATTTCTTCGTCATAGGAGTATTGAAAATCTGCTGTTAGCTTATGGCCTTCAGTATTGAAATCATTATTGTAGTTCAGCGATAACTGATAACTCTGCTCATCTTCAACTTCAATTTCTCGCCGTAAGGTTCTACTATCGATATCTGTGGCTATGAAACGGGTGGTGTTGTTTTCCGTAATATCTTCTCCGTCGTTCAAACGTCCAAAAGCGCTTGCCGTTAGCGAAGAAGTTTCCGTTAAGAAATATTCAATACCCAAATTAGCGTTGAAGCCACTATTACTTCTGTCGATGTCTCGTTCTTCTATGATTCTATCGAACGCACCACTAAAGTAGGTGTTGTCGAAAAGTGCATTTCCAGGTCCCTTGCGATATCGATATCCGATCGTGGTGAAAATATTGAATTTATCCGTACGAAGGTTCAGGTTCGGAGTTATGGAGAGTGCATCAGGGTATCCAACGGTTGTGTTTATGGTACCATTGAACCCTCTTGTTTTCTCTTTCTTCAGAACTATATTAAGAATGCCGGCGGTACCTTCAGCATCATAACGTGCCGAAGGACTTGTAATCACCTCTACTTTTTCAATGGCGTCGGCGGGTAATTGACGTAGGGCGTCGGTAGAACCGAATCCTGCAAGGGCCGATGGCCTACCATTAATAAGTATTCTTACATTTCCATTACCGCGTAGCGCAATCGCTCCGTCAACATCAACCGTAACAGAAGGAATATTATCGAGTGCATCACTTATTGTGGCGCCGCTATTGGTCAGGTCCTTACCGACATTGTATATTTTTTTGTCCAATCTGACCTCCACCGAAGTTTTTTCACCAACTACCTCTACTTCAGCCAATTGCTCGACATCTAGCTTTAATTTGATAGTTCCGAGATTTGTAGAGGTCAGATATTGTTGCTCTTCAAGTTTGAAGGGTAGAAAAGAAATATATTCAATACTGACGTTATATCGACCGGGAGCGGTTTCTACTTCAAACTTGCCGTTTTCATCCGTAATTCCACCAGTTACACGCTCTGGGTCTCGAACGCTTTGTAGTACCAAAGTTGCGTATTCAAGAGGTTGGTTGGTGTCGTTGTCAAAAACTGTTCCCGAAATTGTGATGGGTGCTGGCCTATTACCCTCAGGTCGTTGTGCAGTTGCAAAAAATGTAAATAAGATTAGGGTAATCGGGAGTAGTTTCTTCATGTTAGTCTTTGGTTTTCTTCTTTTTCTTTTTCTTTTTTTCTTTTTTCTTCTCTTTTTCTGCCTTTTGAAGTCCGTTTTTCTGTAGATCTACAAAAGCCTCATATTTTTCCAAGGGAAGGCCCGCCTTAAGTTCTTCATCCTGTTCTTTTGTAATACGTTCCATGCCGGCAAGCATTTGCTCTTTCTCTAGTTGAAGAATTTGCATTTCAATCCGTTTCTGAACGTACTTTTTTAAGATACTGCCAAGTACCGCAGACTCGAATTCGTTCAGTTCAAGAACTTCTATAAATCTGGGCATCTCGGCATCGACAATTTGCTCGGCGGTCATGGGTTCGGCCTCTTTCGGAGTATCCTGAATTTGTGGTATACCACTCCGCTGTCTTCCGTAGCCATAGCCATAACCGCTGCCATAGCCGTAACCCCGTCCGCCATACGGACTACCATACCCTACTTGGGCCTGTAATTCTGATCCTATCAACAATAGGCCGAACAGTGCGATGAAATACTTTACGTTGGACTTCATATTTTCTCGTTTTAATGACTGTCAAATTCAATGATGGTTTAACAGCGTTTGGTTAAATCTTTGTTAAATACTCAAGCAATAAATATACCACCTACAATATATTTTTGATTTTTTCTGGAGGCCTTCCGATGACCGCTTCATTTCCATTGACGACAATGGGTCGTTCAATCAATTTAGGGTTTGAGACCATGGCGTCAACAATCTCATCGTCAGAAAGGTTTTTGCCTTTGAACTTTTCCTTCCAAATAGCTTCGTTCTTCCTTAGCAATTGCTCGGGATCGATTCCTAATTTCGATATGATTTCCTTTAACAACTTTTTAGAGGGAATATCTTCCAAATACTTGATTATCTCAAAGTTTTTGCCTGAACGTTCTAGTATCTCTAGACCTTCACGCGATTTTTTACATCTCGGATTGTGATAAATCTTTATCATATTAAAATGGTTTGATGTTGGATTCTGGATCCATGAAGCACGATGTCTTCAAGTCTAATTTTCTGGTCATATCATTTGCAAAATAGGCACCTTCCTTCGGCAATTAATCTTCTTTTGCGACTTCCTACTTCCTACCGACTACTGTTTACTCTTCTTCCTTTTGCCCCATCATCATCAGATATGCTTTTAAAAAGTTGTCGATATCGCCATCCATCACGGCATCGACATTGCCGGTTTCCTCTCCGGTGCGGACATCTTTGATGAGCTTATAAGGCTGCATCGTATAATTGCGGATTTGCGAACCCCACTCAATTTTTTTCTTCGAAGATTCAATTTCTTCGCGGGCTTCCAATTTTTTTCGTAGTTCTATTTCGTACAGTTGTGATTTTAGCATTTTCATGGCCGTTGCCCTATTGTCGTGCTGACTTCGAGAATCGGAACATGAAATCTGTATTCCGGTGGGATGGTGTACTAACTGGACCTTGGTCTCCACCTTATTGACATTCTGTCCACCCGCCCCGCTTGAACGTGCAGTGGTAATGGTAATATCGGCGGGATTCACATCAATCTCTATACTATCATCCACCAGGGGGTAAACATATACCGAAGCAAACGATGTATGTCGTTTCGCATTGCTGTCAAAAGGGGAAATACGTACCAAACGATGTACTCCGTTCTCGCTTTTTAACCAGCCGAAGGCATATTCGCCATCAATTTCTAGGGTTACGGTCTTGATTCCTGCTACATCACCTTCTTGGTAGTTGAGTTCCTTGACCTTATAGCCGTTCTTCTCGCTCCACATCATGTACATGCGCATGAGCATTGCCGCCCAATCACAACTTTCGGTACCACCTGCTCCGGCCGTAATCTGTAACACAGCGGGGAGTTCGTCGCCCTCTTCGGAAAGCATGTTCTTGAACTCTAGTTTTTCTATTTGAGCAAGGGCATTTTCATATTGGGTTTCGACTTCGGCCTCGGTAATATCGCCCTCTTGTTGAAATTCCAATAATACCTCGATATCGCCCACCAAGCTTTTGGCGGCATTAAAATCATCGACCCATTGTTTTTTGGATTGAATGAACTTCATGTGCGCCTGTGCTTCTTGTGGATTGTCCCAAAAATCTGGAGCGAGTGTCTTTTCTTGCTCGTTCTCTATTTCTATAAGTTTCGCATCGATGTCAAAGATACCTCCTTAACGCACCAAGGCGATCTATAAGACCTTTGTAGTGGTCCGTAGTAATTGTCATTCGTTCAAGTTTTGGTCAAAAATAAGACTTAACTATGGTAGTGCAACCAATTTTACATAAATTTAGAAATTCAATAAATTCCAAATATGAAACACTGTTCTCTCTTTATTCTTACGCTCATTTTCGCCATTTTCAATTTGTCGGCACAGTTCACGGAAAAAAGTAAAGATTTTCAAAAATTCAACGGACTATTCAATTTTCAATATGACGACAAAAACGATAAGGTCTATTTGGAAGTCAATAATCTGAATAAAGAATTCTTATACGTCTATTCACTTAGTAGTGGAATTGGAAGTAACGATATAGGTTTGGACAGAGGGCAACTTGGCAATGAGCAAGTTGTATATTTCAAAAAAGCAGGAGGGAAGCTCTTGCTAGTTCAGCCCAACCTTAAATTTCGAGCTTTGACGGATAATGCCCTGGAAAAGAAATCGGTGGAACAGGCTTTTGCAAAATCCATTATCGGGGGATTTAAAATAGAGGAAGAAAAAGATGGCAAATATATCATCGATATTACCGATTTCTTGATGCGCGATGCCCACGGTGTCGCGAATCGTTTGAAAAAAGCGGAACAAGGCACCTATAGTATCGATAAGGATAAAAGCGCGATGGCATTGGACCGAACAAAGTCCTATCCCAAGAATACGGAGTTCGATGTGACCCTTACCTTCAAAGGAGAAGCGAAAGGCGCGTGGATCCGTTCGGTGTCTCCGGACCCGGAATTGGTAACGGTAGCACAGCATCATTCCTTTATCGAGTTGCCAGATGATGGTTATAAAAAAAGGGAGTTCGACCCGCGAAGTGGCTCGTACCCGTTTACATATTACGATTATTCCACGCCCGTACAAGAACCTATACTAAAACGGTTCATAACTAGGCACCGTTTGGAAAAGAAAGATCACGCGGCCGAGGTAAGCGAGGCCGTGGAACCCATTGTATATTATTTGGATAATGGAACCCCTGAACCAGTCCGTTCCGCACTTCTAGATGGTGGTAAATGGTGGAACCAGGCTTTTGAGGCCGCAGGCTATAAAGATGCCTTTCAAATAAAAATGCTACCTGATGACGCCGACCCCTTGGATGCCCGGTACAATGTCGTGCAATGGGTACACCGTTCGACGAGGGGATGGAGCTACGGTAGCAGCATTACGGACCCGAGAACCGGCGAGATTATCAAAGGTCACGTAAGTCTGGGAAGCTTGCGCATCCGTCAAGATTATATGATCGCACAAGCCTTGATGAATAAACCTTTCGCCGAGCGTGATGATAATTATCAACCGATGTTGGATTTGGCCATCGCCAGAATCCGTCAACTTTCTGCCCACGAAATCGGCCATACGCTAGGTTTTGCCCATAATTACGCCGCAAGTACCAATAATAGAGCTTCGGTCATGGATTATCCACATCCGCAATTTTCGGTCAAGGATGGTGAAATCGATTTTTCAGAAGCATATGATACGGGAATCGGGGATTGGGACAAAGTAACCGTGGCATATTCTTATTCCGATTTCCCAGAGGAGACGAACGAAAAAAAGGCCCTGGACGCTATTTTAAAAAAAGCTCAAGAAGACGGTCTTCGCTACATTACCGATCAAGATGCCCGGCCAGGTGGCAGTGCCCATTTTTTGGCACATCTATGGGATAACGGAAAAAGCATCAGCGAAGAACTTGATGCCATGTTGAATGTGCGGGCAACGGCAATTGACAATTTCTCTATCGATAACATCAGAAAAGGAGAACCCACTACGGTCTTGGAAGATGTTTTCGTACCCTTATATTTTTTCCATCGTTATCAGACCGAAGGTGTTGCAAAAGTAATTGGGGGTCTGGAATACAACTATGCCGTTAAAGGCGACGGACAAATCGTAGTCCAGACCGTAGATAAAAAAACACAACAACAGGCATTACAAAGTATTTTGAAGACGTTGGATGCCTCTGTCATCGCCATTCCGAAGGGGAAGCTACCCCTTTTCCCGCCACGGGCGTTCGGATATAGAGGCGGTCGAGAGTCGTTTAAAGGAAAAACCGGTGTCTCTTTCGATGCACTCTCCGCTCCGGAAACTGCTGCCGACATGACTTTGGAATTTTTATTGCACCCTGAAAGGGCTTCGAGATTAATTCAACAAAAGGCCTTGGATTCAAAGAATTTAGGTTTGGAAGAAGTATTGAATGAGTTACTGGACAATACGCTGAAAAAGCAGCATAAAGATTCATATCTGGCCGAGGTGCAAAGTAATGTCAACTTCAGGGTGTTGTTTCATTTGATGAATTTGGCGGCAAGTGAAACCGTTCATCCGCAGGTCAATGCGATTGCCAATCAAAAACTAAAAAACCTGAAATCATCGCTTTTGACCGATGCAAAAGATGCCGAAGCGGTAGAAATGGTTCGAAGAATCGATAAATTCTACGAACACCCTGAACAATTTAAAGTGATTCCCGCACCTAAAATACCTGATGGGTCACCTATTGGGATGGACTGTTTTCACTAGAAAAGGGTTTCAAGTTTTTGTTTTCTATTGTTTCAGGTAAGGCAACTTGAAACGAGAAACAATAGAAACTTGAAACAAAAATCGAGAACTTAATAATTATTCCTTGGAAATAAACTTAATAAGCGACACCGTAACCAAACCCACCCCCGGCATGCTTGACGCCATGATGACGGCCGAGGTGGGCGACGATGTCTTTAAAGCCGACCCTTCCGTCAACGCCTTGGAAAAGAAAGTGGCCGAAATGTTCGGCATGGAAGCGGCACTCTACTTTCCTTCGGGAAGTATGACCAATCAGACCGCCATCAAACTACATACGAATCCTGGGGATCAATTGATTTGTGATAAATATGCCCATGTTTATAATTATGAAGGGGGAGGGGCGAGTTTTAATAGTGGGGTTTCTTGCAAGTTAGTCGATGGACACCGTGGTATGATGACCGCCGAGCAGGTCGAGGCGGCGATAAATCCACCGGACTTTTATCATAGTCCGCTTACTTCGTTGGTGTGTATTGAAAACACGACGAACAAAGGTGGAGGCGCCTGTTGGGATTTTAAGGAACTAAAGCGCATCAAGGCCATTTGCGAAAAACATAACTTGGGATATCATCTTGATGGTGCCCGATTATGGAATGCTCTAGTGGCAAAAAAGGAATCTGCCAAACAATACGGGCAGCTATTCGATACGATAAGCGTCTGCTTAAGTAAAGGATTGGGCTGTCCCGTAGGCTCTGTATTGGTGGCAAGTTCAGAGATGATCGATAAGGCCATCCGCATACGGAAAATTTTAGGCGGGGGAATGCGTCAAGCGGGGTATTTGGCTGCCGCCTGTTCGTATGCTTTGGAGAACCACATAGAAAGATTGGCTGAAGACCATAAAAAAGCAAAGGAAATCGGAGCAGTACTTCAAAACCTTTCCTATATAAAAAAGGTAGAGCCAATAGAAACGAATATCATCATTTTTGAAATTGATGAGACGCGAATGACAAGCGATGATTTTGTGAAAAATTTGAATGAAAAAGGAGTCCAACTCATTGGAATGGGGCAAGGTAAATTGCGGATTGTTACCCATTTGGACTATGTCGATGTGATGCACGAAAAATTTTGTAAAATACTGAAAAGTCTATAGGTTTTGGTTTGTTAACGAGGCAATGCGGTTTTTTACGTTTTTGATTCCGTTTTCCATGCCCGCTTCTGAAGAATATAATTGACTTTTAGCGATTAATCGACCCTTTTGATTTTTAAGGTTGAACAAAAACTTGCCCTCATGGTTTGTTTTTCGTTCGAATACGTCATGTCGATTGCGTAAGGTATTCAATTCGGCAAGGCTTTTTTCAACTTCTGCTTCGCTTGAAAAAACCACACTTTTCAATAGTTTGCCACCGTTTTCGGCCATCAAATTGAATCCGTATCCTTTATCGCCAAGTTTTCGTATTTCTATCATTTCTTAAAGATAGCTATTTGAACAAGGAATCCATTCCTGGGATATTCGGCATCCCTTCTTTTGCGACTGCAGCCAATTCTGTTTCATTGACCTGTGTTGCCTTTGCAATCGCTTTATTGATCGTCAAAACCAGGTAATCTTCCAGTTGTTCTTTATCGTTTAAAAGGGTATCGTCGATTTTGATTTCCTTGACCACTCTATTGGCCGTAATGGTGATTTCTAAAAGGCCATCCGATGAGCTTTCCGTGATGGTAACGGTATCGAGCCGTTTCTTGGTTTCTTCAACCTTTTTTTGGGTTTCCTTAAGCTTTCCCATCATTCCCATCATATCTCCGAACATAGGTATTTTATTTTGAGTTTATGACTTCAAAATTACTAAATTGTGCGGATAAATGGATTTATATGATACACCTCGGAAAAAGCAAATTGATTTTCGCATTAAGTCTTACTTTTGCGCTCTCCTGTAAAACTGAAAAGAAGGATATGACCGTCATGGAAGCCCCTGTAGCCAAAAAAGTGCCCAAAGAACTAGTTACGCACGATGATGTTAGAGCTGATGATTACTATTGGCTGAATGATCGCGAGAACCCTGAGGTGATTTCCTATTTGGAAAGTGAGGATGCCTATTATGAAGCGATGACGGCCCATACCAAAGACTTTCAAAAAGTATTGTTCGAGGAAATGAAGGGCCGAATCAAGGAAGATGATTCGTCGGTACCTTACAAAGAGAACGGGTATTGGTATGTAACCCGATATGAAACTGGCAAGGAATACCCTATTTATAGTCGCCATAAGGAAACATTGGAGGCCTCGGAAGAAATCGTTTTCAACTGTAACGAAATGGCCGAAGGCCACGACTTCTTTAATTTGGGCGGGATCGGTGTGAGTCCCAACAATAAACTTGCCGCTTTCGGTGTCGATACGGTTTCTAGACGGCAGTATACATTGCAAATCAAAAATCTGGAAACGGGCGAAGTATTCCCCGATAAAATAGAAAATACGACCGGAGGAGCGGTATGGGCCAACGATAACAAAACCATGTTCTATAGCAAGAAAGATCCGGTTACGCTTCGATCTGATAAGATTTATAAACATATTTTAGGCACTGATGCCGCGAAGGATGAACTTGTTTTCAATGAAGTCGACGATACCTTCAACGCTTTTGTTTACAAATCAAAATCAGATAAATATATCATCATTGGCTCGGTAAGTACCTTGACTTCGGAATATCAAATCTTGAATGCCAACGACCCGAATGGCAAATTCAAGATATTTTCCCCAAGAACAAGAGGATTGGAATATTCGATTTCCCATTATGATGATTCCTTTTATGTGTTGACCAATAAAGACGATGCTACCAATTTCAAGCTGATGAAGGTCGACGAGAACAGTACTGCCTCGGAAAACTGGCAAGAATTTATTCCCCATCGAGCTGATGTGCTTTTAGAAGGAATAGAGATATTCAAGGAATTCTATGTACTCTCAGAACGTCAAAACGGCCTGAACAAACTAAAAATCAACCAATGGAATGGTGATGAAGGCTATTATCTACCGTTTGAAATTGAGACGTATACCGCTTATGTAAGTACGAATCCTGATTTCGATACCGAAATACTTCGCTATTCGTATAATTCATTGGGTACACCGGCCTCGGTCATCGACTTTAACATGCGTACCAAAGAAAAGGAAATCAAAAAAGAGCAAGAAGTATTAGGCGGTAAATTCGCCAAAGAAAATTATGTTGAAAGACGGGTGTGGGCAACGGCAAGAGATGGTGTAAAAGTACCTATGTCCATTATTCATCACAAAGATACTAAGCTGAGTGCTGACACTCCGATCCTACAATATGCGTACGGTTCATACGGCGCGACGATCGATCCGTATTTCTCTACGGTCCGACTCAGCCTCTTGGACCGAGGCTTTGTTTATGTGCTTGCCCATATCCGTGGCGGCCAGTATTTGGGAAGACCTTGGTACGAAGACGGTAAACTGTTGAAAAAGAAAAATACCTTTACCGATTTTGTGGATTGTTCTAAATTCTTGATTTCCGAAAACTACACCAGTCCTGATCATTTATATGCCATGGGCGGTTCTGCGGGCGGTCTGCTTATGGGTGCCGTTGTCAATATGGCGCCAGAGCTGTACAACGGTGTCATTGCGGCCGTGCCGTTTGTTGATGTAATCACTACTATGCTGGATGAATCCATTCCACTTACTACGGGGGAGTATGATGAATGGGGCAACCCCAATGAAAAAGAATATTACGATTATATGAAATCATATTCGCCATATGATCAAGTTGTATCCAAGAAATATCCGAATATGCTGGTGACAACAGGTCTACATGATTCCCAAGTACAATATTTTGAACCCGCCAAATGGGTGGCCAAACTAAGGGAATTGAAAACCGATGACAATCTGTTGCTTTTTGATATCAATATGGATGCAGGTCATGGAGGCGCTTCCGGACGTTTTGAAGCGTTGAAGGAAGTTGCCAAAGAGTACGCTTTTTTGCTTGATTTAGAGGGGAAAACGCCGTAATCGGAAAAAAATCGTAATTTTGTCCAAGAATATTGCGGAACTAACGTTCTTCAATATTCTTAAACTTATATAGCCTTTATGGAAGATAAGATTAAAGCTTGCAACAATATCCTAGAACTCATAGGAGACACCCCACTCGTTAAACTCAATCGAATAACCGCCAAGTTTCCCGGAGACTTCTATGCCAAGTTGGAATCGTTCAACCCGGGTCATTCTTCAAAAGATAGGGTCGCGGCCTATATCATTGCAGAAGCGGAGCGGAAAGGGATTTTGACCAAAGGGAGCACTATTATCGAAACTACCTCTGGCAACACTGGTTTTAGTATAGCCATGGTCAGTATAATCAAGGGTTATGAATGTATTTTGGCGGTAAGCTCAAAATCATCTAGGGATAAAATCGATATGTTGCGCTCTATGGGGGCTACTGTATATGTTTGTCCCGCGCATGTGAGCGCAGATGATCCAAGATCATATTATCAAGTCGCAAAAAGGCTTCATGAAGAAACAAAAGGATCTATTTATATCAACCAATATTTCAATGAGTTGAATATAGATGCCCATTATAAGACCACAGGACCTGAAATATGGAAACAAACTAGTGGCCAGATTACCCATTTGGTGGCGTGTAGTGGTACTGGTGGAACGATATCAGGTACGGCACGATATTTAAAAGAGCAGAACCAGGATATAAAGATAATAGGTGTCGATGCCTATGGTTCGGTGTTGAAAAAATACCACGAGACCAAAGAGTTCGATCAGAAGGAAATATATCCGTATCGCATCGAAGGATTGGGAAAAAACCTGATTCCGAGTGCCACGGATTTTGATATTATCGATGAATTTGTAAAAGTTTCCGATGAGGAAAGCGCACATACTTCGCGAGAGATTGCAAAAACCGAAGGTATTTTCGCAGGCTATACCAGTGGAGCGGTATTACAGGCGGTAAAACAATTGGCGGCCGACGGTGTTTTCGACAAGAACAGCAAAGTAGTCGTTATTTTTCCCGATCACGGATCACGTTACATGAGTAAGGTTTACAGCGATAAATGGATGGAAGACCAAGGATTCTTTGACGCCGAAACCATTGAAGAAACACAGCAAATACAATTTGTAAAGTAGAAAAGAATAGAATTTTAGAAATAGAAAAAGCGGTGCATCACAAAGCATCGCTTTTTCTTTGCTCATAATTTAATTATGAATGCTAGCCAAAAATCTATATTTTTGCAGGCAGAGACTGTGTTAAAAACAGTTTCTAAAAATCAACCCAAGCTACATGAGAGACTTATTTGACCGTATCATTGAGAATAAAGGCCCCTTGGGAAAGTGGGCGTCACAGGCCGAAGGCTATTTCGTTTTTCCTAAATTGGAAGGTCCCATTTCAAACCGGATGAAATTTCAGGGTAAAGAAGTCATCACTTGGAGCATCAATGATTATTTGGGTCTTGCCAATCTTCCCGAGATAAAGAAAATAGACGGCGATACTGCGGCCGAATTTGGTTCTGCCTACCCTATGGGTGCCAGAATGATGAGCGGCCATACCGATTTTCACGAACAATTGGAACAAGAACTGGCTGAATTCGTTAACAAAGAATCTGCATATTTATTGAATTTCGGATATCAAGGGATTATGTCGGCTATTGACGCTTTGGTATCCAAAGATGATATTATCGTTTATGATGTAGATTCTCATGCCTGTATTATTGATGGTGTGCGACTTCATATGGGCAAACGTTTTACGTTCAAGCATAATGACATTGAGAGTTTGGAGAAGAATCTGGAACGCGCCACTAAAATGGCAGAACAGACTGGGGGAGGCATATTAGTCATTTCAGAAGGTGTATTCGGTATGCGCGGTGAACAGGGTAGATTGAAGGAAATTGTAGCCTTGAAAAAGAAATATAATTTTCGTTTTATGGTCGACGATGCCCACGGTTTCGGTACACTTGGTAAAACAGGCGCAGGAGCGGGAGAAGAACAAGGTATTCAAGACGATATCGATGTGTATTTTGCCACTTTTGCCAAATCTATGGCCAGCATTGGTGCTTTTTTAGCGGCCGACAAAGAAATTATTGACTACTTAAAATATAATTTGCGTTCACAGATGTTCGCTAAGTCCCTTCCCATGATTTATGTCAAAGGTGCTTTGAAACGACTTGATATGCTGCGTACCATGCCCGAGCTGAAGGCAAAACTTTGGGAGAATGTAGATGCACTGCAAAACGGACTCAAAGAACGGGGTTTCGATATTGGTACCACAACGAGTTGCGTAACTCCCGTTTATTTGAACGGAAGTATTCCCGAGGCGATGGCCTTGGTTAAGGACTTGCGTGAAAATTATGGAATATTCTGTTCCATAGTTGTTTACCCCGTGATACCTAAAGGATTGATTTTACTTCGAATGATTCCGACGGCGACCCATACCATGGAGGATATTCACGAAACCTTGGAAGCTTTTTCAGCGATTCGGGAGCGACTTCAAAACGGTACGTATAAAAGACTTTCCGCTGCTGTGGCAGCCGCGATGGGAGAGTAAACAAAATCTATGATTTTGTAAATTCCAATAGAAAAATTCCAAATTCCAAACAAGTTAAGCTTAGAATTTGGAATTTGATTTTTGGTGCTTACCGCAAGTTTTTGCGGTATGTTCTTCTCCTCTTATAGACAACCGGGTCAAAATGTTTCCACATCTGCTTAATTGCAATATTTTCCTCTAATTCGGGTGTTCGGTAGCACATATCGATGCCTTTGGCCGTAAAGGTTTTATAGTATTCGTTAAAAACAATTGCGGTTACTCCTTTATTTTGATATTCGGGATGGATGCCGATCAGGTAGAAATAAACGTCCTTACTTTGTTTTTTTGCCTTTAGCAAATGGAATATCCCGAAGGGGAAAAGCTTGCCGTTCGCTTTTTGAAGGGCTTTCGAAAACGATGGCATGACAATGGAAAAGGCAATCAGTTTATCTTCCTTGTCCACAATAAACTTGATGTATTCCGGATTGATGAAACTGATGTATTTCTTCTTGAAATACGCTTTTTGTACTTCGGTAATCGGTACAAAAGAAGAAAGTTTCGAATAGGTTTCGTTGAACAGGTCGAACATCTGATCGGCCATCGGCATCACTTCTTTAGTTTTTGTGAAATTTATTTCCCGAAGTCCGTAACGACGTTTAATTAAGTTATTGAGTTTTGTAAAAAGGGCGGGGTCTGCATTGCTCGCGGGGAATTTGTTCTCCATATATTCCTTCTCTTTTACAAAACCCGATCGCTCGTAGTGGTCTTTGTAATATCGGTGATTGTACCAAGTGATCATGCTTCCTATATGGTCGAAACCTTCGACTAGAACGCCTACCTTGTCTAGGTTCGAAAAGCCGACTGGACCTTCCATATAGTCCAGATTGTTTTTTTTTCCTATTTCTTCGACCTTTTGCAGTAGTAGTTCCGAGACCTCTGGATCGTCAATGAAATCAAACCATCCAAATCTTATTTTTTTGATTTTCTGTTCGTTGACCTCGAGCCAGTTTATGATTATGGCAACTCGCCCGACCAGATCTTTATTCTTAAAAGCTAAGAAGAACCAAGCGTCTGCATTTTTAAAAGCGGGATTTTTATCCTTATCAAAACTCTCAAGTTCATCCACAATAATCGGTGGAACCCAGTATGGATTGCCCCTATAAAGTGAAAATGGAAACTTCACAAACTGCTTTAGTTCGGTTTTAGTAGTGGCTTCTTTGAGCGTGACCATACGGTACATTTTGTACCGTCAATATTAGCGAATAAAATTCAATAAACTAATTAAGGTATAAAAACAGAGTAAGTAGTTAAAACTCGATTTCATCCTTATTGTCTTTTTTGTTTTTATTCTTTTTCTTTTCGGCCTTCTTGAGCTTTCGAAGTTGTTTTTTTGAAGGGCCGAGATCAATATCCTCAGCTCCTGTGCCGCTTTTCTTTTTCTTCTTGGCTTCCTGCTCTTTTTTCTTCATAGCATTCTTTTTAATGGGGCCACCATTTTCTCCTGCGTTCTGCTCATCAATGGCCTTTGGCGCAGGGTCGCTGTGAAGGTCAAATCGATACGAAGCACCCATTGTGACAAAGATTCTCGAAGGCGTATTTTTAAAGCTCGCGCCCATATTCATATCTACCTGTAAATCTTCGTTCAATAAATGTGCTACACCGCCGCGTAAAAGCACATCTGAATAGCGGTCGCTTTTAATACCTTGGTTTTCAACGAAGGCACTCCATTTCGGATTTCGAAAGGCATACGAAATAGAAGCCAAATAACTCAATTCAGGGAAATCTGTTGAAATTCGGTCGTAAGCAATATTGGTAATCAGAACAAATCTTGGGGTAAGTCGACTTTGTGTGGCAATCATGCCGCGATAGGAAACTGCTGGATCCCCGATATAAAACGGATTGTCACCTAGATTAAAAGTAGCTCCACCATAAAGTGATACCGAGGGTATCAGATTTTTCAATTGAAACACATAGTTTTTTCTCCAACTATATAAGTTAGGTTTGTTTCGTTCCGGATTTTTATAATGATCATAAATCAGAAACTTTAGGCCTAATCTATTCCTTGAGAAGTCGGTAAATCGCTCATTGGTGAGTGTATTTGAAAAATCTATATTTTGCGTTTGATACGTGCCTTCATAATTGATTTCCAATTGTTCGAAAAGAAGTCCGTACCGTAAGGATAGATCACCGCCCCAGATATTCGATTGGGTGTTCAAAAGACTGTGATCGCTTTGTTCGTAGAATCCGCCGACTTCGGCTTGAATTACGTTTTTGCCAACGGCATAGGCACTAACAGAAAGACCGGGTCGATTTGAATTGATAACATCGGTGTACTGCGAAATTCCAAGAATGGGTACGATGAACACGTGTAATAGTAGCAATTGCCTGATACTATTCATTTCAAACGGATGCCCCATAAAGCTGATTTTATTAATATTTTAAGACTTTAGCCCTCTTAATACAACGTGAGAATTGTATTTTTGATATGTCGAAATCAAAATAAATGGCTTTTTTAAAGACGATATTAATAATACTGCTGATCTACTACCTGCTTAAAATGGTGATACGATTATTGGGCCCCAAACTTTTCAGCTACGCCGCCAAAAAGACAGAAGCCCATTTTCAGGAAAAATTCGGGGACTTCATGAACCAACAAGGTGCCGAAGAGGAAAAGGTTGGAGATGTGATTATAGATAAAAAACCCAATAAGAACGGTTCATCTTCTGAAAAAGTTGGGGAGTATATTGATTTTGAGGAGGTAGATTGATTATTTTAGCACTACCAACCCCTTAAACCACTTCATGCAAACAGGTTTAAAAGCTTTCTTTGTACACTTTTTTGTAGCGGTTTTCTTTGTCATTGCTGCATTGGCCTATTTCAACCCTGTACTTCAGGGCAAAGTCATCGAACAGTCGGATATTATCCAATATACCGGCATGGCCAAAGAACAGAACGATTTTCGAAAACGTTCGGGCGAGGAGCCGTATTGGACCAATAGTGCCTATGGCGGCATGCCTACTTTTCAGTTGGGCGCGTACTATCCTCATGATTATGTCAAGAAATTAGATCGTATGATCCGTTTTCTTCCTAGACCTGCCGATTATCTTTTTCTCTATTTTATTGGGTTTTATATTTTGCTTTGTTGTCTAAAAATCGATTATCGACTTGCAATAGTAGGGGCGTTGGCCTTTGGATTCTCGACCTATCTGATAATTATCTTCGGCGCGGGGCATAACGCAAAAGCGCATGCCATTGGGTATTTACCCATGGTTTTGGGAGGTATCGTCCTTGTTTTTCGGAAGAAATATCTATGGGGATTTGTGCTTACCGCAGTGGCCATGTCACTCGAAATTGTGGCCAACCACTATCAAATGACCTACTATTTTATGTTGTTGGTATTGATTTTAGGAGTAGCCTATTTGGTCGATGCCGTTCGGAAGAAAAAATTGAAACACTATTTTACCTCGGTGGGCATACTTTTAGCCGCTGTTGTTCTTGGTATTGCAACGAACGCAACCGGTTTGATGGCTACCAAGGAATATGCGGATTGGAGTACAAGGGGTAAATCTGAAATTACCGTTAACTACGATGGTACACCTAAAGAAAATACAGATGGTCTAAGCAAAGAATACATCACTCTGTGGAGTTACGGTATAGCGGAGTCGATGAATCTTTTTGTACCTAGACTTTTCGGTGGTGGAAGCTTAGAAGATTTAGGGGAAAACTCAAAAGTATATGATTTTCTCATAGACAAGGGCATCACAAAAAGCCAATCGTTGGATTTTACAAAAAACCTACAGTTGTATTGGGGCGCGCAACCTGGTACCTCAGGCCCAGCATATATTGGGGCTATTATCTTTTTCCTTTTCATTTTGGCTTTAATTTTGGTCAAGGGCCGTGCTAAATGGTGGCTCTTAGGGGGTACGATTATGTCATTGGTACTTTCATGGGGTAAAAACTTCAGCGTGCTTACCGATTTTATGATCGATTATTTTCCGCTGTACGATAAGTTTCGCGCCGTATCGTCCATACAGGTAATCTTGGAACTCTGTGTGCCTATTTTGGCCATATTGGGCCTCAGTGTACTGTTCAACGAATATGTGTCCAAAGACAAAAAGATCAAAGCGCTCAAAATCTCGTTTTTTACTGTTCTTGGTATAGGGGTCTTATTATTATTGGTTAAAGGGGTGTTCAGCTTTTCGGGGTACCATGACCCCACCGTTAAACAGTATTACGGAGACGAAGTACTCGAATTGATCAAGTTAGATCGTAAAGCGGAGTACAATAGTGATGTCTTTCGCTCTTTAGCCTATGTCTTTCTAGCTGCTTTGGCATTATGGTTTTTCTTAAAGGGAAAAATTAAGGAGAATCTAGTGATTATTGTTTTAGGAATCCTTACTGTCTTTGATTTGGTCGGGGTGGGCCAACGTTATGTAAACAATGACGATTTTGTAGCCAAAAGAAGAATGACACAGCCTTTTCAGGAAACTCCGGTTCATCAAGAAATTCTTAAGGATAAGGATATCTTCAGGGTCTTCAATCAAGTTGAGGGCTTCGAAGGTGCAGGCACATCGTACTTTCATCAGGCCATTTCAGGGTACCATGCGGCGAAACCTGCAGGTATGGAGGATCTTTTCTATTTCCATATTGCACAAGGCAATATTAAGGTTTTGAACATGTTGAACGTGAAATATGTTATACAGCAGGACGAAGAAGGAAATCAATATCCCGCACTAAATCCTGATGCCAATGGTAATGCTTGGTTTGTCGAAAGATTGAAGGAAGTCAAAAACCCCAATGATGAACTGCTGGGGCTCAAAGAATTTGACGAAAAGAAAGAAGCCCTAGTGAATACCGAGGTATTTCCGAGCATCAATCAGTTTAATTTTAAAGTGGATTCCACCGCCTTAATAGAACTGACAGATTATAAACCGAACCATCTGACTTATCAAAGTAAAAACGATAAAATGGGAGTTGCCGTTTTTTCGGAAATGTATTATGCCCCGGGATGGAATGCCTATATCAACGGAAAATTGACCGATCATTTCAAGGTAAATTATGTGCTTAGAGCGCTAAAAGTTCCCGCTGGCGAACATACCATTGAATTTAAATTTGATCCTCCCGTCATCGAAAAAGGAAGTACGATTACTTTGGCCAGTTCAATTTTGCTCGGATTGATCATTATCGGGGGAATCGGATTTTCTTTTTGGCGGTCACGCAAGGAAGAAGAACAAAAACTGTCGTAGAGACGCAATGCCTTGCTCCTCTACACGCAATACCCCGTAATCTAACCTACCGATACCCAATGAAAAAGGTACTTGTCATTACGTATTATTGGCCACCCGCAGGCGGGCCCGGTGTACAACGATGGTTGAAATTCGTAAAGTACCTGCCTGAATTTGATGTTGAACCTATTTTGTACATCCCTGAAAATCCGCATTATCCGATACAAGACCCTTCGTTGATTAACGAGGTCTCGAAAAACCTTAAAATCTATAAGCATCCGATTAAAGAACCTTACGGCTGGGCGGGACTTTTGTTGCCAAAGAAAACCAAACGTATCAGTTCGGGAATTATTCAGACAAAAAATCAATCCGTGCTTGAAAAATTGATGCTCTGGGTACGGGGAAATTTTTTTATACCCGATGCGAGAAAAAATTGGGTCAACCCTTCGGTCGAATTTCTAAAAGATGTTTTGGATAAAGAATGCATCAATACTATAATTACTACAGGCCCTCCGCATAGCGTCCACCTTATCGGTAACACCTTAAAATCAAATCGAAATGTGCGCTGGATTGCCGATTTTAGAGACCCTTGGACGTCTATAGGGTATCATAAAAAACTACGATTGACCAAAGCGTCCCAAAAAAAGCATAAAGACCTAGAGCGATCGGTGTTACAAAATGCAGATGAAATCATCGTAACAAGCCCTACCACAAAAAAGGAGTTTGAAAAAAGTACGGACCAATCTATATCGGTAATAACCAATGGCTATGATTCAGACTACACCGGTGGTGCTAATATCGATAATAGATTTACTCTAGCGCATATAGGGTCATTACTTACAGGAAGAAACCCCAAAAACCTGTGGAAGGTGTTTTCTGAATTGGCTACGGAAAACGAGCTGTTCAGGTCGAGTCTCCAAATCGAGTTTTTGGGCGTTGTAGGGCAAGACGTGCTTGATACACTGTATCGCTATGAACTGGGGCCATATTTAAAGATTAAAGGTTACGTTTCGCATGCCGAAGCAGTACGTCGTCAACAACGGGCTCAAATGCTTCTGTTGATCGAAATTGATTCGGAAGAAACACAGGGTATCATCCCCGGAAAGTTATTCGAATATATGGCCGCAAGAAGGCCGATATTGGCAGTGGGACCAAAAAAATGGGATGCTGGTCATATCATTGCGCAAACCAATACAGGTGTAGTATTCGACTATGCATCGCATGAAAATTTAAAAAAGACAATTTTGGAATGTTTCAAGGCGTTTAAAAGTGGCACGTTGTATGTCAATTCAAAAGGAGTCGAAGATTATAGGCGCAAGGCCCTGACCGAACAACTCGTCAAACAACTTTAATGGGAATCGTTTTAAAACAATCGTTGAACAATACCATGATAACCTATGTCGGGTTTGGTATCGGGGCGTTGAACACCTTGTTTTTATATACGAATTTTATGGAAGACCAATACTATGGTCTCATACAGGTCATTTGGTCGGCTTCTGCGGTGTTGATGCCAATATTGGCTTTTGGTGTACCGAATACCTTGATAAAATTCTATAGTGGATTTGAAGACGAAAAAACCCAAGATGGTTTTTTAACCTTGATGCTTCTATTGCCGTTGGCGCTTATTGTTCCCATCGCCTTGATCAGTTATTTTGCGTATGATACCATTGGTGATTTGCTTTCCAATAAAAACTCAATCGTTAAGGATTATGTCTGGTATATTTTCTTGATCGGCTTGACCATGGCCTATTTTGAGGTCTTTTATGCCTGGGCGCGCATTCGCATGAAATCCGTCTTTGGGAACTTTATGAAAGAAATATTTTGTCGGGTTGGGCAGACACTTTTGCTGATATTGTTGATTTTTGAGGTTATCTCGATTGAATTCTTTATCAAAGCCTTGGTAGGATTTTATATCCTGCGAATGCTGATTATGAAACTATATGCGTATCGTCTGAGAATGCCGAAACTTTCATTTCAATTTCCGGAAAACACTAAAAGTATCATTCAGTACAGCACCTTGATCATCGTTGGAGGCTCAACCGCAATCATACTTTTGGAAGTAGATAAGGTCATGATCAACAATTTTATTGAGATTGAAAATGTAGCCTACTATGCCGTTGCGGGATTTATCGCGACGGTCATTGCCGTTCCTTCACGATCGATGCATCAGATTACCTACCCGTTGACCGCAGAACATTTGAACAAAAAGGATAATGTTTCCCTAAAAAAATTGTATCAGAAAAGTTCTCTTACGTTGTTCATTGTCGCTGGCCTACTTTTTCTTCTTATCCTATTGAACCTTGATGATTTGTACAATATGCTCCCTGATAATTATCGAGGTGGCTTTATGATCGTTTTTTGGATCGGGCTGGCGAAAGTCTACGATGCCCTATTGGGAAACAACAACTCTATTCTATACAATTCCGACTATTATCGTGCTATTTTGTTGATGGGTATTCTTTTGGCCATATTGGCCATAGTGTTCAACATATGGCTAATTCCTAAATATGGACTTGACGGTGCGGCCATTGCCAGTTTTTCCGCATTCTTTATTTACAACACGGTAAAATTGATTTACGTGAAGCTAAAGTTCAATATAGGGCCGTTTACTTCAGAAACTTTTAAAGTGTTGGCTTTACTTTTGTTGATTGCGGCATTATTCTACCCCTTGCAGTTTCCTTTTCATCCTATTCTAAATATTGTGCTAAAAAGTATTCTGATGACCGCAATGTATATTGGAGTTCTATATCGCTTTAAGATTTCAGAGGATGTCTTTGGGGTGATTTCTAAATTTTTAGGAAAGAAATAGTCAAATTTCGAGTATCCTCCTTATATATTCAATGTTATTCCATGATAACCAAATAATCATTGCAATAGATTCTTCGGCAACTCTTTGGCAAGCTTAGCGTGACATCTCGAATTTTAAAATAGACTTGATTAAAAAAAGCCCCGCAGCGAACGAATTCGCTACGGGGCCAAACAACTAACCAACCTAAAAACTATCTTTATTGTCTTCCTCTACTTCGTGTAGAAATCGACTTTGTATTACTTCTGCTGCTTCTAGCAGGAGCTTTGCTCACTCGACTTCTCGAAGAGGTACTTCTTGAGACCGTACTTCTACTAGGGGCCGAGCTTCGGGCGACCGTATTTCTGCTTCTAGAAGGAGCCTTGCTCACAGCTCTATTGGTAGAGCTACTCTGTGGCCTTTTGTACGTCTTCGTACTTCTAGTTACCGTACGACTTCTCGGCGTTTGCGTTACCGTTCTTTTGGTAACGGCATTCCCTTTTGGGGAACGAACTGTCGTTGACCTTTGGGCAACCTTACGTCCGGTATTTGAGCGTCCATCTACTTTACGTACACTTCTACTTTCTACTCTTTTTGAGCGGTCTACGGCTGTTCTGCCGGCGACCTTACCGTTCGAACGGTTTGACCTTACATTAGCCGTTCTGCTTACACCTCTATTGTTCCGTGCAATCTCACTTTTACGGGTTGCATTCCTTCGTCCGGTATCCACGGTTCTATTGCTTCTGACGGCATCACCTCTACGAACCCTGTTATTCTCACGTACTGCAACACGTTTGTCGTTTCTATATACCGTAGCTCTTTCTCGTCGCACTTTATTATATCTGTGCTCTCTTCCAATTTTAGCATAACCCCATCGACGGTTGTTACGATATGGATTGTAATACGTATATCGGAATGGACTGTAATACCTTCTATAAGGACTGTTGAATACCAAGCAGAATCCTAAAGCGGGCCTTGCAAACCATCGGTGAAAAGGTCGGTACACATAACTTCTATTGTAGATGTTAATGTAACCCGTGTGATAATCGTAAAAACCTCGATTATTATAATAGACATTCATGCCACCCATTCTAAAGACCCTGCCATTTCGGTAGGCAACATCGACATCACCGATTTGGGTCACGCGACCGTAATAGTCATAATAAATAGGTGTATTCTCTACTTGAATAACGGCACCATAGTCATCATATTGGGCATACGGACTGTAATCAAAACCTGTATTAAAGGTTATTTTGTTTCTTCGTCCGTTCACATAATTTTCAACGTAAAAATCAAACTCGCCATCAGGAAATACTGAAAACGTAATGCCATTTTCAACAAAGATGAAAGAGTTGTTGTAATTATAAGCATTGCGTGTTGCAACCTTATCTTCGTTTGTACTTGTGGCCATGACACCTGAGGTGCCTAAAATGAGGGCCGAAAAAAGGAGTACTAAATTTCTCATGATATAAGGTTTTAATTCCTGAATGCAACTATTTACATTCGATAGGTATATACCAAACAGCGTGCCAAAAAATCAATATCAAGCATAAAATGTTGATAATCAATCGATTAATTATTTATTAAGCAGAAAATATTTCTTCTTATGAAACAAAATCTATATTTTAAACACTAATTGTTTAAAATGTAAGATATAATGGGTGGCGAAGGAAGTATGGCCAGTGAAATCGTTAGTTTAAAACAAAATCGGGCACTACTAAAAAGACGAAATATTAAAGAATTGAAGGATCTACTTTATGAACAATCTGGAAAAACAGAATTGAAATTCAAAAAAGCAAGTCCCGAGGAGTTGGCTATTATTAAGAACAAGATTCGAAAAAGGGCCAGGAAAGCCGCTAGCCATGAAATTTTGCTTTATTTGATTTCCTTTATCTGTTTGGGTTCTCTTGTTTATCTTGTCTATCTCTTTTTCTTTAATAAAATAAAACCTTATACTAGTTTCTCTCTCAAATATTTCGCGGTGAATGACTCTTGCCTCAGGATAATCTCTTCGGGAGTGCCTTCAGCCAACAAGTTGCCGCCGTTTTCACCACCCTCTGGCCCGAGGTCGATGATATAGTCGGCACATTTAATGAGTTCGATATTATGTTCTATGACCACTATGGAGTGTCCTCGGGCGATAAGCGCATTAAAAGATTTCAATAATTTTTTGATATCATGAAAATGGAGTCCGGTTGTGGGTTCATCGAAAATGAATAGGGCTTTATCCTTGGTATTTCCTTTTACCAAGAACGAAGCAAGTTTAATGCGCTGCGCCTCACCGCCCGAGAGGGTAGAGGAAGATTGACCAAGGGTTACATAGCCCAACCCTACATCTTGCAGAGGTTTTAACTTCGTCGTTATCTTGGTTTGTTTATGTTTCTCGAAGAAGGCAATGGCATCATCAATGGTCATATTAAGCACATCATCAATGTAGGCATCTTCGAATTTAACTTCAAGTACTTCCTTTTTAAATCGTTTGCCGCCGCAGGTATCGCATTCTAGATGAACATCGGCCATGAACTGCATTTCAACAGTAATTTCTCCTTCCCCTTTACATTTTTCGCATCGACCTCCATCGACATTGAACGAAAAGTGTTTGGCCTGATACGCTCTGATTTTACTCAATTTTTGTGAAGCGAACAGATTACGAATATCATCATACGCCTTGATGTAGGTTACCGGATTGGAACGTGAAGAACGCCCGATTGGGTTTTGATCAACGAATTCAACATGTTTCAGATGTTGATATTTTCCTTCAAAGGAGGTGTATTGCCCGGCTTTCTCTCCGTAACCACCAACTTCTTTGAGAATAATGGGATATAACAGCTTTTTGACCAAGGTGCTTTTGCCGCTTCCGGAAACCCCGGTCACCATCGTCAACATATTCAAAGGGAAAGTCACATTTATATTCTTCAAATTATTTTCCCTGGCACCTTTGATGGTAATATGATTTTTAGAAGTCCTTCGCTCTTTGGGGACTCCAATTTCCATAGAGCCGTTCAAATAACTTGCCGTCAGTGATGTAGATCGTAATACTTCTTCTAAAGTTCCGTGAGCAACGACTTCGCCACCATGGGTACCTGCTTCTGGGCCTATATCAATGACTTCGTCGGCCGCTTTCATAATATCTTCATCATGTTCCACGACAATTACTGTGTTGCCCAAATCACGCAAAGATTTCAAAACCTCGATGAGATTCTCGGTGTCCTTTGGGTGTAGCCCAATACTGGGTTCATCCAAAATGTACATAGAACCTACTAGGCTACTGCCAAGGGATGTAGCCAGATTGATACGTTGACTTTCCCCGCCGGAAAGGGTATTCGATTTTCGGTTCAAGGTCAGATAACCCAGCCCCACCTTATCCAAGAAACCGAGTCTTGTGGTAATTTCCTTTAATAGGCGGGAAGCAATCTGTATATCGTGTTCGCTTAACGAAAGTCCTTCGAAGAACGTCATCAATTTTTTAATGGGAAGCTCTACCAGATCTGAAATTGACTTTCCGTCAACTTTTACATAGTTCGTCTCTTTTCGCAGTCGTTTGCCCTTACAGACATTACATTTGGTTTTTCCCCGATATCGCGACAACATGACCCGATTCTGTATTTTATAACTTTTCTCCTCTAACATAGCAAAAAAGCGATGCAATCCCGTGAAATGGGAATTGCCGTCCCAAACAAGTTGTTTTTGTTCCCCAGAAAGCTCGAACCATGGCTTATGAATGGGGAAATCGAATTTGTAGGCCGAATTAACAAGTTCGTCCCGATAATAGCTCATAGATTCTCCCCGCCATGGGAAGATTGCATTTTCATAGACCGAAAGCGCAGTATTCGATATCACCAAATCTTCATCGATACCGATGACATCCCCATAACCCTCGCATTTCGGGCAGGCCCCATATGGGTTGTTGAAACTGAATAGGTGCACATTGGGCTCCATGAAAGACATTCCGTCGAGCTCGAACTTATTGCTAAAAGTTGTTAGCTTGTGGGTTTCCAGTTCTTCGATAATGCATTCCCCTTTTCCCTCGAAGAAAGTACTATCGATGGCATTAGCCAAACGATTATAAAAAGCCTCATCGTCGGCCTTGATAATCCGATCGACGACCAGTTCGAAATTTTTGGTAATATTTTTGGGAGCGGCGTCAATGCGAATTACGGATCCGTCATACTTTATTCTTGCGTATCCCTGTTTTGATAAGAGCTGCAATGATTTTAGGGTATCACGGTCTTCAGGTATTGATATTGGGGCCAAAAGCAGCAATTTCGTTCCCGTTTCGAAATGCTTTACATGATTGACAACATCGGTGACCGTATCCTTTTTGACTTCCCGCCCCGAAATTGGTGATATGGTTTTTCCTATCCGTGCAAAAAGAAGTTTTAAATAATCATAGATTTCAGTGGTCGTGCCCACCGTAGACCTAGGATTGGTCGAATTGACCTTTTGTTCAATTGCGATGGCCGGAGCGATTCCTTTTATATAGTCCACTTTTGGTTTGTCCAATTTCCCTAAGAACTGTCTGGCATACGAAGAGAGACTTTCCACGTAGCGCCGTTGCCCTTCGGCATACAGGGTGTCAAAGGCTAAACTCGATTTTCCAGAACCGGAAAGTCCAGTGATGACGACCAATTTATTACGTGGTATAACAACGTCTATATTCTTAAGGTTGTGCAACTTCGCACCCTTGATAATTATGTTCTCTTTTGGGTTTATATCTGCTAATACGGACATCTTTTCGTTTAAGAATGCAAAGATACACTAAGCATGTTTCACTACCCAGAAATGTATAGTTGGCATCGAAAATTGTGTGGATGACAACATAATTTTTCATTGGCTATTTAATTTTTTCTATATTTGACCTCACCTAAACGTCAAAGCGCCTATACAACAACATTACTTTTTTAAAAATTAGATAGCAGTAAACAAGACCTCTTCTTCTAGAGGCCCCCTAGTTTTAACCAAAAAAGTAATAGTTATGGACCCACAGCTTGACGATTCCTTGCTTATTAAAAATTATGTTGCTGGAGACGAAAAGTCTTTAGAAATTCTTATCAATAGGCATAACCAGCGAATCAGCAGTTTCATTTATTCAAAAGTGAACAATCGCGATATTACCGAAGATATTTTTCAAGACACCTTTATTAAGGTCATCAGAACCCTCAAAAAGGGCAGCTATAGTGAGGAAGGTAAATTTTTACCTTGGGTGATGCGAATAGCGCACAACTTGATCATCGACCATTTTAGAAAGAATAGTAGAATGCCAATGTATGGTGGTGCCGATAGCTTCAACATTTTTTCAGTGATGGGCGATGATAAATTGAATATTGAAAAACAGATTATCAAGGACCAGATAGATATGGACCTTACTTTACTCATTGAAGAATTGCCGGCCGATCAAAAAGAAGTGCTTCACATGCGCATGTATCGCGATATGAGTTTTAAGGAGATTTCGGAAAACACTGGGGTAAGCATCAATACGGCTCTGGGTAGAATGCGCTATGCATTGATCAACCTTCGAAAGATCATAGAAGAGAATAATATAGTTTTAACGAACTAATCGACCCATAGGTCTAATTATCGAATTTTTAGACGTCAGGTCGAACGGATTCATTATATTTATTTCATGTTGCGTTATCATAGTGAAACAATACTGAAATAATTATGGAAAAAATTTACGCAAAGAATCAAGACCGATGTGAACTGGCAAAAGCGAAGCCCGAGACCGTGAAGTTTTTATTGGATTATTCTAAATCTTTAAAAATTAACGAAGCGCAAGGCATCAAATTTGAAAGCAACATGAATTAAACTTGATAAAATTTTTTTTAAAACCCTCAATACTTTAACTATTGAGGGTTTTTTCTTTCTTCTAAACGTATCTATTTTCTATAATTTATTTCTAGAGTTTTCTTTTACGATCCGTAAAAATTGCCTTTAACGCACATAAT
Source organism: uncultured Maribacter sp. (assembly GCA_964351985.1). Classification (GTDB taxonomy): domain Bacteria; phylum Bacteroidota; class Bacteroidia; order Flavobacteriales; family Flavobacteriaceae; genus Meishania. The sequence continues at coordinate 32,646 of CAYGPR010000010.1, read as the reverse complement.
TAGAATAATATCAGTTGATTATTCATTAGAGTATATACATTTTCTTTCCTATTCCACGTGCCGAAAAACAGCTCACAAATGAAAATTGCTTGTTTCACATCAAAAACAAGTGGTTTGACAACATAGTTTTTTCCAAACACCCCCTTTTCTCTAGTTTTATCTCATAATTCAAAACAAAAGAAGTCTCAAAAGGACTTCAAAAAAGTAAACTCAAAAAATAGTAACTAACCGGGCCTTCTTCATTTTGAGCCCAATCTTAACCTAAAGTTTTTTGTATGAAACTACAAATTGAAGATTCAGAACTAGTAAGAGACTACATCAGCGGAGACGAAAAGGCACTCGAAGTCTTGATCAACAGACACAATCAGCGTATCTCAAGCTTTATCTACTCAAAAGTATTGGATAGGGACATTACGGAAGACATTTTTCAAGATACTTTTATCAAGGTAATCAAGACCTTGAAAAAAGGGTCTTATAGTGAAGAAGGTAAATTTCTACCTTGGGTCATGCGCATCGCGCACAACCTGATCATCGACCATTTCAGAAAGAATAAGAGAATGCCAATGTTCGAAGGCAATGATGATTTCAATATCTTCTCCGTTATCGGCGATGACAAATTGAATATCGAAAAACAAATCATTAAAGACCAGATCGATTCTGATTTAAAGGAGTTGATCGAAGAATTACCCGATGATCAAAAGGAAGTTCTACTGATGCGTATCTATAAGGACATGAGCTTCAAGGAAATCTCTGAAAACACTGGTGTAAGTATAAACACCGCTCTTGGTAGAATGCGCTATGCACTCATCAATCTTCGAAAAATAATCGAAAAAAACAATATCGTTCTGACCAACTAGTTTTTTGTAATTTATGTAAAAACAATATTTCCATTTTAGTTGCGTTATCTTATCATAACAATATACGATTACTAATATGGAAAAAATTTACACTAAACACGTAGGAAAGAACAAATTTTTCAAAGCTTGCCCTGAAACAGTACGTTTTCTGCTGGATTATTCAAGGTCGCTACATGTGCTGGAACATGAAGAATTCCAGTTCGAAAGTATGTTGAACTAATAAAAAGACCCGCAATTAGCGGGTCTTTTTATTTTTATAGTAGTCCTTAAGAACGGTTTTTCTACCAATAGTCTTTGTGATAATATCTTTATCCAGGTTCCAGCCTCTTGCTGGGGAATATTCCCGACCATACCATATAATCTGTAAGTGCAGATCGTTCCATAATTCTTTAGGAAATAGTCTTTTTGCATCTTTCTCGGTCTGTACCACGTTTTTTCCATTGCTGAATCCCCATCGGTACATCAGACGATGAATATGCGTATCGACGGGAAAAGCTGGGATTCCGAAAGCCTGTGATACCACAACACTTGCCGTTTTATGGCCCACGGCAGGAAATTCTTCCAATAACTCGATTTCTTTAGGAACGACCCCATCATATTTCTCCACTAAAATCTTTGAAAGCCCATAAATACCTTTCGATTTCATCGGCGAAAGCCCAACAGGTTTTATTATCTCCCGAATTTCTTCCACCGATAATTTGATCATATCATACGGATTATCGGCCCTAGCGAACAATAGCGGTGTAATTTGATTGACCCGTACATCGGTGCTTTGGGCCGAAAGCAAAACGGCGATCAAAAGGGTATAAGGGTCTTTATGCTCTAGCGGAACAGGAATTTCAGGATAGATTTCTTCAAGCGTCTTAATAGTAAATGCTACTTTTTCGGCTTTGGTCATTTTTACTTAGTTTCGCTAAAAATTGAGTTCTCGAATTTAAAAAAAATAAAGCTATGAACATGTTGAAAGTAGGGGATAAGGTTCCCGATTTTATATCAAAAGACCAAGATGGTACCATTATCAAATTTTCCGATTACGCGGGAACAAAACTTATTATTTTTTTCTATCCTAGGGCCAATACGCCCGGCTGTACCGCTGAAGCTTGTAATTTAAGGGATAACTATTCAGAATTAAAGGCGCAAGGTTACGAATTATTGGGTGTGAGCGAAGATACTTCTAAGAAACAATCCAACTTTAAGAATAAATATGATTTGCCATTTCCCTTACTGGCCGATGAAGATCATACGGTCATCAATACATTTGGTGTGTGGGGCCCTAAAAAGTTCATGGGAAGAGAGTTCGATGGTCTTTTGCGAACCACTTTTATTATAGATGAAAACGGGATTATTGAAAAAGTTATAGACAAAGTAAAGACGAAAGACCACGCAGCACAAATACTTGACTAATAAGTATTATAAATAATTAAAAGCCCCAAGAACCTAATTTTACGTTCTCGGGGCTTTTATCTTTTGTAGATGAAGGTAACTACTGTATTTTATCTTCAGTTTCTTTGACTAATTTCCGCGTGAATAAATTATCCTCTTTAATTAATTCTGCTAGTCCTTCGGGCAACATTTCCTCCCATCCTTCTTCATTGTTCATTAGTTTCTTGAGAACGTCACGAGAGAAAATATGCATGATTTCGGGGTCATAGTCGATAATATCCATCACTTTACCGTTGTATTTGAAGAACTTATAAAGTTCCTTCATTCGTGGGTGCACTTTGATGTTGTTACTGGTCATAATCTGACCGGTTTCCGCATTTTTCATCGGATATAGATACACTTGAAGGTCTTTGAAAAATAACTTTCCAAAAGCTTCCAAAATGCCTCCGCTTAAGTGTCTATAGTATTTTTCATCAAAAATATCGACCAAATTGTTGACACCCATGGTAAGACCGATTTTCGCCTTCGTATAGTTGTTGAAGTATTCCACAAGTTTATAATACTCCTGAAATTTCGAGATCATCACGGTATGACCCAGCGAACATAAAAGTTTGGCCCGGTCCATAAAATCTTGTTCATCGATTTCGCCCGACGCCTTTAGATTGGAAAGGGTAATCTCGAAAATGACAATGGTATTTTCTTGCTCGACCGACTGATCGCGTATGAATATGTCCATCGACTTTTCGAACATATCCATATTGACCTTGGTCACCGGTCTAAAGCTTCCACGTAACGCCAAGATATTCTTCTTGTACAATACTGTTGCGGGAAGCAAATTGTTGCCATCCGAGCCGAACATAACCGCATCGGTCATATCGTTTCGTATCAATTGAAGACTCATCAATCGATTATCGACATCCTTAAAGTTAGGCCCGGCGAAATTGATCATATCAATTTCAATGGTGTCCTTGTCGATATGGTCGTACAAATACTTTAATAGTTTTCTGGGCTTATGATATTTGTAAAAAGCCCCATAAATTAGGTTTACCCCAACGGTACCCAAAGTTTCTTGCTGTAGCCTTGCCTCGTTTTGTTTGAAGCGGATATGTAGGATAATTTCGTCGTATTCCTTTTGTTTGGGGTCTAGTTGAAATCGGATACCGACCCATCCATGACCTTTGTATCGCTTCGAAAAATCGATAGTGGCCACCGTATTCGCGTAGGAGAAAAACAGGCGTTCTGGATGTTTTTCCCTGCTGATACGTTCTTCCATTAGCTGCATCTCGTGTGAGAGCATTTTTTTGAGACGGGGCTGGGTTACGTACCGCCCGTCTTTTTCTATTCCATAAATAGCATCGCTGAAATCCTTGTCATAAGCACTCATGGCTTTTGCAATGGTACCCGAAGCTCCGCCCGATCTAAAAAAATGGCGTGCCGTTTCTTGACCTGCCCCTATTTCTGCAAAGGTTCCGTAGATATCAGGATTTAAATTGATCCTAAGGGTTTTTGATTTGATGGAAGGAATGTTCTCAAATGCGGTATCCCTTTTTAGAACTGAAGCCATTTTATGTTTTTTGTAGTTGAACAAAGTTAATAAGATCGGGCATTCTATTAAATAAATAAGTTATAATTTTGAATTAAATAGCCAAGACGTTGAAAATTGTTTTTTTGGGTACGGGAACTTCACAAGGCATCCCTGTAATTGGAAGCGAGCACCCTGTTTGCCTAAGTTCCGATCCAAAAGATAAAAGACTTCGGGTTTCTGTTTTGCTTTCTTGGGACGATCATAATCTGGTCATCGATTGCGGTCCGGATTTTCGACAGCAAATGTTGACCCATGGTGTTTCAAAATTGGATGGCATTCTTTTCACCCACGAACATGCGGACCATGTTGCCGGCCTAGATGATATTAGACCTTATTTTTTTCGTCAAGGAGATGTGCCCATCTATGCGCATAAGCGTGTGATAACATCATTACAGAAGCGATTCGACTATATTTTTGCCGGTGAAAACCGTTATCCGGGCGCTCCCGCGGTAGCGGTACATGAGATTAAAAACGATCGCCCTTTTATTTTTTGTGGTAAAATGGTCATTCCCATAGAGGCCTATCACAATCGTTTACAGGTGTTCGGTTTTCGAATCGATAATTTTACCTACCTAACGGATGTAAAATCCATTGACAATGATGAAATCGAAAAAATAAAAGGCTCCGAAGTGCTCGTTGTCAATGCACTTCGCGAAGAACCCCATCATTCTCATTTCAATCTTGCCGAGGCTTTGGAATTCGTTGATCTGGTTCGGCCAAGAACTACCTATTTTACACATATCAGCCATCATTTGGGGTTTCACGAGGACGTTGAAAAAAGATTGCCGGAGAATGTACATTTGGCGTACGACAATTTAATCTTAGACCTTTAAACAGTATACTATGAAAAGTAAAATATTCTTGTACCTCTTTGTTTTCATGGCGTTAATATGCCTTTATCTTTTTGTGAGCAACGGAAAGATGCAAGAGGCGAAGGCAACCAAAATCGAAAAACTTGAAAATCAAGTGGTGCAATTGGAAGATTCTGTTCGAAACACACAGTTGCAGGTGCTGAACATGCAATATTTTTCGTTGGAAAACAATGATGATGCCTTGGCCTATTATGACCATCTGGAATTGAAAGATCCTTCACGCTATATTGCCGATAAACTTTTGGAGACCAATGAGCAAAAAGGGGACAACCCTTTGATACCCTACGAAGGTATGGAGAGCGATTTTAAGATCAATAAAATCAAGATTCTAAACCATAAATGGATTCTGGCGGACTTCTCCGATGGTAAATATTGGGGCGAAGTACTGATCAATTATGAATTAAAGGATGATTTGGGCGTCGATTTTACCTTGATGGACCATTTGTTGTATACGAGGAGTAACTAAATCTTACCCTCCAACCACTTCTTAAAAGAATAAAAATTCTCTGGTGAAACGCCATGCCCCACAGGAAATTCCTCATACACATGCGTTACATCGAGTTCTTTTAAAAAACCGGGAGCCCTTTGGGCCCATTCCGAAGGTATTACCTGATCTACCTGGCCGTGGGAAGCATAGACACTTAGTTTTGAGTGGTCTTTGTTGCGGTAGCCTTCCAACAAAATATCTTCATTGATATAGCCGCTCAAGGCAATTAGATTTTTTATTTTTTCGGGGTACGATAAACTGACGGCATAACTTAAAATAGTGCCCTGACTGAATCCTAACAAAGTAACCTGTTCTGAATCCAACCCATAGGTTTTGCAAGCCTCATCGATAAAAGTAACAATCTTTTCCCGTGAAGAAATCGCCTGTTCGTTATCGCTCCATTTGCCTTGCGGCGCATCGAAATGTATAGCGTACCAAGCATATCCGAAAGGTTCCATGGGGTAGGGGGCGCGTGCCGAAATGACACACAATTTTTCAGGTAGTTCCGGCGCGAACGAAAAAAGGTCCTCCTCGTTGCTGCCATAACCATGAAACATAAATACCACGGGAATTTTCCCTGAGGTCAAGGTCGAGGGGCGAATAAGATGTTCAAGTGATAATGGAGCGGTCGTCATGATAGGTATGTCAGCTTGGTCAATCTTTTAGTACTCTGAATTAGTTGTTTTGCACGAAGCACAAGGGCTTAGGTATTGGTTAGGCTTTAGTATTTCCGTTTAAAACGTCTATAGTCTTCCTTCTTCCAAAATCAATTTATAAAAGTAAACCATTTTTGAAAATAGGAACCCAACAATGGAACGGACTGTTTTTTATTCTGTAGCGCTCCGATAAAACCATAGCCCCATAAGACGATATATGATATATAGAGACCATACCAAGCATATTCGTTGAACCATTGGCTCAGAAAAATGGCAAAACCTAAAAAGAAAAGGTGTAGGCCAAAGGCCTGGCGCGTATGAAACCGTGCAAAATCGTGCTTTGGTTCGGCGTTCATGGTAATGGCTATCAAGGCACCGAGCATGGTAAGGTAAGCTATAATTGCCGTGGTACGGCCTAAAGTTTTGGATTCCATTTTAGTGCTGTAGTTCTCCGTTGTTGATTATTCCCAATGCTTTGCCTTTCATTGTATGTCCTAAGAACATGCTATTTTTTGAGGTAGATACGATGTTTTCGTTTTCGAAAGTATATTCCTTATCCGGGTCAAAAAGAGATAGACAGGCTTCCGACCCTTCTTTTAAAGAAGGTAGGTCGATGCCAAATCGTGCCCTTCCTCTGGTAAGTATTTCAATGGTCGTTTCTAGGTCGAAAAGTTGGTTCAAGATTCCGAACGCACTTTCAAGTCCGATGGTGCCGTAGGCAGCATTATCGAATTCCACTTGTTTCTGTTCGATGTTCATCGGTATATGATCGGTAGTCACTAAATCGACCGTGCCGTCTTTAAGACCTTTCAAAAGGGCCTTCTTGTCGCTTTCTGATCGCAGTGGCGGAAGTACCTTATATTGTGCGTCAAACTCCTCTAGAACGGCATCCGTGAACCACAAATTATGGATGGCCGTACTACAGGTAACGTTCAAGCCTTTCTTTTTGGCCTCGGCGATCAGTTTTACCGATCCGGCGGTCGATATGCAGGGTAGATGTAATTTACCTCCGGTATATTCCAGGATAAAAAGATCTCTCGCAATGTGTAGTTCTTCGGCCAGGGCGGGAATACCTTTTAGCCCTAAGGTTGTAGAAACTGCTCCTTCGTTAACGATCCCTTTACCTGCAATATGGGTGTCGAGCGGGAAAGAGCACACTAATCCCTGAAAACTTTGTGCATATTGAAGGGCTATTTTTAATAGGTTCGGATTTTTTACAGGATGTTTAAAATCATAGAACCCGATCGCACCGGCATTCTTCATATCGTACAGTTCCGCTAAATCTTGGCCTGCAGCACTTTGAGTGAGCGTACCTAGCGGATATAAGCGGGTACCATGACCCTTTGAGGCGTTCTTTAGGAAAACAATATCTGAGCTGCTATCGGGTACAGGGTGTGAATTGGGGTTTAACACTATATCGGTAAATCCACTTCGGGCCGCGGTTCGCAGTCCGTTGGCGATTGTTTCACGTTCTTCATATCCCGGTTCCCCAAATGAAACACCGCTATCGAACCATCCCAAAGAAACATGAAGATTTTTGATATCGATTACCTTGGTTTTTCCGGTAACTTCAATTTTGGCGGCAATCTTTTTTATCTTTCCATCGACAATATGAATGTCCCGCTTTTTTAAATGCAGATCCTTGTTGGATTTGTCAACGATTTTTGCGGACTTCAAAAGTATATTCATCAAAGGTATTTTTGAATTACTATTTCGACCACCAGAAACAGCAATGCTAAAATAACAAACCATTTCCAAAGGGCGTTGATCGAGTTGTCGTTTTGTATCGAGTCGAAAAGTGATGTTACCGAACTTTGTACACTTGCTGAGTTTATTGCGTTAAGATCTATATAATTCAATAGACTTTCGCCGCGAGGATAATTAAAACTGATGTTCTTTATTATTTTTTCGTCATCCGTAATTCCGTAAATTCCATCAGGAATCTCGTTACCTTGAAAAGTAAGGGAAACTTTATTGGCTTGTATCTGTTGTCGGGGAATAAATTCGAAACCTTCTGCGGTAACTTTTAAGATATCGTCTTTACCCAATGTAATAGGAACATCGATTGTCGTATTCTCACCGATCAGTTGATAGAGTGCTGGCAAATTGAGACTGTTGATTCCCATATTGTAGAACGTGGGAACGATTAAGGGAGATTCCTTAAAATTGGAATTTTGACCGTTAATTGAGGCTGTAAACAAGTATTTTCCGTTTGCTCCTACAAGAAATGGGTCGTTATCCTGAAAGGAAAGTGCTGTCGACAGCGATGATTTAACCCTGAAATAGGTCGATACCTTTGGATATTGGAAATTGGTTACGTTCTTTTGGAACACATTTTTATACAAGGGATGTGAAAACGAGATTTTTGTAATATTCCGTTCAACGTTTACTTTTTGGGTAATCGAGGTGCCGAACAAATTGATCAATAAACTGTTGTACGATTCAAGGGATATATTTTCAGCAGGAAGCACGATCAGGCTACCGCCTGAGTCCATGTAAGACTTCAAACTTGTGGTCAGCGAATTCGGTATATTTTCCAATTCACTCAAAACAATAAGGTTTTGTTCTCCCAACTTTCCGTAATCCAGATTTTGAACAGCAAATTGTGAGAAGTCGAATTCGGTATCGGTAAAGATGCGCTTTAGGTAGCGATTATCGCCCGAATCTATGGCAAGTACCTTAATCTTGTTCCTTTGGTCAATGGTAAAATAGAGTTGATTATCATAGGGTAGGCCGACATCCGTAATTTCGACCTTTCCCTTAATCTGTTGGTTCGCCGGAATCGTAAACTTTACCTCGGCTTTTTTATCGGTATCGAATATCGCAGCGGTCTTGGCAATGAGCTTTTCCCCATCATATAATGATACCGGCGTACTTTCCATGGTACTGTTGGTTGTTAATAGGGCCGTAAGCTCAATAGTGTCGGCCTCCGAATTATCGACATAGACCGAATCAACGGAACTGTTCACCACCTCGCCGGTGACGAGTTTTACAAAATGTTTCCGTACCGAACCGGTCGAATCCATCTCGGGCGAAGCCATACGGTCTTGAAAATCGGAAACGAGGATCAGGTTTTTTTCGGTTGCTTCATCTTTACTGAAAAAAGTGCTCGATTTTAAGGATATTTCGGATAATTGCAATTGATCGGAGGTATGTTTCAAAGTCAATAAATCATTTTGAATGTCATCGACGGTTACCGCTTTGAAAGCGCGATCATTTGTAAAGAGCGAAAAAACTTCATCTTTCGGAATCGACTGTATCAATTGCTGAACTGCATTTTCAAGTACTGTTGCATTATCGTCCCTAGCCTGGGTGCTAAACGAATTATCCAAATAGATGACTGTCTCTTTTTCGCGAAGTGCTGATTGTGAAGCGGTAAAAGGTTGAGCAAATGCAATGACCAAACCTGCGAGCAAGCCGAGCCTTGATAGTAGTAAGAGCCACTTCTTTAGCGTACTGCTCTTTCGGGATTCCGATTGAATACGCTGTAAGACCTTCACATTAGTAAAAGGGGTCTTCTTAAATCTACGGAGTTGAAAAAGATGGATAAAAATAGGAATCAGTAGTAGCAATAAGGCCCAAATAAGTTCTGGATGTTTAAACTGCATTCCTATATAAGATTGGGCAAATTTAGGTAATTCAAGGTTCAAAGTTCAAAGTTCGATGCAAAAGTTTCCTTAATCCTGAAACATTGAACTTCAAATAGCCGATTAGCAAAAGAAGAAATAATCTTTCATATGGGATTGCCTCAATTTTAAAAAATAACCATGAATCATGATTTGTGCCTCTTCATTGGCTACGGTAACGATACTCTGAGGATTGTTCAATACTTCCAAAACCGTGTATGGCAACATTTTTTTTCCATAGATTTCCTTGCCGATTTTTTTAGGGTTATCACAGAGCCAGTAAAAATTGATATTTTTTTTCAAAAGCCCCTTTGCGATTTCTTTTCCCTTGTTTCCGGCGCCCCAAATTGTTAGGGGTTGATTTTGGTCGTATTCCAGTTTTAAAAAATAGTGCAATTTGATATCTAAAAAATAGTTTTGAGCATAGTGTTCACTGGTTCGGGAAGTTCGGGTGTCGTAATCACGCCAAAGATGTAAAACTTGCTCACAAGGAATGCATGTTAGGCCCTTTTCATAAAATCGAAACGTAAGATCATAGTCTTCGGGATATCTATTGGGTTCAAAAGCTCCACAAAGATCTAAATCCTCTCTATGGACCATCCAGCAAGGGGAAGGGATGACACATTCCTTATAAATCTCGGTGTAATTAATACCCTCTGCCGTTAAATTGTTCAACCACTGCTCATAGCGTTCATAACCATTGCTAATTCCTCTATCCGAAAAATATTTTACTTGTCCGACGGCAACATGATTTTTTCCTCTATTTGTGAGAGAATCGACCATAACCTTAATTTTATCGGACTTCATAATATCGTCTGAATCCATTCGGGTAATTAATTGCCCGCGACTATGCTTGTAGGCGGTCTTTAAGGCATCTATGATACCTTGGCCCTCGTTGCCTAAAACTTTTATTCTATCATCTTTTTTTGAATACCTCTTCACCAAAGACCGGCTTTCATCACTCGAATGGTCGTTTACTGCCAAAATCTCCCAATTTTGATAGTGTTGTGATATAATGGAATCGAGGCATTCTGGCAAGAATAGCTGCGTATTCTTGAATGGAATTAGAATGCTGACCAAGGGTTTGTTCATTGGGGGCAATTTAAACAAATAGATTTCGTTCTCCGATATGTAAAGTTATTCATGGTACGGACTTATATAAATGCTTCAACTTAAATCCTAAAAAATAATTCTGGAAATCCTTTTAAAGAGTTGAAAAAGCTTTCTATATTTGCACCCGCATTGGAGGAATGGCAGAGTGGTCGAATGCGGCAGTCTTGAAAACTGTTGAGGGTCACACCTCCGGGGGTTCGAATCCCTCTTCCTCCGCACAAAGGCTTCACAATTGTGAAGCCTTTTTATTTTCACCAAAACCATTCAATTTCTTAATTAGAACTTATTTTTACCACCATGGAATGGTACTATTATCCAATCTTAATTTTATTGGGTCTTTTTGTAGCCTTTATTAATACGTTGGCCGGAGGTGGTTCTTTATTGACTTTGCCTATTTTAATATTCATGGGACTGCCCCCAAGTGTTGCCAACGGCACCAATCGTATCGCGGTTTTGATCCAAGGTATTGCTAATGTGGCCGGTTACGGTAGCAAAGGCATGCAAGTCAGTTCAAAATTCATATGGCAACTGTCGATTTCCGCAACTTTCGGAACTATTTTAGGTACCAGTCTTGCCATTTGGATCGATGAAGGTGTCTTCAACAAAATTTTGGCATTGATAATGGTCCTTATGGTAGTTTTGATGCTCTATAAACCAAAAAAAGAATTTGGTGGACTTGTGGAGCGGTTGGAAGGAAAGTACAGCAAGTGGGCAATTTTCACCTTCTTTTTTATAGGTATCTACGGAGGCTTTATACAGGCCGGAACGGGCATTCTTATGTTATTGGCACTTTCTTCTATCAATCACCTGACATTGATGAAATCGAATGTCATAAAAGCAACTATTGTATTGGTCTATTCTATTGCCGCTCTTATACTTTTCGGACTTAACGGAAAACTGAATTGGGAAATAGGCTTAACTTTGGCCTCAGGTCAAGCGCTTGGGGGATGGTTGACAAGCCGTTGGTCTGTCACTAAGGGAGACGGTATCGTTAAAATCTTAATGATTATAATGGTCACGGCAATGGCAATTAAATTATGGTTTTTTAATTAAAGGTTAAATTTATTGTCATTCCCGCATGAACGAGAATCTAAAAAGTTATGAAGATGGATGTACTGGAACATATGAAATGGCGCTATGCCGTTAAAAAATTCGATTCCGAAAGAATACTGCCCGAAGAAAAGATAGAAAGATTGAAGGAAGCTTTTAACCTAACGGCCACGTCGTATGGGTTACAGCCCGTAACACTATTGGTCATTCAAAACAAGGAATTACAATCTACTTTGGTTCCACATTCTTATGAACAACCACAAGTCGCACAGGCATCGCATGTGTTGGTCATTTGTATTCAGCGGAAAGTCGATGAGGATTATATTGCAAAATATTTCGAACAGGTTGGAAAAGTTCGCGGAACAAGTGATGCCATTTTAAACCCGTTCAAGGAGGCTTTAATCGATAGCTTTTCCCAGAAGGAAGAAAATGAGATAAAAAATTGGGCGACCAATCAAGGCTATTTGACAATGGGCAATTTACTTACCGTCTGTGCGCTCGAAAAAATAGATTCTTGTCCCATGGAAGGCTTTGAACCAGAAGCGTATGACAAAATCTTGAAATTAGAAAAACTAGGACTTACTTCGATATTGGTGCTGCCCGTAGGCTATCGAGCGGAAGACGATATGTTCTCAGGATTCAAAAAAGTCAGAAAGAATATGGATGAAAGTGTTATCGATATTCATTGAAAATATATAGTTTCCTTTAACCTTTAACCTTTAACCTTTAACCTTTAACCTTTAACCTTTAACCTAGAGAATGCCTGGATTCGAACTTTTCGGAGATAAAGAAAAAGCACAAGTACAACAAGTATTGGATACAGGCGTCTTGATGCGCTATGGTTTCGATGGTATGCGTAAAGGGCATTGCAAGGCGCATGAGCTGGAAAAAGCCTTGGAATCTCGAATGCAGGTAAAACATGCCCAAGTGGTCAGTAGCGGTACGGCAGCGTTGACAGTGGCATTGGCTAGTGCAGGCATTGGAGCGGGAGACGAGGTCATCATGCCCACGTTTACATTTGTTGCCAGTTTCGAATCCATTTTGGCTTTGGGTGCCGTGCCGATATTGGTGGATGTAGACGATACCCTGACCTTAAACCCCAAGGCTGTCGAAAACGCGATTACCCAAAGAACCAAAGTGGTTATGCCGGTTCATATGTGTGGCTCAATGGCCGATTTGAAAGCCCTGAAATCTATTTGTGAAAAACATAATCTCCTTTTGTTGGAGGATGCATGTCAAGCCATTGGAGGTACATTCGAGGGAAAACCGCTTGGTAGTTATGGCGATTTGGGTTGTTTTTCCTTTGATTTTGTAAAGACCATTACCTGTGGCGAGGGTGGAGCTGTTATCACGAACAATGAAGAATATAAATTAAACGCCGACCATTATTCAGATCACGGCCATGACCATATTGGAAACGATAGGGGAGCGGAAGGCCACCCTTTTCTAGGATATAACTTTCGAATTTCCGAACTCCACGCTGCGGTAGGGCTTGCGCAGCTTGATCGGTTGGATGAGTTTCTGGCGATTCAAAAACGAAATTATTCCATTATGAGGGAAGCATTGACCGACATTCCTGAAATAACTTTTCGAAAAGTCCCGGAAGGAGGTGAAGAGAACTACTCCTTTTTAAGTTTTTTTCTTCCATCCGAATCAAGAGCTAAGAACGTCCACAAAGCCCTCTGCGAATCAGGTATTGACGGATGTTTTTACTGGTATGACAACAATTGGCACTATTATCGAAAATGGGAACATTTGACCAGCCGGAAATCGTTGGGTAAACTACCAAAAGAAGTTCTGGACGGGTTACAAGATTTTTCGAAAATCGATTTTTCCAAGTCTGATCATTGGGTAGGGCGAAATATATCCTGTTTGATAAAATTGGGCTGGAGCGAAACCGAAGTAAGGGAAAGGGCAAGAAAAATAGTTAGTGTGATAGAAAGTTTTTAGAAAATGTCTTTAGAAGAAAACAAAAAAAATGCCATAGCCTTTTATAAAATGTCCTACGAAGGCAACCCATCAAAGGCCGTCGAGCTTTATGTCGGTTCAGAGTATATTCAGCATAACCCTGATGTAGTGAACGGCACGCAGGGTTTTATAGACTATTTTGAACGGATGCAAAAGGAATACGCCGCGAAGTCTATCGAGTTTGTGAGATGCATAGCCGAGGGTAATCTTGTAGCCCTGCATACACATCAAACTTGGCCCGACTTTGACGAATATGTTACCATGGACTTTTTCCGTTTTGATGAAAATGGTAAAATAGTGGAGCATTGGGATGCTATTCAACAGATTCCTAAAAATTCAAAGAACCCGAATACGATGTACTGAAAAATAGGGTGTGGGCAATATTTGCGCGGACGCTAAGACTTCATCTAAATACCTCGAATTTTAATACCCGACGTATTCCACGATTTCAAGTCCATAACCCACAATGCCTACGCGTTTGGTCTGTGATCCGTTCGTTAGCAATCTCATTTTTGAGATATCCAAGTCGTGCAGTATTTGTGCGCCGATACCAAAATCCTTGGCATCCATATCTATTTTTGGGGCTTTATGAATGCCCTGTTTTTGTAACTCCTTCAATTCCGACAAACGGGATAACAAGTTCAATGATTCGGAATCTTGATTGATAAAAACAATGGCACCTTTGCCCTCAGTATTAACGGCAGCAAACATATCCTCCAGTTTTTGGTTCGGGTCATTGGTCAGTGTTCCTAAAATATCGTTATTAACCAAAGTAGAGTTAATACGGGTCAAGACCTTTTCATCTTTTTTCCAATTTCCTTTGGTCAAAGCGATGTGGACATGATTGTTCGTGGTCTGTTTATACGCACGAAGCCTAAATTTTCCGAACCGAGTGGTAATCTCAAAATCTTCTTTCTTTTCGATGAGGCTATCGTGCTCCATGCGATACGCAATCAAGTCTTCGATGGAAACAATTTTAAGGTTGAATTTTTGGGCTACGTCAAGAAGCTCGGGTAGGCGCGCCATGGATCCATCCTCATTCATGATCTCCACAATGATTCCAGCAGGCTGTAGCCCTGCAAGTCTTGCAAAATCGATGGCTGCTTCAGTATGACCTGTTCTTCTAAGTACGCCGCCTTCTTTGGCGACCAAGGGAAAAATATGCCCGGGGCGCATTAAATCGTGTGATTTCGTTTCTGGATCGGTCAAGGCACAAACTGTCTTAGCACGATCAGAGGCAGAAATTCCCGTGGTTACTCCATTTCCTCTTAAATCAACGGATACCGTAAAAGCGGTCTCCAGAGGATCGGTATTGTTGTTTACCATCATTTGGAGCCCAAGTTCGCGACACCTTCCCTCGGTCAATGGGGCGCAAATCAATCCACGGCCATGCTTGGCCATAAAGTTGACCGTTTCAGGTGTCGCCAATTCCGCAGCGGCCAAAAAGTCGCCTTCGTTCTCACGATTCTCATCATCGACAACAATGATTACCTTTCCTTGACGAATATCGACAATAGCTTCTTCTATAGTATTCAATTGTGTGCGCTTCTCCATACTTAAAATCATGTCGTAGTGGCCTTTCTCTTTTTTTGAAAAAATTCCTTTATCCGGTCGAATGCATTTCCTATACTCATCAATCCCTTGTCGGCCGTTGCCCGTTTAGTCAGCACGATGCCTAACGGCAACATGATCAACGTAGGAAGCCACGCCCCAAAGATAGGGTGTATGTTGTTTTCCACGGCATAGTTTTTCGCAAACACCCCTACGAAGTAATAAACTAAAAATAGAATTATCGCAATGACCATAGGCAACCCAAGACCGCCTTTTCGAATAATCGCACCCAACGGTGCCCCGACGAAAAACAGGACAATACACGAAAGTGCAAGGGCAAATTTGGCATGAAGCGAATAAATATGCAGGTTGTAGATTTTATACCTTCGGTCGATTTCGTCTTTTTTAGCCTTTACGGAGGTTAAGACATTGGTGGTGTTGTTCTTGGCTGAATTTAATATCTGAATTCGTTGCCAATCTTGAAAAAGCTCAAGAATATCGTCGAAGGATTCAGGAGGTAATGAGTCCTTATTAGCACCCTCTTTGTCATATTTACTTATCCCAATTTCTCGTAAACTATCTACGCGCATCATCTCTTTTTGTTTTTTCATAATGAAGCTGTCAACTGGCGCAACTGGCACAAAAGCACCTATTCGGTTATTGATATTTTTAGAAAAAGCCCCGACCACCCTCAGGTTATCATTTTTTAGGGAATCGATATCTTTGTTCAACCGAGAAACATTTTTCATTTTATCGGTGCTAATGTTTCTGTCCTCTTCCAAATCCATATCCATTTCTGGTATCTCGATATTCATCCGATAGATTTCGAAATTGGCCTTGGCGAACGGTTCTTTTAACTTGTCCTTGTTTTTTTGTGTCTCGATATCCTCATAATAATGCCCGTCCCTTAAAACCAATTGAATGATATCGCTATCCTCACTACTGATCAATTCTCCGGTTTTTGCTTTAATGACCGTATTGTTTACCTTGAGGTTGGTCTTTTGATGAATGGTTACTTTTCGTAAAAATCTATCCTTTTCCCCATATTTCTCATCCACTTTAATGCTCATTCCCTCAAAATCACTAAAAACACCTTCCTCGATCGCGGCAGCGGGTTTTACTTGGGCAATATTGCGTCGCATGTTATAGATTTTCTGTTCGGAAACAGGAATAATGCTATTGGCGAAATAGAAAGTTACCCCTCCTAGTATCAGTACGAAGACTATGATACTCAACATCGCGCGTCTTAGGGAAATTCCAGAGGCCTTCATGGCTGCGAATTCGTAATTCTCCGCAAAGGTTCCAAAAGTTAAGATAGAGGAAAGAATGACCGTAAGCGGTAATACTTTTTCGGTAAGCTCGGGCATTTTGTAGAAAAAGAATTTTCCGATAACAAGCATATCGAGACCCTTACCTGCCAAATCATCCATAAATAGCCAGATAGCCTGAAATATGAAGATGAACATCAATATGACAAAGGCACTGAAAAAATTGAATAGAAATCTCGATAAAATATATCGGTCAAGGAGTTTCAAAGTGAGTTAATTTCTTATAATGTAATACCCGTTGTCTTTGTACTTGTTTTCATCAAAAGTAAATAAGGTTTTCGATAAAGGTTGATCTGTTTTAAAAGAATTAACAGTAATTGTCGTCGTCGTTCCGTTATTGCCTGTTTCGATTAATTTATAAATATGCTTGGTCTCTGCATCGATGCCTATTAATCTAGATTTTACCTCGGTGTTGGAATCAATGGGGGTCAATTTTACATACTGAATTTTCCTTCCGTTTATGTTTTGTAAAATGTCCCATTCGTAATTGTGTCCTTCTCGGTAAAACGTCAACATTCTAGAAGGCGTCAGCGTATTGTCGTCTTCGGATTTATTTTCAATGGTAACTTCTTCATTTTCAGGCACGATAGTGTACACCTTATTACCATCGTACATTTGGGTGGCCCCGAAAAAATTACCAAGATATTTATCCCCTTCCATAGTAACATCACCGCGGGTTTCTTGGTTGATGTCGGCTTCCGTATTATTCAGCACATATTTGAAATCGACAACAATGTTATCGTAGCTTTTTACTTTGTT
Organism: uncultured Maribacter sp.; assembly: GCA_964351985.1. Classification (GTDB taxonomy): domain Bacteria; phylum Bacteroidota; class Bacteroidia; order Flavobacteriales; family Flavobacteriaceae; genus Meishania. The sequence goes on along the minus strand of CAYGPR010000010.1, from coordinate 15,411 downwards.
GTATACCTCGTCCAAAAGCGCTTTTGCCTTGTCCGAATTTTGTGCCACTGAAAAAATCGAGGTGCTCAATGCCAATATAAAAAGTGAAATTTTCTTCATTATCTTCAATTTAGTTCGTTGTTCAATAATTGGTCCAAGGATGTTAAATCAGGCACAAGTACCTGTCTGGCCTTACTTCCTTCAAAAGGCCCCACGATTCCGGCGGCTTCTAGTTGGTCGACGATTCGCCCCGCACGATTGTAACCCAATTTCAACTTTCGTTGTATCAACGATGCGGAACCTTGCTGTGCGGTCACGATGACCTCGGCGGCTTCGCGGAACTTTGAATCCCTATCCGATATATCATAATCAAGACTTGTGCCAGAGTCTTCACCAACATACTCCGGTAATTCATAAGCTTCAGGATAGGCTCTTTGGCTGCCGATATATTCGGTTATCTTGGCAACTTCCGGGGTGTCTACAAAAGCACACTGTAATCGTGTCACATCGTTTCCTTGGGTAAATAGCATATCGCCCCGCCCAATCAACTGGTCCGCTCCTTGGGTATCTAGAATGGTCCTGGAGTCTATTTTTGAAGTTACCCTAAAAGCGATCCGTGCCGGAAAGTTGGCCTTGATAATACCTGTGATCACATTGACCGAGGGTCGTTGGGTCGCAATGATCAAATGGATTCCAATGGCCCTTGCCAACTGCGCCAATCGAGCAATGGGTGTTTCCACTTCTTTTCCTGCGGTCATGATCAAATCGGCAAATTCATCGATGACCAATATAATATAAGGCAAAAACTTGTGTCCGTCATTCGGATTCAGTTTTCTGGATTTAAACTTGGCATTGTACTCCTTGATATTCCGCACCATGGCCACTTTTAGTAGTTCATAGCGATTGTCCATTTCAATACAAAGGGAATTCAACGTATGGATAACTTTGGTGTTGTCGGTAATAATCGCCTCGTCCACATCTGGTAATTTTGCCAAGAAATGACGTTCGATTTTATTGTAGAGCGTCAACTCTACTTTTTTGGGATCAACCAAAATGAACTTGACCTCGGCAGGATGTTTTTTATAAAGGAGGGAGGTCAAGACTGCATTTAGCCCCACTGATTTACCTTGCCCCGTTGCCCCTGCCATGAGCATATGCGGCATTTTTGCCAAGTCGACAACGAAAGTTTCATTGCTTATCGTCTTACCAAAAGCAATAGGAAGTTGCATCTCCGCTTTTTGAAACTTGGTGGATGCGATTACCGAACGCATCGAAACAATAGTGGCGTTTTTATTCGGTACTTCGATGCCAATGGTTCCTTTTCCAGGAATTGGGGCAATGATACGAATTCCCAAAGCCGCCAACGAAAGGGCGATGTCATCTTCTAAGTTCTTGATCTTGGAAATCCGGACCCCCGCTTCGGGAACAATTTCATAAAGGGTCACGGTCGGACCAATAGTCGCTTTGATTTGTGCAATACCGATTTTGTAGTTACGGAGTGTTTCTACAATCTTGTTTTTATTCTCTTCGAGTTCTTCTTGGTTGATGGTGATACCACCAGTAGCACCATGTTGATCTAAAAGATCAATGGGCGGAAACTTGTAATTCCCCAATTCTAAGGTAGGATCAAATTCACCAAAATCATCCACCAGTTTATTCGCGATATTATCTTTCTCCTCCTTTTCCTCGACGATTTTTTCGACTTCCATGGCAAGGTCATCCTTTACCTCTTCCTCAATGGGCTTAGTGACTTCGAAGGCATCTTTGACTTCTTCTTCATTCTTCAGGGTCGGAATATCCTTTTTATGGGTGTAGGTGTCGATTACAACAGGTGTTTCATCCTCCGTGCTCAAATCAAATTCCGTGGTTTTTTCCTTGGTTTTACTCTTGAACTCGGAAGCCAAAGACGAGGTTTTCTTCTGAAAGTATCCGGCAATACCATCGGGGGTAAGTTTAAAAAAGCGCACAAGAATGAAGATCAATCCGAACAAGAGCAATAAGAAAACGCCTATTTTTCCTGTATAATCCTGCAAAAAATCATTCATTTCATAACCTACCAATCCGCCCAGCAAAGGCTTTTCAAAAGCAAAAAATCCCAGGGCAATGGAAATCCAGATTACGAATATCAACCCCCAAATCCACTTTTTTAAAAGTCCTGTCTTCGCCAGACTCATGAACATGTAAAGGCCTGTAATGAAAAGCAAAAATGGAAAAATCAATGAAGCCAGGCCAAATCCTCGATATACAAAGAAATGACTGACGTTGGCCCCGAATTTGTTCAGGAGGTTTTCCGCCTCTTTATTTCTATCGGCAAATTCGGTAAGTAGACTTTGATCGTCTTGCCATGTAAAATAGAAGGAGATAAAAGAGAAAAACAGGGCGATACTAAAAAGCATCAATAGGCTTCCTAGTATAATCTTATTTTGTTTGGATAACTTAAAAGTAGTGCCTTTTTTGGTCGTTGTAGGCTTTGACTTTCTTCCCTTCTTTGCCATTAAATCCTATATTCTGGGGGTAAAAATACAAATTTACGATCGAAGGCTCGGCCAAGGATCTTTTAAAAAAATTTAGGGATATAGATTATTAATCCTATGATCGCAGCGGCCACAGAGACCAGCATTACCGCACCTGCTGAGATATCTTTGATAAATCCGATTTTCTCGTCAAATTCAGGCTGACAGAAATCGGCCAGTTTTTCCACCGCGGTGTTCAAGCCTTCAGTACCCAATACCAAAGCTATTGCAAGGATTTGGAGGACCCATTCAACATTTGAAATTTCAAAATAGAAACCTAGGGCTGTAACCAGTAGGGCAAGTACGACTTGAACTTTAATGCTCGCTTCGGTACGTATCAATAAAATAGCCCCGCGAACGGCATAGCCGACGGCTTTGATTCGATTGGATAAAAAGGATTCCTTAGGCATTTTCCAATGCTTCAAGTGCGGCAGAATAATTGGGCTCGTCCACAATTTCGGGCACCTGTTCGGTATATAGAATAGTGCCGTTTTCATCCAAAACGACAATGGCTCTTGAATGCAATGCTTTTAAGGGTCCGTCAGTAAATTCCAATTGATAGCTTTTTCCGAAATTACCATTCCTGAAATCAGAGAGCATTTCTACGTTGTCTATGCCTTCGGCGCCACAAAATCGTGCTTGTGCAAATGGCAAGTCTTTTGAAATACAAAGAATTACAGTATTGTCCAATGCCGCCGCCTCTTTGTTGAATTGTCTAACAGATTGGGCGCAAGTACCAGTATCTATACTGGGAAAGATGTTCAAAACCACCTTCTTCCCGGCATAATCGGAAAGTCCAATACTCGACAAATCATTTTTGGTCATTTGAAAATCAGGAGCCTTGCTACCTGTATTTGGTAGATTGCCTAATGTGTTTATGGGATTTCCTTTAAGTGTTACCGTAGCCATTTTAAGATGTTTAAATTCTGCGTGAAATTAAAAAATATATGGTTTATAAAGACCATTATCCAGTATAAAAACCACGTGGCGAGTGAGGGAAACGTCAAAAATGATTTTATACCAAGAGTCTATTTGGCCGGAACAAGTTGTTTGATCTTGATTTTTAGGGCTGCGAACAATAATGTAGTAATAGGGCTAAGCCAATTGAAAATGGCATAAACAAAATATTCGCCAACACCCACGCCCAAGACACCACTATGGTAGGCTCCACAGGTATTCCATGGAATCAATACTGAAGTTACCGTACCTGAATCTTCTAAAGTTCGACTTAAGTTTTCGGGTGCCAAACCTTTGTCTTCATAGGCTTTAGCAAACATTTTTCCAGGAACTACAATAGCCAAATACTGATCGGAGGCGGTTACATTTAATGCCAAACAACTACCTACCGTACTGGCAAAAAGTCCGAATGTGGTTTTGGCCATGGATAATAATGCCTTCGTAATTCTTGCCAAGGCACCGATACCGTCCATAATGCCGCCGAACACCATGGCGCATACGATCAACCAAATGGTGCCCAACATTCCGGCCATCCCTTTGGCGGTGAATAGATCGCTTAATGCCGCATTGTCGGAAGGAATAGAAGTCTGAGTGGTAATGGCCTTCAAAATTCCCTTATAACCTGATTCGAATGTCAATTCGGAAACTCCCGTGATTCCAGCTACGATTCCCGGTTGAAAAATCAAGGCAAAAACTGCCCCGAGCAATGTACCTATAAGCAAAGCAGCTAACGGCGGCGTTTTTTTGACAATTAGAAATATGACCGCCAAGGGGACTAAAAATAACCATCCATTAATATTAAAAGTGGCGTCAATGGAATTTAAAATGGCCTCGGTATCGGCAGAACCTGAGGTATCGATCATAAAACCCATGATGATAAAAACGATTAAGGTTACCGAAATGGTCGGAATCGTGGTAATCGTCATGTATTTGATATGGTCAAAAAGTTCGCCTCCTGCCATGGCCGGGGCCAGGTTGGTCGTATCGCTCAATGGCGACATTTTATCACCGAAATAAGCTCCTGAAAGTACCGCTCCTGCCGTCATTCCTAAAGAAATGCCTAGTGCATCCCCGATACCTATCAGAGCAATACCTACGGTTGCAGCTGTGGTCCAGCTGCTTCCTGTGGCAATGGAAATGATCGCACATATAATGACGCAGGCCGCCAAAAATATGGTGGGATTCAAAATCTGCAGTCCGTAATATATCATCGCGGGAATAATACCGCTGATCAACCAAGTTCCGGCCAACGCACCTACCATTAATAGTATAAGGAGCGCGCCCGTAGTGGATTTCACATTCTCGGCTACTTCCGACAGCATTTGCTTGTAGGAAACCTTATTAAAAACCCCGACTATAGCGGCTACGGCACCTCCTAAAAGTAGAATAAACTGATTGGAACCACTTATCGCATCGTCTCCGAAGACATAGACATTATAGGCCAACATGCCGACCAAGGCAAACACCGGAATCAAGGCCTCCAAAATGTTCAGTTCTCGATTCTCTATGATGTTTTCGTTCTGTCGGAATTTTTTCGAGTCCTTGTCTTTCATGCAAAGCGGGTTTGGTTACCCCGTAATATTACGATTTTGGCAAAGGCTGTGCAAATTGGGCCAACGGTTTCAAGCTAGACTTGCATCGGAACATCTTTTAAAATGTTCAAATACGTCATACATGCCTTCATCGTTTCATACGTCCTCTGTATATCGTTGTCCAGACCTATTGAGAATCGGATGAGTCCGTCACCCAGACCCATTGCTTCTTGTTCTTCCAATGGAATTTCTGAAGAGGTAGAGGTGCCCGGAGCGCTAAAGAGTGTTTTGTAGAAACCTAGGCTTACGGCCAAATAGCCAAGTTTTTTATCCTGCATCATTTCCATCAGGGCATTCGCATTTTCCAATGAGCCGACATCCAAAGTAAGCAATCCTCCAAAACCGTATTCGGGATTCATTTGTCGTTTGATCACTTCATGGCCCGAATGGGATTTTAATCCCGGATAAACGACCCGCAATCCATCTTTTTCGAACTTCTGGGCCAGATACATGGCATTGTCGCTGTGCTTTTTCATCCGGATATGCAGCGTACGCATATTTTTGAGGATGGAGGCCGCCCGAAGGCTATCCAAGGTACTTCCCATAAGCATTCCTGCGCCATTGTTGACATCCTTTAGGGCAAGACAAAAATCTTTGGCGCCACAAACGACACCCGCTACACAGTCGCTCGTACCGTTAATGAATTTGGTAAGGCTGTGGATGACAATAGCTGCGCCTAACTTCGCTGGAGTAATGGACAACGGAGAAAAGGTATTATCAACCACTAAGGGAATATGGTGTTTCTTAGCCAATTTGGAAAGGGCCTCTAAATCTGCAACTTCCAAAAGGGGATTGCTGACCGATTCGCAATAGATCATTTTGGTATTTGGGGTAATGGCCTTATCGACAATTTCAATATTCGTAATGTCGACGAAGTCCGTTTTGATGTCGAACTTTTTTAAAAAATTCTTCATGAAGGCGTAGGTGCCCCCATAAATGGTACGGCTGCTGACAATATGGTCTCCGGCATCGCACAACTGCATGATCACCGCTGAAATTGCCCCCATACCACTGGCGGTAACATTGGCGGTTTCGGTGCCTTCCATGGCCGCCAGGGCCTCACCGAGATATAGATTACTAGGGGATGAGTGCCTACTGTAGAGGTAGCAACCCTCGGTATTTCCCTCAAATGTGTCGAACATGGTCTTTGCCGAAAGAAAAGTGTAGGTAGAGGAATCTGAAATCGATGGGTTCACGCCTCCATATTCCCCAAAATATTGTAAGTCCTGTAAATTGTCCGATGATTTGTAGTCCATAATGTTAGATTTAGACTATAAATTTACCATGAAATGGATATATTGTCAATGATTATTTTGATTTATAGAAAATAAAACTATAATGGTAGCATTATATAGATTATAGATTTAATAATATCGAACTTTATATCCTAAAAACGAAAGTAAATCATGTTGAAGTTAGATGCTACCGACAAAAAGTTATTGGTTCTATTGCAGGCCGATGGTAAAAGAACCACTAAGGAATATGCGAACCATTTAGGTCTCTCGGTTACTGCAGTTTATGAGCGGATCAAACGTTTGGAAAAGTCACAGGTCATCACCCGCTACGTTGCGCTGGTTGATAAACTGAAAGTGGACAAGGCCTTTGTCGTGTTGTGCCACGTAAAATTGGCACAGCACATTAAAGAATTTGTGATGCAATTCGAACGCGAGGTTTTGCAATTGCCCGAGGTGGTTGAATGTTACCATATCAGTGGCGACTATGATTATATTTTAAAGATATATGTTACCGACATGGTTGCCTATCGTGAATTTATGGTAAATAAGCTCACTGCCATCAAGCATATTGGCAGTACGCAAAGCTCATTTATTATCAATGAAGTCAAGCATACGACCGCAATCGACCTGTAAAACCCAAAAAATAGTACTAATTTTGTGATTCATTAATTTAAAGACTTTTTATGACTTCATACGATGTGGCCATTATCGGCTCTGGACCTGGTGGGTATGTTGCAGCGATTCGTTGCGCACAATTAGGAATGAAAACCGCGATCATTGAAAAATATAGCACGCTTGGCGGCACTTGCCTTAACGTAGGGTGTATTCCTTCAAAGGCAATGTTGGATTCCTCACACCATTACGAGGATGCAGTTTCTCACTTCGAGGAGCATGGTATCGAGATTCCCGGAGAAGTTAAGGTGAACCTTAAAAAAATGATTTCCCGAAAGCAAAGCGTTGTCGATATGACGACGAAGGGAATCCAGTTTTTAATGGATAAAAACAAAATCGATGTTTTTGAGGGAGTGGGGAGTTTTAAGGATGCGACTCATGTCAATATAAAAAAGAACGATGGAAAAACTGAAACCATTGAAACAAAGAACATTATCATTGCGACCGGAAGCAAACCTTCAACACTTCCTTTTATAAAAATCGACAAAGAACGTATCATCACTTCTACGGAAGCCTTGGAACTCAAGGAAATTCCTAAACACATGATCGTCATCGGCGGGGGTGTTATCGGTCTCGAACTGGGCCAGGTTTATAAAAGGCTTGGAGCGGAAGTAACCGTCGTAGAATACATGGACCGAATCATTCCCACTATGGATGGAGCACTATCCAAAGAATTGATGAAAGTGCTGAAAAAACAAAAAGTAAAGTTCAACCTTTCACACAAGGTGAAGTCCGTTGAGCGCAAGGGCAAAGAGGTTATCGTCAAGGCGGATGACAAAAAAGGTGAAGAAGTTGTTTTTAAAGGAGATTACTGCTTAGTGTCCGTAGGACGACGACCTTACACTGATGGATTGAACGCAGAAGCTGCTGGAGTCAAAATCGACGATAGAGGCAAGGTCGAAGTGAACGACCACTTACAGACCAATGTTTCGAACATCTATGCCATCGGAGATGTAATCCGTGGTGCCATGTTGGCCCATAAGGCCGAAGAAGAAGGTGTTTTGGTGGCCGAACAATTAGCAGGGCAAAAACCACATATCGATTACAACTTGATCCCAGGGGTGGTCTATACTTGGCCGGAGGTTGCAGCTGTTGGCAAAACAGAAGAGGAACTCAAAGAGGCTGGAGTTGAATATAAATCGGGACAATTCCCCATGCGGGCCTTGGGTCGTTCACGCGCCAGTGGCGATATCGACGGATTCGTGAAAATATTGGCGGACAAGAAGACCGATGAGGTCTTGGGCGTACATATGATCGGTGCCCGCTGTGCGGATTTAATCACCGAAGCGGTAACGGCAATGGAGTTCAGAGCTTCGGCCGAAGATATGGCCCGTATGAGCCATGCCCACCCGACATACGCCGAAGCCGTTAAGGAAGCTGCCTTGGCGGCGACCGAGGATCGGGCATTGCATGTTTAGAATTTTGAAAATCTAAGAAGTCGGGAAAATTGGAATTTATAGGTGTTATTTCTGTTTGACTAGCTTAAGTTCTTTAACTGTATTAGAACTCTCAAAATGTATAATAAGTTCGTTTTCTGTAAGTAGCACTAATTTATAGGTTAAATCGTTCAATCTAACTTCATTGTCTTTCAATGGTTCCCATGTACCGAGGTATTCGGTTTCATATACCCAAACGTCTGTTTGAAGCTCATTATTAAAAGTCTTAATGAGTCCTTTTAAAGTTCTATCTTCAAAAATTTCTAAGCCATTGGCATAGGCAAAAGCTACAGAATAAATACCATCTCTTGAAGAATTGGGGTCTGGTTGACCGTCTATGATGAAATTAGTTCGAACCCCGTACCAAGTTCCGAGTATATCTTTTGCCCATACCTCATTTTCATTTTTACTACAAGAGTATAAGGTGGCAATGGCAAAAAAGCAAATCAACTTTTTCATACTTATTTTTTTGATTTAAACGCATTCAACCGAAAAATATGATTTTATCAAAAATCTAAAAAAATTGTGTTGGTATCAAACACACTCGTCAAAAACCTAGTCTAAACGACTATCTACTACATTGGGTTTCCCAATGCTGTCGTTCGTGTTATCCGGTGGACGTAAATGACTATTGTTTTTCGCATTGGATGGCTTTAGACGAACGGGAGGGTTTACAAATCCATCTCAGATCTTATCGAGTGATAAAAAACAATATAAAGAAAGTAGGACTCTAGTTCTTAACCAACCCTAATAGCCGTAGCACTTTAAGAAACCCAGTCTTAAAAGCCTCAAAAGCAAAAGTCAAAACAACTTCGGCCTGTACCAAAATCAATTTTTGCACCAGTCCGAGCCTTGATTTAATCTCAACCTTATGTTTTTCATACTGCAACGCCAAATAGGTGCAGACCACCATAAATAAAATGGCCGCTGGAATGACCACGGTTGGTGATAAAGAATGATGAAAGAAACCATAAAGTCCCAGACCGGTAAGGCTACCGTACAGAATGACAAAATGCACAACATAAATCGATAGCGTACTTGAACCTATGTTCAATAAAGTTTTATTGGTCATTAAACTTCGAAACAGCATAAAGACGGCAAAAACCAAAAACACATCACCCAAGCGTATAAAGAGGTAATTATTAAAAAAGATATCCGCAAATAATTGAATGCCGGTGGCTTGCGAAAGGGCCAAAAAGAAATCCGAGGAAAAGAAAATCAGCAGTGAACCAACGAGCACTGAAATGGCCATTGCGGTTGGGTAGAGGTGTTTGAAATTCTTAAATCGGGTAAACAATATCGAAAGAAACGCTCCAAAAGTGGCATAACCGAACCAAGGTAAAATCGTAAAGACCGAACCGTTCGTCTTCGTGAAATAATTAGCAAAGGCATCGGGTATAAGACCATAGGTAAATGTCTTGTACATCGGTTCAAAAAGAAATAGCAATACAGTAATACCTGCCAATACCATTGGGAGCAAGAACTTTTTTCGGTGCTGTGTCAAGAGGTAAACCCCAGTAATTCCTAAAATCGAAAGCCCGATGCAGTGGAGTACATCCACAAGAAAGAAAGAGTCGTAAATCTCACCCTTCAACAACCCAAAAAGGTTCATGCGAAGCAGATACCCTATCAATAACAACTCAAGTCCGCGTTTGATACCTTTTTTGACCCTGGGGTTCTCCAGTCCCTTTTGGGGAACGCGAATCAAGAGGTAGGTAAAAATAAACCCGGAGACCGTAAAGAACACGGGTGCGGTGATGCCCCTGAAATAACTCCAAATGGCATAGGGAGTATAACTGATGTCACGAAATGCATTATCAAGTAGCCCATCCACAAAATGCCCTTGTAGCATCATAAGAATCGCCCATGCCCGCATGGCATCGATAAAATATAATCTGTTGGTCTTTGTCTCCAATTCTTAAACTAAAAATTAACTATGACGAGTTATGGTTACGCTGAGTTTTTATCTCCAAACCTATAACTTGAATCTATCTATATACTTGTCAAACAGTGTGTTCGGATGTTTTGCGCCGCAAAATTATACAAAATACTCGCAAGTCAATACGATTTGCGGTATTTTCGTTGCTCAATTGTAAGCACATAAAACGTATCCATGGCATCAATATTGGCATTTGCAGGCAGTAATTCATCGACCTCGATCAACTTCAAATTGGTAAAACATACCGTTTCCCTTATCTCAGGACATGAAATTCAAGTTATGAATATGGCGAATTGTCCTTTCCCGATGTACGGCGAAGACCATGAGAAAGAAAAGGGCTATTCAAACTCTTTGGTCGAGTTGAAAGATGATATTCAAAAGGCTGACGGACTTATTCTCTCCGTCAATGAGCATAACAGTAATCCCTCGGCCTATTTTAAAAACGTAATCGATTGGCTATCTCGACTAGAACGGAAGTTTTTAGAAAACACTAAGGTGCTGCTGATGGCTACTTCCGGTGGTAAACGCGGAGGTTCAAGTGCATTGGAGGTAACGAAAAATTTTCTCCCGCGTTTTGGGGCTGAAATTGTCAGCACCTATTCATTGCCCTCTTTCCATGAGAGTTTTGATGTGGAAAAGGGTATTTTAGATGTTGACCTTGCTGCTGAGCACCAAAAGGCAATCGATGAGTTCCTAAACTCTTTATAATCAAGAACCTTGAGGAAAACAGTTTCTTTTAGGGTTTCCGAAGTTTCAAAATTCAAGGAGGCCTTATTGGAATGGGCACAGCAGTTCGACGAAGTGGTCTGGATGGACGGCAACGACCATTCCGACAAATACAGTTCGTTCGATGCTTTGCTGGCCGTAAATGGTTTGACCTCCATTATTACCGATTCCGAAAACGCATTTGAAAAGCTTCGTGAGTATCAATCCGAAACCCGTGATTGGCTCTTCGGATATCTATCCTATGACCTGAAGAATGATGTAGAAAACTTAGGGTCGAGTAATTTCGATGGATTACATTTTCCTGATTTATTTTTCTTCCAGCCTAAAAAGATTATCCGAATTACGGGAAATAATGCGGAGTTCATCTATCTAAATATGGTCGATGATGAAATAGAACCGGATTTCAAAATCATTTCGAGAGGTTCTTTTGTAAAGGAAAAGCAATTTACTTCATCCGAGCCCATCCGTATTAAACTACGTATTTTCAAGGATGAATATTTTATGAGGATAGACCGTATGTTGCGCCATATTCATCGAGGGGATATCTATGAGGCCAATTTTTGCCAGGAGTTTTTTGCGGAAAACACCCAAATTGACCCATTGCATACCTATCGCAATTTAAATACGATATCCAAAGCGCCTTTTGCCACTTTCCTGAAATTGAACGACAAATATTTGCTTTCGGCCACACCTGAACGCTATTTGAAGAAAATAGGCAAAAAAGTTATATCACAGCCTATTAAAGGTACCGCCAAACGGGCGGAAGATTCAAAAGCAGATGAAGCTTTGGTCGCCGAATTGAAAAACAATGTAAAAGAGCGCGCAGAGAATATTATGATCGTAGATTTAGTGCGCAACGATTTGTCCAAAAGCGCCGTAAAAGGAAGTGTGATCGTCGAAGAACTTTGTAAGGTCTACACGTTTGAGCAAGTACATCAGATGATTTCTACGATTAGTTCTAAGGTTGAAAAGGATATGAATCCAGTGGAAATCATAAAAGATACTTTCCCCATGGGAAGTATGACAGGTGCCCCCAAGGTTTCGGCCATGAAAATTATCGAGGAACTGGAATCTTTCAAACGTGGATTGTACAGTGGGGCCGTAGGCTATTTCACGCCGAATAATGATTTTGATTTTAACGTAGTCATACGAAGTATTTTGTATAATGCAACGGAAAAGTATGTTTCTTATGCGGTGGGCGGTGCCATTACGGCCAAGGCGATACCTGAAAAAGAATATGAGGAATGTCTTTTGAAGGCGAAGGCAATGCGGGAAGTATTGGAGGGCGAGCCTCAAATACCAAAAAAACGAATGCCAAATTCCAATTGAGATTAATAAGTAACAATATGAATATCTTTTGGCTACAAGACTAATATGGATTTGCAACAATTCACATTCCAAGCTTACAGTACCAAAATTCAAGGGTTCCATACGGCGCCCGAAAAACCGAAAGGGGTTCTTGTTCTTGTTCACGGGTTCGGTGAGCATTTAGGACGTTATTTGGAACATATTCTTCCAGTATTGCTCGATTCGGGATTCACGGTGGTTATGTATGACAATATCGGTCATGGAAAGTCCGATGGAAAAAGAGGACATTGCCCGAGTTACGAAGCGCTGCTTGATATTATGGATATGGCGATTCAAAAAGCTGTCGAGTTGCATCCAAAGCTACCGCTATTTCTTTATGGGCATAGCATGGGCGGAAATTTGGTCTTGAACTATGTCTTGCGCCGTCAATCTAAGATTAATGGTATTGTAGCCACGAGTCCGTATTTGCGTTTGGCCTTTCAGCCTCCGAAATGGAAAATGGTATTGGGAAAAGCGATGCTACATATTATGCCATCGATTACGATGCCTTCTGGACTTGACCCGAATGGGATATCCCGCATTCCCGAAGAAGTTGAAACATACAAGTCCGACCCGCTAGTGCATGACAAAGTAAGCCCGATGTACTCTTTTCCGGTTATAGAAGCAGGAGAGTGGGCCATTGCTCATGCAGGAGCCCTAAGAGTGGATACTCTTTTACTCCACGGTACCGGGGATCCTATCATTGATTACCGTGGCACGGAGGAATTCCACAAAAACGCCACCGAAACTACCTTAAAATTGTTGGAGGGTGCGTATCATGAACTGCATCATGATTTGTGTAGGAAGGAAATGTTGAAAACCGTTAAGAAGTGGCTACAAGAAAGGATTTAGCTATCCAATGAAAGGGGTTTTTAAAGTTACCTAGTTGCCCAAACATAAGATATGAGTACAATTCGATATGCGGTTTGTAAATCGTAACCCGTACCTTTTACCTCGTACTTCTTCATTACTTTTGTAAGGTGTTAGATGCTTTCCAAAGTCATATAGAAAAAGAATTCCCCGAATTGCCAAAATATCATTTTCTTTTGGCCTGTAGCGGCGGGTTGGACAGTGTGGTTTTGGCACATCTTTGCCATGCCCTAAAAATGGATTTTAGTATCGCCCACTGCAATTTTAGACTACGGGGAACCGAAAGCGATGGGGATGAAGAGTTCACACGGCAGTTAGCTATGAAATTGAATAAATCATTTTTTGTAACCCATTTTGATACAATTGGCTATGTTAATAAAAATAAAGTTTCAGTTCAGGTAGGTGCCCGCGAACTTCGTTACCATTGGTTTGCTGAAATCATGCAAGAAAACGGAATCAAAACCTTAGTGACCGCACATCACGCCGATGACAATTTGGAAACTTTTCTGATCAATCTTTCCAGAGGAACGGGAATAGAGGGTTTATCAGGAATTCCTGCCAAAAATGAAACGATTGCCAGACCTTTATTAAAGTTTTCGAGAGAGGAGATTTTAGAATATGCCAAGGAGAAAAAATGGGAATGGCGAGAAGACAGCAGCAATTCCGAAACTAAATACCTGCGGAACAAGATCCGTCATGATATTGTACCGGTATTGAAAGAGCTGCATCCTGCGTTTTTACAAAACTTCGGTAAGACGCAAGAATATGTACAACAAACGGCGGAAATTACAAAGAATCATATCGATACGCTGCGTTCTACACTTTTAAAAAAGCACGGTGATATTGTTAGAATACAAATTCAGGAGCTTCAGCAGCTTAATCCTGCAAAAGCCTATCTATACGGACTTTTTAAGGAGTATGGCTTCACTGAATGGTATGACGTTGTGTCCTTATTGACTGCGATGAGCGGTAAGGAAGTCCGCTCGAAGTCCCATCGTTTGGTTAAGGATCGCGAGTTTTTGCTGTTATCTGAAATCACGGATGAAAACAATAGTACATTTTCTATTAACCAGGCTGACAAAAAGATTGATTTTCCTATTGACCTCACCATAGAAGAAGTCAAGAAGCTCGGTAAAATGGCCTCGACCATACTATACGTAGATAAAGAAACGTTAAACTATCCCCTGCTGTTAAGAAAATGGAAAAAAGGCGACTATTTTTATCCCTTGGGAATGAAAGGCAAGAAAAAGCTCTCCAAGTTCTTTAAGGACGAAAAAATTGACATCATTTCGAAAGACGCACAATGGTTGTTGTGTTCCAAGACTGAAATTGTTTGGGTTGTCGGGCGCAGGGCGGATGAACGTTTTAAGGTTACGGACGATACGCGAGCGATATTAAAATTTGAATTGCATACATGAGACATTTGTTTCTTCTTTTTTTGTTGTTGTGTCAGACGTTTGTGGTTTTTGCACAAGACGATGACAACCCCGTAGTTTGGTCACAAGAGCTCCATAAGATTTCAGATACCGAATACGAGCTTATAATGAGCGGAAGTATTGCCGATGAGTGGCATGTTTATTCGCAACATACGGCTCCTGGCGGGGCATTGCCTACCGAGTTTACATATAAAGACGTGGGTGAAGGCTATGAGTTGGTTGGTCCGACGGACGAAAGCGAAACCCAAACGGAATTCAGTGATATCTTCGAAGTCGATGAGACTTTTTTCAAAAAAGAAGCTGTTTTTACCCAAAAAATACGGCTTCTTGATGCTAGCATTCGCCAAATCGATGTATATATCTTCTATCAGGTCTGCAAAGAAGTCTGTATTCAAGGGGAACATGACTTCAGTTTTGCTTTGGACGGGGGCGAAGTGGTCAAAGAAGAAAAAACGGTCGATGAACGAAGTTTGGCCATGTCTTCGGCCTTAAAAATCGATTTAAAGAACAAAGAACTTTTGAACAATTCGCTAGACGAGGCTTTGGAATCGAAATCCGGTTTGTGGACGATTTTCGGGTTGGGCTTTTTAGGCGGACTCATTGCTTTGCTTACTCCCTGCGTGTTCCCGATGATTCCGCTAACCGTATCTTTTTTTACGAAACATTCGGAGAAGAAATCCAAAGGGATTGCCAATGCCCTACTATATGG
>CAYGPR010000009.1:29276-97863 GCA_964351985.1 uncultured Maribacter sp. | reverse complement strand
TTCATGGCCCCTTCCCGACCCTCCCCAGAAGGGAGGGGGTTTGTTTTATAAATTTTTAACCTTGGTTATAATATTTTATGAATGTCTAAAGCGCACTTTTGAACTGCTCCAAAAACCGCACATCGTTTTCGCTCAACAAACGAATATCGGAGATTTGATGAAGTAACAGGGCAATACGATCAATACCCATGCCGAAGGCAAAACCTGAATATTCTTCAGGGTCGATTCCACAGTTCGTCAATACATTCGGATCTACCATACCACAGCCCATAATTTCCAACCAGCCGGTTCCTTTGGTCATTCGGTAATCGGTCTCGGTTTCAAGCCCCCAATAAACATCGACTTCGGCACTGGGCTCTGTAAATGGGAAATAGGAGGGGCGCAAGCGTATTTTTGATTTCCCGAAAAGTTCGGTCGTAAAAAATTGTAACGTTTGTTTTAAATCGGCAAATGACACATTCTTATCAATATACAGCCCTTCTACTTGATGGAAAAAACAATGCGAACGTGCCGATATCGCCTCATTACGATATACCCTGCCGGGAGAGATAGTTCGAATGGGAGGTTTGTTGTTTTCCATATACCGTACCTGAACCGAAGAGGTATGGGTGCGAAGTAAAATATCAGGGTTTGTCTGAACGAAAAAAGTATCTTGCATATCACGTGCCGGGTGGTATTCAGGTAGGTTCAATGCAGTGAAATTATGCCAATCATCTTCAATTTCAGGCCCTTCGGATACGTTGAAACCTATTCTGGAAAAAATATCTATAATTTGGTTTTTTACAATGGAAATGGGATGTCTGGCTCCTAATTCGATAGGGTCTCCTGTTCGGGTCAAATCTCCATAAATACCTTCTTCCACCGTAGTGTTTTCCAGTGCTTCTTTCAACTCAGCTACTTTATCGGTAGCCTTTTGCTTTAAGGTGTTGATTGTTTGACCGAACTCTTTTTTTTGATCGTTTGCTACATTCTTGAACTCACTGAAGAAATCGTTCAACAATCCTTTTTTTCCCAAATACTTGATTCTGAAAGCTTCTACCGCTTCAGAGGAGTCCGCTGAGAATTTTTCAACCTCGGCAATATGTTCTTTTATTTTGTCGATCATGATGCGAAACTAAGTGAGCAAATTTAAAACTTTATAGGGAAGTAAGTCCTGATATGAGATTAAAAAACCGCCTTTCTGAATCTCACAAGGCGGTTTCGAACGTTACTTACCGGCCATTTAAACAACATCTTTCACATTTGACTTGACCCACTCTAAACATTCCTCGAAGGTATCGAAAATGTGCTCTTCAGGAATAAGATCAGGAATGACATCAACACGCTCCATCATATAACGGGGTTGGCGCAATACATCGACAAAGAGTACATTAATTTTCGATTTTCTCAGGTCGATAAGAATGTCTTCCAAAGTATAAAGGCCTGATTGGTCCATATACTGCATGCGATCCATTCGGATAATTACCGTTGAGGCCGTATCGGGAATTTGTTCGGCAAGTGCTTGAAATTCGCTGGTTGAGCCAAAAAACAAAGGTCCTTTTAGATGCTTGATAAAAACCTCTTCACGAAGATTTTTAGGAAAATCCGATTCATCGGGCCATGCTTTTTCCTTTTCCAAACTCTTCACATCAGAACGTTCCGCTGTTAGATCGCCCATCTTTTTCATGAACATCAAAGAGGCAATAACGAGACCGATACCTACGGCATAAATCAAATCCCAAAAAGTGGCAAGGGCCATTACGGTAAGCATTATGATGACCTCCGAGCTCAATTTTACAGGCCCGAAGCTGATGTCTTTTGGTAAGCTGGGGATGGCTTTCAATCCCTTGTAATCCATCACGCTGATTCCTACGGTAATCAAAATACCGGCCAAAACCGCAGCGGGTATTTGAGATGCCACCGGACCGAGCGTCAATAGGATCATCAATAGCAGTACCCCCGCAATCATACCGGAAAGCTTGGTCTTGCCCCCCGAGTTGATATTTATGACCGTTCGTATCGTAGCACCAGCTCCAGGAAGGCCGGCAAAAATAGCGGCAATACTGTTTCCGATCCCTTGACCTACCAATTCTTTGTTCGGCTTGTGTTTGGTCTTTGTCATGTTATCGGCGACCACCGAGGTAAGTAATGAATCGATGGCACCTAAGAGCGCCAAGGTCAATGCGGTAAAAATGTACGGGGTTATGGCTTGCAACTTGAATTCCGTAAATATTTCAAGTCTTGGCATGGGCAGTCCCTCAGGTATTTGCTCAATGGCACGATAGTCTAGGCCGAAACCATACGCAACACCGGAAACTACGATCAGGCCTACCAAAGTGCTCGGAATTGCCGTCGTAATTTTCTTAAAACCAAATATGATAAATATGGTCGCGAGGGTCAATGCCAATTCAAGCCAATTGATATTTTTTAGTGCTTTTGGCAAAACATTGATTGCCCCGACCACTCCAGATGCTTTTGAGGCGGCCAAAGTTTGGGCTTCCTCTAAAATTGCCGGTTCTGTAACTTCATGGGATCTTTTGATGGTCTCCTCGAAATCTTCCAAGACCAAAATGCCTTCGCCAGCTTCTTCCCTTAGTATATTTTCAAGAATCAGTTCTTCGGCCTGCGGCTTGAATTGGTCTACAAATGTGGTATCTTCCTTCGGATAATACCCTAAAGCCGGTAAAATCTGGGTAATGATAATAATTAGGCCAATAGCAGTCATAAAGCCCGATACTACGGGATAAGGAATGTACCGTATGTATTTTCCCAGCCCTAAAAGCCCTAATCCAATTTGAAAGAGGCCTGCCAACAGGAAAACTGTTAGAATTGCCGGCAAAGCTTTCTCAACGCTTCCGTCGTAAATTGCAATAATACCCGCGATGATGACCATACTCACGGCGGTCATTGGCGCCGTTGGACCTGAAATCTGGGTGTTGGTTCCACCAAATAGAGCCGCGAAGAAACTTATGAAAATAGCACCGTAAAGTCCTGCGCTCGGGCCTAGGCCTGAGCTTACGCCAAATGCCAAGGCTAATGGCAAGGCAACAATTCCAGCAGTTATACCACCGAATAAGTCTCCTTTAAGATTTGAAAAAAGGTTTTTCATAAAATTGTTTTATCCTTAACGGGAAGATAAAGATTTTTGATAATGAATCTATAGAAATTAGCTCAATAAAAAAGCCAATACAAACGTATTGGCTTTATTTTTTTAGAATATATTTTTAACTCATAAACGTAACCTTACCATCTTTGATATCGTACATGGCACCGACGATTTTTATTTCACCATTATCTTCCATATCCTTTAGCACAGGACTCAGACTTCGCGTGTTCTCAATGGTCAATTGCACATTTTTTCTGGCTACGTTATTTACAAAATCGATGTTTCCTGAATTACGCAAACTGGTATCCGATGGTTCGGATACTGCGGCAACTGCAGGTTTTATTTTGTGCAACAAGGTGGTCAAGTTGCCTAATTTGGCATCATCGCAAGCTCCTTTTACCGCACCGCAGGCCGTATGACCAAGAATGACCACTACTTTGGTGCCGGCCAGTTTGCAAGCAAACTCGATACTTCCCAATAAATCTTCGTTAACAATGTTTCCCGCGACCCTAGCGCTGAAAATATCCCCTACACCTTGGTCGAATATCAATTCTGCAGAAACCCTCGAATCGATACAACTTAATATCGTCGCGAAGGGGTATTGCCCTGAGGCGGTGTCTCCCACTTGTTCCAATAAATCGCGATCTGCTTTTTTGTTCGCAACGAACCTTTCGTTTCCTTCTATTAGCATTTCTATCGCAGAATCTGGTGTAATCGCTTCCTGTGTTTCTTTTGTATGTGCTTTCATAATTTTTATTTATGGGTTACTGCATTAAATTTTTGTTTTCCGCTTACCAAAAGCGTGACATCTAGCTTGCCAATTATGCTATTGATATCCGGCATCATAAAATGCTGGGTATGGTTCTGATCTTTCTGTGTTCTATCTATGGATAATACATTGATATTGTTTTTCAATAGGTAGTTTGAAAGGTTCTTTATCGCACCATCATTATGTTCAAATACATATTCTATAGTTCTATGGTCAGTAGACTTCGATACCTGTGGCGTTGATCTGGATTTCTTGACAATACTGAACGATTTCAATGGTTTTTGAGTATGTTCCAGTAAGTCTTCTGCAAATTCTAGATTGAAAGATGTTTCTGAACTATTTAAAGTGCCCAAAGCTATTTCTTTGTTCGGCACCAGGCGACCTTTGTCAGAAGCGATCATTATCGCACCATGATAAACATTTAAAACGAATTCCGTAATGCTATCACCCATCAAATTAAGAGGTTTTGACTTCCGCTTGCCGAGTACTACTATATCGGGTCGATTTTTTTCAATATAGGCACTAATTTCATTTTTCACGTTACCAAAAGCAAAAGAATACTTTATATCCATTCCGAATTCTTTGGATATCGGAGTTGTTAAACCTTGCAATTCCTTATCTACCTTGGTATGTTTACTGTTGATAGTGCGCATTGCTGACAATTGATTATCACTTTCTACAATGTCGGAAGGTTTTTTGACATGAAATACTTCTATCTCACCATGTATTATTTTGGCCAAACCAATAGTGCTTCTGAGTGTGGTACTTGAAGATTTGTTTAAATCTGAAAGCACTACTATTTTATATTTTCTTTTATTAGGGCTCATAATCTTCGTTTTAGGCTGATTTAGGTCTTAGTTTAAAGAACTCGATAAAACTCTCTGGGTTTTCAACTACCCCACGCTCAGAAATCAGCCTTATATCAATATTTCTTTCTTTTGCCTTGAAAGCAAAATCATCAAGAATTTCGATAATGTCGTTGTCGAGATACCTCGTTTTTCTCACATCAAGTTCTAAAAATGTATCCATTGGCAAACTATCCAATTCCTTCAAAATAGCACCCTTATTAAAGAAAGTAACTTCTTCGGCAAGTGTCATTTTTATCTTGTGCTTTCCATTGCTTTTATCTTCAATATGGAGAAAGTGGGAGTTTTGATAGCTTTTTATAAGGATGACCACAATACCTACCACAAGGCCCAGACCGATACCGACCAAAAGATCCGTAAAGATGATGCCCAAGACCGTGACGATGAAAGGCACGAATTGTTTCCAACCCAATTCGTACATGGTCTTAAACAAGGCCGGTTTTGCCAGCTTGAATCCTACGATAAAAAGTATGGCCGCCAAAACGGACAAAGGAATCATATTCAACAACCGCGGAATCAAAATCACAGAAATCAACAAAAAGAAACCATGAATAATCGCTGACATTTTAGTTTTTCCGCCCGATTGAATATTGGCCGAACTACGAACTATTACTTGAGTAATGGGTAAGCCCCCGATCATGCCTGATATGATGTTTCCGGTACCTTGCGCCAACAATTCCCTATTCGTGGGCGTAACCCTTTTTTCGGGATCCAATTTATCGGTTGCCTCAACACATAACAGCGTTTCCAAACTGGCTACCAAGGCAATTGTGAATGCCGTAATCCATATCTGCGGGTTTCCGATGGCTCCGAAATTCGGAAAACTGAACTGTGCTAGAAAAGAGGAAGCATCCTCAGGAACGGGTACACTGACCAAATGATCTGATGAAATAGCAAGTGTTTCGTTGTCTTTCGTGAATATAAAGAAAAGAATACCAACTACAACAGCTACCAAGGGCCCCTGAACCAGTTGGAAGAACTTTCCTTTTTTAGAAAGTACATTGCTCCATAACACTAAAATCCCAAGACCTATAATCGCAATCAATGTTGCCCCCGGACTAATGTTATTGAACGTTCGTAGAATTTCCGAAAATGTATTTTCTCCATCTACCTGAAAAAATGCGAAATCACCTTCTGGGTCTGCATCATAACCGAAGAAATGCGGAATCTGTTTTAAAATAATGATGATCCCGATCCCGGTCAACATTCCCTTAATTACCGAGGAAGGAAAATAATATCCTATGATTCCGGCCTTTAAAAAACCAAAGACCAATTGGATTACACCGCCCAAAACCACGGCGAGCAAAAAATTCTCCCAACTGCCCAGGGTGCCGATGGCGACCAATACGATGGCGGCCAAACCTGCGGCAGGGCCACTTACCCCAATTTGTGAGCCGCTCATGGCACCGACTACGATACCACCAATAATACCGGCGATCAGACCTGAAAACAAAGGGGCGCCACTGGCGAGGGCAATACCCAAACATAGGGGCAGTGCTACAAAGAATACAACGATACTTGCAGGCAAGTCGTTCTTTAAATATTTGAACATATCATAAAGTTATTTTGTCTTCAACGAATTGAAGACAGGTTAGTCATTGAAAAAAAAAATTAAAAATAAGACTAGCCGAGATATTCGGGAGGGGGAAGAAGTATTTCTAGGGTATAATCTATATAACCTAAAGGATAATACCCATCCATCATAGATTTTTTGGACTGTGCCATCAAGGAGAAGTCGGCCATATCGCCATGGACCATTTTTTCTTCGTCTTGGGCCTTTTTGCCCGACTCCTCTTGTTCCTCTTCATTGAGATTGGTAACCACAATCGGATTCTCAACATCGAACAATGTGATTGCGCTAGGTGCCATAATGGCAAAAAGCCAAAGTACAAGAAGTGATAGGTGTGCAAATTTCTTCATGACAGATATAAAGAATCTAAATATAACAGTAATACTATCAATTTACTGTTAACAAAAGTTTAAAAGTCTTTCAACACTTTAATACTTTCTTTCGGAACCCAACCTGTTTTGCCATCTGCGATTTTGATCTTTTGAAATTCGTTCAGTTCCTCTAGTACATAGACCTTTGTGCCTTCGTGTAGCGTAAATACCTCTTGACTGCGATCATTCGGTTCAGAGCGAATGGCAATTTCTTCTGAGAATACGATGGCAGGGCGGTCTGAAGTAAAATCGTTGAATTGCATAAATGCGAATATGACGGAGACGATGGCAGTAAATAACGAGATGAGACTGGCAATAAAAGCGATGCGCTTGCGTGTGGAATATCTAAAATAATAGAATGCAATATATAGCAGCACGAATAAAATCATAAAGATGACCGCAGTTTTGGCCCATTGATCAAAAGCTAAAAACCCGGTTAGGTTTTTTTTGATTTTTGATAATCCGGTTTCTGGCATTTCGTCTATAGCATCAAGGGTCATATTTTGGGCATAGGCCAGATTGTTCTTAATTTCAGAATCGTTAGGGCGCAACAATAGGGCCTTTTCGTAGTAATAGATGCTAGGGGCGATTTGGTTCTGTTTGTAATACGAATTGCCTAAATTGAAATAGACTTCTGCGGAATGTTGACCATTTTCTAAAATTTCCAAATAGTTTTGGATAGCATTTTCATAATTGCCACCATTGTAGGCTTTCGATGCTTCGTTGAACAGCGCTTCATTTTGGCTCGAAACCGAAAAACAGATCAATAGCAGAAGAAATGTCATCAACTTTTTCATAATTGCTTGTCCATTTGTGAAATTACCTCGCTCGCCTTATCATAATCTTGTTGCATCTGTACATCTGAAAACGGACTGTACCGTGCCATTTCGCAGTTTTTTAGGAGCCCTATGAATCCATCTTTGGTGGTATCATCGACCTTTTTCTGAATAAGTAAAGAGTCGATTTTATCTTTACTGAATTCACTGGTCTCTATTTTCAATTTGGCCTTTAGATAGTTGTGCAGGCCTTTTTCAAGTGCCACATAAAAGGCTTCTTTGTTACCCAATGCCTTTTTTGCAGCAGAAAGATATTTTCTCGCTAGGCGGTTCGCCTTCTTAATTCTGTTTCCTGCGACATCGCCTGCAATCGCCTCGCGCTTCTTTCTTAATAGTATTGCAATGGGTATGAGTAGTAACGGTAATAACAGCCATAGATAAAAACATGTCGAGCCAAAGAAATAGTTGGTGCCAATCGCCGATAAATTGGGTTTCAATTTGATAAAGTTGAATTGGTCACCCGTGGCCTGAACTTTCTGTTTACTACCTGCGGAAGGAATTACGCCATCGGCAGAGGCATTGTTCGGACCCTGCATGACATTGATTACGATTTCCTTAGAATTAATAGTATTGTACTTTTCGGTTTTGGGATCGAAATAAGAAAAGGAAATACCGGGGATGGGATACTTTCCTCTGAAAGAGGGTACGATAGTATAGTTGTTACTCACTTTACCTTGCGATCCCGATAGCGTGGTACGTACACTTTCTTCAAACTCTGGTTCGTAAACTTCCAAAGAACTTGGCAAACTGGGTTCGGGAAGTTGAAAGAGCTTCAAGTTTCCCTTACCGCTTACCTCGACTTTTGCCTGTAACGATTCAGAAGCATTAAGGTTGGTTTTGCTTGTAGTGACCGAAAAACCAAAATTACCCACGGCGCCACTGAAATCAGCAGGTTTTCCGACAGTGGGCAATGCCTTCACATCTATGGTACGGTTGCCCGCTGAAACCGTTTTATTAGTCTGAGTAAAAATCCGTTGTCCGAAAAAATCCCTTTTATTGGTCGGTACATCAACGGTAACTTCGAGTGAGAGGGGCTCAATTTCGAGTTTCCCTGCTTTTTGGGGGTAAAGAACGACCCTTTTCAAAACAACGTAACGATAAGGCTTGCCTTTGTAAGTGCCATTTTCAGCAGATAATCTTGACACCGGAATGTCTTGGCTCCAAAAGTTGTTGTATTTAGGATTGTCTAACGGATGATAATTGGACACACTGATATTCGGACTCACATATAATTTGTAGACTACGCTGACGGCCTCGTTCAAGTAGGGGCTGGCTTTCGATACTTCGGCTACCAAATGCAGACTTTCATCCGCAACATCATCCACAGTCTTTTCATCACTTGGTTTATCGACTGCCGGGCCTACGGTAACTTTTTTGGTCGCCGTTTTATAGATTTCTCCACTTATTTCAATAGTAGCCTGCTTAATGGTAAAAGTACCTTGGGCTGTGGGCTGCAAAAAGTAAGTAAAGCTCTGTTGATAGCTTCGAACACCGTTTACATACAGATTGCTGATTTGAGAGGAAGGCCCCATCAATACACGAAAACCTTCAAAATCGGGAGGTGTGAAATTGTCTCCATTTTTATTCATGATGAATTCTACACGTAACCTTTCGTTGATACCCAACTTCTCTTTACTTAATTGTAGCTCGAAAGTGACCGCATCATCATCTTGTGCACTCAGCCCGATGGCCAAGAACAGCATTGAAAACAACGTAATGTATTTTTTAATCGACATTATTATAGGTTACCAATCTTTTTCATTCTTCACTTTAACGCCCTTTACTTTTTGGGCATCGATTTTTTCCTGCACCTTTTTTTCTTCATTCTGCATGGCTTCCAACAGGTTTTGAATCTGTTGTTTGCTCAATTGATTGGGACGTGGAGGTTGCTTTTGCTCTTCTTCCTCGGATTTGTCACCTTGATCAGGTTGCTTTTTCTGTTCTTCCTTTTCGTCGCCTTCTCCTTCTTTACTTTCTTCTTTTTCTTCGTCGCCCTGGTCTTCGTTTTCGCCTTGGTCTTTTTTATCTTCGTTATTATCCCCTTCTTCTTTATCCTCGTTTTTTTCTTCTTTATCTTTTTGGTCTTGATTATCCTTATTGTCTTCGTTTTGATCGTTCTTTTGCTCTTCTTGTTCCTTTTTCAGCATTTCTTTCGCCAAGGCCAAATTGTACCTTGTTTCTTCATCCGTCGGATTGTTGCGCAAGGCTTCTTTATAGGCTTCTACCGCTTTTTCGTACTCTTTTCTTTTCATGAAAACATTGCCCATATTGTGATAGGCTTTATGTTTGTCTTTCTTGTCGGCCGCCCATTCGCCAGCCTCTTTAAAACGGCCAAAAGCTTCGCTAAAAGACTCTTTATTGTAGTAGGCATTGCCTAAGTTAAAGGGTGCTGCGGGGTTTTCTTCACTCTTGGCAATGGCCTTTCTATAATCGACTTCGGCTTCTACGAAGTTATTTTCTGAAAGGTCTTTGTTACCTTCCCAAGTGAGATTCTTAGATTCTCTTAATGCATTTTGTTTTAGCTTTTCTTCCTCTTCTTGTGAATAACTTAAGAAAACCATCGAAAAACTAAGAAATACGATTAACTGTTTCATATTAGTCTACTACTTTTTCATTGAACAAATTCAATTTTCGCAACCATTTTGTCTTTCTATCGAGAATAAAAATATCCAAAAATAAAAAGACTAGCCCTGCCCCCAGAAACCATTGAAATTGATCTTTGTACTCGGCAAATTGCTTGGCCTCGAATTCTTTCTTATCCATTTGGTTCAATTGTTCCTTAATAAATTCTACGGCCTCTTCCGTATTGGTGCCGTCGATGTACTCGCCATTTCCATCGTCCGCGATATCTTCCAAAACAGCCTCGTTCAATTTGGTAATTACCACTTCGCCTTGCGAATCTTTTTTCAAACTTTCTACGACCCCGTTCCGTTTTAAGGGAATAGGAGCCCCTTTTTCTTTCCCGACCCCGATGGTATAAACGATAATACCCTCTTCAGTTGCGAGTTCAACGGCATCAAGGGTAGCGCCTTCAGAATGATCCTCACCATCAGAAATGATAAAAAGTACCCTATTGGTCTGTTCCTCATCGTCATAATAGGTTGTCGCCAACTCGATTGCCGCATCTATAGCGGTGCCTTGAGAGGTCAGCATATCGGTATTCATACTCTGCAAGAACATTTTAGCCGCCCCATAGTCGGTCGTTATAGGCAATTGCGGGAAAGCCTGTCCGGCATAGGCAATGATTCCGATTCGGTCACTTGCCAGCTGGTTGATGATTTCAGAGACCAATCTTTTTGCCTTTTCAAGCCGGTTCGGCGCGATGTCCTCGGCAAGCATACTTTTTGAAACATCGACGGCAAAAACGATATCGACGCCTTCGCGTTTTACGGTCTCTAATTTTGTCCCGATTTTCGGATTTACCAACCCGAGGGCCAATAATGAAATTCCGATAAGGAAAAACAAAAGTTTCAATGTCGATTTGAAATCCGATCTATCGGGGGTAAGGCGTTTCATCAAAGATGAATCGGCAAACTTTTTCTGGGTGCGTTTTTTCCAGATTTGTAATACTATGAAAAGCATGACGATCACCGGAACGATGGCCAACAAATAGAAATATATTTTCTCGTCTAACTGAATCATCTAAATAAAACTTCTAAAAAGTGTGTTTCGCAATAGCCATTCAAACAATAGCAAAGCACCTGCCAAAAGTACCCATGGCCTGAATTTTTCTTCATATTTATAATATTTGAATTCTTCTATCTCGGTTTTTTCCAACTTATTGATCTCGTCATATATGGCTTCCAACTTTTCGTTGTCCGTCGCTCTGAAAAATTTGCCGCCAGTGGCTTTGGCTATTTCTTTCAGCAATTCTTCATCGATTTCTACCTGGCGCATTCCATAGCGATACGAACCATCGGCATTATAGGCAATGGGAGAGAGTGCATTTCCGTTCGTGCCTAGACCGATAGTATACGTTTTTATTCCAAATTCTACTGCTAAGTCGGCAGCGGTCTGTGGTTCTATAAATCCTGAATTGTTTACTCCGTCGGTCAAAAGAATAATAATCTTGCTGATGGCCTTACTTTCCTTGAGACGGTTTACAGAGGTGGCCAATCCCATTCCGATGGCCGTTCCGTCATTCAATTGGCCGTACGTAATTTCACGAAGGGCACTCAAGACAATAGATTTATCACTGGTAATCGGGGTTTTCGTAAATGCTTCCCCGGCATAGACCACTAATCCTATCCGGTCACTGGGGCGTTCCCTTATAAAATCGGATGCTACTTCTTTGAGCGCCGACAAACGATTCGGTTTCAAATCACGTGCAAGCATACTGGAAGAAACATCAATGGCCATAACAATATCTATACCCTTGGTAGTTTTTGTGCGAGTAGAAATATCCTCGGTCTGCGGACGTGCCATGGCAACAATGATTGCAGCCAACGCGATCAATCGAAAAAGAAACAGTAAAGGCTTCAGTTTTGGAAGTATACTTTGAGCAGTGAAACCCTTTATAGTCGATATTTTTAAGGATGCCGATTGCTCTTTTCGCTTAAAGAAATACCAAAGCACGGCCAGAGGAAGCAGCAAAAGCAGCCAAAAAAACTCAGGGTTCGCAAATTCAATATTCTCCAGCATCTACACTTCTGTTTTTACTTCTACCGTTTGTAAAATTCGGTCAACGATGGCCTGCGCATAAGGGTCATCGGAAAGCCATGTAATCATAATACGTTGTTGAAAACCTTTTCCGCCAAAGAGCAAAATACTATATTCTCCCTTCGCGGTTTCGTTTGAATCGGGTATCGGAAATTTTCCGCTTCCGAATACCTTGACACCTTTTACACCACTTACAGTGGTGAATTCTTCTTGCTTGGTAATGATATTTTTCACTCCCTTTTTTTCAAGATCTTTCAAAAGATCCTCGACGGATTTTGCAAAATCAGGTTCTTCTTCAAGATTTGTCAATGACAACGATGAGGTGTTGATTGCAATCGAATTATTCGGGCTCTGATAGGCGAAAACCTGAAGTTCATTGATCGTGGACTTTTGCTCCGCAGTCAATTTCACTTCTTGGCGAACCAACACTTCGGGCGTTTCTAGATTTATGGGAGGATAACCATACGAACTGGCTATCCAATCTTGGTTCAACAATATTTTGGTTTTTTGGCGGGTCACCGTATCCCAAACATTTCGTGGGCCATAATATGCAGCGACTGAAACCAGGGCGACGATCAATACACCTGCAGTAATTCCGGAAGCATAGATCCACTTTTTACGTTGCTCTTTACGCTCTAGTTCCTCACGATATTCTTCTTGTTCCAAAAGCTCTTCTTCCGTCGGCTCGGGTAGGGCATCATGGGTCTTGATTACGATTTGTTCGATCGATTTACGATCTTGTTCCGCAACAGAGGTTTCTGGTTTTGATTTGGCAAATTTTACCAAATCGGCTGTTTGTAAAATTCTTTTGAACTGGATCAAGGTGTCATCATCCAGTTTTAGTTCGCCAGCATCCTTACGCATTTCCAATTTGGCGATCAACTCGTCCGTCGTGCTTTCCAGCGCACTTACATGGACATCTTCTTCCAAATAAGAACGGACGATATTAGTAAGTTCTGTGTAGTATTGTTTGTACTCGTCTTGGATAAGGTATTTTGAATTTTCGAGATTCTTTAATTCTAGCAAGGCCCTGTCGTAAGCAGGTAGCAAGGCGACTTTTTCTTCTTCGGTCAAGGGCTTTTTACGGAATACGAACCAATATAACAATCCTCCTAAAACAAATAGTCCAACCAGAATACCCAGCAGAATTTTCCACCAGGCCGAATTATTTTTGTCGACGATCATCAACTCCTTGATGGCGAACATTTTTTGTTTTAAAGTGTCCACAGGCACGGTAGCCACATCGACCATAAGGGAATCGGTAAAATAGCCTATGCCGTTGATTTCGATGCGTTGTGTCGGTAGTTTATAGGAACCCGAATCAAATTGGGTCAAGGCGTATATTTTTTGGAGGACAAAGCGACTTTTTTCACGGGTCGTATCGGTAGCGTAGGCTTCAACGGTTTCCAAAGGCGAAAAAGTTTGTCCGTCAGGAAAAATGACTTGTGCAGCGGTATCGGCCTCTACCGTGACCGTAAAGCTTATTTGCTCCCCGATTTTGATAAAGGTAGTGTCAACTTCGGAACGTACCTTTGGATCTGTCTGTGAAAAACCCTGAAACCCTAAGAGGATAATACATACCAACATATATCGCAGGTGTTGCGATGCGATGTTCATATTTTGTATTGCGTACCTGGTACCTTCCATCACCCTCTTCGTTTAAAATACCCTAATAGTTTCTTCACGTAACTTTCATCTACCCGGCAACTTAGTGTTCCACACCCTGATTTTTTAAAGGTCTCGCTGAAATAGTCAACTTTTTCCCGGTGATATTTTCCATAGGCAGTACGGACACTTTTGGACTGCGTGTTTACCAATTGAACGGTTCCGGTCTCGGAGTCCTGCATTTGTACCATGCCCAAATTCGGAATGGTCTCTTCACGTTCGTCGTAAACCCGAATACCGGTGAGATCATGTTTGTTTCCCGCAATTTTCAAGCTCTTTTCATAATCGTCGGCAATGAAATCGGAGAGCACGAAAACGATGGCTTTTTTCTTCATCACACTACTCAAAAATTTCAAGGCCTCTGAAATATCGGTTTTGTTACTTTTTGGTTTGAATTCCAATAGTTCTCGAATGATACGCAACACATGGCTCTTTCCTTTTTTGGGGGGAATAAAAAGTTCTACCTCGTCCGAAAAGAGAATCAAACCTGCTTTATCATTGTTCTGCATTGCGGAAAACGCCAAAGTCGCCGATATCTCGGTAATGATTTCTTTTTTAAATTGATTGGTCGTACCGAACATTTCGGAGCCACTGACATCGACCATCAACATCATGGTAAGTTCACGTTCTTCTTCAAAAACCTTTACAAAGGGTTCGTTGTAACGTGCGGTTACGTTCCAATCGATGCTACGAACATCATCGCCGAATTGGTACTGTCGCACTTCGCTGAAGGTCATACCACGGCCCTTGAAGGTAGAGTGATATTCCCCACCAAAAATATGATCGGATAGACGACGCGTCTTGATCTCGATCTTACGGACTTTTTTAAGTAGCTCTTTGGTATCCATCTTTTTCGATAAACAGTGTTCAGTATTCAGTAATCAGTATCAATTGGTTGCAGTATACTGCCAACTGCTTACTGTTTACCGCCTACTGTTTTTAAGGTACTTCGACCTCGTTTACGATTTTATTGATGATTTCTTCCGAAGTGATGTTCTCGGCCTCGGCCTCATAAGTAATGCCGATACGGTGTCTTAATACATCATGAACTATCGCCCTGACGTCTTCTGGAACCACATAACCTCTGCGCTTGATGAAAGCATAGCATTTGGCGGCGATACCTA
Source organism: uncultured Maribacter sp. (assembly GCA_964351985.1). Lineage (GTDB taxonomy): Bacteria > Bacteroidota > Bacteroidia > Flavobacteriales > Flavobacteriaceae > Meishania. Next base: position 82,918 of record CAYGPR010000009.1, on the reverse strand, counting down.
AGTTGATGCTTCCCCTTGGTGAGGCGCCAAAGCTGATCAAAGGTTTCAGGTTCTCAAGATTGTATTTTTCAGGATACCGTGTAGCGAATACCAGATCAAGAATATACTTCTCTATTTTCTCGTCCATATAAACTTCACGAACAGCTTGTTGGGCACTGAGAATTTGCTTTGTAGTAATTACCGGCTTGACCTCTTCATAGGCGTCCAACAAGTTTTGGCGCATAATCAATTGCTCTTCGTTCATCTTAGGATAGTCGATGACCGTTTTCAACATGAACCGATCCACTTGGGCTTCCGGTAGCGGATAGGTACCCTCTTGCTCCACGGGGTTTTGGGTCGCCATGACCAAAAAGGGCTTGTCGAGTATAAAAGTCTCATCGCCTATGGTAACCTGCTTTTCTTGCATGGCCTCCAAGAGTGCGGACTGTACTTTTGCGGGAGCCCTATTTATTTCATCGGCCAGTACGAAATTCGCGAATATTGGCCCCTTCTTTATGGAAAAATCATTGACCTTCATGTTATAGATCATGGTTCCCACGACATCGGCGGGCAAAAGGTCTGGGGTAAACTGTATTCTGCTAAAACTTCCTTTTACAGCTTTTGCCAGGGTATTTATGGCCAAGGTCTTGGCCAGACCGGGAACACCTTCCAACAGGATGTGTCCTTGACCTAAAAGACCGATTAGCAATCGCTCGACCATATGTTTTTGGCCTACGATTACTTTGTTCATTTCCAACATCAATAAGTCGATAAAAGCACTTTCTTGAGCGATTTTCTCGTTCACGGCACTAATGTCGATAGTGGTATTTTCTTCCATAAGTTAATTTACAATTTTGGTTTTGATCGGTTGCATTATCAATAGCGGTGCAAATTGTTAAATTATTCACTGGATTGCTGTTAACGATTGGTTAAATAATATCACCACTGCCCCATTTTTGTGAAGTTTTTAAGGGATTTCTTTTTATTTTCACATCCCTATGGGAAACAAACAAACTTTTTCTAGAATTATCGCCGGAACGATGACTTGGGGCCAATGGGGGAAACAGCTTTCGAAAACCGAAAAAATCGAGTTGATGCACCATTGTTTGGAGTTAGGCATCACCACTTTTGACCATGCCGATATTTATGGAGGATATTCTAACGAAACCGATTTTGGCGTTGCGTTTTGCGAAAGTAAAATCCCAAGGGAAAACATTCAACTGATCGGCAAATGTGGAATTCAATATGTCTGCGATGCAAGGGATAATAAAATAAAGCATTATGAGTATTCAAAGGACTACATTATTTGGTCGACCGAAGAATCGCTCCGAAATCTGAAAACGGATTATCTAGACCTTTTTTTGTTGCATAGGCCAAGTCCTTTGATGTGTCCCGAGGAAATCGCCGCTGCGATAACACAACTTAAAAAGGATGGGAAAATTCTCGAATTCGGGGTCTCGAACTTCACCCCTTCGCAAATTAGGATGCTTGAAACGATGATTGGAGTAACCGGCAACCAGGTAGAATTTTCCTTGACAGCTGACAAAGTTATGTACGATGGCACCTTGGATGACATCGTGGCAAACAAGAGATTGGCCATGTCTTGGAGTCCGCTCGGGGCTTATTTCCGAGAAGAAAATGAAAGTACCCAACGTATTGGAGAAGTTATGGAAACGCTGACCAAAAAGTATTCGGCGACAGAGGATCAATTGTTGCTTGCTTGGATTTTAAAACATCCGGCCGAAGTACATCCCGTTGTCGGAACAACGGAAAAGAACCGCTTGGCCAATGCCATGAAGGCGACAAAAATAGATATGGAACTTGAGGATTGGTTCATTTTGTTGGAGGCTAATCAGGGCCATAAAGTCCCATAAAAGAAAAATGATATGAAAAAAACAGCATTGATTACCGGAGCCACTAGCGGGATAGGTAAAGCTACTGCCGAACTTTTTGCCAAAAATGGAATCAATCTTGTGCTTTGCGGAAGGCGTCAAGAAAGGTTGGATGACCTAAAAGAAAAATTAGGAGACCGAACTAAAGTCCACACCTTGAATTTTGACGTTCGCCATAGAGATACTGTTTTAAAGCAAATAAGTTCTCTTTCTGATAACTTTTCAAAAGTTGACATCCTCATCAACAATGCGGGCAATGCCCATGGATTGGACCCTATCGATGAAGGAAGCCTTGATGATTGGGATGCCATGCTCGACATCAATGTAAAGGGGCTGCTTTATGTTTCAAAAGCGATTTTGCCCCAAATGGTGGAACGTAAATCGGGTCATATCATCAATATTGGCTCCACTGCTGGGAAAGAAGTTTATCCAAAAGGAAATGTCTATTGTGCCAGTAAACATGCCGTCGATGCCATTAACCAAGGTATGCGTATCGACTTGAACCAGTACGGAATTCGTGTGGGCGCGGTCAACCCTGGGTTGGTCGAAACCGAGTTTAGTAATGTTCGCTTTAAAGGAGATGAAGATAGGGCCGAAACGGTCTATAAAGGTTTTCAGGCGTTAAAGGCCGAAGATATCGCCGATATTATCTATTTTGTTGTTACCCGACCTTATCATGTAAACATTGCCGATTTGGTGGTCATGCCCACGGCGCAGGCTTCTTCGACTATTGTCAAGAAGGACCTATGAAAACGTCATTGCGAGTCGCCTTTTTGCGACGAAGCGATCTGTTGACCTTTACGGTATGGTCAACAGATTGCTTCGAGGCCTCGCTAAAGCGCTCGGCACCTCGCAATGACGTTTTAAAAATAACCACATTCCCGTTATAATAATGATCAATAAACGCCTTCTTGTCAAAAACTTGCTCGCACACAACGACGAGAACAGTTTTTATGACAAAAAGCGATTTATCGATATCGGGCAAAAAGAAGGTAAGGGAAAGTTTTTGAAACACGTTTGTGCTCTGGCGAACAGCAACCCTAAAAACAACTCATTCATCGTTATCGGAGTAGAGGACGAGGACAATAAGATTGTCGGAGTAGACTTCTTTGATGACAGCAAGATCCAAAATCTGGTCAATGCCTATTTAGATAATCCACCATTGATTTCTTACGAAAACATTCCTTTTCCACATCTTCCGGAAGGTAAGGTTGTGGGATTGGTCACGATAAAATCCAACGGAAAAGTTTGTTCCCTACGCAAAAATATCTGGAAATACTACGGGGGTTCGGTCTTCTTCAGGGAAGGGAGCATTAGCCTCCCCAAAGCCTATGATATCGAGCTAAAGGATATAAATTCTGACGCTGTCGCTACTATAGAGCAACATGCGAAGAACAATATAGAGTTGACCCTTGACGGGGTTATCGATTTTATTAACTATCGCCACCCTGATCTGGAGAGCAGTTACAAGGTCTTTAAAGAACAGTTCGTGGTCTGCTGGGCCGGAAACCGAAAAAAAGTCAATGGAGAAACCTACTATTCCAGGGTTGATATCGAATTGATCAACGAACAGGTGAAGTTATTTTATTCCACTTTGGACGAGATTACCATCACCTATGATGAACATTCGTTTACAACTATGGAATATGTACAATTGGGACTTGGAAAAAAGCAAAAATACTATCCTTTGGAAAAAGTGGTGCTTACTTTTGAGGACAATGGCACTTATCAAATTAATAGTGAATTACTTTTTGAACCTCCACAATTCGATAAAAAAACCTTGTATCATGTGCTAAATGCCAACAACGCATTATTAAAAAAATTAGAACAAAAAATTGAACTGAAACAATCTGAAATAAATGATTTAAAACATTTGCCGGATACCTATCTGATCTGTTATCTGAATGGCTTAGAAGAGGCAAAGGACAATATGGAGGCTGCACGACCGCTCATTAAACAATATGACGCAAAGATCTATGCCTCTTTAAAAGAATCGTTACGTATTTTAAGGAAAGTACGTTATAATTGATTTGATAAATTCACCTGATCTGCTCCAAAATCCAATCGGACATAATGGTCAAAGCCTTCGGCGAAAAGGTCTCTTCGATAGTGCCATATTCACTGGGCAGCCCGGTTTTACTTTCCTGAAATAAATGGTTGAGCCCCGGCAACATTTTTATGAGTACCTTTTCGTTACCCCCTTTTTTCAAAGCGTTTTCGATAGCCTTTAAATTCTCTAATGGCGGAACTTGTAAATCTTTTTCCCCATTTAGGGCGAGTACCGGGCAAGATACTTTTTCGAGTACTGGGGCCGGGTCATGACCTAAAAAAAAGACCAGCCATGGAGTAGCCAAGATATCTACCTGCGTAGCAGTGAAATTCTCGGCGGTTATACCCTCTGGTACCAGTTGCTTGGGATCATTGTTAAAGGCAGTCGTCAAATAATCGGTTAGGTCCTTTTTTAAAGTTTCGATATCATCGGATGCCAAAATCATTTTGAAAACTTCGGTGTTCAGCTCTTGTGTCGTTTGAATGTCTTCTTCTGAATTGCCCGATGCCCTTGCAATTAGTTCTTGTTGAAGCAAAACAATCTTATCACCTCGAATACCCGCCCCAGCTAGCAAGACAATGAAGTTGACGTCTTTCGACCGTGCTGCGACCATTGGGGCTATGAATCCACCTTCACTATGGCCTACGAGTCCGATTTCTTTCGGGTCGATTTCTTCTCGGGTCTTTAAATAGGCAATTGCACTTTCAACGTCAGTAACGAAATCGGGCATGATAGAGGTCTCAAAAGAGCCCGTTGATTTTCCGAACCCCCGATCATCATATCGTAATACGGCAATACCGTTTTTAGTAAAGTGGTCGGCGATGACCAAAAAAGGTTTGTGTCCAGCTAACTCTTCATTGCGATCTTGTGGCCCGCTTCCAGAAATCAAAATCACGGCAGGAAACGTACCTTCCTGTTTTGGCAAAGTCAATGTTCCGGCCAAAGTAAGGTCGGCTTTTTCGTTTTTAAAAGTCACTTCTTCAGAATGATATGGATAGGGTTCCTTCGGGTGTTGTGGCCTTTTCACTTCAGGTTTTTCGACTGCTTCCCGAGACATTTTTAAGGGAAGTACCATTCCTCCTTGGTTAAAAGTGCCGTCAAAATTATCATCTGCAAATTTTGCGGTATAGGTAAGGCCAAGATTGGTTACCGAGATGGTTAAGGTTGAATCTTCGAAAGTGGTGCTTGTCACCGGTATGCCGGTGGCACCTTGATCGGGGCTGTCCATAGTTGAACTATAGCCCGCATCGGTTTCTGAGATATGGAGCACAAGACGTAGGTTTATTTCTTTTAGTATTCCGTTCCATTGGCCTGTGATGTCTTGTGCCGAACTTGTAACCACAATTAGAAAGGCTGCTATCAGTATAATTATATTTTTCATTTCTTTTGATTTAAGGCTATTCTTCCATTGTTTGGATAAGTTCGTCAATTTTTTTCAATCTTGGGGTAAATTGCTTTTTAGCCGCCCACTTATTTAGAAAATGGATGCCAATATTTATCAGTATTGTAGTTAAGAAAACCGATAGAATCAGGTTGATTTTTTCTGGAATGTGAACAAACCCCAATAAAAAGAAAATTAGTCCGGGATAAATTGGCAATATATACCAATATATAACATTGTTCAGTGCCTTCTTCTGAGCATTGAGTACTTCTTTTGCCTTATATATATAATCCAAATAAGATTCAGAATAGTTATTTGGCTTCTGCCTATCTATGCTGAAAAGACGAAAAATAATATATATGACGGACAGGACGATCAAAGCCGATCCAATTCTAGTTAGCGTAAAAGGATGAGTGAATGCGACATAGGCGAATATCGGAATAGTTATGACACTAGCCAAAGTTTCCCTAATCAGCATGTACTTCCAGCTTCGATGAATACGATCCAAACTCGATTGCATATCGAGCATCAACCGAGATTTCTCGAATTTTATCTGCTCGGTTTTTGGAGAGGATTGCCAGATTTTTATCAATTCATCTTCCATTATGATGCTTGATTTAGGCAGTTCAACAATTTCTTTTTGATACGCTTGATTTTCACGGCGATATTATTTTCGGTCAAACCGGTAACTTGTGAAATTTCTTTATACGGCAGTTCTTCTAAATACAATGTGATAACCGCCTTATCGGCTTCGTTTAGCTTTTTAATGCATTTTCGTAATTGGTTGAGTTGCTTTTGTTGCTCTATTTGTCCGTTTTCTACGACATCGGTCTTATAGATGTTTATAGCGCGGCTATCCAAACGCAGTAGTTTTTTTTGCTTCTTGATTTCTTTGGTTTGCAGCCGAAGACAAACGTTCAAGGTAATTCTGTACATCCATGTACCGATAGTAGAATTCCCCTTGAAGGCAGGCATCGATTTCCAGATGTTCACCAATACTTCTTGAAAAAGGTCTTTGGTATCATCTTCATTTTTGCCATATACCGAGCATATGCGTAACAACTTATGCTGATGCTCGTCCAATGCATTTAGAATAATGTTTTCTAGGTCTTTGCCCATATGTAAAGCTGGTCTCTATTAGTTTAGTGACAATGGCTTTGAAAATATGACAAATAGAATTTATTGGTGAACTGGATATTAGCCCAACTTTTCAGATATAAACCTCATTGGCCGATGGCAACGAAGGTATAGCCCCAAACCCCATAGTGGTTAAGGCACCGGCCCTATTGGCATACTCCACCATTTTAATCAGGCTGGAAGTGTTTTCGATGATTTCGTGCGGATTATCGAGTTTAGCAATCTGTGCTAACAAACAACCAATAAAGGCATCGCCAGCACCAGTGGTGTCAACCGGAGTAACGGAAATGCTGGGAATGGTTTTCTTAAAGGAAGATGTGCTGACCAAGGTGCCCTGTGGCCCTAATGTTATGGTAATTATTTTTGTTCCCAGCTGGTGTAGAAAATCACAGCATTCCTCAAGTTCGGTCTTTCCCGAAAGTAGTTGTGCTTCCTCCAAACTAAACTTGCACAGCCGTGATTTTTCGATATAGGGAATGCATTTTTTTATGAATGTGTCCTCATCTCCCTTCCAAAGGTCAATTCGAAAATTGGGATCAAAACTGACAAAGGCATTTTGAGCCAGGGCATCCTCGAAATATTTTGAGTAGGTAGCCTCCAAATCACCACCAAGCAACGAAGTCGCCGCGCCAAAATGGATTAGATTTTCTTTAAAAAGCAGTTTTACGCTTGAATCATATACCAAATTTTTATCCGCTCCGCGACTGAAAACAAAATCGCGCTCACCGTCTTCGGCCAAAGAAACAAAGGCTAGTGTTGTAAATGTGTCGCTTCTTTGCGCAAGGGAAATATCAACATGATTATCCTCTAGGACTTCAAGCAAAAAGACTCCGAAAGGGTCTTTGCCAACAGCACCGATAAAAGCACTTCGGCCTCCCAATTTAGAAATGGCACAGGCTACATTGGCAGGGGCACCTCCAGGTTTTTTTGTAAAATCCGTAGCTTTTGTAAGATCGTTGCCTTGATTTTCGGCCACAAAATCGATCAACAATTCACCAATGCAATAAACAGTTTTCATTCTAAAAATTTTATGCTCCCCTAATGTAGTATAATTCAAACTCGATCCAAAGTGTTCATTCTATTTGTTGGTAAAACAGAAGTATGAAATTGCTGATTTCCACTTTGTACCTTTTAAAGAAATCAGTACCTTCTTCAAAATTTTTAAACATTACTGAAAAATGGATTTGTTCAACGAAATAAAAAAGAAACTTAGCCACGAATTTATAGACATTATAGAGTGGCTCGATGCAACTGATGATACCATTGTACATCGTTTTGAAAGATATCAAAATGAAATCAAGAACAATGCGAAGCTGATCGTTCGCGAAGGGCAGACCGCCGTTTTTGTGAATGAGGGACAGTTGGCCGATGTTTTTAAACCGGGCACATATACCCTGAATACTCAAAACATGCCCATTCTGACCACTTTAAAAGGATGGAAATATGGTTTCGATAGTCCCTTCAAGGCCGAAGTCTATTTTGTAAATACCCGTTTGTTCACGGATGAGAAATGGGGAACGAAGAACCCTTTTATGTTGAGTGACGAGCGTTTCGGTCTGGTCGAGATTCGTGCTTTTGGCACCTATAGCTTCAGGGTCAACGATCCCGGAAAATTTGTGGTCGATGTTGTCGGTACCGACGGTAATTTCACCAATTATGAAGTGAACGAGCATTTGAAGAGCCTTATCGTAACTCGATTTACGAATACAGTCGGCCAGGCCAATTTGCCGATCGAACTGTATGCCGCAAATACTACGGAACTTTCAGAGACGTGTCAAGAGGTCATGCAACCTGAGTTTGGAAGGATCGGAATAGAATTGGAAAAATTCTACATCGAAAATGTTTCCATGCCCGAAGAACTTAAAAAAGAGATTTTCGAATACAGCCGGTTGGATAAATTGGATATGACCAAACTTGCCCAATTCAAAGCGGCCAAGGCCATGGAGGAAGCCGCAAAGAACGAAGGCGGCACCGCAGGTGCAGGCATGGGCATGGGCATGGGCTTCGTGTTGGCGCAACAGATGGGCAGTATGATGAATCCGCAGGTGACGCAGCAACCTTTTGGTGGACAACCTCAACAAGGTGCGGTGGCTCCACCTCCGATACCGGTACAAGTGATGTACCACTATGCCGCAAACGGGCAACAAATGGGGCCGGTCTCTTTTGAAAAACTTCAAGAACTCTTTGCTAGCAGAACGATCAACCGCGATTCTCTGATATGGAAACAAGGGATGGCCAATTGGACCGCCCTGAAGGATGTTGAAGAACTGAAATCCTTTTTAGGAGGTAGCACACCACCACCATTGCCAAGTGAGTAATAATTAATGAAGTTTACGGCTCCTCCCCTCAGAGGAGGGGAGGTGTCTTCGAGCGTAGTGAAGAAGACGGAGGCCCGCCCGAACGGTACGGGCGGGGGTTGAAAGCGCAAGCCATTAAATATACTTTCGCCTTCACACAAGAACCCATATCTAGAATATCTATTCGCATGAAAAGATTCCCGTCTTCACGGGAATGACAGGAGTAATTTATGGAAGAGACCAAAAATTCCGAACATAAAAAATCATGCGCCAACTGCGGTGCCGAAATGAAATTCAAGCCCGGGTCACATCAGCTCAAATGTGAATATTGCGGTTATGAAGAATTCATTGAGCAGGCCAAAAGCAGTTTCGAAGAGTTGGAACTTCAACACTATTTAAAGGTTGTGGGAGAGAAGGCCTACACCGAGACTATCGAATTATTACATTGTAAAAATTGCGGGGCCAACCAACATGTAGAGGAAAATTTCAAATCGTTGGATTGTGTGTATTGTAGCGAACCTTTAATTCGGGAGGATATCGAAAAAGAAGGGTGGATACTTCCACAAGCAGTACTGCCTTTTCAGTTGGATTCCAAAAAAGCAAGAAATATTTTTAAGAATTGGGTAAACGGCATTTGGTTTGCGCCCAATAATTTAAAAAAAGCTGCGCTGGATCCTGAGGGCTTACACGGACTTTATGTTCCCTATTGGACTTTCGATGCCAATCTCTATGCGGCCTACCAAGGGCAACGTGGGGATTATTATTATGAAACACAGCGAATACGAACCAAAAATGGAACCCAGACCCAACAGGTCAGAAAAACACGTTGGTCACCTGCTTCCGGTTCGGTAAACGGTTTTATCGATGATATTCTGATCAATGCTTCCCAAAAAAAACGAAGAGAAATACCTGCCAATATTTCGTATTGGAATGTAAAAGAATTGGTGTCATTCAATTCAAAATACCTCTCCGGATTCGTCACCGAAAAATATACCGTATCGTTAAAAGACGGGCACCATCAATCGTTTCAAGAGGCCAAAGATATTGCCTATACTTGGATTCGAAGAGATATAGGGGGTGATACCCAGCGAATTCACAACACCGATATAAAACTGTCCGACGAAACGTTCAAACACATTCTGCTTCCAGTTTATATCAGTTCATACCGCTTTAATAATAAGGAATACCACTTTTATATCAATGGTCAGACCGGTGCGTTAAGCGGAACGCGGCCCTATTCATTCTGGAAAATTTTCTTTTTAGTGCTTTTTATCCTTGTTATCATCCTCGTAATTGCGACTTTTGCAAAATGATGAGAACGTTGGTAATCGGAGACATCCATTCAGGCCTCAAAGCTTTGCGACAAGTGTTCGAGCGCGCAAAGATTACCACAGATGATCGATTGATCTTTCTCGGGGATTATGTCGATGGTTGGAGCGAGGCCGTTGAGACCGTTGATTTTTTGATAGAATTGGACGAAACCCATAGTTGCGTATTTTTAAGGGGAAACCATGATGAACTCTGTCTTAAATGGTTGGCAGAAGATGAAGATAACCCCCTCTGGCTTCAACATGGAGGCCAATCGACCATGGATTCCTATCTAGAAGCTGATGACTCCGTAAAGGACATTCATATTATGTTTTACGAGAATCTCACGAATTATTATCTTGACACCGAAAATAGATTGTTTCTCCACGCGGGCTTTACAAATCTAAAAGGAGTTGAGCATGAGCATTTTCAGCAAAGTTTTTATTGGGACCGAACGCTTTGGGAACTTGCATTATCATTACATCCAGATATTAAGAATGATGATTTCCGCTATCCTCAAAGGTTGACCCACTACGAAGAAATTTATATTGGCCATACGCCGATTACAAAGACAGGAACGGCCGTTCCGGAGAATGCCGCCAACGTATGGAATATCGATACAGGGGCCGCTTTTAAAGGGCAACTCTCGGTTATGGACGTAGATACAAAAGAGGTTTGGCAGAGTGACCCGGTTTATACCCTCTATTCTGATGAACGGGGCCGAAATTGAAATAGCATCCGATTTTAAATGGATTTCCTTATATTATTCACGAACTTTGCAAAAAACAGATTATGGCTGAAAAGAACATTCGGTTAGAAGTGATGCAGGCCATCGAGCCGCAAGTTGAAGGATTTATGGATTCTTTTCTGATTCCTGTTGAAGATATTTGGCAACCTTCCGATTTTTTGCCCGATTCAGAAAGTGATGATTTTCTGGATGCTATTGAGACCTTGCGCGGCGAATCCAAGGAATTAGGATATGATTTTTGGGTGACCATGGTTGCCGACACCATTACTGAAGAAGCACTGCCTACCTATGAATCTTGGCTAATGGATGTTGAGGGAATCAACCAGCATGATGGTAAGACCAATGGTTGGTCAAAATGGGTGCGCGCATGGACCGGGGAAGAAAACCGTCACGGAGATGTACTGAGCAAATACCTTTATTTATCGGGACGGGTGAATATGCGTGAAGTAGAGATTACGACCCAACATTTGTTGACGGACGGTTTTGATATCGGCACGGACAGAGACCCGTATAAGAATTTTGTGTATACCTCGTTTCAAGAATTGGCCACCAATATTTCTCACAAAAGAGTAGGTCAAATGGCCAAGAAGAAAGGCAATGCCCTTTTAGGAAAGATGTGTACGATTATCGCCGGTGACGAGATGCGACACCATTTGGCGTATAGGGAATTTGTAAAAACCATTTTTGGGGAAGACCCATCGGGAATGATGTTGGCTTTTGCCGATATGATGAAAAAGAAAATTGTGATGCCCGCACATTTTTTAAGGGAATCAGGTGGTACGATAGGTACGGCCTTCGAAAATTTTTCAAATTGTGCGCAGCGTTTGGGGGTCTATACCGCCCAGGATTATGTTGAGATACTTCGCAAGCTTAATACATATTGGGAATTGGATGCGATACGAAGTCTTTCCGATGAGGCCGAAAAAGCCCGGGACTACCTTATTAAACTTCCTGAACGATTGGAGCGAATCTCAGAGCGTATGAAATTTCCTGAAGATCAATACCGCTTTAAATGGGTAGAGGCCAACGGTATGGTGTAAGTCCCAATCTGAAAGATTTTCAAAACTTTATGGTCGCCTTGCCAAAATGATGAAATAAAAAATCCGGTTCAAAGTTGAACCGGATTTTTAGTTGTTGGTTATTTGATATTTCTACAATTTACCGTGATCGTGCTCATCTTGCCACTTGGCCAATTCTGACCACTTACCTTCATAGCACATCTTCGCTTGCATGGGCCACGAAGCAGGGTCATGCACCTTATAACGTTCGCCACCACCATCTAAAATTTCTTGGCATCTTGCGACTGCGGTCTCAGAAAGTGCTTTCCATGTCTTGATACCACCCTCGTGGAACATTTCTTCGATTTTTGGCCCGATGCCTTCGACAACCTTAAGGTCATCTTTTTTGATGGTTTTACCCATAGCCGCTTTTGCAGCGTCAGCATCAAAAGGCAGTTCTCTTTCAACAGCCGGAGCTACCGCGGCTGCGGTTGCCGCAACCGCACCTGCCGCCGCGACTTTTAGTTTACCGTTACATGCATCGAGATCGGCCTGTAGTCTTGCATTCTTATCTTGCAATGCTTTTAGGTCTGTAGAATTATCGACGGTAGTGCTTGAGCCTTTGCCCCAATAGTAACCGATTATACCACAGATTAAGCCTGTTAAAAGGGGAATCAACCAGCACCAAATATTTGAAAAATCCATATTTTTTAATTTTTAATAGTTAATTGTTTAGTTTAATGTTACTACTGTTCTTCTATTTTTGGCTTTGCCTTCATCTGTGGCATTGCTTTCTATAGGTTGTGTTTGTCCTTTTGAGGTTGCGTCGATTTTTGCTGCCGAGATACCATTTTTCATAAGGTAGTCTTTCGCAAAATCGGCTCGCTCTTGCCCCAATCTCATGTTGCTCGATGCTTTACCTGTGTTGTCGGTATGGCCAACTACATTGGCTTTAGCTCCTTCGACTTTATCAAGATATCGACTTATGTCGGCAACTTTCTGTCTTTGTTCTGCATTCAAATTGATTGAAGCTTCCGCAGTATTGAAATATAGTACTAAGGGATCGGCCTTTATTTTGTCGTAAAGTGCCTTCAACTCATCCGCCGCATCGGCAGATTCTCCAGCCAAACCATAGGTAACCGGCCCTAGGAACATATTGCCCTTGGGTACCATTTCGTCCATCAACTTACCAAAAGTGTTGATACTTGCCGAAGATATTCCGTTTTCGACCAAATGATTTTTGACGGCATTGGCACGAGCCAAACCTAAATTCGGAAAGGCCGAATCGTTGTTTTCATCGCTTTTATAATATCCGGTAATATTAATGACCTTGCCGGCATTGTTTGCCAAAAAGGTCTTTAAACTACCGATACAATCGGTTACACCTTGTGCTAAAGGCATCAAAATAGAGGAAGACGACACGTTAAAATTATAGTTGTCGTTTACATCACATGCGTATTCCCTATCGGAAAAGGCGAAGGGATACGATGTTGGATCAGGTGTTACGGGAACTACTGCCTTTTCTTCTATAGGTTCTTCAGCGACAGGCACTCCGCAAGAACTACATAGTTTCATGTACAGAAGAATACCCGCTAGAATGGTAAGGATCATCCCGATCAGACTAGTCGTTGTTTTTGTCATAGTTAATATTCATTTAGTGTTAAGCTAAGCAATGTATTAAAAAAATCTTAAAATTTTTAAGAATCATAAGATTAAATAACCAAAACATAAACCACAGATCACTAATATTTAGAGACTTATAAGTAGATTCTAAGTTGAGGCAAGAAAGGGGCAGTCTATTAAAAAACAGGGATAGACAGGAATTTCCAGATTTTTGAATTTACCGATTATACATGGAAACGTATCAGGCATACATATTTTTTGTGAACCGATACATTATCCCTTTGAGACATTTGTAATGTATTGTAATATTGAATAGAATTTAATTTGAGAACCACTTTTGAGATGAGAACGAGATTCCGAGAACTATTGACATTTTGTTGTATGGTCATCGTGTTAGGAACGCAGGCCCTGCTTCACGGTAGTTGGTCGGTTAGTGAGACTGGTGCGATTCGAACAAAATCTGAATAATACTTTTCGGAGTATGAGGAAACTTAGGTTCTTTAAAATATAATAGTTAGTTGAGTTAGTTTAGTGTTAAGACAACCGCTGCATTTTCAATCTAGTCTTTCGGGGGAACGGACCAAGAGAAGAGAAGACAGCGGTTTTTTAGTTTTTAGACCTGACAGGTTTCCCTCCTTCGCAAAATAGCTATGGTTGGCAATCAAAAATTTGTGAGGTCTTTGCTACTAAAGGTCGAATTTTATTCCTTGGGCCAACGGAAGTTCAGTGGTATAGTTTATCGTATTCGTCTGTCTTCGCATATAGATTTTCCATGCATCGGAACCGCTTTCACGACCTCCGCCAGTTTCTTTTTCGCCACCGAACGCTCCGCCGATTTCTGCGCCTGAGGTTCCAATGTTTACGTTTGCGATTCCACAATCGCTTCCGTCGACCGATAGAAAACGTTCAGCCTCCCTTAAGTTGTTGGTCATAATTGCGGAGGATAATCCCTGTACAACACCATTCTGTATTTCAATGGCATTTTCGACATCCCCGGAATATTTCAAAAGATAGAGTACGGGCGCAAAAGTTTCATGCTGTACGATTTCAAAGTCAGGTTTTGCTTCGGCAATAGCTGGTTTTACATAGCAACCGCTTTCATAGCCCTCGCCTTCCAAAACGTCACCTTCTACGATCAGCTTTCCACCTTCGGTAACCACTTTTTCAAGAGCTTTTTTGTACATATCGACCGCATCGGTATCGATCAACGGCCCGACATGATTATTTTCATCCAAGGGGTTGCCAATTCGCAATTGTTTGTAGGCGTCAACTACGGCACTTTTTACTTTTTCATAAATAGAGTCGTTAATGATCAATCGTCGGGTTGAGGTACATCGTTGTCCGGCTGTTCCGACTGCTCCGAAAACAGCTCCGATGACTGTCATTTTGATATCCGCATCCGGCGTTACGATTATGGCATTATTTCCGCCCAATTCAAGAAGTGATTTTCCCAATCTGGCCGCCACGGCTTGTGCCACTATTTTCCCCATTCTAATGGAACCGGTGGCCGATACCAATGGAACGCGATTATCTTGTGTCATCATTTCGCCTACTCGATAATCCCCATTTATCAAACAGGAAATACCTTCGGGAAGTCCGTTTGCCTTAAAGACTTCGGCAGCTATATTTTGACACGCAACCCCACACAAAGGCGTTTTTTCGGAAGGTTTCCAAACACAGACATCACCACAAATCCAAGCCAATGCAGTGTTCCAGGCCCATACGGCAACCGGAAAGTTGAACGCTGAAATTATTCCGACAACACCCAACGGATGGTATTGTTCGTACATTCGATGCCCTGGCCGTTCAGAATGCATGGTCAGACCGTGCAGCTGTCTTGAAAGCCCGACAGCGAAATCGCAGATATCTATCATTTCTTGAACTTCGCCCAGCCCTTCTTGGTAGCTTTTTCCCATTTCATAGGAAACCAATTTGCCTAATGGCTCTTTTAGCTCGCGCAATTTGTCACCGAATTGGCGAACGATTTCCCCACGTTGGGGCGCTGGTTCTTTACGCCATGTCTGAAAGGCTTCCGTGGCTTTTGCCATAACCTTTTCATAGTCTTCCATCGATGTTGTTTTTACCTTCGCAATCAATGCCCCATCAACGGGAGAATACGATGCAATAATTTCCCCTGAACCAAAGTTGTTTGAACCTGTTGAAGTTCCATCATTTATTTCTTGTATCCCCAATGCTTTTAGGGCTTTATCAATACCGAATTCCGTTGCAATTTTTGACATTTTATAACTTTTTAAGCGTGAATTGTTAGATTTTGGACAAAGTTACGATTCTTATTCTTCTTTTCGTAAGACGGTAACTTTTCTGATCTTTTCGTTTTTTACCTCATAGATGAGCACCAATTCCAAAATTTCATCATCGCCATTTCGCCCAACGATACTTTCATGATCTATCACTTTGTTACCGAAAACCGTTCGTGTCAAAATAGTGGAATGTAGCTTGGGAGATGCTTCAAAGAGTTCGGAATAGAACGCCTTGCAGGCTGCGGACCCTTTCATGGTCAGTTGCCCATCCGCAAAATTATGGAACGTTACATTTTCATCGATGGTGGACATAAACCCGTCGATGTCCCTATTGTTATAGGTTTCCAATTGTTTTTGAACTACTTCTTCAGGAGTCATTGGCTGGGCTTTTAAGGATGCTATCGAAAACAATCCTAATAGGATGATGTAAAAAGAGAAATTCTGTTTCATTTATTTCTTAAGCTCGATCTGAAGCTAATTGCGTTGCAATCCACCAACTATTACCTGCAAAATCGGTAAAGCCACCTCTTTTATCATCATCACTTTCTTTTTTCTCAGGTTCTTGAATAGGCTTACAGCCTGATTTCAAGGCTTTCTCAAAGATTGTATCCACATTTTCAACATATAAATGTACCATCTGTTGGATGGGAGTATACGCGGTTGTTGCTCCTCCGATCATAATGACGGTGTCATCGATTTTAAGCTCCACATGCATAATGGAGCCATCGGGGCGATGGTATTTTCTTAATTCTTGGGTATCAAAAATCTTTTGTAGAAGGTCGATAAATTTTTGCACGTCTTCAATCACAAAATAGGGGGAGAGGGAATTATATCCTTCAGGTTTATAGGTATTGCTCATGTTTTTTTGTTTTAAAAGCCCTTATATCAAAATAAGAGCTATGGCAATGAGGGCAGGCAATGCCTGTATAAGGAATATTTTCTTTTCGACAGTCATGGCCCCATAGATTCCGGCGACGGCGACGCATCCCAAGAAAAATAGTGCAATGTTGTCCTTCCAAATAGGATCTATAATAAAATAGGTCCAGATTAGCCCGGCTGCCAGAAAACCATTGTAAAGTCCTTGATTTGCGGCCATAGGTTTGGTGGGCTCAAAAAGCTCCGGCGGGAATTTTCGGAATACTTTACGCCCCTTGGTCGTCCAAGCGAACATTTCGAACCATAGAAAATAGAGATGTAGCAAAGCGACGAGTCCGATTAGAATGTTGATTAGTGAACCCATCAGTTTTCTTCGGCTATAAAGCGTTCATCTACAGGCATCACAGTACCACAATTATCACAGGTACGTAACTCTTCAGAGCCATAAAAATGTTTAAAATGACCGAGAAAGTCTTTTTCGATATCGTTCAGGGTAAAATAAGCCTCGTATAATTTATGGTTGCAATGGTCGCAGAACCAAAGCAGGCCGTCATCGACATTCATGTCGGCACGTTTTCGTTCTATGACTAGACCGATACTTCCTGCATGGCGTACCGGGGAATGTGGAATTTTCGCCGGGTGTAGGTACATATCGCCTGGCCCAAGCTTTACTGTTTTCTTCTGACGGTTGTCCTGAATGTGTATTTCGATATAACCTTCCAACTGATAAAAAAGTTCTTCGGTCTCGTTGTAGTGGTAATCTTTTCTAGCGTTGGGCCCTGCTACTATCATGACGATATAATCCCCGGCGTCTTTATATAGATTTTTATTGCCTACGGGCGGTTTTAAAGTTTCACGATTTTCTTCGATCCACTTGTTGAGGTTGAACGGAGGTGCAATTGACATAGTCGATGGATGATGGTTGTTCGCAATGTGCTATCAACCGATTATATCAAATTTATAAAAAGAAAATGAGACTTCTTCCAGAGTGAATGCCCGAGGAAAAAAGGAAAATATTATCGAAAGAACAATTGTGTGTAGTAAAAATTGCCGTCGTTATCTTTCTTGACGCTTACCGCAGTATGTGTAAATTCGCCCTCCATGGTTTTTTTATGACTTGAGCTTTCAAGCCAACCTTGAAACGCTTCAGCGGCTGAAGTATAGTCCTTGGCAACATTCTCGGCAACGAATTCGGCATTGACCTCCGAAACGATATTCGATGCCCTTGCGCTAAAATTATCATGACTGATACCGCCTTTGGCAATCATATAGTCGTTATGCTTGTTTGCGTAATCATAAGCGACCGTGCTGTGTTCCAAGGCAGTATACCCCAAAGCAGTTCTATGATCGTTTACGATTCCGAGCAATTCCTGTTCTAAAACCACATCATTTTGCGCCTCGGGTATTTCGGCAACGGTGTAGGTTTCTTTGCTGCAAGAAGCCAACACCAGCACAAAACACACCAAGAGGGCATGTCGTGCCTCTCGGCGGACGAGTTTCAAATTCATTTTCATACAATGTTCTAAATTGTAAGTAGGTATTCGCCGTATAAGTAGGTAAAGAAACGTTGGGGAGTTCTCGCGGTAGGTCAACATGGGGAGGCTAACCGAACCGTAATGATAGCCAAATTATCGAAATCATCTTTGAAAAAACTGCTTTTTTCGACGAACGACATGCTTCTGCACCTTCTTTGTAATCCAATACCGACTTCTTTAACACTACTTGATTTTTCTCCTACAAAGTAATAATTGATTGGCGGATTTCGTTCTAACTGAAGATAGGGGTATTTGGGGCAATGTTTTCACGGTTTACCGTGATGTCTTTTGTTTAGAACCCAGCTACTTTTAGACAAAATGAACGACATGCAGATCAAACCGTTTTTCCGTTTTTCACTTGTATTATTATTTTTAATAGGATGTACTTCCAAAAAAGAAAGTTCCGCTGAGAATTTCGATGACCTCAATAAATATCAAGAATATATTTCGGAGGTCTCGCACGGAATAATTTCCTCAAATTCAGACGTTCGCGTTGTACTCAACCAACCCGTCGATTCATGGAGCCAAGGCGATGAATTGGATGATGACCTCTTACGGATTTCTCCAAGCACTAAAGGGAAAGTGGTCGCCCTGAACGACCGTACCATCGCCTTTATTCCAGAAAACGGATTTAAACAAGATACCGAATACCAATTTACGTTGGTCTTGGAAGACATAGTAAAGGATGCCCCCAAAGAACTAAAAACCATGACTTTCGGCGTAAAAACCTTAAAACAGCAATTCAATGTCTACACCAATCCATTACAATCGTATTCGAAGGAACGGCAATTTATTGAGGGACAATTGCGGAGTGCGGACGGACTTTCTTTGGAAACCGCCAAGCGACTGCTTCAGGTAAAACATAAGGGAAAAACCATTCCAGTAAAGTTCGATGATGCTGTCAAGGAAGGTACTCAATTCCAGTTCAAGATTGATAGTATCCAGAGATATGAGGAAGACTCAAAACTTGAAATTTCTTGGGATGGAAGCAAATTCGATATCGAAAGCTCGGGCAGTAACACCATCAAAGTCCCTGGAAAAAACAATTTTACGGTCTTGGATGCAACCGTTGAAACCGGAGAAACACAACTGGTGCTGGTCAATTTTTCCGACCCTATTAAAAAAGGACAAAACTTCAAAGGCCTTGTGCTACTCGAAGGCGATGCCAGCCCTAGATATTCCGTCGATGGCAATACGTTGAAGGTCTATCCATCCACAGAACTCAAAGGAACGGCCAATCTTGAAGTTTTTGAGGGTATCGAAAGTGTCGATGGTTACAAATTAAAATGGAAATTCGAAGATCGTGTGGCCTTTGAACAAATCAAACCGCAGGTACGTCTACTCTCAAACGGAACGATTCTTCCTTCATCAAGTAATCTGAAAATCAATTTTGAAGCGGTCAACCTGAAAGCCGTTGATATTTCGGTGCTTAAAATTTATGAAAATAACATCCTGCAATTCCTACAAGGAAATAACTTGAACGGTAATTACAATTTACGTTCAGTGGCAAGACCCATCGCTACCAAAAAAATCGTGTTGCAAAACAATCTTTCGAACGCCAACGGAAAATGGTCGGCCCATGCATTGGATCTAAAATCGTTGATTTCCCCTGAAGTTGGAGCCATATATCGTGTCGAATTCAATTTCAAACCTGAGTATAGCTCATACAAATGTGACAGTACCAATTTCAACCCCGAAACCGAAGAAAACGAAAATTTTGACGAAGAACAAGAAGACAGTTCGTGGGATGGCATCGAGACCTACTACGAAGACTATTATTATGATTACAATTGGAACGAACGTGAAAACCCCTGTGATAAATCGTATTACTACGACAAAAAAGTTGGTATCAATATATTGGCTTCAGATATCGGGGTAACAGTCAAAAAAGGAGCGAACAAAAGCTATTTCGTGGCCGTGAATGACATTTTAAATACCCAACCTATTGCGGGAGCCGAGGTTACCTTTTACAATTTTCAACAGCAGCCAATAGGCAGTGTCGTTACCGATGTTGACGGCACCGCCATCTACGATTCCGAAAAGCTAGCTTATTTCGGCATTGCCAAGAACAAAGGCCAAAAGACCTATGTCAAATTGAACGACGGCAATGTGCTTTCTGTCAGTAAATTCAAGGTTTCAGGAGTAGAACTTCAAAAGGGAATCAAAGGCTTCATTTTCGGCGAACGCGGAGTTTGGCGACCGGGGGATCGAATTTTCCTATCCTTTATGTTGAACGATCAAGCGAATAAACTTCCTTCAAATCATCCCGTAAAGTTAGAATTGTTAGACCCGTACAATAAGGTCGTACATCGTGAGGTAAAAACTGTTGCGCTTAACAATTTCTATCATTTTGATTTAAAGACCGACGAAAATGCCCCGACCGGAAATTGGCTTGCCAAAGTCTCGGTGGGTGGGGCATCTTTTACGAAGACTCTGAAAATCGAAACCATTAAACCCAATCGTTTAAAGATCAAGACCGAGTTTGATCAAGAGGTGCTCTCGGGCCGTAAACCGATACAGGGTGATTTGGAGGTCAAATGGTTGCATGGTGCGGTCGCCAAGAATCTGAAGGCCGATATTACGGCGAAATTCAATCCTACAACGACGAAATTCGATAAATTTCCGGGTTATATTTTTGACGACCCGACCCGAAGTTTTTCCGTGGAAGACCAAGTCGTTTTCGATGGAAGAATCGATGCCGAAGGCAAAACCGGTTTTAGTATCGATCCGCAATTGAACAGTCAGGCCCCGGGCATGTTGACCGCGGCATTTATCACAAAAGTTTATGAGAACGGTGGCGATTTCAGTACTGATGTCTTTACGAAACCTTATTCGCCATATACGACCTATATCGGACTCAATGCTCCAAAGGGAGACAAGACCCGTGGCATGCTTTTAACCGATACCGCCCATAAATTCGAGGTGATTTCGGTGGATGAAAAAGGAAACCCTAAAGCGACTAAAAATTTAAAAGTTTCCGTCCATAAAGTGGAATGGCGCTGGTGGTGGGATACTTCTGCGGACAATCTCAGCAATTATAGTAGTAGCAATTACTACGAAAAGGTTTTTGAGGAAACGATCAGCACGAATTCCAGCGGAAAAGGAAGCTTCAATTTCGAGTTGAAATACCCACAATGGGGTCGGTATTTGGTGCGTGTCGAAGATGCAAACGGCGGGCACGCTACGGGGAAAGCAATCTATATCGATTGGCCCGGTTGGGCGGGCAAGTCTCGAAAAAATGATCCATCTGCCGCCACGATGTTGGTATTTTCCACGGATAAGGAGCAATACAACGTAGGCGAAACGGCTACGGTTACCTTCCCGAGTTCAGAAGGCGGCCGTGCTCTGGTAACCGTCGAAAACGGAACGGAGGTCTTGGAAAGCCTTTGGGTAGAAACCGCGAAGGGCGAGACGAAATTTCAGTTGCTGATGCGTGAATTGTATACCCCGAATGTATTCATCCATATTTCGTTGTTGCAACCCCATGCCAAAACTTTGAACGATAATCCGATTCGATTGTACGGAGTGGTGCCGGTCTCGGTGGAAAATCCGGCGACGAAAATAGAACCTCAAATTTCAATGCCGGAAGTTTTACGGCCAGAGGAAACAATCACTTTAAAAGTTGGCGAAAAAAATAAAAAGACCATTACCTACAGTATTGCCATCGTTGACGAGGGATTGTTGGATTTGACACGATTTAAAACCCCGAATCCCTGGAACACCTTTTATGCGCACGAAGCCTTGGGCGTAAAGACTTGGGATGTCTATGATGATGTTATCGGAGCTTTTGGCGGCCGAATCGACCAGGTTTTTGCCATTGGTGGCGATGGCGAATTGGCGGGCGCCAAAAACAAAAAAGCGAATCGTTTTGAACCCATGGTGGTGCATTTGGGGCCGTTTAGTTTGAAAGAAGGCGAAACAAAATCCCATGAAATCAAGATTCCGAAATATATAGGATCAGTGCGCACCATGGTGGTTGCTGGAAACCCTGAAAAGGAAGCCTATGGCATGGCCGAAAAAACCACGCCCGTTCGCAAACCCTTGATGGTATTGGCTTCGTTGCCACGAAAAATTACGCCGGGTGAAAAAGTGACACTTCCAGTAACCGTTTTTGCGATGGAGAACAAAGTCAAAAATGTCTCCATCAACATTAAAAAGGATAAGGCTTTTACTGTCGATGGGAATAACACCCAGACCCTATCATTTTCACAACCGGATGAAAAAATGGTCTATTTTGATTTGGATGTGTCCGATTTCAAAGGCATCGGGAAAGTAGTTATCGAAGCTTCGGGCAATGGCGAAAAGGCCTCCTACGAAGTCGAGATCGATGTGGTCAATCCGAATCCAGTAACGACCGAGGTTCAGGATATCGTTTTGAATGCCAATGGAAGCCAGACCATTACTCTGGAAACGTTCGGGATTTCCGGAAGCAATTCTGCCCAAGTAGAATTTTCCACCCTGCCTCCGATGAACTTTAATGGGCGTATGCAATATTTGGTTCGCTATCCGCATGGTTGTGTTGAGCAGACCACTTCGGGTGCCTTCCCACAATTGTTCCTAACGGATATTTTTGATGTGGATGCCAACCGTAAAAACCGGATTCAAGCAAATGTCGAGAGTGCCATCAAACGTTTGGGCGGTTTCCAAAGACCCAATGGTGGATTCTCATACTGGCCGGGACAGAATTATGCCAATGATTGGGGTACGACATACGCAGGGCACTTTATGCTGGAAGCCGAGAAAAAAGGGTATGTATTGCCCATCGGTTTTAAATCGAGCTGGGTCAAATACCAACAGAATATAGCGAAACAATGGCGAACCGGAACGAACAATGCCGATTTGGCTCAGGCCTATCGCCTATATACGTTGGCACTCTCAGGCAATGCTGACGTAGCCAGTATGAACCGACTGCGGGAAACCGGTAACCTCTCCAACGAAGCAAAATACCGCCTCGCCGCTACCTATGGACTAATCGGACAAGTGAATGTCGCCAATCAATTATTGAGCAATGCGACTTTGGATTTCAAGGAGTACAAATACAATTATTACACTTATGGTTCTTCGGATCGCAACAGGGCGATGGCTCTGGAGACTTTGGTGTTGTTGAAAGATAAATCGAAAGCCCAACAAATGGCTAAAACCGTTGCTCAATCTTTGAGCGCAGACCAATGGATGAGCACCCAGAGTACCGCCTATAGCCTATTAGCAATGGCGAAATTCGCCGAAATGGTCGGCGGCAAGGGAATCAAGGCCAGTATGACCGTCAATGGTAAATCCGAAAATGTTGGCACGTCTAAAACCTTGGCATCGCGTAATCTTGAAATCAAAAAGGGAAGCAATAGTATTACCCTTAAAAATGACGAGGGGAATACGCTATACGTAAGCTTGATTAATAACGGTATACTTCCTGTTGGCGAAGAAAAGATAGTCCAGCGAAATCTAAAGGCCAGTATGGACTTTAAGGGTCGTGACGGTTCCCGAATTGATGCCACAAAGATTATGCAGGGTACCGATTTTGTGGCCGAAGTTACGTTGACGAACACCAGTTCGAATAATTTGAAGGACATGGCCTTGACCGAAATCTTCCCTAGTGGTTGGGAAATCGTCAACACCCGTTTTACCGATTTCGGTGAATTTGCCGACAATAAGGTTACGCACACCGATATACGCGACGACCGGGCCAATTTCTATTTCGACATGAAAAAGAACGAAATGAAAACGTTTAAGGTATTGTTGAATGCCTCGTATTTAGGGAAATACTATTTGCCCGGCATTCAGGCCGAGGCCATGTACGATAATGATTATGTAGTACGAACGACGGGGCAATGGGTCGAGGTGGTGCAGTAAAAAGATTGGAATTCAGGTGTTCGATGCACGAAGTCAAAAGTTATGAGTTAAGAATTATGAGTTATGACAAAAAATTTGTTCTAGTGATTCCCCCTTAAGGCGGGCGGAGGGGTGCTTTTAGCCTGCAAAAAGGCAACTTATCGTTAAAAGTTCGGTGCGAACTGCGAGCACAATAATTGACAAGAATTGCCAAAGTGAACGTGCCATCATGGTCGGGAGACATTGCGGAGTGGGTTCATTTATATAACTTGAAACTTCAAAACAGGAATGAAAAACGCCCTCAAAGAATGATTAAGAGGGCGTATTCTTAATAAACTCGTCTGGAGTTTATCTTTTACATAAATATTGATTTATGCTGTTTTCAGATTAATGTAAAATAGACTAATTATTTGAATATACTTCTTCGAATACGATGACGTCAACAGTTCCTGATATACTTAAATCGTTTTCCGTTTCATTGTTTGCGCCATCAACATCCATTGCAAAAGAAAATGTCAAATTATTAGTAGTATCATCAAAGTTGTAATTGGTAATGGTAAAGTTACTTACACCGGTATCCGTTGCATCATAATCATCGTCCAATTCAATATACTTTAAGTCGTCCGAAAAAATGGCGTATTCACTAAAATATATTTCAAAATCAAAATCTTGCGTTGCCAACCCGGCGTCATTGACATCCAAATAAATATATACACCGTTTGATTGATGTGAATCCGGAGATTTCAACTGTCTTACAAATTCAAAATCGATATCAGGATCATTGAATTCAACATTGTTCTCGTCGGTTTCAGTAGTAATGAACTTTAATTCGGCTTCATGGTTAAAGGCCACGTCATCTGGTCGGGTTCCTTGAAGATTCAATAATATTGAACCGTAGTCATCAAATTCATCGAATCCTATTCCATCGGCTCCGTTCGCCCCGTCTGTGCCATCGACACCATCAGCACCATCTGCTCCGTCGCTTCCATTAATTCCGTCAACACCATTAGTACCGTTGATTCCATTGACTCCGTCAACGCCGTCTTCAACGCTGCAGCTAGTAGTTACACTTCCTAGGGCCAATACTAAACCCACCGCACTAAAAATACTTACAAATTTGTTTTTCATGGTTAATTAATTTAAAGTTAATTCTTACAAAAAATGGTTTTAGAAAATAACGAAGCACTAAATAAATTATTGCTCTTATACTGTAATTTGAAAAAATAACTTAATTAAACTATTAAATATGAGATAGTTAATTGTGGTAGTATAAAGAAGTAAAAACTTAATGAGGTGATAAGAACAATCTTTCATGGGAAAAAGGAACCTCGTTATATTTTGTAGGCTATTTGCTAGAATTTAAAAAACCTCACCAGGAATTCTGAAATTTATAGTCTTTTGGCTTCTGAAAAAAGAAGGCGCTTAGATTTGCACACTTAAAAGATTCTCCCGATAGAACATGCGAAAACATTATGGTACAGTCCTAAAAATCCGTATTTACTAGTGACACACTATGGCTATTTGGTAACGATATTTTAGTAGGATTCTAATTTTAGACGTCGCCCAAAGTATGAAGACGTTGAACGGCAGCTAGATGAAGTTTAGGATAATTAACACGCTAGAGAATAGTTTTATTGACTTCACTGCTCAAAGTCTCCCGACTATGAGCCTCATTCTTTGATTCCATTATCTTCATCTCCATTTTTCAAAACCTTAGAAAACACAAACGCCCCCACCTCTTTCACAGGTTCATAAAGCACTGAGTTCTGCATGGTTTCATCTTTGACCATGCCCGCAGAAGTATTGACACGTTCGAAAAATATGAGTATCGCTCCGAGAATAACGGCTACTTTGACCACTCCGAAAACGCCCCCGGCGATTTTATTAAGTAGTCCGAGCATGGCGAAATCTGCAATTTTGGTCAGGAACTTTCCGGCGACGTGAACGATTAATACAATGGCTGCAAAGGTGATGATAAAGGCGGCAATGTTGATGTAGCGTTCTTCCCATTCCATGTTCTTAGAGAGGTAATCGCCTGCGTAGTACGAGAAATGAATAGCTCCATATATACCTGCAATTAGGGCGATGATTGAGGCTATTTCAACGAAAAGTCCGTTTTTGAGTCCTTTGTAGAGTCCGTAAAGAAGTAGTAGGCCTAAAATGATATCCAAGAAGCTCATAACAGAAGTGTTTGAGCAAATATAGAACTTTGATTTGTACCTTTGACTTGTCTGTCGGGTCGAGCGCAGACGAGACCATATTATACTAAAAATAGCGAATGTCAAGAGACGAACAACTAAAAAAATGCTGGGATGAATTGGTAGCGAAACTCTCCGCCCAATTCGCCGATGGGGATGTCTTGGAACTTGATGCCATTATCTATTTAGTGGGTGTTCAAGAGTTGGGGCAATACCACAGAAAATACAAAAAAGACGATAAGCTTGATTTGATGCACATAGCCATTTGTCGTTTGTTGGAACCCTACGGCTACTATGAGTTTTCCCATTTCGATGAAGAAAGTTGGCCCCATTATACAATCAAGGAAGAATTGCCCCCGTTAAAAGCAGGGGAGCAATCGGTATTGATGAAGGAGGCCATCGTGGGGTATTTTTTGGAGAAAGAATATATTAATTAACGTCATTCCGAGCGTAGCGAAGGAATCTGTTTATCGTTAGGTTCGTGGTCGCTTAAAGTGTAAATAGCCATTTCAAATAGCTTCAACAGATTCCTTCGCTACGCTCGGAATGACCATATAAGCAACATGCAAACTAACAATCCCTATTACGCCGTAATCTTCACATCAACCCGCACCGAAGACGACAACGGCTATGCCGAAATGGCCCAAAAAATGGAACATCTTGCCAAGCAACAACCCGGTTATTTGGGCATTGAAAGCGCGAGAGGCGACATCGGTATCACAATAAGTTATTGGGAAAGCCTTGAAGCCATCACGAATTGGAAAGCAAACACGGACCATCTTTTCGCTCAACAAAAAGGAATCAAGGATTGGTACAGTTGGTATAAAGTTAGAATCTGCTTGGTGGAACGGGAGTATGATTTTAAGAAATGAAAAAACTCATTTCTTTCATGAAAAAGCACCCCAAAAGGCTAATAATCTTAGCAATCCTCCTTATCGCATACTACTTTTCCCTCCCCAAACAACTTTTCGATACACCGACGGCAACGGTAGTAGAAAGCCGCCAAGGCACACTACTCGGAGCCATGATTGCCGATGACGGACAGTGGCGATTTCCTGTAATCGATAGTGTACCCCAAAAATTTGAACAATGTCTGTTACAATTTGAGGATGCTCATTTTTATCAACACCCAGGATTCAATCCCGTTTCGATGGCAAAAGCTATCGGAGCGAATATTTCTGCGGGAAAGACGGTTCGTGGAGGAAGTACCCTTACCCAGCAGGTCATTCGCCTCTCACGTAAGAAAGGGCGTTCATATTTTGAAAAACTTATCGAATTGATCTTGGCGACAAGATTAGAGCTTCGACATTCAAAAGAAGATATTTTGAAACTCTACGCAAGTCATGCACCTTATGGCGGAAATGTAGTCGGGCTAGATGTTGCCGCTTGGCGGTACTTCGGACTGCGACCGTATCAACTTTCATGGGCCGAATCGGCTACTTTGGCCGTGCTGCCAAATGCTCCTAGTCTTATCTATCCGGGGAAAAATCAAGAACGGTTATTGGCAAAGCGTAACCGACTTCTAAAGAAATTACTGGAAGAAAAGATTATCGATAAGACTACTTACGAACTTTCGTTGCTTGAAAGTTTGCCTCAAAAGCCTTATGCCTTGCCCAAAGTTGCTCGACATTTGGCTCAACATATTGCTAAAAAATCAAAAGGGCAGCGCGTTCAAAGTTCTGTGGACGAGAACGTGCAGCGCAACGTAAATTCCATAGTCCAAAAACATTATGAGCGTTTGCGCCAAAATCAGGTCCACAACGCTGCGGTCTTGGTATTAGATGTGAATACTAGAGAAGTTCTAAGCTATGTAGGTAACACCCAAACCACGAAGGAGCATCAAAAAGATGTCGATATGGTACAGGCCAATCGCAGTACGGGCAGTACCATAAAACCGCTGCTCTATGCCGCGATGTTGGATGCGGGCGAACTGTTACCCGATATGCTCGTGCCAGATGTGCCGACGCAGATTGCGGGCTATACCCCCGAAAATTTCAATGAGGATTATAGTGGGGCGGTACATGCAAAAAATGCGCTGGCCCGTTCGTTAAATATTCCCGCTGTGCGTTTGTTGCAGCAATACGGATTGGAGAAATTCCGTGATCAGTTGGGTGTTTTTCAGTTAGGAGGACTCAATAAATCGGCCGATCATTACGGACTCACTTTGATTCTCGGCGGGGCCGAAACCAACTTGTGGGATTTGTGCAAGACCTATGCAAATTTGGCATCTACCTTGAACCATTTTAATGCGACTTCGAGCGAATATTATACCGAAGAATTTACAAGTCCGATCTTACAAAAAGACCAAGTGGTCAGTTTCGGTGAAAAATCCATCGAAAAAACCGTTTTCGATGCTGGCAGTATTTACCTCACTTTTGAGGCCATGAAAGAAGTAAACCGACCCGAGGGCGATGAATCGTGGCAATTCTTCGATAATAGCAAGGAAATCGCCTGGAAGACAGGTACCAGTTTTGGCAATAAAGACGCTTGGGCCATCGGCGTTACGACAGACTATGTAGTCGGAATATGGGTTGGCAACGCGGATGGCGAAGGTAGGCCGAACGTAACTGGGGTAAGTAGTGCGGCCCCAATACTTTTTGATGTTTTTGATGTGCTTCCTAGGTCGCAATGGTTTCAAAAACCGTTGGATGAATTCGTCGATATCGAAGTCTGTACGGAGAGCGGATATTTGGCGACGGATATTTGTCCGAAGAAAACGATTTCCATCCCCAAAAAACAGAATTATGTGAAATCGTGCGGCTATCATCAAATCGTTCATTTGGATGCCCAAAAGCAATTCCGAATCAATTCTTCATGCACGGATTTGTCAACGGTAGTTTCTGAATCATGGTTTGCGCTTCCACCGCTTATGGAATTTTATTACAAGCGAACCCATCCCACCTATAAACCCTTGCCTCCTTTTCGAAACGATTGCAAAAACACGAATTCTCCTCCAATGGAATTTATCTATCCAAAAAACGGAAGTCGTATTATGCTTACGAAGAATTTTGAGGGCAAAAAAAATGAGCTAGTACTGAAATTAGCACATGCGAAACCCGAGACCGAGGTTTATTGGTATCTCGATGAAACCTTTCTGAAGCAGACCCGGAATTTCCATGAGATCGGAGTGCTTCCCGAAGAAGGAAAACATGTCATTACCGCTATCGATGCACTCGGAAATGAAATTAAGGTTACGATAACGATAGAGTAGCAAATCAACTTTTTTATCGGAAGTTTAAACCTTATATTTAGGCTTCAGTCAATATAGAATATTATGGCACAGCAATACATTATTTCTTTAGATCAGGGCACGACCAGTTCGCGTGCATTGTTAGTAGACCAAGATGGAAATATCCAAGGAATGGTCCAAAAAGAGTTCAAACAAATTTTTCCGAAATCGGGTTGGGTCGAACATAATGCCAATGAGATTTTAGAATCACAACTTGGGGTGCTTTCCGAACTATTGAAGAAAGAAAAAGTAAACGTTTCCGACATCAAAGGTATCGGTATTACCAACCAGAGAGAAACCGCTGTGGTATGGGACAAGAATACGGGTAAACCTGTGTACAATGCTATTGTTTGGCAAGACAAACGTACGGCCGATATCTGCGAACACCTTAAAAAAAGTGGCCTTACCGAACACGTTCGAAAAACGACAGGGTTGGTCATAGACTCTTATTTTTCAGGTACCAAAGTAAAATGGATCTTGGATAATGTAGATGGCGCACGAAAGAAAGCCGAGAATGGGGATCTTTTGATGGGCACCATCGATTCGTGGCTTGTTTGGAACATGACCGGAAAGAAAAACCACGTAACGGACTATACCAATGCCTCTAGAACCATGATTTACGATATTGTAAATCTGAAGTGGGACGATAAAATGTTGAATGCCCTCGGAATTCCCAAGTTGATGTTACCGGAAGTGAAACCTTCGGCCCATCATTTCGGCGATTATGAAATCGATGGAGTTAAAATACCAATTGCCGGAATTGCAGGAGACCAACAGGCCGCGCTTTTCGGACAGGGTTGTTTTAAAAAGGGAACGGCCAAAAACACTTATGGGACAGGTTGTTTTATGTTGATGAATACGGGAACGGAACCACAGTTCAGTAAAAATGGATTGTTGACTACCATCGCCTATGGCCTTGATGGGAAAGTGAATTATGCTTTCGAAGGAAGTATCTTCATTGCCGGGGCGGCCATTCAATGGCTCCGTGATGGCCTTGAATTGATTAAAGACGCAAAAGAAACCGAAGCCTTGGCAGAATCTGTTGAAGGAGATAGCTCGGTTTATGTCGTACCTGCATTTGCCGGACTAGGAGCACCGTATTGGGACATGTATGCCCGTGGCGCTATTTTCGGACTCACCCGAGATACCGGGAAGGCACATTTGGCAAAAGCAACCTTGGAATCATTGGCCTATCAAACCAAGGATATTTTGAAGGCCATGGAAGAAGATTCAGGCATTCAATTGAAAAACCTAAGAGTAGACGGAGGAGCTTGCGCCAACAATTATTTGATGCAGTTCCAGGCCGATATTTTGGATACGGAAGTTCATCGTCCCGAGGTTATTGAGTCCACCGCGATGGGTGCGGCATTCTTAGCGGGTATCCAAGTCGGACTTTGGACCCAAGATGACATTGATCAAAACCGACCCATGAACCGAATATTCAAACCCACTTTTGATCGGGTCAAGCGGAAGCGGTTATACGAGAAATGGCAAAAAGCGGTGGAGCGTACTAAAGGTTGGGAGGAGCAGTAGAAAGCGTCTTTGCGAGGAGCTGACTAAAAAGTTGAAGTAGACTATTTTATAAAGCGACGAAGTAATCTGTCGAATCTCAGTAAGATTTTCAACAGATTGCCACGTCGCCGCAAATGTTGGTACTTGATTTTGACCATTTGGTTGGCTCCTCGCAAAGACGAAGAAAAAAGAAAATTACTAAATGAAAAACATTAAATTCTCAAACCTAGATAGAGAAGCTACAATAAAAAAACTCTCCAAAGAAGAATACGACCTGGTCGTCATTGGCGGGGGCATCACAGGGGGCGGAATCGCCCTTGATGCCGCCTCCCGCGGGCTAAGAGTTGCACTTGTCGAAAAAGGCGATTTTGCCTCGGGTACGAGTAGCAAATCCACCAAACTGATTCATGGCGGCCTCCGTTATTTGAAACAATTCGATTTTTGGCTGGTCAAAGAAGTGGGTTCTGAACGCGCCATTGTACATAAATTGGCTCCGCATTTGGTGCTTCCCGAAAAGATGTTATTGCCGCTTATCGAGAATGGTTCCTACGGGAAATGGTTGACTTCGATTGGCCTCAAGGTATACGATATTCTGGCCCAGGTAACAGGCGATGACAAACGTAAAATGCTGGAGAAAAAGGAGGCCATGAAATTGGAACCATTACTTCCAAAAAAAATATTGAAGGGTGCAGGGTATTATGCGGAGTACCGCACCGATGATGCGCGTTTGACCATTGAGAATATCAAAACAAGTTTGAAATATGGTGCCGTGGCCTTGAATTATGCCGAGGTGACCGATTTTGTGTATACCGATGAAAAGGTTGCTGGGGTAAAGGTGAAAGATGTGGTTTCCGATAAGGACATCGAGATAAAATCAAAATATGTCATTAACGCAGCTGGCCCTTGGGTCGATGAATTACGAAGTGTCAACAATTCGAAAAAGGGGAAACAACTGCATTTGACCAAAGGCGTGCATTTGGTCTTTCCGCATGAGAAACTTCCCGTAAAACAATCGGTCTATTTTGATGTGCCCGATGGGCGGATGATGTTCGCGATTCCCCGCGGAAAAGTGACGTATGTGGGCACAACCGATACTAATTTCAATAAGGATAAAGACAATGTCGGAATCGATTTGGCCGACGCCATTTACTTGTTATCCGCCGTCAACAATATGTTCCCGAAAATCGAATTGGAAATGGAGGATATTGTATCCTCATGGGCAGGACTACGACCGTTGATTCATGAAGAAGGAAAATCGGCCTCCGAACTTTCGCGAAAGGATGAAATTTTTACTTCCGATACCGGTTTGATCAGTATCGCGGGCGGAAAATTGACGGGCTACCGCAAAATGGCCGAGCGGGTGGTAGACCGCATCGTCAAAAATTTTGAAGAAGACGGCAAGAAATTAAAAGAGTGCTATACTGATGAAATTCCGCTTTGCGGAAACGTTGATTTTAAAAAGTTCAAACACGTTAAGAAATACATTTCTGAAATCTATGACCGCATAAAACTAGATGGTTTTACCGAACACCATGCTTGGTTTTTGGTAACCAACTATGGCAAACAGACCGAAACCATTTTGGAAACCTTCGCTTCCTTAAAAGACAAGGACAAATATGTGCGAATGGCCAAGGCCGAACTTCGTTTTGGTATCAATCATGAAATGGTGCAGACCCCAATGGATTTCTTTATCAGAAGAACAGGTCGCTTATATTTTGATATCGAAAGTGTTCGCATTTTGATGGAACCTATTTTGGAAGAATTTAAATCGATTTTCAAAGTAGACGACGTTAAGATTGCATCTTGGAGAGAAGAATTGCTTGCCCAAATCGAAGAACATTCGAACTTTTCATTGGAGCGAGTTTGATAAGTTCCACTCAATAGGATTTCTTACCGAACTACAAGCTGAATTCGGCTTTTGGGTAGGATTGTTGATAAAGTCTTCTGTAATCTGTAAAAAACAAGGATTAAATAGATCATGACTTTCGTCGGGAAAAATAACCCCATAACCATTTTCCAGATTTTTTAAAGCTCCTATAGCATTACGTGGTGGAGTGACGGGGTCTAAACTACCCGATATCATAAGTGTAGGAATCTCAGAAATTACAGGTTGGTTTTCAAAATCAGAAGCCCTATAGGGATGCCAATTGGATAGTGAGTTAAATCCTTCAAAAGTTAATATGTCAAATCCCAACTCTGATTTTTCCAATGCCTTTTTTATTTTCAGACTATCGAGAAAAGGTAGTTCTTCATAGGCCATGACCGAATTGTTCATGGGCCAATTAACAAGATTATAAATGAACTCAAGGCTTTTGAAGGCATTTCTGATAGGTTCAGATTTACCTTTCTCCAAGGCATCTATAATTTTGGGTATATGTTCAATTGAATAGCGACTGTAAAGTGACTGGTGTAACAACAGCAACGCATCGCGGCGGTTCAGAATAAAAGATTTGGAGTTGTAATCAAAGAGCAAAGGCTCGGACTCCAATTTTTTCAAGGTTTTTAATAACCGTTTTTTAAGATTTGGGTATAGGCGATTACAATTCTCATTTTGCTCGCAACGCTGAAGAACTTCAAAAAGTGAATTTTCAAAATTGTCAATTAATTCTCCGAATAATTGATATTCGGGAGGAAAAACTCCTATAAATATTGAGCTTCTAACACTATTCGGAAAATCACGCATAATGGTCAAACCCAGCCGAGAACCATAAGAAGCACCAAACAGATTCCATTTTTTATATCCCAAAGCTTTACGTAAATCTTCAAAATCCGCTGCATTTTCTCGACTGTTATATCCTGCTAAATCTATTGCATTTTGCTTAAGGTTCAAATTACATTTTTTAAAGATGGAGTCCAAAGCCCATACTTCCTTTTCATAATCCAGGTCTTGTCTTACAATCGCAAATATGGCTTCGCCAATATTTATACAGCTCGCCTCAGACGCACCAGTTCCACGTTGGTCCATCAGTACAATATCCCTACTGTTTCTAAACGGGTGGTTTTCCCAAAACTTTTCCATGATTAAGGTTGCTGCTCCAGGGCCGCCTTGTAATAAAACTATAGGTTTCTTATGAGAAGTGGTGTCCTTCGCTTTTAAAACCTTATAGACTAATTTAAGGGTTCGAGAATCAGGATTTTCCCGGTTTTCAGGAACTTCTAGAATTCCATCTATTGTTACATCGGGAGAGGTCGTATTGCAGTTAAATAGGAGAGCGGTAAAAATTAATAGCAGCCATGAACGCATAATTATTGGTATTGATTGATTCTAAGATAGGGAAACTTTCTTCAATCTAATTTATCCGTCAATTCCATAAAAACCCTTTTTGCATTCCCGTTTTCGTAGAGTACGTTATAAACCGCATCGATAATAGGTGTTTTTACTTTCTTCTTGAATTTGGCCTTTTGCTCGAAAGTTGTCTTGGCTGCGTAATACCCTTCAGCGACCATTTTCATTTCCATTTGGGCACTTTTAACGGTATAGCCCTTACCGATCATATTTCCGAACATTCGGTTTCTACTAAAGGTGGAGTAGCCTGTAACCAATAAATCGCCCAGATAGGCAGAGTTATTGATGTTGCGTTTCATTTTATGCACCCGTTTGATATAGCGTTTCATTTCACGGATCGCGTTGCTCATCAAGACGCTTTGAAAGTTGTCTCCGTAACCCAATCCATGGTAAATTCCAGCAGCAAGTGCGTAAATGTTCTTGAGCATGGCGGCATATTCGGTACCGATGATATCGTCAGATATTTTGGTTTTGATGTAATGGCTGCTCAAGTTCTGTGCTACTAGCTTTGCCTTGGTTTGGTCCGCACAGGCGATGGTCAAATACGATAAACGCTCCAATGCCACTTCTTCGGCATGACATGGGCCGGTAATAACACCAATATTTTCGAAGGGGATGTCGTATTTGTCATGAAAATGTTCTCCAACGATCAATCCTGTTTCGGGCACGATTCCCTTGATGGCCGAAAAGATAATTTTATCTTTTATGGAAACTGTCAGCTTTTGTAGTTCATTTTCTAAGAACGCAGAAGGGATTGCAAAAATCAAAATTTCTGATTTCGAAACGGCCTCATTGATGTCATAGGTAAGTTCCAATTGCTCGGTATGGAACTCCACCGAAGTCAAGTAGTTGGGGTTGTGCTTTTCGGTCTTGATATATTCCACAGCATCGGAACTCCGCATATACCAGCCCACTTTTTCTTGGTTTTCCAACAACATTTTAACGATAGCCGTGGCCCAACTTCCACCTCCGAGGACTGCGAATTTCAACGTGTTATCCATTTGATTCTTTAATTGTCCAAAAATACTCCAAATAAAAATTAGAATATGAAATTACTGATTATCAATCAGTTAAAAATAATGGCACGAGAATTGTTTTATCCTAAGTGGAATTATAAATATCACTATCATGAAGACAAAACTACTATTCGGACTATTGCTCATCGGAACATTGTTGACCTCTTGTTATACCGAGACTATCATCCAAGACGATTTCATTGAGGAATCAGCTTTCAATACGGATCAGGTTCTGCAGTCGTATGATCTTTGGTATGTCGATATTAATGCGACACAAGGTAATGGGGAAGTGCCATTTTTACAACGTGCCTTTACTATTTCTTTTGATACAGGCACCGTATATGCCAACAATAATATTGTGGGAATCGGTAAGACCGGAAACGGCTTCGGAATCGATGTGGGTTATTACAGCACCCTTCGCGGAACCGTAGAAATCGACCACGATGCTGACGGACTGTGGTTATTGGATGTCTTTGCGGTTAACGGAAACACCATCGAACTTTATGATTCTAGATCGGATACGTCTTATTATATGAAGGGATATAACATCAACAACTTCGATTATGACTTTGTTTTCTATGACAATATCAACTATTTCCTTCAAGAATACGATGCTTGGGAAAAGACCTATGCCAGTGAAGAAGGTGCCTTGAACGATTTTGATGATGAGAACTTTTTACAATTTCTTCCATCCTTTTTTAGGTCCTCAATCGATGCTCCCGGTACAGCGGTTAGCAATTTGCAATGGGATTTTGAGGGCGATTATCAGGTGTACGACGTAGAAAACGATGAAACGCTTAAAACTTTAACACTCGCTTATGATACCATGGGCAATGATTACTTTGAACTCTACGTTATTAATGATAGTACAATCGAGCTGTACCACCCAAGTAGCGAAACGGTATATGAGTTTAAAGGAAGAGGGTATCAGCAGTACTTGAAATCGGGCAAGGGCTCGACGGTCAAGAAAAGACAAAAAACTTCGAATCCTGTAATGAAAGTCAAAAGATTACGACAATTATAGGAGAAAGAAATATTAAAAAAGATAAAAGTCCGAGACTGTTATACTGAGCGCAGTCGAAGTAAAGATTTTTTGGTTGGTTATTTAGTTAGGAAACCGCCCCGATGTAGTGTCGGGGCGGTTTTCGTTTGTAGTTTTTCCGATTTCTTATTGGTCTACGTCTTGCATTATAATTTCATCAACGGTTACATCATTTGTAGTATGCAAAACCGAAATATCCCCTGTCGTTTCAAAAACCACAGCTTTAACCTGTGAGAGCTGTAGCACGTTCGCTTCGCGTAGTTTTCCCATTAAGTCCGCTTCACTGACAAGAGCCCTTTTGAGATTGTCTTTTAAAATGTTGCTCCCGTCCATTAATAGAATGGGAGTATTCGAGACCACCTTTTCAAATTTGTTCGATGAAGACCTGAATTTGGCGAATAGTACTTGAAGTGCGACCAAAATTGCCAACGAAACAAAAGCGGGCATCAGACTACTGCCCGCTTTGTTTACGGCATCGGCCAATATGGATCCCATGGCTATGGTCACGGCGAAGTCAAAACTACTCATCTTGGCGAAGGTGCGCTTTCCGGCAATTCTTGTGATGATAAGAATATAAACATAGATACATACCCCGGCCAAAAGCATTTTTAGGATGACGGAAAACTCCATGATTTTAAATATATCCATTTCAGTCCTTTGCTAGTTCCAAGGTCTGCACATTATTGGCACCATCTGTCGATTGCCATTTTTGAAACTTGGATTTGTTCTCGATATAGATCCACGTCTTGGTAATCTCCGAATTTTCTCCCTCGATAGTAACGAACTGATCCGTTGCTGACCATTGAAAGGGGGTAACGTCCTTTGCAGAAATCCCCAAAAGCGAATAGTCAAGGTTCTTTTCTCCTGAACCATTTTTGTCAAAGGTTATTTTGCCAATATTGCTGACCGACATGCCTTCTTCTCCAGGAGTCTTTCGTTCGTATTTTTGTACATTCCATGTTCCAACCAATCGATGTGCGCAAGAAGTAAAGAGGAATAAAAATAGACCTGAAAGAATAATAATATTTTTCATTTTCATAAATTGATTTTAAGGTAAGATAGAAATTACATGACCAGCATACAGCCTCTTTTAGTATTTTTTTTAACGCAAACTGAAATCAGTCGCCATCCGCTAACAGTCTTTTTTTAAAATCGGACGGGTTCTCACCGGTCACTTTTTTGAACGTCCGGTTAAAATAAGAAAGACTTTCAAATCCGCATTCATAGCAGGTTTCGCTTACATTTTTGCCTATCAACAAAAGTCTTTTCGCTTGGCTTATGCGATATTGGTTTAAAAATCCGATGAAGGTACTACCCGTCGCTTTTTTAAAATAGCGGCAAAAAGCGGGCTTGCTCAGATTGCATAGTCCGGCTACTTCATCAACGGTAATTTTACCTTGGTAGCGTTCATCGATAAGGGCATAAATCTGCCGAATGCGGGTTTGTTCTTTTTTGCTATAGGTATTGACAAAGGGTTTTTTATGCAGTAGCTCTAACTCCGAGCTTTGAGAAACCATTTTCAGAATCCGAAAGACCTCCATGAAGAATTTGAAAGGGGGTAATCGATGCAATTCTTTCATTAATTTCCCTACTTCCTGTTTCGTAGTACCCGAAAATGCAATTCCGTATCGTGATAATTCCAAAA
Organism: uncultured Maribacter sp.; assembly: GCA_964351985.1. Lineage (GTDB taxonomy): Bacteria > Bacteroidota > Bacteroidia > Flavobacteriales > Flavobacteriaceae > Meishania. The sequence continues at coordinate 45,079 of CAYGPR010000009.1, read as the reverse complement.
GTCGATTCAATGATTTCAATTCGGGTAACTCGGCGGCGAACACATCCTTGAAAGTAGGTTTAATGTGCAATACTTCTTTGCGATATGAGGAGGTAACTCCATGATCAAAATTTAGATGGGGGATGTTCGACCCGATAAATACGAGGTCACTATCCGTGTATTGTGAAATATGGTCCCCGACATGACGGGTGCCGTTTGCACCCTCAATATAGACCAATTCGTATTCCGGATGAAAATGCCAATAAAAGAGATGGTTCAGCTTAGGATTATGTAAAAGCCGAAATGGACTTTTGGAATCGGGACTGATACTTTCCAACTCAATTTTCATATTGAAATATAACAAAATTGTCTCATATTTATGTTTTAACGGAATGAAATATCAATACTGTTCAAATAGTTGTCAATATCAAGGTGGATTCCATGATGATTTGGAAGTAGTTTTATACCATCAATTGAGCAACACTTTAAAATCTATATAAGATGCAACAGGAAAAATACAAAGTTGAGATGGCCAATAAGGCCCATGAGGAAATTCCCGGAAACCCATCGACTGCGACCAGCAGTAAAATAAAATTGAACGACCGTTCCAATGGAAAACCGTTACGCGTGTTGAGCGAAGAAGATTGGGATTTTTGGATGCACAACGGGTATATCGTCATCAAAAATGCTATCCCGGTAGCACAGGCAAAAGCTACCGCGGATTTTATCTGGGAATTCGACGAAAAAGACCCTAACGACCCCGAAACATGGTATGCGCCTCCACGAGCCGAAATGAAAATGAAAGAATTGACTGGAACTGGAATGGTGGAAGCATATAATAACCAACACCTTTGGAACAATCGTCAAATGCAACGCGTATATGATGCTTTCGTTGATGTCTGGGGAACTGAAAAACTTTGGGTAACCATCGATCGAGCGAACCTAAATTTTCCTTTACCTCTAGGTGTAGAAAAGAAAGGGTTCATTCATTGGGATTATGACCCGGAAACCAAACCCCAAAACGTTCAAGGTGTCTTGGCGCTTGCCGACCAGACCGATGAGAATATGGGCGGATTTCAATGTATTCCATGGCTCTACCGAAATTATGATACTTGGAAATTGACCCAGCCCGAAGACCGCGACCATTTTCAACCCGATATCTCAGACCTTGGGGACAAAATCGTAAAGGTTAAAATGGAGGCCGGCGACCTCTTGATTTTCAATAGTACCGAACCGCACGGAATTCGCCCGAACAAATCGAAAGATAAAGTACGCATTGCGCAATACATTTCCATGATGCCCGCCGAAGAAGAAAATGAAGAATTGCGCGAATGGCGCATCAATTCTTGGAAGAACCGAATCGCACCCGAAGGCTATGCTTTTCCGGGAGATCCTAGAAATTGGGAGCGGACGAAATATGAAACAGCCGAACTTTCGGAACTTGGAGAGAAGTTGTTGGGGTTGCGGGATTGGTAGTCGGAATCGCCATTGCGAGCGTAGCGCGGCAATCTGTTATTTCTGAACGTGAATGTAACAGATTGCCACGTCGCTTTTAGCCTTGTGCCGTCTTAAATATTCGTTCAGCTCCTCGCAATGACGGCCACATTTAACCCTCATTATTGCAGCTAATCCCCTAAATAGCCCTATTTTTGCCCGCTTAAAATCCCATGGGCATGAAGAAGTATCTGAACCTTTTCGATTTTAAGCAAAAAGTAGACTATAAGACCGAAATTCTTTCGGGATTAACGGTAGCCTTGGCGTTAGTGCCAGAAGCGATTGCCTTTGCCCTAATTCCAGGATTTTCGCCGCTGACAGGATTGTATGCCGCATTTATTCTCTGTTTGGTTACTTCCATTTTAGGCGGTCGCCCCGGAATGATTTCCGGTGCCACGGGTGCCGTAGCGGTTATATTTGTGGGATTGATCTTGGAATTGAAACGCAACTTTCCCGGTATCGAACCCGAGACTATTTTGAATTATGTTTTTGCCACCGTCATTATTGCCGGAATTCTTCAGATTTTAGCGGGCGTGCTCAGACTGGGGAAATTCATTCGATTGGTGCCCCATCCGGTCATGTTCGGCTTCGTAAACGGATTGGCGATTATCATTTTCATGGCACAGTTCCCGAATTTCTACGAAAAGGGAACCGATAGTTTATTGAGTGGTACACCCATGTTCGTAATGCTTGGGCTGACGCTTTTGACGATGCTGATTATTTGGGGCCTACCAAAGTTGACAAAAACGGTTCCTTCTTCCCTCTTGGCGATAGTTGTTGTTTCTGCAATTGTTATTGGTTTTGGCGTCGACACCTTGACCGTGGCCGATACCATGGGCGAAGGCGAAACTATTAAAGGTGGATTTCCGCCATTGTCGATTCCTCAATTGCCAATGACTTTGGAAACGATCAAGATCATTTTCCCCTATGCCGCTATCGTTGCGGGAGTCGGTTTAATAGAAAGTTTGCTATCGCTGAACATCATCGACGAAATCACGGAAACCCGAGGAAGGAGCAATAAAGAATGTGTTGCTCAAGGGACAGCAAATATTCTTTCTGGCTTCCTTTCGGGAATGGGCGGTTGTGCTATGATCGGGCAAAGTTTGATCAATACGTCTTCCGGGGCACGTGCCCGTCTTTCAGGAATTACGGCGGCCATTATGCTATTGGTCTTTATAATGTTCGGATCCAGTTTGATAGAGCGGTTACCCATGGCCGCTTTGGTTGGTCTGATGTTCATGGTCGCCATCGGGACTTTCGAATGGGCAAGTTTCAAGACTTTTGGAAAAATGCCCAAATCGGATGTTGTTGTCATGATCCTGGTTACCTTGATTACCGCTATAACACATAATTTGGCAGTCGCAGTTTTGTTGGGAGTCATTATTTCCGCTTTAGCCTATTCTTGGGAAAACGCGAAGCGCATCCGTGCCAGAAAATATGTCGATGAACATGGCATTAAACATTATGAGATTTATGGCCCGCTTTTCTTTGGGTCTACAACCCTGTTTGCAGAAAAATTCGATATTCAGAATGACCCCGACGAGGTTATCATCGATTTTAAAGAAAGTCGCGTGGCGGATATGTCGGGTATTGAGGCACTCAATAAAATTACCGAACGCTATAAAAAGGCAGGTAAAAAAATCCATTTACGACATTTGAGCAAAGACTGTGTACAGCTTTTAGGAAATGCCGAAGATATTATCGATGTCAATGTCTTGGAAGACCCCACTTATAAAGTTGTTGTGGATAGGGTTAAAAAGAATGATGATACCGAGCTCAAACGCCCTTTTAGTATGTGGGAACTATAATCGCATAGCGGGAATAATATAATCCTCCAAAAGCTCATCGGTATAATTATGGGCATTGCGATTATTGTAATTAGTCGATGTCAGAACAACAGTGACACCCAATTCTGGGAATGCAACGATTTTATTTCCGCCGTTTCCGGCCATGGCGAAACATTTCGCCTCATCATATTTTCTAAGCCAAAAGAGATAGCCATAATCCATGCCTTCCCAAGCATTTACTTTTGGGGTGGTCGCTTTCTCGATCCATTCCTTTGAGAGGACATTTTTTCCGTTCCAAGTGCCTTTTTGTAGGCATAGTTGTATGATTTTTAAGAAATCCCTGCTTTGGTATTCGCTTCCTCCGGCCGTATTCAACACACCCGTCGGTGTGTAGTGCAGTTTGTAATTTTGAATATCCAAAGGTTCAAATAAATGCTCTTTTAGAAACTCTTCGGCACTACCGCCGATAGCGGCTTGTACGATTTCGGCCATCGCCGCCGCACCTGCAGAGCAATAACTCATAGATCTTCCATAAGGCATTTCTTCAGGCTTGGGCCCAAAGGGATAGGACTTTACAGGAAGATCTACAAAGAACTTGGCCCAGTCTTCGATAATGTACATTCGCTCTTCATTGCCCCTGGAAAAGCTATTGTTATCATCACATTCCAGTATGGAACTCATGGTTAAAAGGTCTTCGATGGTAATTTCCATTTTACGGGTATCAGAATTTTCCACAGGCATTTTATGCTTCAGATAATCGAAGATTTTATCCTTTTCCGACTTTATAAATCCTTTGTCGATGGCGATTCCTGTTAAGAGGGTCGCCATGGTTTTGGTTGCGGATCGAGTATTGTGTTTTGAATTCCGGTCATTACCATTGTAGTAGTTCTCGAACAGCAGTTTTCCATCTTTGGCGATAAGAATACTGGTAATGTTTTCATACTTCCCATCCTTTACCAAAGAATCCATGGTAATCAACAGGGGAATAGTTTTTAAATGGGTTTCTGAAAAATCGACTTGTGAAAAAATGATATTCCCGCTAAAAAACAACAAAAGAAAAAAAGGATTTGCTTTGAACATGATCTGTACGTTTTTTGATGAATTCAAAAGTAAGAGGAGGGATAGAAGGGAAATAGAATGAAATTAACATCAGAGCTGAACCCTAAATTCTTTGGGAGTCATTCCAAAACAAGATTTAAAAGTTCTTGTAAAATGACTTTGATCTGCAAAGCCACTCAGATAGGCTATTTCTGTCAATGAGTACTTGGGGTCATACAAATACCCCATTGCTTTTTTTATTTTTTTCTGGCGGATGTAGTTTCCTAAAGTGGAAGAAAAATATTTAGGTACCGCCCGCGAAATATGGACGGGGTGCACCCCAAATTTTGACGAAAGTGTCGCTAAGCTATAATCAAGAATTTCATCTTCGTGCAAGAGATTTTTTAAATCGGCTACCCATAACGGAGTGTCCAAAAAGGATGATTTTTTATCGGTCTGACTCGTTTCGCAGAGTTCTAAAAGAAGCAGGTCAATGGATAATTCAGAGTAGATATCTTGGCATTTGAATTCGAAATAAAGCCTGCCCAGAAGATGGTGCATTCTAGGGTTTTGAATGATGTGGCTGCCTTCCCATAAATCACTATCCAACTTTTTTTGCTCGAACCATTTTCGCTCAAATTCGATATGAAAGCCCCGCGCTGTGGATGATTCCTTGGTGTTTTGATGGACCTCGTCCCAGTTGTGCAACAAAAGACTGCCCGGCCCACAATTTGTCTTTCTTTTCTTATTGATGTCATAAACATTACCCTCGATGATATACATGAAATACGGGTTTTCATGATAATGCCAATCGGTTTCAGGAAGGTCGTAGTCGTACTCGGATAGTACGATTCCTTTATTGTCCAGTTCAAATCGTTTTTCTCCGTAGTATTCCCCTTTGGTCAGTATTTTCATGAATGGCGTATTTTGGGAGAATCAACTTCCATCTCGGCTATGAGTTGGAAAAAGGTATCATTTGTTACATTTTCTCGGGCTCTTTATGATTATGTCCGATCAACAAACTATCCTGTAGCGAATCGTTGACTAAAACGGATAGTTTGGCATCCGTGCTATTCAAGTGCTTCATAAATTCTTCGTACGGAATTTTTTCTTTGGTATTCCAAATCCGTCCGTTCATGGTCGGAAGTCTTTTGCGCAGGCTCTTGAATTCGATTTCCTGTGGCTGTTCCCAAGTACACATTTGCGCTCCGATAATCTGTTCGGTTTCTTCCAATTGAATCGGTTTTTCGGTGGCTGGCGATCGTGACCACCAATTTTGAAATTGCCATAAATTCCAATCGTAAATGGTTTTGGGTTCCCATTTCTTTTCATTGACCACATACAAAGGTTTCCACGAAGCATTTACGACGGTATATCCATCTTCGATAAGTTCATTGGGCAACTGGTACAGCGATTCGAATTCATAGACGATCATATCTTTCGGTATTTCTATGTTTCCCTTTCTTGGAAAACCTTCCCAAATACAGGTTTGCTTCCCGTATTTTTTGACAACTTCGTTCATCCGCACCAGAAAATGACGGTAGAGTTCATGCACATCTTCGCCGCCTAGATTTTTTTCCTTCATATACTTCTTGACCTCGGGGTCCTCCATCACTTTGGTAAAGCGTGCTTCGTCGCCTCCGATATGAAAATACGGTGTTGCCTTAAAGATGGGTATGATTTCTGCAATGAGTTCTTCCAGAGCCACATAAACATCTTCTTTCCCCATATTGATGATATACGGATTCTCTTCGGAATCCGCTATCCCAAAGACCTGCGGATAGGCATCGACAAAAGATTTGGCATGCCCTGGCATTTCGAGTTCGGGAATAATCGTTACGCCGCGCATTTGCGAATAGGCCTCCAATTCCTCCAAATCCTCAAAAGAATAATGACGACCTGGAGTCGGCAAATTCGGATATTTTTTAGAAGGAAGGGTATACGATTGGTCGTCCGTAAAATGCAATTGCACATAATTCGTCTTGTAGTATGAAGCCAGATCGATAAGCTTTTTGACCGTTTCCATTGGATGCCAAGTACGGGCGACATCAATCAACAGACCTCGGTAATTGGCATCAGGTGTGTCATTTAAGGTTAGTTGCGGAAAAAAAAGTTCGTTGCCTACGACTTGGGCCATTTGCAATAAAGTAGTACGTGCCATGGCAGCCGACTGATAACTACCGGCCTTGACAAGAATCGAATTTTCAACGGAAATGCTGTATGCATCCTTTTCCATAGTTGTATCCATTTGAAAAAGAATCGTCGCGTTCTCGGGACTTTCTACAAGAGGCAAATCGAATTCGGTCATCGTGCCCAATTCCGACTTAAAAATCTCCAAAAGTGGCATGATTTCAGCATCCGTAGTTGCAATACCACTCACGGAATTTAGGGCTAGGGCCATTTCCCCTGAAACCATTTCTTTTGGGGTTGGGATGATTTTCAAAGGCAATTTTACGTCTCTGAGCATATTTTTTTCGGAGCATGAAATAATCGATAACATTACTAGTACGGCAACAATAAATTTTTTCATTGAGGGCATATTTTACAGATTTTCAATTGTATAAGAAATGCCGTTATCCAAAGTATTGGGATAACGGCATTTCTAAAATATCATTATACATGGCTTGCCTACAACGTCCGCAAATACTCGGCGACCGCCCGTGTATCTTCTTCCGAAAGATTCTGGTTCAACATAATGGCATTGTTATATTCCTTAAGAAGTGCTTTTGCAATCGGGTCTTCCTTTAGCATTCCGTCAGGGTTGGCGATCATGTTCATGACCCAAGCGGGATTTCTTCTGTCGTATACCCCTTTCAACGCGGGGCCGATCATTCGTTGTTCGGCCATGTGGCAGGCGGTACAGATGGCGTTGAACTTCGCCTCGCCTGCGGCTGCCATTTCCGAATCGATCTCATCGGGGAACGTGATATCACTATAGGGCCCGACACCGTCATTGTCCATATCAACGGGTACGCCCTCTGAAACGGCTTCCTTTTTATCTTCGGCCTTAGTGCGGCTCATTTCAAAGCCTTCTTTCTCTTCTTCCTTTTTTTCTTTTCCGCCACAGCCGATCATGAGACCGCCAAGTGCTATGACTATGAGTACTTTTTTCATGTATGCAGATTTTTATGCCGAATGGGTTTCGGCATTGGTTTATGCTACTAATATAAGGAATAGCAAAATCTAAATGCCCTCTTCTAGAAATTTTATCGCTCTTTTTTCGGAATAATATAGGTTTTCGGAATCATGGAAACCGACGTGTCCGCCAAATTTTGGAGTTTCCAAATAAAGATTTTCGTTTTCTTCAGCTTCTTTATGCGGGTAGCAATCGGAGCCTAGAAAAGAATCGTTGAGTGCATTGATTATTAGCGAAGGGATTTTGATATTGGGAAGAAATTGGAGACAACTACATTTATTATAATAGTCTAGAGCATCTTCAAATCCGTGTGCCTTGCTGGTATAAATGTCATCGAAATCCTTTAAGGTTTTGATGTTTTTGATTTCCACTGTTGAAATTTTATCAGGGAACAAAGGCAACTTCAACCATAATTTATCTGTCAAATGTTTTTTGAACCTTAAGGAATAGGGGTAGTTTTTAGGTTTCAGCAATTCCTTTAACGAACTGTACAAATCGCATGGCACAGATATACCTACAACCCCTTTCACTTCTTTTGGTATGTCCCGGTCTTCGCCAACATATTTCAGGGCCATATTACCACCGAGACTGACCCCTTTGATATAGATTTCGGAATATTCTTTTTCGTTGAGGATATGTTGCACTACAGCTTCCAAATCTTCCGTCGCCCCGGAATGATACGACCGGAACAGTCGATTCGTCTCGCCACTACAGCCTCGAAAATTGACGGCACAGGCATCATATCCGGAAGTATTGAACGCCTTTGCGCTACCGGTAATGTAGGGTCGTTGCCCGTGGCCTTCCAAGCCATGTAAAAGAATGACAACTTTATTGGAAGGCTTTTCAGAAAAACTCCAATCCAAGTCTAAAAAGTCGCCATCGGGCAAATCGATCCGTTCCCTTTTTTGCTCAAAATCGATGATTTTACGCCATAATCCACTATAAATGGTCGAAAAATGTCCGTTTTTGAACAAAAATGATGGATTGTGCGTTGATGGTATAAGCGGCATATTTTAAGAAAAAAGAATCAAGAGCCAAGATTCAGGGTAAGACCCGAGTTGACCATCTTTTATTTGGGATACGTTTCCAAAACTTTGGCCTGTTCTTCGATAGCTGATTTGAATTCCGATTTTAACTTTGAAATCAATTCAGATACCGGAAGGGTCTCTTCGATCGTTGCAGACCCCTGCCCAGCGGACCAAATCGTTTTCCAAGCTTTCGCTTCGGTATCCAGTTCTTTTCCGAAATCGATTTTCCTATCTTTTTTCAAATCCTCTTCGGTAAGTCCGGCAGCTTTTAAACTTGCGCCTAAGAAATTGGCGTGTACTCCTGAAATGGCCGCAGTGTAGACCACATCGTTGGCCCCTGCATCGATAATCATTTTCTTGTATTCATCCGGTGCTTTTGCCTCATCGGTATTAATAAAGCGTGTGCCCATATAGGCCAGGTCGGCTCCCATTTGTAGCGCGGAAGCAATATCGCGCCCCCTGCTAATGCATCCGGAAAGAATGATGGTTTTTTGAAAGAATTTCTTGATTTCCGCAACCAGGGTCATCGGGTTGATAGTGCCTGCGTGACCTCCCGCACCAGCGGCGACTAGTATCAATCCGTCTACTCCGGCCTCTTTTGCTTTTTCGGCATGGCGTTTTTTGATGATATCGTGAAAGACCAATCCGCCATAACTATGAATGGTATCGACGACCATTGATACCGCTCCCAAAGAAGTGATTATAATTGGCACTTGATGTTTGACACAGAGTTTAATGTCGGCTTCCAATCTTGGGTTCGTTGGGTGAACGATAAGATTGACTCCGAACGGAGCAGGTTTTTTTCCGGTCGCTTCCTCGAATTTTTTAAGCTCTGATTTAATCTCGACGATCCATTCCTCAAAACCTTCGCTAGTTCTTTGGTTCAAGGCAGGAAACGTTCCTACAATACCATTTTTGCAGCATTCAATGACCAATTTGGGTCCTGAGATTAGGAACATCGGCGCAGCAATTGCAGGCAAGGAAAGGTCTTTGATAAAAGTGGGTTTCTGGCTCATGTATTTGTTTTAAGGAATTTAAAAATAGGGATAAAATTCAAGTGAGGATACCTTCGTTTTTCAAAACTATGGTATTTTTGTCACTCTTATGCACGCATAATAAAATAATACGGAGTTATGTACCTAAAAGAATTTGAAGTCCGGTGGAGCGATGTCGATGCGAACCGCCATTTGGCCAATAGTGCCTATATCAATTTTATGAGCCATACGCGTATGGCTTTTCTTTGGGACATTGGTCTGAACCAAAAAAATCTGGCGGAACATCAAATCGGGCCGGTGGTCTTTTATGAGCACATGTATTATTTCAAAGAGGTCTTCCCAGGAAGGCCCGTAAAAGTTTCATTGGAAGTTATGGGTTTGAGTGAAGACGGCAAGTTCTTCGAGTTCCATCACAACTTTTATGATTCCAATGGAAAAAACGTCGCCCATTGTGAAATGATGGGGGCTTGGATCAGTTTGAAATCGCGTGGACTTATTTCCCTTCCAGAAGATTTGCTCGAAATATTCAATACGGTCGAAAAACCTGAAGGTTTCAAAATTTTAACCAAAGAAGATACTCGGAAGTTTGCTAAAACCCCGAAGGATATTTCTTTTTAAATCAATTATTATTATGGAAAAAATCCATATATTTGGATAAATTCCAATAACATGCAACGTTCAGGCACGGCTGATTTATTACTACATGGCGGAGCCGTTCCCCCATGGCTCTTCAGTCGCATGAAGCAGTTGACCCTTCCGATTGTGGAGGCCATTATAGAACAAAAAGGCAAGGATGATTTTTTGGAACGCCTATCCGATCCATTTTGGTTTCAAAGTTTCGGTTCGGTTATCGGCATGGATTGGAATTCTTCAGGCATTACCACAACCGTATTGAATGTATTGAAACAATCCATTAATCCTGTCTCAAAACAATTGGGACTCTATGTTTGTGGAGGCAAGGGGAAAAGCTCAATGCGAACTCCACAAGAGCTGATGGAGGTCGGCAACAAAACCGGACTAGATGGTAACCACCTGGCCAAATGCAGTAAGCTTAGCGCCAAGGTCGATAATACGGCGCTTCAAGATGGGTTCAATTTATATATCCATAGTTTTATCGTCAGCGATACGGGCAAGTGGTCCGTGATTCAACAGGGCATGCACCGCTCCAACGGAATGGCGCGACGCTATCATTGGCATTCCGAAAATCTAAAATCTTTTGTTGAAGAACCTCATACCGCGGTTTGTGGTAAAAATCAAGGTAATATTTTGAACTTGACCCACAAAAATGCGTTGCCTACGAAACAGAGTATTTTAGAAATTTCAAAAGAGCATCCCGATAAAATCTTAAAGGAACTGCCACATCTTTTGGTTCCTGTTTACCATCATATCAAGTCCAAAGATGTATCCATGAAACGTTTGGGAAGTATTCTTTGGTTGGCCCAAGAAAACGAGACCGAGAAGTTCGAGGATTTATTATTGCTAAAAGGTCTTGGCCCAAGAACTCTGCAATCATTGACTTTGGTAAGCGAAATCATTCACGGTACTCCGTCAAGGTTTTCCGACCCAGCTCGTTTTGCCTTTGCCCATGGCGGAAAAGATGCGACGCCCTTTCCCGTACCCACAAAAGTTTACGACGAAACCATTGCAACATTAAAAGATGCGGTTCATTGTGCGAAAATTGGAAATTCCGACAAACTAAAAGCTGTCAAAAAACTAACCGTTCTTTCCCAAAAAGCAGAAAAAGGCTTTACGCCCAACACCAATTTCGATGCGCTTGTCAAAAAGGAGAATGAAGAATCGTATAAATATGGAGGACGTAGTATTTATGGTTTTGCAAAACCGCCCCAAAATAAACAGTTGAGTTTGTTTTAGAGATTTACCCAGTTAGTCATTCCTCGTATCCCGGAACGACAAAAAATAAACTAAACAACAAATGAGGTCTGAATTGAAAAAATTTTGAGTTGGAGAAATTAGAGGCATTAACTTGTTTTGGGCTTTGTTTTTTTACTTGCCAAATAAACTCCTAATAAAACCAAAGACGCCGCCAATATTTTTAGGGTTGTAAGACTATCTTTTCCCATGGTCGTAGCATATAAAATTCCTATCAAGGGCTGTACATAAACAAAGGCGCTTAAGGTCGAAGCTTTTAACTGTGTCAATGCGAAAATGTTGAAGAGGTAGGTGCAAAAGGTAGTTCCGACCACCACGAAAACGATGCTTAAGATTGCTTCGATGGGGAGGGTTGCAAAATCAATTTCCGTGAATTCCTGGTATCCGAAAGGTAGTACAATAATTATCCCTAAGGTGAACAGCCATTTCATAAATGTAAATGGATGATACTTGTTTAAAAGCGGCCTTACTATTATTAAATATGACCCATAGAATACCGAATTCATTAAAATAAGAAAATTTCCCAAAGGTATGTTCGGGGCATCTTGCCCGATTTCCGTCCCGAAAAAAATGAGGCCTAGGGCTCCTAAAAGTCCGATCGCAATTCCGAAGACCTTTCTACCCGTGATTTTTTCCTTGATGAGCAGTGCCGAAAGAATCAGCACGATAATCGGAGTGGTCGTTACCAAGACGGCACTGTTAATGGGAGTTGAAAGTGACAATCCCTTAAAGAAAACCAACATATTGATGCCCATTCCCAATATGGCACAAACCAACATACGGGGGTAGTCCTTTTTTTCGATTCGCTCTTTGGGGCCGAAAATTGAAATCGCCCAAAATAATAATGCTGCTCCGCCCACCCGAAGAATGATGAACCCAAAAGGTTTCACATAATGGGGCATAACTCCTTTGGCAATCGTATGATTGAGTGCGTAAATCGTGGTCGCACCAATTGCTGCTAGTATGGCAAGGGTTCGCCTGCTCAAGAATGGATGGCCGCTTTGGCAGCTTCGACTACCTTTTTACTGTTTCCGACGAATATTTGATCGTCTACTATCACGACCGGGCGTTTTAAAAAAGTGTAGTGGTCGAGGATTAGATTTTTATAATCTTCTTCTGTAAGTGCTTTCTCATGCAGACCCTGTTGTCGAAAAAGCATAGCCCTTCTACTGAAAAGGGCTTCGTAACTTCCTGCGAGTTTCTTCATTAGCTCGACTTGCCCGATAGTCATGGTTTCGGTTTTGATATCTAGTAGATCAAATCCATCTAAAGGTTTCAATTCCTTTAAGATACGTTGGCAGGTGGTACAGGTGCTGAGGTGGTAAATTTTTTTCATAAGATTTTTAATTTTCCAAATATTCAGAAGTTCCTTTTTCGGGTATATTTTCAAGCCATTCCCAGTTCAATCGTAATCTCATTTTATGGTTTTGGTCGAAACTGATTTCAGCGATAGCTTTTCCGGCCTTCAACTCATCATCCAAAGTAAGGCACTGATAGAGCATATGAAGCTTCTCATTTCTTAATTGCGCTATTATTTTACCATATCTGATTTCTCCACCATAATAATCGGCCGTTACCAAATTCCCTTCTTGATGATAGTTGAAAATGGTATCAGAGCTTGCCTTGCCTTCTTCGGAATTGTCAACTAGTGAAAACGTTTTGTTATTAAAATCAATTTTATCCATAGAAGGGAAAGATTGAAGTTTATAAATCGGTGTTTGACAAAGAAACCCATTTCCCGCGAATTGTACTATTTTTAGGATTCTTATTGACCAGAAAAAATTCCGCGCCTATACTGAAATGAATTCAGCACAGGCGTGCAAAAGAAAAAATATTTATTGATGAAAAAGCTCTTCGATATTACCCTGCAAAACAGAAAAATTCTTTATAAAGTTTTGACCGATACCCCAAAGGAAACTTTGCTGAAAATACCCAAAGGCTTCCGAAATAATATTTGGTGGAATATCGCCCATGTGATCGTGACCCAACAATTATTGGTGTATAAGTTCAGCGGATTGCAGGTTCGTATCCCTGAAGAACTTGTCGGCAAATTCAAAAAAGGTACCGTGCCCGATGGAACGGCAACGGACGAGGAAATAAAAATGATAGAAGGATTTTTGTTCTCTACCGTGGAATGGACCGAGGAGGATTATGACGCGGGACTTTTTAAAAACTATAACGAATATACGACCAGTGCCAACGTGACCTTGCGGAATGTTGATGACGCTCTGGCTTTCAATGTTTTTCATGAAGGATTGCATCTGGGCGCAATCTTGGCACTTCAAAAAGCCGTTCGTAATTAATCTATATGTTTCAAAACAGGCTCTAATACTTTACTTTCGTATCCAAAAAATTATTGATATCCTTATAAGGAAGTAGTAGTTCAATAGGCCCGTCGGCATAGGAAGCGACTTCATATTGATTATATAATAATTGAAGTCCATTTTCGGTAAAACCTATATTTTCGGGAAGGTAAAACCGATCATTTTCAAACATGAATCCCGTGCTATTGATCGGTCGCTCTGGAGCGATATTTTCTTTTTGACGAAATTTCTCTTCCGCGAATTTTTCAAATTCGGGCAGACTTTTGAAAAGTTCCCAGTTTTCAAGTTCTTTACCCTTTTGCTTATCGAAGTTCAGAAATCTTTTCGAACTATATCCGTGGGCACCTCCCGTAAAAATATAAGAATCCAAAAGTATGGTAAGGTTACTTTTATCCTCAAAAGTAACCTTACCTACTATATCTGCTTCCCAACCAATAGTTTCATCCGAATATAATTCCCTTAGGTCTTCATACCCTTTGTTGAAAGATTGAATGGCCTCTTCGATGGTGCCAGAATCGACCTCTTCATCAAAAGTGAGTAGAACGATGATTTCTTCCTGTAAAACCTTTTCAACAGCCCTGCCGATTTTGGAATTCTCAATAATTTTAGGGATACTTATCTCCACCTTTGGACAATCAGAACATGCCTCACTGGTAATTTTAATCGTTTCGAAAGTTAGGTTTTCATCATTTCTGCAACTTATCAGAACTAGAAAAAAGAGGATAGCGGCAATCGGGAATTTCATTGGGGCGAAATATTAGGTTAGTGCAAAAATACAACTCCGTTGTATTCTCCAGAAGATAACGATACATTTGTGAAGTTAATTATAGTATATGAGCGAAAAAGACTTAAAATTCAACAGTAAAACAATACACGGAGGCCAACAACCGGATAAAGCCTATGGCGCGGTAATGCCACCTATTTATCAAACATCGACCTATGCCCAAAGTACACCCGGCGGTCACCAAGGGTATGAATACTCCCGAAGTGCGAATCCTACCCGAACGGCGTTGGAAAATTCTTTGGCAAGTATCGAAAATGGAAACTATGGCTTGGCCTTTGCAAGCGGATTAGCGGCCATGGACGCCGTCATCAAATTGTTGAACCCGGGGGATGAAGTTGTTTCGACCAATGATCTCTATGGGGGCAGTTACCGTCTTTTCAAAAAGGTTTTCGAAAAATTCGGGATTACCTTTCATTTTGTTGGGATGCAGAACAGTGACGAAATCGAAAAGCATATTAATGAGAATACAAAATTGATTTGGGTCGAGACCCCGACCAATCCGATGATGAACATTATCGATATCAAATCGGTATCTAAATTGGCGAAAAAACACAACTTACTTTTAGCGGTCGATAATACGTTTGCCACACCTTATTTGCAAAGACCTTTGGATTTAGGAGCGGATATTGTAATGCATTCCGCTACGAAGTACTTAGGCGGTCATAGCGATGTGGTCGTCGGAGCCTTGATCGTCAAGAATAAAGAACTGGCCGATGAGCTCTATTTCATCCAAAATGCAAGTGGAGCCGTTTGCGGGCCTATGGATAGTTTTTTAGTGCTTCGCGGAATCAAGACCTTGCATGTTCGTATGCAGCGCCATTGCGATAATGGGGAAGCTATAGCAAGATATCTAGCAAAACATTCTAAAATCGAAAAGGTATACTGGCCCGGTTTTGAAGACCACCCCAATCACGAGGTTGCCAAAGCACAAATGAACGGATTTGGTGGTATGATTTCCTTTATAACCAAGGGTAGCAATTTTGATGATGCCATAAAAATTGTGGAAAAACTTCAGGTATTTACTTTGGCCGAATCGTTGGGCGGGGTAGAGAGTTTGGCAGGCCATCCGGCCAGTATGACCCATGCGAGCATTCCGAAAGAAGAGCGAGAGAAAAGTGGAGTGGTCGATGCCTTGATACGACTGAGCGTCGGAATCGAAGATGTCGATGATCTTATCGCCGATCTTGAGCAAGCAATTGATTAGGATTTATCAAATTTCGAAAAAAATAGCCTGTAAATTATAGGAATACCATAATTTTGCCGTTATATTTCAAATTCAATAAAAATCAACTTATTCCTTAGACTTTATGGACGCAAGAATGCAAGCAAAAATTGATGGATTTATGGA
>CAYGPR010000009.1:0-29266 GCA_964351985.1 uncultured Maribacter sp. | reverse complement strand
TTCATTCAAGCAGTGCAGGAAGTTGCCGAAACGGTAATTCCATACATCGCAAAACACAGAATCTATAATGGAAAGAACATTCTTTTGAGAATGGTCGAGCCTGAACGTCTTATTTCGTTTCGAGTTTCTTGGATCGATGACAAAGGAGACATACATGTCAATCGTGGGTATCGCATTCAGATGAACTCGGCAATTGGGCCTTACAAAGGTGGGTTGCGTTTTCATCCATCAGTCAATGCAAGTATTTTGAAATTTTTAGCGTTTGAGCAGGTGTTCAAAAATAGCCTTACCACTTTGCCTATGGGAGGTGGAAAAGGCGGGTCCGATTTTGATCCAAAAGGAAAATCGGATGATGAGGTCATGCGCTTTTGCCATGCCTTTATGACCGAACTGTGTCGTCATATCGGCCCGAATACCGATGTCCCTGCCGGGGATATTGGAGTAGGTGCGCGCGAAATCGGTTTCCTTTTCGGGATGTATAAAAAAATAAGAAACGAGTTTACAGGTGTTCTCACAGGTAAAGGACGCTCTTGGGGAGGTTCCCTGATTCGACCTGAAGCCACGGGGTATGGTACGGTGTATTTTGCACAAAGCATGTTAGCGACCAAAGGCGAATCGATTGAAGGCAAGAATGTTGTCATTTCCGGTTCGGGCAATGTTGCGCAATATGCTGCTGAAAAAGTATTGCATCTAGGGGGTACTGTAGTCACACTTTCCGATTCTTCAGGTTATGTTTACGATGCCGATGGTATCGATGCCAAGAAACTGGCTTTTGTAATGGATTTGAAGAACAATAAAAGAGGCCGAATTGAAGAGTATGCGAAAAAATATAAATCTGCCAAGTTCGTTAAAGGAGGGAATGTATGGGATGTAAAATGCGATATCGCGTTACCCTGCGCTACCCAAAATGAATTAGATGGTAAGAGTGCCAAGATATTAATTAAGAATAAGTGCATGTGTGTTGCAGAGGGCGCTAACATGCCTTCAACTCCTGAAGCAATTCATGAGTTTCAAAAGGCTCAGATTTTGTTCGCGCCAGGAAAGGCTTCAAATGCAGGTGGTGTTGCTACTTCAGGGCTGGAAATGTCACAAAACTCCCTTCGTATCAGTTGGACACGTGAAGAAGTCGATGGTCGATTAAAAGATATTATGGAAGATATTCACGACTCGTGCATCGAATATGGAAAAGAGAAAGGCGGTTATTGCAACTATGTCAAAGGAGCGAATATTGCAGGTTTTGTAAAGGTGGCCGATGCGATGTTGGCGCAAGGGGTAATCTAAAGACTATAAAGCATTAATTTAAGAGGCTTTCCATTATCTGGAAAGCCTTTTTGTTTTAGAATCCTTTTCAGGATTATCCTTTTATCTTTGTGGTTTCCTAGCCTATAAAGATGCAAGTAACCACCAAGGCCATAGTACTTTCTTCCATAAAATATGGGGATACAAGCTTGATCGTTCGAGCGTTTACCTTTTCCGACGGACTAAAATCCTATTTATTGAAAGGGGTTTTGGCCTCAAAAAAAGGAAAATTAAAAACAGCGTACTTCCAACCTTTGACACAATTGGAAATTGTTGCCGTGCACAAGAACAAAGGTACTTTGGAAAGTATTCGCGAAGCGAAAATTGATTATCCTTATAATACGGTACATATCAATATAGCCAAAAACGCCCTGACCCTGTTCTTATCAGAAATGCTTGCCAACAGCATTCATGAAGAGGAGCGAAACGAAGAACTGTACCATTATATCGAGGCCTCTTTGCAATGGCTCGATATACATTGCGAAATCTCGAACTTCCATATTTATTTTTTGTTGGGATTGACCAAATATTTTGGCTTCTATCCGGATACGGACTACATGGATACTAGCTGTTTTGACCTTCTTGAAGGTGAATTTACCGATACCCCTTCGCTCAACCCTATCATCACCGGAGAAAATTTAGAGTATTTCAAAAAGCTTTTAGGCATAAATTTTGATACAATACATACTATCAAAATGAAGAAGACCAACCGTCAAGAGCTACTGAAAGCTATCGTTCTTTATTTTGAATTACATTTACAGGGATTCCGAAAACCGCGTTCCCTGGCCATTTTAAATGAAGTATTTAGCTAAGATGCGCAGACTGACCTGTATCGTACTTCTATTGTTTTTCGGTGTACTTTCGGCACAGGAGATATCCGTTTTGGATGCTGAAACCCGAGAACCCATTGTCAATGTAGTTGCCTACAATTCCGACAGGTCGAAAACTACCCTATCCGATATTGATGGGATATGCGATTTAAGCATATTTGATAGCAATGAGCGCCTTACCTTCAAGCATTTGAGTTATGAGATGCGTAAAAGCACCAAAGCACAGGTGCTCAGGCAAGGCAGGCGGATATTTCTCGAAATGAAGGCCGAACAATTGGATGAGGTCGTCATGTCGGTATCAAAATGGGAACAGCAAAAGAAGGATATTCCAAATAAAATAGTCTCCATTGATGCCCGTACCATTGCATTTACGAATCCGCAAACTTCGGCCGATTTGTTGCAGAACAGCGGTAAGGTATTCGTTCAAAAAAGCCAGCTGGGCGGCGGAAGTCCGATGATCCGTGGCTTCGCCACCAATAGACTGTTACTTTCCGTTGATGGCGTGCGCATGAACAATGCTATTTTCAGAGGTGGCAATATTCAAAATGTAATATCGGTAGACCCGTTCACGGTCAAAAATACTGAAGTTATTTTCGGTCCCGGATCCGTGATTTATGGTAGTGATGCCATAGGCGGGGTCATGAATTTCTATACGAAAACGCCCTTCTTGTCATCAGGTGACAGTCTTGTCACTACAGGCAACGCACACTATAGGTTTGCGTCGGCCAACACCGAAAATACTTTTCACTTTGACATTAACCTGGCAAAAAGTAAATGGGGATTTTTGACAAGTGCCTCCTACAATGATTTTGGTGATTTAACTATGGGTTCCCATGGCCCGGACTCCTATTTGCGGGAAACTTTTGTGTCTACTTCCAATGGAATCGATAGGTTGGTTGCCAATGAGAATCCTAAAAAACAAGTGCCATCGGGGTATGACCAAATCAACCTAATGCAGAAAGTAGTTTTTAAGCCGAATAATTATTTAGACCTTCAATTGGGCACACATTATTCGCAGACTTCCGACTATTCTCGATATGATAGATTAATACGCCCCAATGGAGCTGGTGACGGTCTGCGTTCCGCAGTTTGGTATTATGGCCCTCAGAAGTGGTTTATGACGAATTTACAAGTGAAAAAAAAAGGAAGAGGTAAGTTTTATGATGGTGTAAAACTGACTACGGCATACCAACATTTTGAGGAAAGCAGAAATGACCGGGGTTTTGAGGATTTGGAACTGTTCTCAACAAAAGAAAAAGTCAACGCTTTCTCGACCAACCTTGATTTTGAGAACAAGAAGATAGGAAACCTTCGCCTTTACTATGGCCTGGAATACCTTTTTAACAAAGTACATTCAGAAGGTAGTAGCACAAATATAGGGACCGATGTAGTTTCGCCTGCGGCTTCCAGATATCCCGACGGTTCTACATGGCAGACAGCTGCAGGGTACGTCAATGCTGAATATAAGGCAAAACCAAACTTTACCTTGCTTTCAGGTCTGCGCTACAGCCATGTCTGGATCGATGCCATCTTCGACAAAACATTTTACCCTTTTCCTTTCGATGATGCCGATTTGAGCACAGGTGCTTTGACAGGTAGTGTAGGTTTTAGCTGGTTTCCTAGGGCCAATCTACAACTCACATGGAACGGTTCGACCGCATTTAGAGCCCCGAATATCGACGATGTCGGAAAAATTTTTGATTCCGAACCAGGTTCGGTCGTTGTACCGAATCCTGACCTTGAACCGGAATATGCCTATAATACCGAGTTGGGTATTCAAAAGAACTTTAATGATAAATTGGTGCTAAAGGGTGCAGCTTTCTATACCTATTTGGTCGATGCCCTGGTGCGGAGAGATTTTCAATACAATGGCCAATCTGAAATCGATTATAAGGGTGAGCTTAGCAATGTACAGGCCATTCAGAATGCGGCAAAGGCCTATGTTTATGGTTTTGAATTCGGGCTGGAAGCTTTTTTAACCGACCATCTATCCTTTTCTTCAAATCTTACCCTCACCGAAGGTATTGAAGAAGAATCTGACGGCACTGATACCCCAGCGCGGCATGCAGCTCCTACTTTTGGAGATTTTCATATTGTTTGGAAAAATCAAAGATTACATACCGACTTATTCTTAAACTTTAATGGTGAACTGTCATACGAAGACCTGGCACTTTCAGAACGGAACAAAGAGTACATCTATGCGCTTGATATCAACGGCAACCCTTATTCTCCGTCATGGTACACGCTGAACTTGCGTTCGCAATACACAATTTCAAATGCGCTAAAGGCATCTTTGAGTTTTGAAAACTTGACAGATCAGCGATATCGCACCTATTCTTCGGGTATTGTAGCACCTGGTATAAACGCGATACTAGGAGTTGGATATAGCTTTTAATCAATTTAATCGGAAGATTAGTCATAAAAAAACCCTGACAACTGCCAGGGCTTTCTTTTGTTATGAACCAATTTGATTAGTTATCGTCAACTGCGTCCTCTACTTTGTCGGCAGCTTCTTTGACACCATCTTTAACATCATCGGCAGCTTCGTTCGCGGCATCTTTGACATCTTCACCGGCCTCTTTGGCGGCATCCATGGCATCTTCACCAGCTTCTTTCATGTCATCGCCAACTTCTTTGGCAGAATCCATTACATCTTCACCGGCTTCTTCCATTGCCTCGCCAGCTTCTTCCATACCATCCTTAGCTTTGTCGGCAGTTTCTCTACAAGAAACAAAAGACAAACTAAGGGCAAGCATTAAAATTGATCCAAGAATTACTTTTTTCATTTTGTTTTGTTTTTAGTGTTTAATTCATTTGATGCAAAGATATACGTATAATATCCAATTTTAGATGTTGCAGATTTCTAAATAAAATTGAATACTTGTATATATGATATTTCATTCGGTCACGAACCCCGATAATTCAATCTAAATTTATAATTTTGCACCCTCAATTTGTACGAGAACAGATACTATGGAATTCGCAGGATATAACGGTCTCGATCTACCTAAGGTGGCAGAAGAAATTTTGCAGTACTGGAAGGAGCACCATATTTTTGAAAAGAGTGTTTCCTCTAGAGAGGGTGGCCCGAGCTATGTATTTTATGAAGGACCTCCTTCGGCGAACGGTATGCCCGGCATTCACCATGTTATGGCCCGTACGATCAAGGACATCTTTCCACGCTACAAGACTATGAAGGGTTTTCAAGTGAAGCGAAAAGCCGGATGGGACACCCACGGTTTACCCATTGAACTTGGTGTAGAAAAAGAATTGGGTATCACCAAAGAAGATATCGGCAACAAGATATCTGTCGAAGAATATAACGACGCATGTAAAAAGGCGGTCATGCGCTATACCGATGTATGGAACGATATGACCGAAAAAGTGGGCTACTGGGTGGACATGAACGACCCCTATATCACGTACAAGGCCAAATACATGGAGTCGGTCTGGTGGCTTTTGAAGCAGATTTATGATAAAGACCTGATTTATAAAGGTTATACCATACAGCCCTATTCACCAAAAGCCGGTACGGGGTTAAGCACGCATGAACTAAATCAGCCTGGCACCTATCAAGATGTGACGGATACTACGGTCGTTGCGCAATTCAAGGCCATCGAAAGGACGCTTCCTAATTTTTTACAGGATGAAGGCACCATCTATTTTTTGGCATGGACGACCACTCCATGGACTCTTCCATCGAATACCGCATTAACCGTTGGGCCAAAGATTGAGTATGTTTTGGTAGAAACCTACAATCAATATACGTTCGAACCTATGAACGTAATCCTAGCAAAAAACCTGGTTGGGAAACAGTTTTCTGGAAAATTCAAACAGGTCGAAAGCAAACCTGAATTGATCGAATATCAGTCCGGCAATAAAAAGATTCCTTATTATATCGTAAAAGAATTCAAAGGAAAAGATTTGGTCGGAGTCAAATACGAGCAACTCTTGGATTATGCACTTCCTTATGAAAATCCTGAAAATGCGTTTCGGGTAATCGAAGGAGATTTCGTAACCACAGAAGATGGAACGGGAATCGTTCATACCGCGCCTACCTTTGGTGCAGATGATATGTTCGTGGCGCTAAGGGCGACTCCGCCAGTGCCGCCTATGTTGGTGCTTGATGAAAATCAAAATCCGGTTCCCTTGGTAGATTTGCAAGGTAAATTCCGTCCTGAAATGAACGAATTGGGCGGTAAATATGTCAAGAACGAATATTACGAAGATGGCAAGGCTCCCGAAAGGTCGGTCGATGTTGAGATAGCCATCCGCTTAAAAGAAGAGAATAAAGCCTTTAAGGTAGAAAAATACATTCATAGTTATCCTAACTGCTGGCGAACCGATAAACCGATTTTATATTATCCGTTGGATTCTTGGTTTATCAAGATTACCGACGTGAAAGACCGGATGTTCGATTTGAACCAGACCATCAATTGGAAGCCAAAAGCCACGGGTGAAGGACGCTTTGGCAACTGGCTGGCCAATGCGAACGATTGGAACCTTTCTAGATCACGGTATTGGGGGATTCCCTTGCCGATTTGGAGAACCGAAGATGGAAGCGAAGAAATCATGATCGGTTCGGTGGCCGAATTGAAATCCGAAATGCATAAAGCAGTTCAGGCAGGCGTATTGAAGAGCGATATTTTTAAAGATTTCGTGATAGGGAATATGTCGGAAGAGAATTATGAAAAAATAGATTTACATAAAAATATCGTCGATCAGATAGTTTTGATTTCTTCATCCGGCAAGCCCATGAAGCGCGAAAGTGATCTTATCGACGTTTGGTTCGATAGTGGTTCCATGCCCTACGCACAATGGCATTATCCCTTTGAGAATAAAGAATTTATTGATAGGGGTGAGACCTTTCCGGCCGATTTTATCGCCGAAGGTGTGGATCAGACGAGAGGTTGGTTCTATACCCTTCATGCAATAGCCACAATGGTGTTTGACTCCGTCGCCTATAAGAACGTCGTTTCTAACGGACTGGTCTTGGACAAGGAAGGCAAAAAAATGTCAAAACGATTGGGCAATGCGGTAGATCCGTTCGAGACGATGAAAGAGCATGGTGCAGACGCGACCCGATGGTATATGATCTCGAACGCTAACCCTTGGGACAACCTGAAGTTCGATTTGGACGGTATCGTAGAAGTAAAGCGAAAGTTCTTCGGAACCCTTTATAATACGTATTCCTTTTTTGCACTCTATGCGAACATAGATGAATTTAACTATTCCGAACCCGAAATCGCGCTAAACGAAAGGCCTGAGATAGACCGATGGATTTTATCGGAACTACATACACTCATCAAAATTGTTGATGAAGCCTACGGTGACTACGAACCGACTAGGGCCACTAGGGCTATTTCCAGTTATGTGCAGGAAAATCTTAGCAATTGGTACGTGCGCCTGAGCAGAAGACGTTTTTGGAAAGGAGATTACCAAAAGGATAAGATTTCGGCCTACCAAACCCTTTATACTTGTTTGGAAACCGTGGCAAAATTATCGGCACCCGTCGCTCCTTTTTATATGGAACGACTATACCATGACCTGACCAATACCACCCAAAAAGAAATTTTTGAAAGTATACATCTTTCCGATTTTCCCACTTTTGATGGGTCTATGGTAGACAAGGAATTGGAGGGCAAGATGCAAAAGGCGCAGACCATTTCATCTCTGGTACTTTCTATTCGTCAGAAGGAGAAAATCAAGGTTCGACAACCCTTGCAAAGAATCATGATTCCCGTTTTAGGAAAGAAAGAAAGAAAGGAAATAGAGGCCGTTTCCGACTTGATAAAGTCGGAGGTCAACGTTAAGGAAATCGAACTTATCGACGATGCTTCCGGAATATTGGTCAAGCAGATCAAACCGAACTTCAAGGTTCTGGGCCCAAAATTCGGGAAAGATATGAAGCGGATAGCCCAAGCAGTTTCGGCCTTAGGGCAGGAGGATATCCAAAAAATCGAGCAACAGGGCGAAATATCCCTTGAAATTGAAAATAAAATCATTAATTTACAGTTACACGATGTAGAGATAGCTTCACAAGACATCGAAGGATGGTTGGTCGCTAGTTCGGGGTCTTTGACAGTGGCTTTGGACATTACGATCGACGAAGAACTCAAAAAAGAGGGTATCGCACGAGAACTTGTGAATCGAATCCAAAACATGAGAAAGGACTCAGGGTTTGAAGTTACCGATAGAATAGACATCAAAATATTGAAAGACGGGTTGGTCGAAAAGGCGGTCGAGAGCAACCTGAACTATATTAAAACTGAGACGTTGACCGCTGATCTTGAATTAGAGGAAATATTGGAAAATGGTACCGAGGTGGCCTTTGATGAAGTGAACACTAAATTGTTTATCGAAAAACATTAGAAAACATGGCAACAGATTTAAAAATTAGATATTCTGACAAGGACTTGGAAGAGTTCAAAGCGCTGATCGAAGAGAAAATAGAAAAAGCAAAAAGTCATTTAGAACTTTTGAAGAGTTCGTATATGAACGATGGAAATAATGGTACCGACGACACCTCGCCTACTTTTAAGGCTTTTGAAGAAGGAAGCGAAACTATGAGCAAAGAGGCGAACACCCAGTTGGCCATACGTCAAGAGAAGTTCATTCGTGATCTGAGGAACGCACTATTGAGAATAGAGAACAAAACATATGGTATTTGTCGCGTAACAGGTAAGTTGATCAATAAAGATAGGCTGAAACTTGTTCCCCACGCTACGCTGAGCATAGAGGCAAAAAACATGCAGAAATAAAAAACGTCCGCCACTTCGGCGGACGTTTTGGTTTTACGATGATTCACAATTCACATGATGAAGACTTTTTTTTGTGCCCTATTGCTAATGACCATTGGAAACTTATCGGGGCAAAAAATAACTAAAAAGTCGATTGTCAATGCCAATACGAACCGTATCCAAATCGATACGGAAAATTGTTTTAGATTAGAACTACAGACCGGAATAAGCGATGAGGTCGTCGTAGAGGCCCTAATCGATGGGGAATATAAAAATGACCTGCTTTTAAGTATTCGGGAAGAAGGCAAGACATTACATATCGGGGCCGGTTTTCAGCCTAGTTTTAATAACCCGAACGACAAGTTGAGCGCTCATAAGGTTGTCTCCATTTCGTTGAAAGTGATGTTGCCCCAATTCAAGGAGGTCCAAGTTTTTGGAACGAATTGTAATGTCACTGCAAAAGGAAAATACGAAAAACTCAATATCACATTAGCTGATGGCGACTGTCATCTCGGCGAAGTTTCTCGATTTGCCGATGTCAAAACCCAAAGTGGGAATATATCTGCAAAGATTTCCAAGGCCTCGATAGATGCGGTCAGTAAGTATGGTACGGTAGAAAAAGATAACGTTCCTAATGGTCCGGTCGAGCTTCATTTGTCTACGATTACGGGAAACATCGTAATCAAGAAAACCGAATAATATTCCTACTTTTGCCCATCATATTTTATTCCTATGAACATAAAGAAGTCTCTTTTGCTGATTTTGGCCATATTAATAATCGACCAAATCAGTAAGATTTATATAAAAACCAGCTTCGTTTTGGGTGAATCGGTCGAAGTTTTCAATTGGTTCAAGATATTGTTCATTGAAAATGAAGGTGCTGCATGGGGAGCGAAACTGAGCGATATATTGCCCATATCCGAAAGTTTGGGAAAACTCTTTTTGACCATATTTCGTCTCCTCGCCATCATAGGCATAGGGTATTGGCTCTTTGACGTCATCCGTAAAAAAGCTTCAAATACATTGATTATTGCGGTCTCATTAATTTTTGCAGGGGCCTTGGGCAATATCCTTGATTCAATTTTCTATGGAGTAATTTTCGACGAGAGTAACAATCACGTGGCGACATTGTTCTCTGAGGAACCCTACGGCAAAATATTCTATGGCAAGGTTGTAGACATGCTTTATTTTCCGTTGGTCGACACGACATGGCCCGATTGGGTGCCCTATTTTGGAGGTAATAATTTTAGGTTTTTCGAACCTGTCTTTAATATTGCCGATACCGCAATTAGCACAGGTGTTGGAATTTTACTTGTCTTTAACAAAAGAGCATTTGGTGAGAAAAGAGAAGACGGCGAAGAGAATTTACAGACTTTCGATGGCGAAGAACAATCTCATGAAAAGCTATGAATTCTCTGTGGTGTTACACAGTAGTTCAAGAGTATGTCATGATCTGCAATATCAGCAATCTTTTTTTCGGCTTCAAATAGCGACAGGCCCACTTTGACTACATTAGGCCTGCACTTACTTAAAAAATCATCGTAAAATCCTTTTCCGTAACCCACTCTGTTTCCTTTTTTGTCAAAGGCCAACAATGGCACGAAGACAACATCTATTTTCATTGGGTCTACTTCAATACCATCGACCGGCTCGGGAACTCCCCATGAACTTTCCTCAAGTTTGGTATTGTCCATGAGCAAGAAATGTTTCAGAATTTGCCCTGAAACGACTTTGGGAAGAATCACGTTTTTGTCCTTTCCTTGTAAAATAGAGAGTATAAAAGTGGTGTCTATTTCGTTCTTTTTTGAAATAGGCAAAAAGATGTGGTAATAATCAAATGACCAAATAGGTAACTCAAGTAATCTATTCGCAATGGTCAGACTTGCGTTACTGAGACTTTGGGTGGAGATTTTATTTCGTAACTGTAAATAGCGAACGCGTAAATCTTTTTTCAACATTGAGGTTGATTAAATTTCTACGGCTATGAAGACGCAAAAACTATTCTTTTGCCGCAACGGCATAATAGACTTTAAAGAATAGCATTAAAACTAAATATAAGCCTAGTGTTATGATGTAGTTGTCCATAGGGGAAAATGATTTTGATGTGATAAATGTAAAAAAAAAATCATTAAAAATCCTTTTAAGTGCAACTTTTTATCGATGAAATGCATCTTTTTAGTAAAAGATTAACGTTTATTTTACAATTAATAAAAGAAGATTGTATCTAAATATTTGATTTACAAAACATTAAAAGTTTTTGTCAGTATTATCCTAAAAAATGCAAGAAAAAGATTCAAACATGTTTATGACGAGATATGATTCGCAAATGTGTCCTTGCTGTTAAAAAAAACTTCTGAGAAAATAATTACCAAGAAAATGAACGTGGGTTTTCTTAATTTCTTTTCAAAAGAGTATGACTTCGGTTTTCGTTAAAAAAAGCAAAATCACACTAGGGGTTTATAAAAACGTAGTAATTTAACGAAGTCTTTTGCAAAATGATATCTATACCGTTTTCATGCCCCAAATACCATTAAAAATACAATTGAGTACATTGCCGGACAACCCTGGTGTCTATCAGTTCTTTGATGAAGAGGATAAGATGTTATATGTCGGCAAAGCAAAAAATCTCAAGAAAAGGGTTTCATCGTATTTCACCAAGAATCACGATAATGGCAAGACTAGGGTTCTCGTAAAAAAAATTGCCCGCATCAAGCATATCGTCGTGCGGACCGAATCCGATGCACTGTTGTTGGAAAATAACCTTATCAAAAAAAATCGCCCACGCTATAATGTGCTTCTCAAGGATGACAAATCATATCCTTTTATATGCATTAAAAATGAACGCTTCCCCAGAATATTCCCGACAAGAAAATTGATTAAAGATGGTTCGGAATATTTTGGCCCCTATACCAGTATGAAGACGGTAAGAACACTGTTGGATCTGGTCAAAAGTGTCTATCCGTTGCGAACCTGTAATTATAACCTCTCTAAAGAAAAAGTAGGTGCTGGAAAATATAAGGTATGCCTCGAATATCATTTAGGAAATTGCAAAGGCCCTTGTGAGGGCCTTCAAGAAGAAGAGGAATATAACCGTCAAATTGAGGACATTCGAGAAATCATAAAAGGGAATTTTAAAGCCTCGTTACAATATTTTAAAGGGCAAATGAAATCTCTGGCGGTTGACATGAAGTTTGAAGAAGCCCAACGCATTAAGGATAAAATTGAGGTACTCGAAAATTATCAGGTAAAGTCGACCATCATAAACCCCAAAATCAATAATGTTGATGTTTTTTCGATTATTTCGGACGATGCCTTTGCCTATGTTAATTTTTTACAACTTTCACACGGTTCGATCGTGAGGTCTCACACCATGGAAATCAAGAAAAAATTGGATGAGGAAGATGTCGATTTGTTACAGCTGGCAGTAATCGAAATTCGGCAACGGTTCAGTTCGGAGTCAAAGGAACTCTACGTACCGTTCAAGATCGTGGTATCACCTGAATTAAAAGTGACAGTGCCAAAATTGGGGGACAAAAAGAAAATTCTTGAACTATCGGAACGAAATGCCAAATATTATCGTCAAGAACGGTTCAACCAAATAAAAATTATCGACCCCGATAGGCATACGAACCGTATCATGGCCCAGATGCAAAAAGACCTAAGGCTCACCAGTGAACCTAGGCATATTGAGTGTTTTGATAATAGTAATATTCAGGGTAGCAACCCCGTTGCGGCCTGTGTGGTCTTTAAAAATGGCAAACCCTCTAAAAAAGAATACCGTCACTATAACATCAAGACCGTAGATGGCCCTGACGATTTTGCGTCTATGGAAGAGGTAGTTTTTAGAAGATACAAACGGCTATTGGCCGAAAAAGAACCAATACCGCAATTGATTGTGATCGATGGAGGAAAAGGACAGTTGTCATCTGCCTTAAAAAGTTTGGATATTCTCGGGCTAAGGAGAAAAATAGCCATAGTCGGTATTGCCAAGAGATTGGAAGAAATCTATTTTCCGGGAGACTCTATTCCGTTATATCTGGACAAAAAATCGGAAAGTCTAAAAATTATTCAGCAATTACGGAACGAAGCCCATCGATTCGGCATAACGTTCCATCGAAATAAAAGAAGCAAGGCAGCTATTAATTCCGAGTTGCTGGCCATAGAGGGCGTTGGCGAAAAAACGGCGGAAGAACTTTTAAAAGCTTTTAAGTCTGTAAAGCGAGTAAAGGAAGCTCCGATAGAAAAATTGGCCGAAAAGGTAGGTATGGCCAAGGCAAAAATGATTTATGAAACATTTCATTAAAAATTTAGACCTATATGTATTTATGCTACTTTCGGTTTTAACCTTTGCACAGCAGAACGGTCAAAAAGACGATTTGAAAGTCGGTCTGGTTCTAAGTGGAGGGGGTGCGAAAGGATTAGCACATATCGGGGCCCTGAAAGTAATAGAAGAAGCTGGCGTGAAAATCGATTATATAGGTGGCACGAGTATGGGCGCCATTGTGGGCGGCTTATATGCTGCAGGGTATTCTGCTACTGAATTGGACTCGATTTTCAGAAATACGGATTTTGCAACCTTGATCCAAGACAACCTTCCCCGGGGTGCGAAATCGTTTTATGAAAAAGAGGTTTCTGAAAAATATGCATTAACCCTTCCTTTCAATAAGTTCAGAATTTCGTTTCCGCCTGCCTATTCAGGCGGCCAGAGTATCTATAACGAATTAGTCAGAGTGCTCTATCATGTAAAAGATGTAAGTGATTTTAGCAAGCTCTCGATACCTTTTATTTGTATAGCCACCGATGTCGAGACCGGCGAGGAGGTACTTTTGGATAGAGGATATCTACCAGAGGCGATTATGGCAAGCGGTACGCTCCCGTCTCTTTTTGAACCTACGGCAATGGGGGATAGGGTTTTGATAGACGGGGGTGTTGTAAATAATTATCCGATAGAGGAGGTAAGGAATATGGGTGCCGATATCATCATAGGTGTCGACGTACAGCAAGGTCTTCGTGATCGCGAAGCACTGTTGTCGGCAACGGAAATACTACTTCAAATTAACAATTACCGAACGGCCATGGCCATGGAAGAGAAATCAAAAATGACCGATATCTATATAAAGCCCGAAATAGGTGACTATTCCGTGGTCGATTTCAATTCAGGAAAACAAATTATTAGAAACGGTGAGATTGCCGCCAAAGAAAAATTCGATGTCCTAAAGGAAATTTCACAACAACAGAACCGTGAAGGGAAACTGGTAAAATATGTGGTGCCCAAAGATACTTTGATAGTCAAGCAATTGGTTTTAAAAGGAAACGAAAATTATACCCGTGGCTATGTAAAAGGAAAACTCCGTTTTGATCTCGACAAGAAAATTACCTTCGAAAAGTTGCAACAAGGTATCGGCAACCTTTCCGCGACGGGCAACTTTAAGACCATTCGCTACGAATTGTTGTCCAATAAAGATAAAGAAGGGGTAGATATGGTGCTTGACCTGAATGAAAACCCCAACAAGACCTACATTCGTTTAGGGGCACACTTCGACGATCTTTATAAAACGGCGGCCTTGATCAATATCACCCATAAGAAGTTGTTATTTAAAGATGATGTGGCCTCGTTGGATTTTATTTTCGGCGATAACCTGCGGTATAATTTCCACTATTTCGTAGACAAGGGGTCATACTGGAGTTTTGGGATAAATTCTCGCTTTAATGAATTCAAACAAGATATCGATTTTGATGTTATCCGGTCCAATTTTGATGTAACCAATGGCATCGGTGTGAACAACATACGTTTAGATGTAACCGATTTCACGAACCAATTTTATCTGCAAACGGTATTAAAGGAAGAATTTGCATTTCGAATAGGAGCCGAACACAAGTTTATAAAATATAGTACCAACACCTTAGGAGGTTCAACAACTGCCGAAGCTATGGCGGCGAATCAGGCCGCAGCAAAGTCTGTATTCGAAAAGAGCAATTTTTATAGTGCCTTTGGGCAGCTCATTTTGGACACTTACGATGATAAGTACTTTCCGTCGAAAGGACTTTACTTCAACGGTGATTTTCATTTTTATGTATTGTCTTCCGATTTCAATGAAAATTTCAAGGAATATTCTATTGCTCAAGCTAGACTTGGCGGGGCTTTTTCGATTCTAGATAACCTATCGATGAACATCGAGACCGAAGGGGGCTTTAAACTTGGCACATCGAATGTCACGACTTTCGATTTTGTTCTAGGCGGTTATGGCACGGATCTGATTAACAACTTTATTCCCTTTTATGGATATGATTTTTTAAGTATTCCCGGAAACAGTTTTGTAAAGGCCTATGGTAGATTGGATTATGAATTTGCACAAAAGCACCATCTCTTGTGCGCGGCTAATTTTGCGAATGTCGACGATGACCTGTTCCGTCTGGGAGAGTGGTTCACCGAACCTAACTATTCCGGCTATGGCGTAGGTTATGGATGGGAATCTTTTTTCGGGCCTGTTCAGGTCATCTATTCTTGGTCCCCTGAAATTGAGGACGGTAATTTTTTCTTTAGTATAGGATATTGGTTTTAGGGCATCTTGTGTGTTTTCCTTGTTTTTTCCGATATTTGTAAGAATCGTATAACAGTATGCTTCAGCGAAGAATCGATATTACTTCACATCTTAGGGCTATGTGGTAAATAGTCTGTATTACCTCTGTTTCAGTGACCCTAATAGTAGGTGCTGAGATTTATTCGATGACCGCGGACTCAAAAAAGTTGATAGCGGAATTTTTATTCAATCCATAAAAAAATTAAGATGGCAGCAGAAATAAAAAATCTAAAAGATTTAAAGAACACCGAGTACTCGTTACGAAAATTGTTCGATGAGGCCGAGGACTTCCTCCCATTACTAGGTACTGACTATGTAGAAATGTACGTAGGTAATGCCAAACAGTCGGCCCATTTTTATAAAACCGCAATGGGCTTTCAGTCAGAAGCCTATGCGGGTTTGGAAACCGGTTTGAGTGATAGGGTCTCCTACGTCTTAAAACAGGATAAAATACGCTTGGTATTAACTACTCCGCTACAAAAAGGAGGTGAAATAAATCGCCATATCGATGAACATGGTGATGGTGTAAAGGTAATTGCCCTGTGGGTAGATGACGCAACCAAAGCCTTTGAGGAAACTACAAAAAGAGGAGCGAAGCCCTTTATGAAGCCTACTTGCGAAGAAGATGAAAATGGCCATGTGATACGTTCCGGTATATATACCTATGGTGAGACAGTACATGTTTTCGTAGAGCGTAAAAACTACAATGGCATTTTTTTACCAGGGTATCGAAAATGGGAATCACATTATAACCCTGAGCCGGTCGGTTTGAAATTTATCGACCACATGGTCGGAAATGTTGGGTGGAACGAAATGAACACGTGGTGTAAATTCTATGGTGAGGTGATGGGTTTTGCCCAAATCGTATCTTTTGTCGATGATGATATCGCAACCGAATACACCGCGTTGATGAGTAAGGTGATGAGCAATGGAAACGGTCGCGTAAAATTTCCGATTAACGAACCCGCCGAAGGCAAGAAAAAATCTCAAATAGAAGAATATCTTGATTTTTACAATGGCCCTGGGGTACAACACTTGGCCTTGGCCACCGATGATATTGTTGCTACGGTTTCGGCGATGCGTGAAAGGGGCATCGAGTTTCTATATGTTCCTGAATCGTATTATGACGATTTGTTGGAACGTGTCGGCGACATCGATGAAGATATCGAAACCCTTAAAAAACATGGTATCTTGATAGATAGGGACGAAGAAGGTTATCTCTTGCAATTGTTTACCAAAACAATTGTTGACAGACCTACACTTTTTATAGAAATCATTCAGCGCAAGGGCGCTCAGTCTTTCGGAGTAGGTAATTTTAAGGCTTTATTCGAGGCAATTGAAAGGGAGCAGGCCGCACGGGGTACCCTCTAAAAGGTCAAAAATTCTTAACGTTCTGCTAAAATCATTATGCGAATTATAAAGTACTGTTAAGAGAATAGTTAAAGAACGTTAAAACTCTTTTCGGACTGTTTTAATGCCTTAAATTTGATGTTAGTAAGGGGTGGTTCCCTTACAACTTTAAGTATTGGTTTTTCATAATTTAAAGTTTGGTTGGTTATTTAGGAAAAGCCCAGTTTCAAAACTGGGCTTTTTTTATAACTAAGTCACAATACTTTGGAATAAATTTTGTTTAAGTAATTGTAACGAATGCTAAGTTTTACGACTCAATACGTAATTTTAGTACAATTCTTTGAACATGAAGAAATTTTTACTACTTCTTATATTGTCCATGGGTCTGTTTGCGAATGCTCAAGAAAGTAAGTCGGGAGACTTGGTAATGAATTCAAAGCAGCGCAGATCTACCGTTACATATAATAAGTCACCGGAAAAGGAATCTGCGTTCCAACCCGGCGAATGGCTTAAATTCCGTATGCACTATGGTTGGTTGAATGCCAGCATAGCAACGCTTCAAGTGAAATCGGCGAAAATAGACGGCGTTGCTACCTATCATGTAGTAGGTAAAGGAAAGACCACAGGTCTTGCCAGCGTCTTTTTTAAAGTTGATGATACGTACGAGAGTTATTTTGGAAAGAAAGATGGTAGGCCGTATCGATTTATCCGCAAAATCGACGAAGGAGGTTATACCAAAGATATCGAAATCAATTTCGATCACAAGAACTCAAAAGCAGTACTTAACGACAAGAAGAATAATAAAAAAATGGATTTTACACTTCAAGACAGTGTACAAGACCTTCTTTCCGCTTTTTATTATTTACGTAACAATTACAGACTCGAAGACCTTGTTCAGGGTGAATCGATAACATTGAACATGTTGTACGATGACGACGGTATCTTCCCGTTCAAACTTAAATACTTGGGCAAGGAAGTACTAAAAACCAAGTTCGGCAAGGTAGAATGCCTAAAATTTCGGCCTTATGTGCAGTCGGGCAGGGTCTTTAAAGAACAAGAAAGTCTCTCATTATGGGTTTCGAACGACAAGAACAAAATTCCTGTACGAATCAAAGCCGACTTGGCAGTAGGTTCTATCAAAGCCGACCTCGATGGTTACAACGGACTCAAAAACCAGTTCAAAATAATAATGGATTAACTTTGAGGTCATAAATTAGTAACTTTGTTCCCTACTGATGGTACCCTATAAATGAAGAACAAAGAGCATATCGATTCCCAAATTTCAAAACTTGAAGAAAAGTATAAAGATTCTGGCCAAGATTTAAGCTCCTATTTAGATGGCCTCCTTTATCAGCGTTATCTTACCTATTGGGATTATATCCATCTCGATACACTATTAAGTCTTCAGATTCCCCGCACCTATTTTCCCGATGAGGAAATCTTCATCATGTACCATCAGATTACCGAACTGTACTTTAAGTTGATTTTGCATGAACAGAAGCAAGTTGTTGACGACAAATCGCAAAATGTGGATTTCTTCATTGAAAAGGCAAGACGAATAAACTGTTATTATGAAGCCTTGATTTCTTCCTTTAGCATCATGATAAAAGGTATGGAGCGAGAGCAGTTTCTACAATACAGAATGGCCCTCTTACCCGCTAGCGGATTTCAATCGGCCCAATACCGTATGATTGAAATCTATGCGACGCCGTTAGAGAATTTGGTACACCATACCCAGCGTGAACGGTTTTCATCGGAAGACCCTATTGAAGAGCTATATGAACATATCTATTGGAAAAAGGGTGCTACCGACGTGGTGACGGGCGAAAAAACACTGACACTAAAGCAGTTCGAATATCGATATACGCCACGCTTGGTACGAATCTCAAAACAGGTTCAAGACAGTACTATTTATCATAAATTCTTACAATTGCCCGAAGAAAAAAAAGATAATAAAGACCTGATAAAAGCGTTAAAGACATTGGATTTAAACGCGAACGTAAATTGGCCTTTGATGCATATGGGTTCTGCCCATAGATATCTTGGAAAAGATAAAGGCCAGATCGATGCGACCGGGGGAACAAATTGGAAGGACTATTTGCCACCCAGTTTTCAGAAAGTCGTGTTTTTTCCAGACTTGTATACCAAACAAGAGTTAAATGATTGGGGAAAGCAATGGGTAGACCATATCTTTAACCCAGAAAAACCAAAAAACTGAAATGTACAAATACTGGGGCTTCTTATTTTTGATAACGATATTGACTTCTTGCAAAGAGGACCGTACCCTAGAGGAGCATGAAGAAAAAATCGCAGAGGTCGTCTCTTTGGCCGAAAAAGTTACCGTGAAGCAGTTCGGGTTTAACCTTGATGATTTTAAGGTTCAAAAAGATACTGTAAAACGTGGGGATAGTTTTGGTGAACTCATGATCGAGAATAAAGTAGACTACCCTAAGATTGCTAAAATATCGGAGCTGTACAAAGATACTTTTGATGTTCGAAAAATAAGGGTCGGTAAGCCCTACATGATTCTGAAATCAAAAGATACCACTGAAACGGCCCAAGTATTCATCTATGAAAATGACCCTATAAACTATACGGTGGTCGATTTTCGAGATAGTGTCACCGCCTATAAAAAGAAAAAAGAGGTCAAATATGTAGAGCGTGAGATATCGGGTGTTATCGAAACTTCACTTTCAGATGCCATTCTCGATCAGGGAATAGACTACGCCGTCACACATAATTTAGCAAATGTATATGCTTGGACCATAGATTTTACGATGCTTCAAAAGGAAGATAAGTTCAAAGTGATCTATAAGGAAAAGTATATCAACGATTCTATTTATGCCGGAGCAGAACCGATAGAAGCGGCCTATTTCGAGCATAATGGAAAGCCTATTTATGCCTTTGCTTATGAAAACGATTCTTTAAAAAGCATTGTGGACTATTTTGATGAAGAAGCCAATAACCTAAGAAGAACATTTCTAAGGATGCCTGTCGAATATGGCAGATTGTCCTCGAGATATAATCTTAAACGAAGAATACGATATTACGGTAACAGAATTCGACCACATAAAGGAACGGATTATGCAGCTCCAATAGGAACGCCCATAATGGCGACCGCTGACGGTACGGTTACGGAGTCCACTCGAAAGGGGGGGAACGGAAAATACGTAAAGATCCGTCATAATGGCACCTATTCCACACAGTATTTGCATATGAAAAAGCAAAAGGTCAAAAGAGGAGAATTCGTTCGTCAAGGTGATGTCATTGGGTGGATAGGTATGACGGGAAACACGAGCGGACCACACGTATGTTACCGCTTTTGGAAGAATGGTAGGCAAGTGGATCCTCTTAGGGAAGAATTACCAAAAGCCGAACCTTTGGCAGAAACGTTACAACCAAAGTATTTTGAATACATCGACCCTATAAAAGATCAATTGGATTGTATTGTATTTCCTGAAAAATTGGCCGAAGAAGAAGATTTTGCCAGTTTAGGGCAATAAGGTCGCCGTTCTAGGCACCACATTTTAAAACAGTCATAAAATCTAGTGATTATAGTTTATTTTTGCAATCTTGTTGCCCATCGAAAAACATATGGGTGAGTATTTGCAATCTTAAAACTGCCCTAAATGTCATTACAGAATATCGATCCTACGACCACTGAAGCCTGGAAAAAACTTGCCGAACACCATACCCTTACGAAGGATACACATCTGAAATCGCTTTTTACCGCAGATAGTAGTAGAGCCGATAGGTTCAGTATAAAGTGGAAGGAATTTCTTATTGATTTTTCAAAGAATAGAATTACCGATGAAACCCTCCGGTTGTTATTACAATTGGTCGATGAGGTTCATTTGAAAGATGCCATTCAAGAATATTTTAATGGGGATGCCATAAACCAGACCGAAGGTCGATCTGTACTCCATACCGCTTTACGCGCAAAAAAATCTGATTCTGTTTTGGTCGATGGTGAAAATGTAATGCCCGAAGTATATCAGGTCAAAGCTCAGATGAAGGCATTTTCCAATGCCGTTATCTCTGGAGATAAAAAAGGTTATACGAACAAGACCTTTACCGATGTGGTCAACATTGGTATCGGAGGTTCAGATTTAGGCCCTGCTATGGTCACGGAAGCCTTAAAGTTCTATAAAAATCATCTTAAAGTACGCTTTGTCAGCAATGTTGATGGAGATCATGTACATGAAATTTTAAAGGAGTTGAATCCGGAGACGACACTTTTCGTGGTGGTTTCAAAGACTTTCACCACCCAAGAGACTCTTAGTAATGCGACGACGATAAAAAAATGGTTCCTTAAACATGCAAGCCAAAAAGATGTCGCCAAACATTTTGCCGCGGTTTCGACCAATACGGAAGCTATTGCGGAATTCGGAATAGACCCAGAAAACGTGTTCCCGATGTGGGATTGGGTCGGAGGTCGATTTTCCCTTTGGAGTGCCGTAGGTCTGTCCATTACCTTGGCTGTCGGATTTGAAAATTTCGACGCAATGCTTGCAGGGGCGAATGAAATGGACGAACATTTTAAATCTACCGAATTCGATGGCAACATTCCCGTTGTTTTGGCCTTGTTGAGTATTTGGTATAACAATTTTTACGGAGCCGAGACCGAGGCGATAATTCCTTATTCACAATACCTGAGCCGCCTTTCCGCCTATTTGCAACAGGGCATCATGGAAAGTAACGGAAAAAGTGTCGACCGTAATGGAAATCGAGTCGATTATCAGACCGGAACGATTATTTGGGGAGAACCGGGAACCAACTCGCAGCACGCCTTTTTTCAATTGATACATCAGGGAACGAAATTAATACCTGCAGATTTTATCGGTTTCAGAAGGTCTTTGTACGGTGATGAGGACCATCATAATAAGCTCATGGCCAACTTTTTTGCACAGACCGAAGCGTTGATGAACGGCAAAACCGCAAAGGAGGTCCGTTCTGAATTGGAAGGTAAGAATATGAGTGAAGGTGAAATAGAAAAATTACTCCCTTTTAAAGTTTTTGAGGGCAATAAACCTACCAATACCATATTGATAGACAAACTTACTCCAAATACCCTTGGATCTCTGATTGCCATGTATGAACATAAAATCTTTGTTCAAGGCGTACTGTGGAATATTTTCAGTTACGACCAATGGGGCGTAGAATTGGGCAAGCAGCTGGCAGGTACGATCCTAAAAGATCTGAATACTTCCGAAATCGCTGATCATGATGTTTCGACACTACAATTGTTGCAAGCTTTTAAGAATTAAAGTAACACTTCCTGATTTTTTGGCAACCTTTGATAACTTCATGTTTTTCAGAACCAAGAATTGCCAATTTTATGTTAAATTTGCATCGACTAATTTAACGTTCACGTAATGTGCAAGCGTAAAAAATACGGCACTTTTGCACCACGCTCAAAAAAACAAATAAACACTAGAGAGATGAAAAAAATGTATTTGGCTATGGTATCATTTTTAATGGTCGCTATGGCATTTTCGCAAACAACGATTACCGGTACTGTGCTTGATGGTGACAACGGTGGCCCGCTACCGGGTGCCAATGTTCTGGTCAAGGGAACGAATAGCGGAGTCTCTACAGACTTTGATGGAAATTTCAGTATCGAAGTCGCAGAAGAAACCGGAACCTTGGTGATATCCTATATTGGTTTCAACAACGCGCAGGTAAGTTTTACCGGCGGGGGCAATATTGGGTCGATTACCTTACAGCCCAGTGCAGAAGAACTTGAAGGGGTTATTGTAGTAGGTGTTCAAGATATCGCAAAAGATCGCCAGACTCCGGTTGCTGTTTCTACGATCAAGGCCGCTGAAATCCAAGAAAAGCTTGGATCTCAAGAACTTCCCGAAATCTTAAATACCACCCCGTCAATTTACGCAACTAAATCTGGTGGTGGTTTTGGTGATGGGCGTGTAAATATTCGTGGTTTTGATACCAATAACTCCGCTGTAATGATAAACGGTGTTCCGGTAAATGATATGGAGAACGGTCGCGTTTTCTGGAGTAATTGGGCGGGATTGTCCGATGTGACATCTGCGATTCAAGTTCAGAGAGGTTTAGGGTCTTCCAAACTTGCTGTTTCTTCTGTAGGTGGTACCATTAATGTTGTAACAAGAACTTCTCAAAATCCTCAGGGAGGTGTTATCGGTGGAACTGTGGGTAATGATGGATATGTAAAAACGTTGGCCTCTTATTCTTCGGGAATATTGGAGAATGGGTTTTCCACTTCTTTACTCTTGAGTAGAACAGGCGGTAATATGTATGCTGATGGTACCAACTTTGAAGGCTATAACTTCTTCGTGGGTCTTGGTTATACGGCTGGTAATCACAACTTGGAGTTTATGGCAACGGGCGCACCCCAATGGCATCACCAAAGAAGTCGTGCTGTATCTATTGAAAATCAAATACAATATGGTAAGGGTGATGGCGAACCGAATAGAAGATACAATGAAGATTGGGGATTTCTAAATGGAGAAGAGTTTAGTTTTAGGAGAAACTTTTACCACAAACCGGTAATAAGCCTGAGTTGGACGTGGGATGTAGGAAGTAAAACCACGTTACAAACCAATGCATATGCTTCTTTCGGCCGTGGTGGTGGTACAGGCGAAATAGGCGAAATTAATGGTAGTAGACAATTTGCCCTGCCTAGAACTGCCGAAGGTTTAATACGGGTAGATGATATCGTTGCTTACAATAGTGGACAATTAGTTCCTGATTTCAGTGACACTCCTAGAGAGCAAATCAATGGCCTTTACGTGAACAATAGTGATTTGAACGACAATGAGTTGAATACAAATGGTATTACACGTAGAGCTTCTGTAAATTCTCATAACTGGTACGGACTATTGGCTAACCTGAACAACAGAATAAGCGATAAACTAACAATTGATTTTGGAATTGACTTGAGACGATATAAAGGATATCATTACCGTAGAGTCGATAACCTTTTGGGGGGTGATGTCTATCAGCAAACAGATAATCGTAACAATGATCCTAATCCCTTATTTAGAGAGACCTATGAATCAAATCAGCCATGGTGGGTATTTGGTAATATCGATGACGAAGAAAAAATCGATTATTACAATATAGGTTTCGTGACTTGGCTTGGTGTATTTGGCCAAGTTGAATACAATTTCACTGAAGATATTACCGGTTTTGTGCAAGGTGCGCTTTCAAACCAAGGTTTTGCTCGTGAAGAATTGTTTGGAGAAGTCCCGCCAGAAAAAACAGATGTACAGAATATCATTGGCGGTAACTTCAAGGGAGGTCTAAACTGGAATATTAACGACAACCACAATATTTTTGCCAATGCCGGGTATTACGAGAAACAACCCTTGTTCGATGCGGTTTTCTTGAATTTTGGTAATAATATAAATCCTGATTTGACCAATGAAAAAATTACTGGTTTTGAGATAGGTTATGGTTTTAGAAGTTCTAAATTCAGAGCGAATGTTAACTTATATAGTACCAGATGGGCTGATAGGTTTGCGAATGTTCAATCAACTTTTAATTTTGGTGAACCAGATGAAGTTCGTGGTACGGCGAATATATTAGGCATTACTCAAGTACATACCGGTATTGAAATGGACGGAAGATTTCAGGCGAGCAATAGATTAGCGTTTACCGGTATGCTTTCAATCGGTAACTGGGAATATAAAGATAACGTTTCAGCCACGTTTTTTGATAACGACCAATCCCCAATTGTAATCGACGGAGTAGAACAAGCACAAACGCTAGAATTAGATG
Source organism: uncultured Maribacter sp. (assembly GCA_964351985.1). Taxonomy (GTDB): domain Bacteria; phylum Bacteroidota; class Bacteroidia; order Flavobacteriales; family Flavobacteriaceae; genus Meishania. The sequence continues at coordinate 4,705 of CAYGPR010000009.1, read as the reverse complement.
GCGTAAAAGTCGGTGATGCGGCTCAGTTTACCGCGTTTGTTGGTGTAGATTATAATATACTTGATAATTTAAGTGTCGATGCTGGATACCGTTTTGCTGATAATCTTTACGCAGAATTTGATGCTACGGATATTACAGATGAAGGATCCTTAAAGTTACCTTCTTTTGGCTTAGCTGACGCTGGAATTTCTTATGGTTTGCCGATTGGTGAGTCAAGATTAAGCTTTAGACTAAATGTAAATAACGTTTTTGATACTACCTATATAGCAGAATCTGATACCAATAATTTTGTTGAGGCTGGTGATGAAACCTACGACGGTATTAATGTTAGTAACAGAGTCTTCTTTGGTTTCGGTAGAACATGGAACGCGAGTGTTCGTTTTAATTTTTAAAAAAAGTATTTAAATTTAATTTCAAACCCTGGCCTTATTGTCAGGGTTTTTTATGCTCAAAAATCGTTACATTTAAGAACTAAAATCAAAGTGATGTACGAAATAATACAAATGCTCCATTCTTATTTGGCCTATGTAGCCTTGGCCATATTATTTTTTGCGGTTGCCAATGCCATTATGGGCTTGGTCGGTAATAAGATGTTCACCATGACCAAAGACCTTCGTTTGAGCTTGTTCGCGCTTATTTTATGCCATATTCAGTTGGTAGTAGGTCTGATATTATATTTTGTTTCCGCGAACGGATTTAGTGCAATTCAGGAGTTTGGTATGGGTGGCCTGACGTCCGCGGCACGATTATTGGCCGTAGAACATCCTTTTGTCAATATTTTGGCGATTATTTTGATTACCGTAGGATGGTCAAGGCATAAAAAGTTTCTCGAAGCAAATAAAAAATTCAAAAGCATCGCCATATTCTATGGCCTCGGGTTGATCCTGATACTAAGCCGAATCCCGTGGGGGCAATGGTTTGATTGATAATAAATAACTCCTCCTCATGTCATCCTGAGCGTAGCCGAAGGGCAAGGATAGGTTGATATCCCCGCTCTTTTTGCAGGGAAAGACGGAGTGGTCAAGCACGTAATGAACATTGATATTTTAATTTAGATAAACTCTAAGAAAATGAAAAAAATAACAACAACTTTTTTGATTCTACTTTCTTTCGGCATTTTCGCCCAAGAAAAACAACTTTTCAATGGTGAAAACCTCGACGGTTGGAGTATCTACGGCACCGAAAAATGGTACGTCGAAGACGGACTTCTAATCTGCGAAAGCGGACCCGATAAGGGGTACGGTTATTTGGGCACCGATGAACACTACAAAAATTTTGAACTCACTTTAGAGTTCAAACAAGAGGCCAACGGTAACAGCGGTGTTTTTATCAGATCGACCGTTGATGGCACCAAAGTAAACGGTTGGCAGGTCGAGGTCGCTCCACCAGGTCACGATACGGGCGGGGTTTATGAATCATATGGCCGTGGATGGCTTATTAAACCTGACCCTGAAAAAGACAAGGCCCTCAAAATGGGTGAGTGGAACACGATGAAGATACGGGTCGATGGCGACCATTTGACTTCTTGGTTGAACGGTACCGAAATGGTCAGCTTTTCCGATGAGAAAATCGGTGAGGGAGAAGGTGGTATTGCGCTTCAAATTCATGATGGTGGTGGAATTAAAGTGAAGTGGCGGAATATTGAAATAGAAGAGTTATAGTAAATCGTAATTGCGAGCAAAGCGAAGCAATCTGTTGAACCTTTCTTCAAAGGTTCAACAGATTGCTTCGTCGTTTTACTGCTTCCAATGACGTTTCCCTTTATGGTTCTGGCTTCCCTCCTTGAGAGGGGCTGCGATTGGCCTCCCTTATCAAATACAAATACACGGGAAAATGATCAGAATACCCACCGGCATAACTGCCACCAGCATACGTGCGAAACGGATACCCTTTATACTGCCCTTTTTTAGTTATCAAATACTTGGGGTTATGAACTCCGGCCTTCCAAAATCGATATTCCTCTTTTGAACTTAATAAATTGCCCGTAAAGAAAATTTGGTCGAAAAGGTTCCATTTGTCGCGATAGGCCAAAGAGCCAATACCCTTACGGTGCAATTTTTCCATAGGGTTGAAAAGTTCGTTCTGCAATACTTTTTCACGCTTTCCTTTAGTTCTTAGAATCTTTGTAAAACTGTCGTCTTTTGGTCCGTCGTTAAAATCGCCCATACTGATAATCTTAGCGGAAGCATCCAATCGCTGAATGGAATCGATGATGCGCTTATTCAACTTGGCGGCGGCCGTCCTATTGGGCTTACTTCGAGCCTCACCGCCACTTCTAGAGGGCCAATGGTTTACAATAAGGTGTATGTTCTCATTATCCAGAAGTCCACCCACCACAAGTTGGTCGCGCGTATAGTTTCGCTCCTCTTCATCGTCAATCAACAATAATCTATGACTTTCGAACGAAATGGGTAGGAACACTGATTTCTTATAAAGTAGGGCAACATCGATTCCCCGCTCATCAGGGGAATCAAAATGGACAATTCCGTAATCTTTTTGTTTTAACGTTGGGTGGTTTATCAAATCTTCGACAACCTTTCGATTCTCGACCTCACAAATACCGATTATATCCGGAGAAGTACCGGTTACTTTAGATCCTATTTCGGATAGTACCCTAACAATGTCGCTAACTTTCTTTTCATAACGTTCTACGGTCCAATGGTCTTTTCCTTCGGGCGTGCGGTCATCGTCAAAGATTAAGGTGTCGTTCACAGTGTCGAATAGGTTTTCAACATTGTAGAAGGCGACAGTTCTGATTTTGAACCTTGTTTCCGATTGTGCTAGGGTGTTATATACCGAAAAAAGGAGCAAAAGTATAAATCTAATTTTCATTGAATCAAGTAGATATAGCCTTCAAGTAACGAAAAAACCCTCAATTTCGATAGTTTTTTCGTCTTCATTGTTCACTTTATCAATATATTGTAAGGTATTCACACTAACCAAACAATTTTAAATGCGAATTTTATTCGTATTCATAGTATTTTATCTGTTGCCAAAATTCGTGACCGGACAGGAAAACAGGATATTTGGAGTAGTTATCAATGAGCGATCCAGAGAACCTTTAGTCAACGTTGATATTACCTTGCAAGGAACCGAATTCGTGACGAAAACCGATGCTAACGGAAAGTTCATACTTTTCGGTCCCTCGGCCGACGACTATATTCTTACCATATCCATTCCTGATTTTGTCACAAAGGGAATACCGGTGAATTTAGGAAATCCGGCTTTGGATATAGGGACCATATATCTTGAACCGGACCTTACCTTAGAACAAGCGGACAATCTGATAACACTGACCGATTCAGAGCTTTTGGACGACGAGGCCAGTTCAAACTCTTCGGGACTTTTACAGGCCACACGTGACGTTTTTTTAAGTCGTGCCGCCTTCGATTTTGGCCAAGCCTTTTTTCGTGTTCGCGGATATGACTCCCAAAATGGAATAGTATTAATTAACGGTTTACCTATGAACAAACTTTTCGATGGCCGACCGCAATGGAACAACTGGGGAGGGCTTAACGATGTTTCCAGAAATCAGCAGTTTACGAACGGTTTGGAAGCTTCCGACTTTACCTTCGGTGGTATTTTGGCAAATACGAACATAGATATGCGACCTTCCGGGTTTAGACCCGGTACTCGGTTGTCATCATCGGTATCCAATCGTACCTATGGGGGGCGATTGATGGCGACTTATACTTCAGGGGTGCAGAAAAATGGTTTGGCCTATTCGGTTTCAGGTTCGCGAAGATGGGCTAAACAAGGGTATATAGATGGAACCTTATATGATGCCTTTTCACTTTTCGGAGCTATGGATTATCAGTTGAACGAGCATCATAGCTTTGCCCTTACCGGAATTTTGGCCAGCAATCGTCGGGGTCGTTCCTCCGCTATTACCGAAGAAGTTTTTGAGTTGGTAGGCAAAAACTATAATCCCTATTGGGGCTTCCAAGAAGGCAAAATCAGAAACGCCAGAGAACGTAAAATTGCCGAACCGATACTAATGCTGAACCATTTTTACGATTCCGACAAGTTTAATTTGAATACGGGAGTCGCCTATCAATTCGGTACCAACGCCCGAAGTCGGTTAGGATATTACAATGCGCCCAACCCTGACCCGACCTATTATCGTTATCTACCAAGTTTCTACATAAACAGTCCGATTGGAGCCAATTTTACAAGCGCCAATTTAGCCAAAGAAGGTTTTTTGGAAAATCCCCAAACAGATTGGGAGCAAATCTATGCAGCCAACACTAGAGAGCAAGCGGCTTATGTTTTATACGACGATACTGCTGATGATACACAATTGACATTAAATTCCATTGGAAATTTCACGTTGACCGAGCACCTCCAAATTGATTTCGGATTGACCTATAAAAAACTGACCTCTAAGAATTTTGCCCGAATAAATGATTTAATGGGAGCCAGTTACCATTTGGATGTAGACCCATTTTCAAATACCCTAAATGATATGAACGGGGAACAACAGAAAAATGAAAATGATATTTTCAATTATCATTATAAAATGTACGCATCCCAATTCAATGGTTTTGCGCAACTGCGATATAACCGGAGTGCATGGAATGCTTTTTTCTCAGCAAGGTACTCAAGCACGGATTATCAACGCGATGGACTTTTTGCAAACGAACGTTTCTTTGATAATTCCCTCGGGAAAAGTCCTGTCATAAAATTTTCCAATTACGGTGCAAAA